>JBNKYB010000049.1:0-183286 GCA_050300615.1 Flavobacteriaceae bacterium | reverse complement strand
TATTGTTTTTATATTTGCAGCCTTAAATTATGGCGAGGTAGCTCAGCTGGTTAGAGCGTCGGATTCATAACCCGGAGGTCGCGGGATCGTGCCCCGCTCTCGCTACAAATTTAAAACATTGCAAAAAAACGGTTTAGTTTTCACTAAACCGTTTTTTATACCTTCAATTAAACAAATTCATACATTTGTATACGATTTGTCTTTAAAACAAAACTTTTCCAATCCAAAAATCTATACTGCTAGCGGTGATCTATCAAAATACTGATCCATTTTTCTATAGAAATCCAAATTCGGCATACAAATAATCAGCGTAAATTTAATTTTAACCTGTTGCTATATTTCAGAACGTGACATATAGTGTTAAAAAAACCATATCTAATATGAAGGCCTTCTCTTCCAAATTCTTACTGCACGAATTAAACCGTATTTGGCCTTTACTCTTAGCGTATTAGTATTCACGACTTCTAAATCTCCAGTTAATGTACGATCGTGTTTGGGTTGATAGATACTCCCGCAACAATAGAAATCCCTTTTTGATTTTTTAAAATCACGCAGTACAATAATATTCTTCCTTTCTATTTTTTTTTGGTCCTCAGGGTTTTCAGAGAAAATCAACTTTCCAAAGTAACTATCACCTTCCTTGTAGATTTGAATGCTTGCTTTACTCTTGTCGTCTTTCCAAACGCCTTGTATATCAGCTTGCCCAAAAATGGAGCTGCTAAAGAGCGTTATAAAGCCAATAGTAAGTAAGATACTATTTGATGTTTTTTTGCTGTTGGTTCCGAATCTTTTTTTCTGGATTTTATCAAAATTCTTCACATAATCCGGATGTTCGGTTCCCATTAATCGATCCCAAATTCTAAAATAATAACCATAATTCCCCTTAAATTTTTCATGGTGTAAGTTATGATGTACCGAAGTTACCATGAATTCAAAAACCATTGATTTACGGAACCATTTTGGCATAATTTCATACCCTAAATGAGCGTACACATTAAAGGAATAAGCAAAAAGGGCAAATAAAATCAGTGCTATGGGTTGCATGGGAATCATAAATAATACTAACGGAATAATACAGGCCTCTAGAACGGCTTCAGTCACATTAAATGCGTAGGAGGTCAAAGGACAAGGATTGAATGATTTATGGTGAATGATATGAAACTTTCTATATAGTCTTCTATGATGCATAATCCTGTGCATCCAATAAAAAAAGGCATCGTGTAAAATTATGGCCAACAGTATACTAATAGGAATCCACCATATTCCATAGGCATTTATATCAGAATAGATCAGGGAATAATCCCGTAAGGGAGTATATAGGAATAAAAGGCTGAAACCAATAAAAACAGTAATGGTCTGTAAAGAATATAAGAGTTCACGAATAAAATCCTTGTTCTTGGCATGTTTGTCCTGTATTTTATTATTGATAAACTCTGTGGGCCATAAGACATAAAAAACAACGAACGAAACACCTCCAATAATGGTATATCTCATGATATTGAACAAAAATGTGAACCAAAAAGAAGGATGTTCTTTCATAAGTATAAAGTTTAATAGAGCGGTATAATAGTGAATACCGCTCATTTTTAAATTACTCGATTACGAAAGGATAATATGTGTGTGCCCATCAATGATGACTTCGGCAGAGCCGTCTGCCTTAAAGGAAATGGTTCCAGTATAGGAAAAGCTTGCTCCATTACTCGTTCCACTTAGAGTGAAAGAGGCTTCACCAGAGGTAATGGAATCTGTCGATTTATCAATAACTAGGCTTTCTATATTTAGAACCAGATTACTAGTTACACTCTTTTCAGAAACAACAAGCTGTTGTGTATAGTCACCCCTGTAAACCCCAGCAAGGTAAAAGCTTTCTACATTAGGATTTAGCCCCTCTAGAGTTCCTGATAATTTAGATGTGCCCGAAGAACTTACTCTAGCTGTACTAGCTGTAAGAGCTTTTTCATAAGAGTAGGTTGCAGATGATGGTAGGTTAGATTCATCACACTGAATTTGATACGACCAGTCCCCAGTGTATGAGGCAGAAATACCATTTTTGTCATAATCGTATGCGATTCCGTCATCAAAAGTTTCTCCGCAAACTTCATTGGTTTCTACGGTAATTTCAACATCTATTGTTAACTGGATAATAGTCTCAATACTTCCACCAGATTCTTCTTCCAAAGAACTGGCTACAAGCATTACGGCTTCATCTTCTGTAATTGCATTTTCAGAATCATTCTCGTCATTATCAGAACAAGAAAAGTTGGTAAATAAGGCTAACACTATTAAAGTGTTTACTAATTTCATTTTTGTTACATACATAGCTAAAATTTTTAAGGTTATGATGCAAATGTATATAGAGACCTAGGCTGTAAACGTTAACAAAAGATAATAACGTTCAGGGCAATGAAATTTTTAACCGAACAAAATTAGTAGCTCAATTGGTCATAAAGAAAGTACAAAACTATTTTTTAGCGATACGCTGACGTATTCTACTTAAGGAGACAGGGGTGATGCCCAAAACATTAGCTATATATTTATCGGGCACCCTATTTACAAGGTCTGCGTGTGATTTAATGAATTCAAGGTAACGCTCCTCTGGGGTATAGAGAACAAACGTATCTATTCGGGTAAATGCGTTTTTTAGAAGGTTCTGTAAGATGAATTTTCGATTTTTATCCAGTTTGGGGTTATTGTTCAAAACCTTTTGAAGTTTGTCATAGGGTATGTAAAAAGTATCTGTTTTTTCCATTGCCTCCACATAGAATCGTGAAGGTTGATTAAAAAAAATTACGTCATAACTGGCTACAAGTTCATTTTCACATCTTAGCTCAGTCGTAATTTCGTTCCCTCTTTCATTTACAGCATATATGCGTACTAGACCTTTATAAATGAAGTAAACATTGTTTTGAGAAGTGTTGGCTTTAATTAATTGTTCACCTAGATTAAACGACTTTTTCTGCGCAAATGTAATTAGTTTCTTTACATCAGATAAACTAAGTTCTTTTCCAATGTTATAAATCCGTTTTATTTTATCAATATCTATATGCATAAGACATTCTATTTAAAATTAAAAATACGTTTAATTGAACAAAAAATTGTATAACAATAAAAATTATTCAGTTCTCTAGCTTCAAGAACAAACTAAGTTTAAGCTAGTTTTAATAAGAAGTTTATATTTTTATTCGGAATTATAAACTATTTGGGATATAATCCTTTTTAGTTGTTTTCATTGCATTTGTTATTAGTGTTTCAAACATATCGTCTATTTTACGGTTATTATATTTAAAAACGGCTTCCGCTACATATTTCGGTAGGTATTTTAAACTTACCTGATGGTGCTGTCCTATTATCTGCCTGCGGATTATAGCCCAAAAACTTTCGATTGAGTTTGTGTTTATTCCTTTGTACGAATACAGTTTTTGATGGTCAATCTTTACGTGTTCTATTATGGCATCCATTTTTGAATAACCCCTATATTCGTCTGAAATCAAAACGGAATCGTCAACATCAACATATTTTTGAACCATAGCCTTGAGTTCCCTTGCGGTCACGTTTTGCGTTACCTGTGCCACTACATCCCCATTTCTCTCAACTATGCCAACAACTGGTATCTTGGAAGTGCCACGACCACGTTTTGGGTTCAGTGCGGATTTTGCAGGGTTGCCCTTGCCTCTTTTGAACTTAACCCCTGCCTCTTTCAGCTCCTTTATCCTTTCGTCAAGCTTTGGTATTGAGGTTTTTTTAAATGGTTTATTGGTCTGTCCGTCGTTGAACTTTCGGGGCTTGCCACCAACGTACATTTCGTCCATTTCCACAATATCATCAAGTTTTATTGTATCGTTTTCAATACTCATTAAATCCCTCATTTTGTGGTACATCTTTAACGCTGTTGGATAACTTATGTTCAGGTTTCTTTGTAGCTGTAAAGCGGATAAACCTTTTTTAGCATCGCAGACTATTGAAAATGCAAACATCCATTTTTTTAAATCCATGTTGGTACTGTGCAATGCCGTATGAACCGTTACGGATGTTGATTTTCCACATTCATAACATTTAAAACGTAAATCCTTGCCACGCTTTGAAAGTCTTGGAGAACTACAATAGGCACACAATGGATTATCTCCCCAGCGGTTATGCTCGAAATACTTGACGGCATCGAGTTCCGTTGGGAATTTTTCGGATATTTCTATGATGTTCATTTATTTAGTTTTTGTAATTCGGTTTTAAATGCTAAAAATTTATCCATAACATTTTTTGAAAAAAGTTTGTTATCGTTTTCTTTTATTAATTTTTCATCTACACCTATCTCTATTAAGTCTTCTTTTGAAAAACCTCCATATAGAGTTATTTTTTTAAAATACTCTTCTTTTGGCAAATCTTTAAATTCATTGTTGAAATGAATAAACCTGATTTGATTGCTTAATATTCTATGAGAATCATTTATGTTTTTTGTTAATTCTTCAGTTGTATTTTTAAGCTGGTTATGCCAATGCTCATTTATGTTGTTTAAATGATTTTCTGCTGATTTTTTTGTTTTTAAAAATGATTTCCATAATATGAATAAAAAAACCACTGTCAATAATCTGATTGAAATCTCAAAATATGATGCTTCCATGTGTATATTTATTAATTTTGTTTGACCCATAAGTAGTTTATAAAAAACTTGAATTACATTTATAATGGAATCAAGTAATGATATTAAAACCACATAAGGGCTGTTTATTAGTTTTTTAAATATTTTTGTTAAGGTTTTCATATCTTGGCGTTATTAGTTCACGCTAAGATAGTTTAATTGGGTGTTATCCCAAATTCTTTATAATTCCGTTTTTATTTTAGCGGATTGCTATGCTTATAATGGTTCGTTTACCAAAATAGAATTTACTAAATTATTGGCACTACAAAACTATTGTACAAGAGATGTCTTTATAAGGTCATATTACTTAGTTAAGGAATTACAAATATTACTTCCATAACCTGCATTTCTTGCACGTAAAACGTGTGATCTCTTTTTGTAAGCTGAAAACACTCCTAAAGGTGCCATCCCTACCTTACTTTCATGATTTTAGATAGGAAATCATAGGATTACTTACAAAGAGTTTTAAATCTAATCATTTTTTATTTAAGACTAGATTTCAAACCAATTTGTTATTATTTGATTTTCTATAGGCTCACTACTTATATGAATAAATTCATTTTTAATGGCATTATAACGATAGTCCTTTCCCCAAAGTTCATGGTTTTTTGCAACCGATTCAATGGCATTACAAATAAACTCTACTTCAGCGTCAGTCATTGTTGGGTGAATGGACATTCTAATCCACCCAGGTCGCTCATTGAGGCAACCTTCCAATATTTTTTGTTCAATGGCTTTAGATGTAGATTGGTCTACATGTAACAAATAGTGCCCATAGGTTCCAGCACAAGAACATCCACCACGAGTCTGGATACCAAATCTATCGTTTAAAAGTTTTACAATTAAATTATAGTGCACATCATCAACGAAAAAAGAAAAAACCCCTAACCTATCGGTTTGATCTGGAGCCAAAATGTGTATATTTTCAATTTTGGAAAGTCTTCCAAAAACAATGGTATTCAATTCATGTTCCCTATCCAAAATATTTTGCACGCCCATTTTTTCTTTAAGCTGAATGGAAAGCGCAATCCTTATGGCCTGTAAAAATCCTGGTGTACCTCCATCTTCTCGAGTTTCTATATCATCAATATAATCGTGGTCTCCCCAAGGATTTGTATAAGACACTGTGCCTCCTCCTGGATTATCTGGCACCAGATTTTTATATAGTTTTTTGTTGAAGATTAACACTCCTGATGAACCAGGGCCTCCTAAAAATTTATGTGGTGAAAAAGTGATGGCATCTAAATACGCTTCCTCATCTTCTGGATGCATATCTATATTAACATAAGGTGCTGAACAAGCAAAATCTGCAAAACACAATCCATTATTTTGGTGCATTATTTTTGCAATGCTATGGTAAGGCGTTTTAATACCTGTTACGTTTGAACAACCAGTAATAGCAGCTATTTTTATAGGCCTATCCTTATGCTTTTCCAATAAACTTTCAAGGCTATTCAAACATGGTAAGCCTTTCTCATTTGCAGGAATAACTAGTACCTTAGCAATAGTTTCCAACCAAGAGGTTTGGTTAGAATGGTGCTCCATATGAGAGACAAAAATAATAGGACGTTTATCATCAGGAACTTCTGTATGGTCTTTTAGGTTTTCGTTAAGTTTAATCCCTAAAATACGCTGAAACTTATTGATGGCTCCTGTCATACCTGTTCCTACCGTAATTAACACATCTTGATTTGATGCATTCACATGCTCTTTAATAATATTTCTGGCATTATGATACGCTTGCGTCATAACACTTCCTGTTATGGACGTTTCGGTATGGGTATTGGCAACAAAGGGACCAATATCATTCAACATTTTTTCCTCTATAGGTTTATATAATCGGCCACTGGCTGTCCAATCGGCATAAATGATTTTTTTATTCCCATAAGGTGATTCGAATTCTTTTTCTATTCCAACTATATTTTGTCTAAAGGGTGTAAAGTAGTCCTCTAAAGTTATTTGCATTTTAGACTTAGATTTAAGCATACTATTAAGAGCTAATTTTATTGTACTCATTTTAATTTTCAACGAAAAAGCCTAGGACAGATGAACAACTTGTTATTCTAGATGTCTAAAGTTTTAAACAAATCTTTCAACTCATCACTTGAGGGTCTTGGTGCGTTCGCATCTACAACCATACCTTGTGGATCGATTAAAATAAATCTAGGAATGCTGTTTACTGAATATGCATTAACAAAGTTTTGATCTTGCTTGGCATACAACTGAACTCCTGAAAGTTCCTTTTCTTCAACCATAGTTCGCCAAGCTTCGTAATCTTTTTGACTATCTATGGAAATGCTTACAAACTCAATTTTATTTCCATGGTATACCTTTTCTACTTCTTTAAGAAAAGGAATTTCTTGCTTACAAGGGCCACACCATGTTGCCCATATATCAATGTAAACGTATTTCCCTTTCAAATCATCTAATGATGTCTTGCCACCTGAATAATTCTCGTAATCAATAAATTTTGGAGATTCTTTTCCCTTTAACCCTGATAATCTTTGGTTATCCTTATATATTTCAAACAACTGATTTTCAGTTATTTTAAACTCTTTCTTTTGATTTGCAACAAAAGTTGAATCTAAATTTTTAGTTACACTCAACATCTCCTCTAAAGTTTCAGTATTCGCTTTTACTTTTTCAGAAAATGCTTTTTCATCTAAAACTAAAAGTGCATCTAGATTCATCATTTTCTCTAGAAGCAGACTTTTTTTGGCTAAATAGTTATTGGCTTCAGCTCCACGTCCAGTATAGCTTATAGTTTCATCAAATTGCTTCGTATCTAAAGTTATGTCCAAGTCATTACCATTTTTTAAATAAATTGGTGATCTTTCTTTACCATCAAAAAGAAAATAACCGGATGGTTCTACTTTTAAAGTATCTGAAAATGTACCATCTTTAGCAACCTTTAAAGTTTTTACTATACCCTTATTACCAAAAATAACTAGAGAATCAGAATTTTGGTTTGCTATTTTTCCAGACAAAGTAACATAGTTCTTTAAAGCATCTTGCTTACATGATAAAAAAGAAACTATTAAAGCACATAGAAAAAGTATTTTTTTCATTTTTATTTTTTAAAATTTATTAATGATCTTTTTTATTTAAAATTTGAAACACCTTGCTTTAACCAGTTAAGATAGGTTTCCACATCAGGGGTATAGGCCACAGGGTCTATCAGGTTCTCTCCATCATGGTCCATCAACACATACATGGGCTGCGTGTTTGCTTTATACTTTATGGTCTGTAATTCGCTCCACTTCTGCCCTATGTACTTAAGTTTCTTCCCCGGGTTTAACTTGGACTCCACAACATCTCCTTCTGCCAAGGGGCGTTTGTCATCTACATATAACGAAATCAACACCACATCATTCTTAAGGATGTCCAGAACATCTGGCTTGATCCACACATTGTTTTCCATCTTTCTGCAGTTGACACAGGCATGTCCCGTGAAATCTATCATAACCGGCTTCCCTACTTTTTTGGCATAGGCCAATCCTTTATCATAATCGTTAAATGCTAAAATATCATGGGGAGCCATTAAATGGGCCCCTTCTGGGATCTCACCATGGCTTGCTGAAGCCGCACTTGAACCTAGCTTTGTAAAACCAACGCCATAGGGGGATTCCCCATAGTGCTGTGGTGGAGGGAACGCATTGATCAAATTCAACGGTGCACCCCAAAGACCAGGAATCATATATATGGTAAAAGATAAAGCTATCAGGCCCAAACTCAATCTTCCAACAGAAATATGGGACACTGGCGAATCATGTGGCAATTGTATCTTTCCGAACAAATAAAAGGCCAAAACTCCAAAAATGGCGATCCAAATAGCGATAAAGACCTCTCGTTCCAAAAAGTGGGCTTGCAACACCAAATCGGCATTCGATAAGAATTTAAACGCCAATGCCAGTTCTAAAAAGCCTAAAACCACCTTAACGGTGTTTAACCAGCCTCCCGATTTCGGCAATGAGTTTAACCAACCTGGAAAGGCCGCAAACAATGCAAACGGCAATGCGATAGCCAATGAAAACCCTAGCATACCAACTATGGGGCCTACTTGGCTCCCGCCTGCTGCGGCTTGTACCAATAAGGTTCCTACTATAGGGCCTGTACACGAAAATGATACGATGGCCAAGGCCAAGGCCATGAAAAAGATTCCTATCAATCCGCCTTTATCGGCTTGGGAGTCCACTTTGTTTGCCCATTTATTTGGCAACATAATTTCAAAAGCTCCCAAAAACGAGGCTGCGAAAATTATCAATAGTATAAAGAAGGCAATATTAAACCACACATTGGTTGACAAGGCATTTAGGGCATCTGCCCCAAATATTAGGCTTACAAAAATACCCAACAATACGTAAATGACGATAATTGAAATACCATAAATAATGGCATTTCTAATACCTTTTGCCTTTGTTTTGCTCTGTTTGGTAAAGAAACTTACGGTCATGGGGATCATTGGGAACACGCAAGGTGTCAACAGGGCTGCAAAACCAGAGAAAAAGGCTATGATAAAAATAGACCACAGTCCTTTTTCCGATTCGGAACTGTCCTTTGAAACAGCTTCATCTTTATCTGCTTTTATAACGGTCCTTGATGCCCCAGCGGTATCTTTATTGTTGGCTATATTAAATACCAGCTCAACCTCCTTTGGTGGTGTGCAATTGGTATCGTTGCATGCCATAAACTCAACAAAAGCACTGACAGAACCAATACCCTCTTCCACTTTTACCTTTTGTTTGAAAGTGGCCGATTTTTCGAAATACTTGATCTTCATTTCAAAAACAGGGTCATCAATGGTATGGCCTTCTTCTTCTGTGGTATTTCCAATTATTTTAAAATCCCCTTCACTATCGTCATAGGTAAATGTAGTGGCTATGGGACCATCTTCTGGAACTGTTTGCGAATACAAGTGCCAACCAGGTTCTATGGTTGCCTTGGATACCAGTTCGTATTCTCTATCGGATAGCTTTTCTACTGATGTGCTCCATTTAACGGGGTTTAATATTTGGGCATGTCCTGAAAACGATAAGACCGATACGGTCAAGGCAAAAAGAAACTTTCTCATTAATTCAATCTATTTTTAATTTATATTGAACACCAGGTCCACTTCGGTGGGCGGTAAGCATCTACTATCGTCACAGACCATGAACTCAACGGTTGCGTTTATTTTAAATGCTTCTTTTGTTTTTATTCTTATTCGCTGTTTAAAGGACGCCTTGGTCTCAAAAAACTTTATTCGCATTCCAAAAACGGGATCGTCAACGGTCTGTCCTTTCTCCTCTGTGGTGTTTCCCTTTTTTAAAAACTTGCCATTGCCCTGAAATGTAAAGGTTGTTGCAATGGGGCCGCCTTCTGGGACCGTCTGTGAATACAGGTGCCAATGTGCGTCGATATTGGCTGTTGCTATCAGTTCGTATTCTGTGTCTGATATTTTAGTTACGGATGCAGACCATTTTACGGGCTTTAAAACCTGCGCCTGTCCTACACTGGCCAACATAAGGGAAAAAACTAAAATTATATGTTTCATTTATTTATAATATTTAATTATTGTTTCGGTTTAAATACAACTTCATACGATTTTCCCCCACTGAGAACTTCTCTTGCCATCCCTTGAATATCTTTTTTACTCATCTCCTTTACTATGGACTTGATAGTTTCATATATGTTTAAGATACCAAAATGGCTGCTTTTTTATTACGTTGAAGATGGTTTTTGGCAAATTTAACTATTTGAAATTGTATTTTTATTAATATTATTCTAAATAAAATATACGTATTTATTGTAGTTTGCTTGCCGTATTATGCTTTGTTGCTAATACGATGCTAAAGTTTTCAAAAGCTCCAAGCAAAAAATTATCTCCAGTCGCATTGGCTTATCTTGATTTTCTTTCTTCTGAAAAAAATCAAATTATCAAAGAAAAATTTGATTGGTTTATTGATTACTAGTGTTGTTTTTTCGACTATTATTAGTCTAACAAACTAAAAAAGCCTCGTAAATTTAACATTTACAAGGCTTTAAAATCCCTCAACGTGGTCCCACCTGGGCTCGAACCAGGGACCACCTGATTATGAGTCAGGTGCTCTAACCAACTGAGCTATAGGACCGAAATTGGCTGCGAATTTAATACTATTTTTATAACTCTACAAGAAATTTATTCTTTTAAATCATTTCTTTACAACACCCTGTTAGCACTTCTTTAGTAGTTCTTTGGACACAAAAAAACAACTAGCTTATTATCAGCTACCTTTTTAGAAGTTTTTGTTTAAAACGCTAAACCTTTCTTTAATTAATTTTTTATCACTCTATTCATATATGTTCAAATTTTATAAATCAAAAGTGAGATAATCTTTAAATATCCTGTATTTTTGCTACTTAAACCAATGATGTTAAAAAATGAGTAACGTAGAGGAAAGTCAAAGACAAAAAAAAATAGCATCAGTATTACAACGCGATTTAGTAGATGTGCTACAAAGTGCTGCCACACAAGGTGGTATGCAAGGTATTCTTATATCGGTTTCAAAAGTTAAAGTAACCGTAGATTTATCTGTTGCAAAAGTTTATTTGAGTATTTTTCCTAACAATAAAGGAGCTGAACTCATGGAAGGCATAAAATCAAATGCGCCATTAATAAAACATGAAATAGCTCAGCGTACCAAACATCAATTACGCCGTATGCCACGACTAGAGTTTTTTATTGATGACTCCTTAGAATATATGGACCAAATTGATAAGTCCTTAAAAGGAGAAGAAAACCCTATTAAAGATCCAAGTATTTTAGATAAACGTAAAAAATCTTAATTCTTTTTTAACCCTATTGCCCGTTTCATATTCAACGTATGAATTTTACCCTTTATATAGCCAAACGTTATTTACGCTCAAAAAGCAGTAACAATGCTATTAATATCATCACGATTGTAGCGGCAATAGGTATTGTTTTAGGAGCTACTTCGTTATTTATTGTAATGGCTGGTTTTGCTGGTTTAAAAGATTTTACGCTTGAATTTACAAGTGTGGTTGATCCCGATTTAAAGGCTGAAACAGCTATAGGAAAATCATTTTTTTTAACCGATGACGACACCCAAAAATTAAAAGAAATTAAAGATGTTGCTCTTTATTCAAAAATTGTTGAGGAACGGGTTGCTATAGCTTTAGATGACAAAAATGATATTGTAACGTTAAAAGGTGTTGATGAATCTTTTGCGAGTGTAACAACTATAGATTCTGTAATTGTTCAAGGCAGCTGGATTGCTCAAGACACACCACAAGTCGTGGTTGGTTGGGGGATTTCAAACAACCTTTCGCTTGGTGTTTTAGATTATTCTAAAACGCTTAGCATTTATGTCCCTAAGCCTGGCAAGGGACAAATTACCTCCACAAAAAATGCTTTTAATTCTGTAAAGGCAGTCAATGTTGGTGTGTTTGATATTAATGAAAAAATGAATGATACCTATATTTTTTCATCCATTGCATTGGCACAACAACTTTTAAATTATGCTCCTAACCAAATTACTGGTTTAGAGTTTAGATTGGTTAAAGGTGCCGATGAAGATGCTGTTAGAAACAAAATTAAAGCTGTTTTAGGAGATAGAGTTATTATAAAAAACAGAGCGCAACTTAATGATGCCCTCTATAAAATGTTGAATACAGAATATTTAGCCGTTTATTTAATATTTACCTTGGTATTAATTATTGCTTTATTTAATGTAATTGGCTCTATTATTATGATGATACTTGATAAGAAAAAAACGTTAAACACCTTGTTTAATTTGGGCGCAACCATAAAGGATATTAGGCGTATTTTCTTTTTACAAGGAAGCTTAATGACCATTTTTGGAGGTATTATCGGCATCCTTATTGGCTTAATAATGGTAATTCTTCAGAAAAATTTTGACTTGGTTATGTTAACACCAAGCCTAGCGTATCCCGTAACTATTAAGGCAGAAAACTTTGTTATTGTGTTTTTAACTATTTCTATATTAGGAATTATTTCATCAAAAATAGCCTCGGCAAGAATCACAAAATCATTAGTGAAATTAAAGTAATAACGGCAAACAGGATTAACAAATAATTACTTTGTAAACGTATAACCCGAAAATTTTTCAAGCACCTCATCAAAGGTTGCAAAAACATCTTCTGGCTTATCGCTAGTAACCATTTTGGTACGGTATTCTTTAAAATGTGGAATTCCTTTAAAGTAATTGGTATAATGCCGTCTGGTTTCAAAAACACCAAGGATTTCGCCTTTCCAATCGATAGACATCTGTAAATGCCTACGAGCTGCTTCAACCCGTTCTTCTAACGTAATTGGTGTTAAATGTTCCCTTGCTGTAAAAAAGTGTTTTACTTGTTTAAAAAACCAAGGGTTTCCTATACTGGCACGACCTATCATAGCACCGTCTAGTCCATAACTATCGCGCATTTGCATTGCTTTTTCGGGCGTATCTACATCGCCATTTCCAAATACAGGAATGTGCATTCTTGGGTTATTTTTAACATCGGCAATAGGTTTCCAATCGGCACTACCTTTATACATTTGTGCGCGGGTTCTGCCATGAATAGCAATAGCTTTACAGCCCACATCTTGAAGACGCTCGGCCACTTCAACTATTCTTATAGAATCGTGATCCCAACCTAAACGGGTTTTTACGGTAATGGGAATATTGGTACGTTTCACCATTTCGGCAGTCAATTGCTCCATCAAGCAAACATCTTTTAAAATACCTGCACCTGCACCTTTGCTCACTACTTTTTTAACTGGACAACCAAAATTAATATCTATAATATCAGGATTTGAAGCGGAAACAATATCAATGGTTTGAAGCATGCTATCTAAATTAGCTCCGAATATTTGAATACCAACCGGACGCTCCTTTTCGTAGATATCAAGTTTCATAACACTTTTGGCAGCATTACGAATTAAGCCTTCGCTCGATACGAATTCGGTATAAACAACATCGGCACCTTGTTCTTTACATAAAGCACGAAACGGTGGATCGCTCACGTCTTCCATAGGTGCCAAAAGCAGTGGGAAATCTGGTAATTCTATGTTGTCTATTTTCACCAAAGGGTTTTATTTTGGCGCAAAATTACTGTTTTTTTACTTAGAAGAACTACTTCTTAATTTTTTTGAAATATCTTCTACCTCAACCAAAACGTCGTTTTTCCTATTTAAAAGATTTAGCAGCTCATGAAAACCTTCTTAAATTCAATAAAAATTCATCTATATTTGCAAATTAAATCTAGGTATAGATTGTTTTATGAAGAATATTAGAAATTTTTGCATTATTGCACATATCGATCATGGTAAAAGTACGCTTGCAGACCGTTTGCTAGATTCAACAGGTTCTGTAACCGACAGAGAAAAACAAGATCAGCTTTTAGATAGTATGGATTTAGAGCGTGAACGTGGTATCACTATCAAATCGCACGCTATTCAAATGGATTACATTTATAAAGGAGAGCAATATGTTTTAAACTTAATTGATACACCGGGTCACGTAGATTTCTCTTATGAAGTGTCTCGATCTATCGCGGCTTGCGAAGGTGCACTACTAATTGTTGACGCTGCTCAAAGTATTCAAGCGCAAACCATTTCAAATTTATATCTGGCTTTAGAACATGATTTAGAAATTATTCCGGTACTTAATAAAGTAGATTTACCGAGTGCCAATCCTGAAGAGGTAACTGATGATATTGTAGAGCTATTAGGTTGCGATCCATCCGATGTGATTCATGCCAGTGGAAAAACGGGCTTTGGTGTTGATGAAATTTTAGCAGCAGTTATTGAGCGTATTCCAGCACCTAAAGGAAACATTGACGAGCCGCTACAGGCCTTGATTTTTGATTCTGTGTACAACCCGTTTAGAGGGGTTGAAACGTACTTCAGGGTCATTCATGGTTCCATAAAAAAGAATCAGCTTGTAAAATTTATCGCTACCGGTAAAACCTATAATGCCGATGAGGTTGGAACCCTAAGATTAAAACAATTTCCAAGAACTGAAATTAAAGCAGGCGATGTTGGTTATTTAATTACAGGCATTAAAGAAGCCAAAGAAGTAAAAGTTGGTGATACCATTACCGATGCAAAAGTACCAACAACCAATGCCATTGCTGGTTTTGAAGATGTGAAACCTATGGTATTTGCTGGAATTTACCCTGTTGATACCGAAGATTACGAAGAGCTTCGTGCCTCTATGGAAAAATTACAATTAAATGATGCCTCTTTAATTTTTACACCCGAAAGTTCAGCCGCTTTAGGCTTTGGGTTTCGTTGCGGATTCTTAGGAATGTTGCATATGGAAATTATACAGGAACGTTTAGAACGTGAATTTGATATGACGGTGATTACCACCGTCCCTAACGTATCATATCATGCCTATACCAGAAAGCATCCAGACCAAATTATTATAGTAAACAACCCAAGCGATTTACCAGATCCTTCTGGTTTAGACCGTGTTGAAGAGCCTTATATAAAAGCGACCATTATTACAAAAGCCGATTTTGTAGGGAACGTCATGTCGTTGTGTATTGAAAAACGAGGTATGATTACCAATCAAACCTATTTAACGCCAGAGCGTGTAGAGCTTAACTTTGATATGCCTTTGGCTGAAATTGTTTTCGATTTTTACGACCGATTAAAAACAGTCTCAAAAGGATATGCGTCATTTGATTATCATCCTATAGGTATGAAAGCCTCTAAACTAGTGCGTGTTGATATTTTATTAAATGCCCAACCTGTAGATGCGCTTTCGGCCTTAATACATGCCGACAATGCACAAAATATTGGTAAAAGAATGTGTGAAAAATTAAGAGAGTTAATTCCGCGCCAACAATTTGATATTCCTATTCAGGCTGCTATTGGTGCTAAAATTATATCTCGAGAAACCATTAAAGCCCTTCGTAAGGATGTTACGGCTAAATGTTACGGTGGTGATATTTCGCGTAAACGTAAACTACTTGAAAAACAGAAAAAAGGTAAAAAACGTATGCGTCAAGTTGGTAATGTTGAAATTCCTCAACAAGCTTTTATGGCCGTTTTAAAACTGAATGATTAACCTTAATGGTTTTATCAATTTCAACTGAAACATAATATAAAATAATCTACAAAAGAGTTTCTTAATTTATAGAAGCTCTTTTTTTTAGCCACTTAAATTTAAGCGTTCTTGCATTACTTGCTAAAAACATTGAAAATTTCAAAATAGAATGTTTAAAAAAATCATTTTGATTGAAATATTTCTATCTCTTTTTGCTTTTTAAGAAATTATCAATAATAGTGCGGTTTTTTTACCATAATCTGAAATAATATTTTTAAGTTTATGGACATATCGATTGTGAATTTTTAAACTTAAAGACTTACAATAATCTGAAGCCTAGCCTTTATCCTTTTAAAAAAATTTAAAATCGAAAAATCAGTTATAAAAAACTAACTGATTCATATTAATTTTTTATTTATTTATCAAATGAAGGTACTTTTTTATACCAGAGAATTTCCTCCTTATGTTTATGGTGGCGCTGGTGTACACGTAGAATATTTGGCAGACGAACTCTCTAAACTTATGCAGGTTGATGTGAGATGTTTTGGCGACCAAGATCAAAAAAACAACAACTTAACTGTAAAAGGATTTCCTTACGAGAATCCTGTTTTTAATGACAGTAATTCTCAACTTAAGGCCGTCTTTCAAACCTTAAGTACATGCATTCATATGAATGCTGAAGATTCGAGTGCCAATATTGTTCATTGCCACACTTGGTATGCGCAATTTGCAGGTATTATCGCCAAACTATGTTACGGGATTCCTCTAGTAATTACAACCCACTCTTTAGAGCCTTTAAGACCTTGGAAACGCGAACAGCTCGGTAGAGGTTACGATGCCTCTTCTTGGGTAGAAAAAACCGCTATTGAAATGGCCGATGCCATTATTGCGGTTTCAAAAGAAACAAAAGACGATGTTTTAAAACATTTTAATGTTGATGAGAGTAAGGTAAAAGTTATTTACAACGGTATTAACCTTCAACAATACAATATAACTTCAGACACTTCAACTTTAGATGAATATGGCATTGATAAGGCAAAGCCTTTCGTGTTATTTGTTGGAAGAATAACTAGGCAAAAAGGGATTATTCATTTAGTGAATGCCATTAAATATATTGATCCAGAAACCCAGATAGTGTTATGTGCAGGAGCGCCAGATACTCCAGACATTGCCAAAGAAATGGAAGACAGTGTTAATGAGGTTAAAAAAACAAGAAACAATATTATTTGGATTGACAAAATGCTTGATAAAAAAGAAGTTATTCAATTATATTCTCATGCCGATGTGTTTTGCTGTCCATCAATCTACGAACCTTTTGGCATTATAAATATTGAAGCTATGGCTTGCGAAACAGCAGTTGTTGCTAGTGCTGTTGGAGGTATTAAAGAGGTGGTTGTTCATGGCGAAACAGGAATTTTAATCCCTTTAGAACAACAAACCTCAGCACCTTTTGAGCCTGTAAATCCCGATAAGTTCGCACAAGATCTTGCCAATGGTATCAATAAATTAATAAACGATAAAGACCTTAGAAATAAAATGGCTAAAAATGGCAGAAAACGCGTTGAAGATTATTTTGATTGGATAGCAATAGCTAAACAAGTAAAAGATTTATACAAGTCATTAATCTAAGCACAACAGTATTGTCTTTATGAAAATTTAATTGTAAATTAACAGAGTAACATTCTCTATATAAATTTGATATTTAAATGCCTGAGAACTCTTAATTTCTTAAACTAAAAAACATGATTAACAAAAAAGTTTTAGCCATCATTTTAGGGGGTGGCCAAGGTTCAAGACTACATCCATTAACAGAACAACGATCTAAACCAGCAGTTCCAATAGCAGGTAAATATAGACTTGTTGATATTCCTATTTCAAATTGTATCAATTCTGATATTAAAAGGATGTTTGTTTTAACGCAATTCAACTCCGCTTCTTTAAACAGGCATATTAAAAATACGTATCACTTTAGTTTTTTTAGCTCAGCTTTTGTAGATGTTTTGGCAGCAGAGCAAACACCCAATAACAAAACTTGGTTTCAAGGTACGGCAGACGCTGTAAGGCAAAGTATGCACCATTTTTTAAGACACGATTTTGATTATTTTCTTATTCTTTCTGGTGATCAATTATATCAAATGGATTATGATTTAATGATTAATGAGCATGTAAAAAATAATGCTGAAATTTCTATCGCTACTATTCCTGTTAATAGTAAAGATGCCACCTCTTTTGGTATTTTAAAAGCTGATGATCAAAACGTGATTACCTCTTTTATTGAAAAACCAGAAGCTAGCTTGTTACCAGAATGGACTTCAGAAGTTAGTGATGATATGAAATCGCAAGGAAGACACTATTTAGCTTCTATGGGCATTTATATCTTTAACAGAAATCTCCTTGAGGAATTGATGAGTGATCCTTCAACTAATGATTTTGGCAAAGAAATCATTCCGCAATCTATTGACAAACACAAAACACTCAGTTACCAATATGAAGGGTATTGGACCGACATAGGAAACATCGACTCATTCTTTGAAGCGAACCTTGGGCTTACAGAAAATATTCCAAAATTCGACTTATATGATAAAACAAAGCGAATTTACACCAGAGCAAGAATGTTACCTACCACAAAAATATCTGGTACTGTTTTAGAAAAAACAATTATTGCTGAAGGTTGTATTATTAGTGCTGCTAAAATAGAACAGTCTGTTATTGGTATTCGATCAAGAATAGGTAAGGAAAGTACAGTTATAAATACCTATATGATGGGAAGTGATTATTATCAAACTTTAGAAGATATAGAAAACAAAAAAATTAATATTTTAATGGGAATTGGCGAACGTTGTTTTATTAAAAATACAATAATAGACAAAAACTGTTGTATTGGAGATGATGTAAGAATCAATGGAGGAAAACATTTAGAAGATACAGAAAACGACTTATACGTAATTCGAGACGGCATTGTAGTTCTTAAAAAAGGAGCTGTAATTCCTGTTGGATTCGTTATTTAATCCTCTCGTTAAACAATTTATTTATTTCAATAAACTAGCTAAAAAATGCAAAACCAAAAGAGGGTTGTAATTGATTATGTGTACCCTAAAATAAATGATGGTGATTTTTATATTAAACGTGTTGTAAACGAAATTGTTAATGTAGATGCTCATGTACTTGTAGATGGTCATGATATAATCGCTGCCTCTGTTTTATACAAACATGACGATGAAAAAGAGTGGCATGAAACTCGAATGCATCATGTTGTAAATGACGAATGGAAAGCGTCTTTTAAAGTTACTAAACAAGGGTACTATACCTACAAAGTGCAAGGCTGGGTTGATTACGCGCTCAATTGGCAACATGGTATTGAAAGAAAAATTCAGGATAATCAGCATGTGTCATCTGAATTGCTTGAAGGGATTGAGCTTATTAAACAAATCAAAGAAAAAACAGCAAAAGATGATTCTCTTTATCTAGATCATCTTATCAACATTTTTGCAGACAAAAATAATTACGATGAAGCAATAAGAGAAGCAACTAGCCAAAGGTTACATCAAATTTTTACCAACCATCCTCAAAAAATACTAGCTAATACATCTAAAGATTATCAAATTTATGTTGATAGGCTAAAAGCACGGTTTAGCACATGGTATGAATTTTTTCCACGTTCGGCTTCAGAACACGAAGGAGCTCACGGAACATTTAAAGATTGTGAACGCTTGCTACCCAGAGTCTCTAAAATGGGTTTTGATACCCTGTACTTTCCTCCTATACATCCTATAGGTGAAGTCAATAGAAAGGGTAAAAATAACACCACAACAGCTCAAGAGGGCGATGTAGGATCAGCATGGGGTGTTGGCTCTCATTTAGGAGGTCATAAAGCTATTAATCCTCAATTAGGATCTGTAGACGATTTTAAGGCATTAATCCAAAAAGCAAAAGATTATAACATTGAAATTGCTATGGATTATGCACTTCAGGCGGCACCAGATCATCCATGGGTAAAAGAGCATCCACAATGGTTTAAATGGCGACCAGATGGTTCTGTGCAATATGCCGAAAATCCACCCAAAAAATATCAAGATATTTTGCCTATTTATTGGGAAAATGAAGATTACAAAAATCTATGGCAAGAATGCTTAGATATTTTATTCTATTGGATAGATTGTGGTATCAATATCTTTAGAGTTGACAATCCGCATACTAAACCATATTATTTCTGGAACTGGATTATTACTCAAGTAAAAGCCAAACATCCTGATGTGTTATTTTTAGCGGAGGCTTTTACAAAACCAAAAGTAATGCAACAATTAGGAAAACAAGGTTATACACAATCTTACACCTATTTTACTTGGCGAAACAATAAACAGGAGCTTACCGAATACGTGGAGGAATTGACAAAAACCAACCAAAGTGAGTATATGCGACCTAATTTTTGGCCCAATACACCAGATATTAACCCAATGCATTTACAAGGTGCCAACGAATCAAAATATATTCAACGTTATGTGTTAGCGGCTACCTTAAGTTCTAATATTGGAATATACGGCCCTGTTTTTGAATATATGATTGACGATGCCATTCCTGGAAAAGAAGAATATTTAAATTCAGAAAAGTTTCAAATATGTCATTACGATTGGAACAAAGAAAATAAGTTATCAACTATCATTTCAAAAATAAATCAAATTCGTCGAGAACAAGAGGCACTTCAACAAACCAATAATATTAAATTCTGCCATATTGAAAACAATAATTTAATGGCATTTTATAAATGGAATGACGATAAAACCAACGAACTTTTAATCATTATTAATTTAGACCCCTATTATGCACAACAAGGGTCTGTACAGGTTCCTTTAAACGATTTAGGTGTTTCTCATGAACATCAATTACAAATGCACGATTTAGTTACCGGAAGTGTTTATAACTGGTATGGCGAATGGAATTATATAGAGTTACACCCTACATTACCATTTCACATTTTTAAAATAACCAAATAACCATGTCTCAAAAAAAGGAAATAAAAAAAGCTCCCGCACAGTCCTTTAATTTTGACGATAATTGGGAGCATTTATTAGAAAACAAAGACTTTGTTAAAACATTCCTTTCTGATGTTTTAGGAGATTATATTTCAAAACAGCGATGGTACGGTGGTAAGGCCAGTACAATGAAATATATTGAATTGTCTGAATATTTTAGAATTCAGCAGTTTGGTGAAGTCTATTATGGATTAATTCTTGAAGTTAATTTTGTTGAAGCTTTTTATCAACATTACTTCCTGCCTATAGCTTTTGTAACCGATGAAGATTTCGCACATAAAGATAGAATTTTACCCATAAGCATTCATGGCAATAAAGGATTCATTATTGATGCCACCAACCTAGAAGCATTCAGAAAATTAGTTTTTGAGCGTATTCTTACAGCATTACCCAAAGACACTACTAAAGTACAATATCATAAAAGTCATCTTTTAAATAATATTTCCTACGAATCATCGCGATTTATGGGATTAGAGCAAAGCAATACCTCACTCATTTATAATGATAAATACGTTTTAAAATTTTTCAGACGTATTTATGCCGATAAAAATCCTGACTATGAAATGAGTCGATTTTTATCAGAAAAAAAAGATTTTAAAAACACTCCTGTTTACCTTGGAAGTATCAATATTGTCGATTCCGATGAGGTAAATATTACCATAGGACTCATGCAGGAAATGGTTCCCAACGAAGGAGATGCTTGGGACTATATGTTAAAGGAACTACATAAGGTGTTTTGTAATATCGAGTATAAACAAATTAAAATAGACACCTTACCAAATACAGAACTATTTCAGCGTTTAACTATTCGCGATATTCCTCCACAAATTATAGATTGGGCTGGGCTAAACATTTTTACTAAAATTAAAACCTTAGCCAAACGAACCGCCGAAATGCATATTGCTCTCGGTTCAGAGTTTGAAGAAACCGCCTTCACTCCTACTCATTTTAACGACGACTATACCGTATGGTTAAAAAACAGAATGCTGTACCAGTTTCAAAACAGATTAAATACTATTGAAAATAATTTAAATAAATTAGAAGGGTTAGCCTTAGATTTAGCAAATGAATTTTTGGATAAAAAAAATCTAATTAGACAACGTTTTATAACCTTTGACTGGACCAAACTTAAAGGAGAGCGTATTCGCGTTCATGGAGATTATCATTTAGGTCAAGTATTGGTGAAAGATGATGATTTTTATATTTTAGATTTTGAAGGTGAACCCGAAAGCACCATTAGAGATAGAAAAGTAAAACAGCCACCTTTAAAAGATGTCGCGGGACTTTTTAGATCCTTTCATTATGCTATTTATGCAACTATACTTAATAATGCAGAACAGCATTACAAAGCACCTCAAGAAGAGTTGTTTAAAGCTGGCGAAATTCTATATCGCTATTTAACAGGTTTGTTTTTAGGAACGTATGTTACAGAAACGCAAAACGCTAATTTAAATTTAGGCTATAATCAAGAGCGCATTTTTATATTAAAATATTGTTTGCTTGAAAAAGCAGTTTACGAATTGGGTTACGAACTCAATTCTCGCCCAAAATGGGCTGTTATCCCTTTAAAGGGAATTTCTAACATTATAAATCATTAATTAATGGCACAAGTAAAAGTACACAGTCTTTTTACAGACTTCGATATTAATCTTTTTAAGGCAGGTAAACATTATCGACTTTATGAAAAATTTGGTTCTCATATCATAACCTTAGATGGCGTTGAAGGCACCTATTTTTCTGTCTGGGCTCCTAGTGCAAAAACTGTATCGGTTATTGGTGATTTTAATTTCTGGATTGAAGGCGAACATCAGTTAAATGTACGTTGGGATGGAAGCGGTATTTGGGAAGGTTTTATCCCATCTGTTGGAAAAGGAAATATTTATAAATATAAAATTCACAGTCATCATAACGATATAAAAACCGAAAAAGCAGATCCGTATGCACGCCGTTGTGAGCATCCTCCAAAAACAGCCTCTATTGTTTGGGATGATGACTACAAATGGAAAGATACCAAATGGATGAAAAAGCGTAAAAAACACAACGCTTTAGATGCGCCTTATTCTGTTTATGAAGTTCACTTGGGATCTTGGAAACGTCAAATTGAAGAAGATCGCTTTCTATCATATTTTGAGTTGGCAGACGACTTAGTTAATTATGTTAAAGACATGAACTTTACGCATGTAGAGCTTATGCCTATTATGGAATTTCCATACGACCCTTCTTGGGGATATCAAGTAACAGGTTATTTTGCGCCAACTTCAAGATTTGGATATCCTGAAGAGTTTAAATATTTAGTTGATAAATTACACCAAAACGATATCGGAATTATTTTAGATTGGGTGCCATCGCATTTTCCTGAAGATGCACACGGTTTAGGCTTCTTTGATGGCTCTTGTTTATACGAACATCCAGACAGAAAAAAAGGCTATCACCAAGATTGGAAAAGTTTAATTTTTAATTATGGTCGTAACGAAGTAAAAGCCTTTTTAATTAGTAATGCCTTATTTTGGTTAGACCAATATCATGCCGATGGCTTACGGGTTGACGCCGTTGCGTCCATGCTATTTTTAGATTATTCTAGAAAAGACGGCGAGTGGGAGCCCAATATTTTTGGTGGTAGAGAAAACCTTGAAGTAATTGATTTTCTTAAAGAACTCAATGAAGAAGTGTACAGCTCCTACCCAGATGTACAAACTATTGCCGAAGAATCTACAGCATTCCCAATGGTTTCTAAGCCAACATTTTTAGGTGGTTTAGGTTTTGGAATGAAATGGATGATGGGCTGGATGCATGATACGCTTGAATATTTTGCTAAAGATCCGGTATATAGAAAATTTCATCATAATGAAATCACTTTTAGTTTGGCGTATGCATTCACCGAAAATTTTATGCTTCCTCTATCTCATGATGAGGTTGTTTACGGTAAAAATTCACTCATAGGAAGAATGCCTGGTGATGAATGGCAACGTTTTGCAAATTTAAGGTTGCTGTATGGTTACATGTTTACACATCCTGGCACCAAATTATTATTTATGGGAGGTGAATTTGGACAGTATAATGAGTGGAATTTTCAAGGAAGTTTAGAATGGAACTTACTAGAATTCGATCCTCACAAAAATCTTCAAACTTATTTTAAAGCGCTAAATACCATTTATAAAACTACACCAGCACTTTATGAAAAAGGGTTCAGCGGTGAAGGATTTGAATGGATAAGTTATGATGATTATGAAAATTCAGTCATATCATATGTAAGAAAAGGGTATAAAAGCGAAAACGATGTGGTGGTTATCTGTAATTTAACACCTACTATTCATCAAAAATACCGTATTGGTGTTCCTCGCAAAGGAAAACTCGTCGAACTTTTTAATAGTGATGCCATTGATTTTGGCGGAAGTGGTGTTTCAAACAAAAAAGAAATTACCATAAAAAAACAACCTTGGAACGGAAAAGATTTTTCTGCAGAGATTATTCTGCCTCCACTAGGAATTTCTATCTTCCAATTTAAATAATAATCAGCTAGTTAGCGTTTATTTAATTTAAATACTTATAGATTACATATTACACAATTTAGCCCCCATCTTTTTATAAAAAAAGTGAGGGCTAAAGTTTTTTAATTTAGTATTTTGGCGATCTATAAATTTGCTTGATAATGATACTGAATACTGAATTAGAATACAAAGGGAATTTATTTCCAACCAATATAATAAGCTACTCAAAAGATGTAGATATTCTTCATTTTACAACAGAAAATAACATAATTCTTCAACTAACCGTTTTAAGAGATAGTGTCCTTCGTTTTAGGTATACTACGGTAGGTAAATTTGATAAAGATTTTTCTTATGCTATTGATAAAGATGCTAGCAGAGGTTATAACTATTTAGAAATTTCAGAAGAAACCGATAAATACCTCGTAACAACTGCTAAATTAATTTGTGAAATTTATAAGGCAGATTTAAGAATATCTATTTATGATGCCAATGATAAAACAGTTATCTGTGAAGACGAATTAGGATTTCATTGGGAAGAAAGTTATCATCTTGGAGGCGATATTGTAAAAATGAGCAAGGCATCTCAAACAGGAGAAAGCTTTTATGGTTTAGGAGATAAGCCGCAGCACATTAATTTAAAAGGAAGACGTTTTGAAAACTGGGCGACCGATAGTTATGCCTTTGGAAAAGACACGGATCCAATTTACAAAGCCATTCCATTTTATACTGGTTTACACAACGGTAAATCTTACGGTATTTTCTTTGATAACTCGTTTAGAACCTATTTTGATTTCTGCCAAGAACGCAGAAATGTAACGAGTTTTTGGGCTCAAGGTGGTGAGATGAATTACTATTTTATCTATGGGCCTAAAATGCAGGATGTTGTAACTAGTTACACCGACTTAACTGGAACACCAGAATTACCACCATTGTGGGCACTTGGGTATCACCAGTGTAAATGGAGTTACTACCCAGAAGCTAAAGTAAAAGAGATAACCTCAAAATTTAGAGAATTAAAAATTCCATGTGATGCAATCTATTTAGATATAGATTATATGGAAGGTTTTAGATGTTTTACTTGGAGTAAAGACTATTTTCCAGACCCCAAAAAAATGGTAAAAGAGTTGGCTGATGATGGTTTTAAAACCGTTGTTATCATAGATCCGGGCATTAAAATAGACAAAGAATACAGCGTTTTTCAAGAAGGATTAGAAAAAGATTATTTCTGCAAACGTGCCGACGGTCCCTACATGAAAGGTAAGGTATGGCCTGGTGAGTGTTATTTTCCAGATTTTACAAGACGTGAAGTAAGAGAATGGTGGGCGGGCTTGTTTAAAGAATTAATTGAAGATATTGGTGTAAAAGGGGTGTGGAACGATATGAATGAACCAGCGGTTATGGATGTTCCTGGTAAAAGCTTCCCTCCAGATGTACGGCATGATTACGATGGTAACCCTTGTAGCCATCAAAAAGCACATAACATTTATGGCATGCAAATGGCAAGAGCCACATATCACGGTGTAAAACGTTTTAACTATCCTAAACGACCATTTGTAATTACAAGATCTGCCTATTCGGGTACACAACGTTACACCTCAACTTGGATGGGAGATAATGTAGCCTCTTGGGAACATTTACAAATAGCTAATATTCAAGCACAGCGTTTAGCACTATCTGGATTCTCCTTTGCTGGCTCAGATATTGGGGGTTTTGCGGAGCAACCTAACGGCGAATTGTATGCAAGATGGATTCAATTAGGAACTTTTCATCCATTCTGTAGAACGCACTCATCTGGCGATCATGGCGACCAAGAACCTTGGGCTTTCGATGAAGAAATTACAGATGTTGTTAGAAAATTTATTGAAATACGTTATCAATTACTACCTTATTTATACACAGCATTTTATCAATATTCTCACGAAAATGTGCCAATACTAAAATCGTTAGTATTGTTTGATCAAGAGGATGCTCAAACTCATTACAGAACAGATGAGTTTGTTTATGGAAATCAAATTCTAGTTTGCCCTATTAACGAACCAAACTCTAAAGGCAGAAGAATGTATATTCCTAGAGGAGAATGGTACAATTACTGGACACAAGAACTAGTTGTTGGCGGTAAAGAAGCTTGGGTAGATTCTGATTTAGATGATATGCCTGTTTTTGTAAAAGCAGGAGCCATTATTCCTAAATACCCTATTCAGCAATATGTAGGTGAAAAAACATTTGATGAAGTAACATTAGACGTTTATTATAAAAATGGGAAAGAAGATTCTGAACTATACGAAGATTCTAACGACGGCTATGATTACACAAAAGGACGTTATAGTTTAATGAAATTTAACTTAGCAGGAAACGAGGAAAAATTAGTTATTAGAATACATAAAAGAGGGCAGTATATTACACCTTATTCAAATTTTAAAATTAATTTAATTGGACTTCCTTTTAAGGTTAAATCTATAAAAGTTGATAACGAAGAGGTTAACTTAAAGGATTTGAAATTTAATGACAACAGTTTGGTTGTAACAAAAGAATTTACAAACCTTCAAATAATAGCATAACTAGCTAAAGACCTCAAATAGCTTTTATTTGGGGTCTTCTTTATAAACCATAGGTTTTCCTAAATACACCAATTTATAACCTTTTTCAACATTTTTAATGGCTTTATTATGAGATGAAATAATCTCTAAGACGCCTTTTTTATCTTTTACCATCAACGGAATCATATCTTCATCTTTATTAGTAACCTCAATAAGCTTTTCGTAATGGTCTCTATCCAGAATTTCAATTTCATGAATTTTTGGATATTTTCTAGCAACTTCAGTTAGTTGAATAAAATCATCTGTTTGAGAAAATAAGCCTTCTTTTGGGTTTTTTTCAGGGTGATTCATTTCATCAACCGAAATAAGCCTAAACGTTCCGTTTTCACCAAACTGATTCCCAAATTTATTAATGGCATATTTATTAATGTTTTCACTTCCAGTTAAAGCCATTAAAAATCCAATATCATTTAATTCAATATTATCGTTTAAGCTTTCAGAATATATGTCTGTATTAAAGGCTTCTAGCCCTAATTCTTGTGCTAATTGTATATTTGTTTGGTTACTATCAATTAGCACAACATGTCTATCATTATCTTCTAAATAACTACCAATAAGTCGTGATACTTGAGAAGCACCAACAATTAGAATACCTTCTGAACGTTTTAAAAACACACCCACTAACTTAGCAAAAAGTCTAGCTGTAGTAGCGTTAAGTAAAACAGTTCCTAAAACAATCATAAAGACTAACGGGGTAATGTATTCTGCGCCAGAAACGCCCTCTTTTAAAAGCTTGCTCCCAAAAAGAGAAGCAATACCAGCCGCCACGATTCCTCGAGGACCTACCCAACTTATAAATAGTTTTTCGTTAAACTTTAGCTTTGAGCCAGCCGTAGATAAAAATACAGCTAAGGGTCTTATAACAAATACAACCAAGGCAAAAAGAGCCACTGTTTCCCATCTGTAGAGCAACATTAAATCATCCATATTAATATTGGCAGCTAACAGAATAAAAAGTATGGAGATTAATAAAACGCTTAAAGATTCCTTAAAGTAAAGGAGTTCCTTAATATTTTCCAGTTTTCCATTGCCTACAACCATTCCCATAACCACAACCGCTAATAGTCCAGACTCATGAGCGAAAATTTCTGACTCGACAAAAACCAATAACACTGTAGAAAGTGATACCACATTTAATAAATAATGAGGAACAAAATTTTTGTTAATAGCAAAAATTAGAGCGTGTGCAAACGTAAATCCGAATGTTGTGCCAAAAAGAATAATCTTTCCAAACTCAATTAAAGCTGTTTTTGTAAAGCCACTATCCCCTTCTACACTAATAAATTCAAAAACCAATACAGCTACCAAAGCTCCAATAGGATCGATTAAAATCCCTTCCCATTTTAAAACGGCAGAAACATCTTTTTTTAGTGGAATATTTCTAAGAATAGGTGTAATTACGGTGGGGCCTGTTACAATAATCAAACCTGAAACTAAAAATGAAATTTCCCAACTTAAATTAAAAATAAACCTAACCAAAAAACCAGCACCAAAAAAAGTAATAGCAGACCCTAGGGTTATAAGTTTTGTAATAACTGGACCAACATGTTTAATTTCGGAACGTTTAAGCGTTAATCCACCTTCAAAAAGAATAATACTAATTGCCAAAGACACAAAATAGAACAACCCATCTCCAGGAAATAAACCCTTCGTACCATTCCAAACAGGTTCTATCCACTTACTGCCATCTTCACTAAAATAAGTAGCAGCTATAGGACCTACTAATAACCCTATTAAAATTAAGGGTAAAATAGCGGGAATCTTAAATTTCCATGCCACCCATTGGGCTAAAATTCCTAATATAATAATTCCTGAAAGCTCTAACATGCAGTATTTTTTACGTTTGGAGTAAAGTTAATAAGAAAAAGGTAAATATAAAGATTAGTTGTCCCTCATTGTAAGGCGTAAAACCGAACAGGCTGATTTTTGTGTAAATTTATCTTTTCCGGTTCCAAAAAGAACATTAATCCAATTATCTTTTTGAGGTGTTCCTAAAATTAACAAGTCGTAACTAGCAGAAATTTTAGAAATAGCATCAATAGGATCGTCTGATTTTATAATAACAACCTCACTTTTACTAGAAGCTTTATTAATTATAACAGTAGAATTCTTCTCCATTTCGGCAATAACATCATTAGAAAAATGAGTTGGTACAACGTGTAAAAGCGTTAAAGATGCCTTATAGAATTGACAAATACGGTCGGCAATTGCTACAAAATTTTTATCCTTTCTTCCTGGACGAAGAGCTAGTAACACTTTACCAATATGCCTTACACCATTATCTTTAAATAAGGCAAAATCAGAATTTATATTTGTTACCAACCAACCTATTGGGTTTCTAACGAATATGCCATTATGTGCTTTACCATTCCACCCCATTACTAACCAATCACAATTAGTTTGATTACTCAACTCATCAATGGTTTCAGAAATATCATGTGTTACAACGGCTTCAAAATCTATATCTAAATTTTTGGCATTTGCTAAACCAGAAATTCTTCTAGCCAAAGAATGTATTACAGGGCTATCATCCTCAAAAGCATCTAAATAGGTTTGATTAGGAACTTCGGTAATATTAATAGCTTGTATTTGTTCTCTTCTATTAATAGCTCCACCCATTTCTACAAGCATTTCTGGCGAATTTTCATTACCCAACAATGGTACAACAACTCCTGCTTCTGAAACGAATCTTCCATCTAAAATATTATCATTTATAGCCACTTTAGGTGTAAAACCTTTCTTTTCTTTATTCTTCTTTTTGTATAATAAATATAGAGCTGGTCGATGGCCATATTTTCTTAAAACTCCTGTTCTAGGTGTTTTATTTCCGAAGTTAAAATAAATGGTAATCCCTAGTATAAAAATAGCGACGATAGATAAAAAAGGCATTAACCCTAATAAAACCAATAATATAATACCACTAATAATTCCAAAGATTTGAACATAAGGGTACAAAGGTGTTTTAAAAGGGGGATTATACCACTGTGCAGACGTTTCTCTTAAAACAATTACTGCTGCATTAACTACCATAAACATCATTACCATAAAAGCACTTGCTAATTTGGCTATCTTTTCAACATCTAAAAATAGGATAACCAAAGCCATAACAAAACACGTAATGATAATGGTTACTGTTGGAGTTAGATACTTTGAATGTATTGTACTCATAAATTCGGGTAGTAGCTTGTGTCTAGCCATAGCAAAAGGAAACCTCGATGCCGCTAAAACTCCAGAATTAGCCATAGAAATAAGCGTTATAACTCCTATAACTGCTGCTGCGTAACCTACATATTCGCCTCCTAACATATTAGAGATGGTATAAATTGGTTTTATATCTTCTTCTAATGCTTCTAAAGGAATGTTTCCAACCAAAACAAAGGTTATAGAAACGTAAATAGTAGTCATTATAAACAATGACAAAATCATTGCTAATGGCAGGTTTTTATTAGGGTTTTTAATTTCGCCAGCAATAGCTGCAACCTTTGTTACACCTGCATAAGAAATATAAACAAAAGCCACTGTGGACACCAAGCCCATGCTACCATTGGTTAAAAATGGTTTTAAAAAGGTTTTATTTACTTCAGGAAGTCCAAAAATAAGTACTAGTGTTAAGCAAATAAGACTTAATGCCACAATAACAATTTGTACTTTGCCTACTTTTTTTACGCCCAAAACATTTAAAAGGAGAATAATTCCTAGAAAAAAAATAGTTACAAGGCGAGTTAGGTTTGGGTCCATACTTATTAAAATTGATAAATAGTCACCAAAGCCAACCAAAGCAAAAGAACTTTTAAGTAATAGCGAAAGCCACAAACCAATACCAGCTACAGTTCCTAAAATGGGACCAAAGGCACGTTCTATATAAACGTAAGTACCTCCAGAAGAAGGCATTGCTGTCGCTAGTTCTGATTTAGAGAGAGCCGCAGGCAAGATACAGAGAGATGCCAATAAATACGCTAACCAAACAGATGAGCCTGTTTTTGCAGCTGCTAAACCCGGTAATACAAAAATTCCACTACCTAGCATTCCGCCAATACTTATAGCGATAACTGAGATTAAAGATAAGCTACGTTCTAATTTCTTCAAATTGTATTATTTAACTCCTAAAATAGGCTTTTTTTTATAAGACTAAATATCTTAATAATTTCTTAACATCTCACTATTATTATATAGGTTTTTGTAATTTTGTAGGATATGAATTTATACCCCATTAATTCAGGAAACTTTAAACTAGATGGAGGTGCAATGTTTGGTGTTGTACCTAAATCGATCTGGCAAAAAACTAATCCTTCCGACGCCAACAATATGATAGATATTGCGTCTCGTTGTTTACTAATTGAAGACGGCAATAAACTTATTTTAATTGATACCGGAATGGGAAACAAACAGTCTGATAAATTTTTTGGTTATTATTACTTGTGGGGAAATGATACTCTAGAAAAATCATTGAAAAATTATGGTTTTCATCCAGATGATATTACCGATGTTTTTTTAACACATTTACATTTCGATCATTGTGGAGGCAGTATACAATGGAACAAAGACCAAACAGGGTATGAGCCTGCTTTTAAAAATGCCCATTTTTGGAGTAATAAAGACCACTGGCAATGGGCTACACAGCCCAATAGGAGAGAAAAAGCCTCTTTCTTAAAGGAGAACATTCTACCTATGCAAGACTGCGGACAGCTTAAATTCACATCCTTACCAAAAGGAAACACACTTAAAAATTCTGAACTTGGTTTCGATATCTTTTTTGCCGATGGGCATACAGATAAGCAAATGATTCCAATGATTCAATATAAAAATAAAACCATCTGCTTTATGGCAGATTTACTTCCAACCGTAGGTCATTTACCTCTACCATTCGTTATGGGTTATGACACCAGGCCATTATTGTCTCTTGACGAAAAAGAGCTTTTTTTAAACCTTGCTGCAGATAATAACTATTACCTGTTTTTAGAGCACGATGCTCACAATGAAATCATTACTGTTCAGCACACCGAAAAAGGCGTTAGACTTAAAGAGACTTTTACTATTTCTGAAATTTTTAATTAATATTTTAACTCAAATGAAAACATTCAAATCTTTATTTATTGCTGCATTTGTAGCATCTATGCTTTATGGCTGTGGAAGTTCTGCTATTATTTCTACTCCCATAGAATCAATAGATAATACTCCAATAAAAACGGCTGATTTAACCGAAACACAACTACACCACTGGAGTCATTTAGACCTTGTAAAAGACACCGTACCAGGTATGAGTGTTGACAAACTGTATTCTGAAATTATTAAAAACAAAAAAGGTAAAAAAGTTATTGTTGCTGTGGTTGATTCAGGTATAGATATCGATCATGAAGATTTAAGAGATGTCATCTGGACCAACGAAGGAGAAATTCCAAACAATGGTATTGATGATGACAAGAATGGCTATATAGATGATGTACATGGCTGGAACTTTTTAGGTGATGGCTATGATGAACAATTAGAGTATGTAAGAATACTAGCTAGTGGAGATACCAGTAATCCAGATTATGAAAAAGCCAAAGCTGAATATGATAAAGAATATAAACTTTGGACGGGAAGAAAAACGCTTTACGATCAAATTTATGCACAAATAACAAGTGCAGATGAAACGCTTTCTAACCTTTTAAATAAAAAAGAGTATACAAAAGAAGATATTGATGCTATAAAAAGTACAGACCCTAAAGTAAATGAAGCAATTCAAATTATTGAATATTACGGAAAGGGAACAAAATTTGGGCCAGCATTAGTTAAATCATTCAAACACAGTTTAGAAAGTATTAACGATCGTTTAAATATTAATTTAAATAAAAGTTTAAAAGGACGTGTTACTGGCGATAATCCAGATGATATGTCTACCAAATATTATGGTAACGGTAATGTTAGACCTGTAAATAAAAGTGAAAGTCATGGAACCCATGTAGCTGGTATTATTGCTGCTGAACGTAACAATGGTATAGGTGTTGATGGTGTTGCTAACAATGTTTTAATAATGCCTGTTCGTACTGTGCCTAATGGTGATGAATACGATAAAGATGTTGCCTTAGCAATTCGTTATGCTGTAGATAATGGTGCCAAAGTTATTAACGGAAGTTTTGGTAAATATTACTCAACGCATAGTGACTGGGTAAGAGAAGCTATTGCTTACGCAGGAGAGCACGATGTATTATTTGTAAATGCTGCGGGTAATGAAGGTAAAGATTTAGATAAAATTGCTATTTATCCAAACGACCAAGTAGATAATGGTCCCGAAGTTTCTAACAGTTTTATTACCGTTGGTGCTTTAACTCCAAAATACGGTCCAGACATGGTTGCTGGTTATTCAAACTATGGTAAAATAAATGTTGATTTGTTTGCTCCAGGTTCTGAAATTTACTCAACAACTCCTGAAAATGAATATGACTCTTATAGTGGTACATCAATGGCAGCACCTGCTGTTTCTGGAGTTGCCGCTTTAGTTCGTTCCTACTACCCTAGTCTTACAGCGAGTCAAGTAAAGCAAGTTTTAATGAGTTCTGGCTTAGCTGCTAAAACAAACGTTATTGTGGGTGGTGATGCAGACAATGTAAAACCATTTGCAGATTTAAGTAAGTCTGGTAAAATGGCTAATGCCTTTAATGCGTTAATTGTAGCCTCTCATATGGCAAATAAGTAAAATAATAACAAATGATATTGTAAAAAGGGGACTAGTCCCCTTTTTGCTTTTAAAAATTATTTTTATGAAACAATCTCTTTTTTCAATTTTTTTCTTAAGCATAGCTCTCTCATTTGGTGCAACCAATCCTATTGTAAAGCCGTCACCAAATCTTGATAAAGCTAACTTACAGGATCCTGGATATTGGCAACAACATGTTGATTATACAATGACTATAGATATGGATGTTAACACCTATCAATACAAAGGAACACAAACCTTAGTCTATACAAATAACTCACCAGATGTCTTAAACCATGTGTATTATCACTTGTATTTTAATGCCTTTCAGCCTGGTAGCGAAATGGATGTACGTTCTCGTACTATAGCAGATCCAGATGGACGCGTTAGAGACAGAATTAGCAAATTAACTCCCGAAGAAATTGGGTATATCCATGTAAACTCTTTAAAACAAAATGGCGAAAATATAACATATAACACTGTCGGTACGGTTTTAGAAGTTGATTTAGCCAAACCTATTCAACCTGGAGAACAAGTTACTTTTAATATGGTTTTTGATGCACAAGTACCAGTTCAAATTCGTCGTTCTGGACGAAATAATTCTGAAGGTGTTGCTCTGTCTATGGCACAATGGTATCCTAAATTAGCAGAATACGATTTTGAAGGTTGGCATGCCGACCCTTATATAGGAAGAGAATTTTTAGGAGTTTGGGGAGATTTTGATGTGACTATCAATATTGATAAAAACTACACCGTGGGAGGAACAGGCTATTTACAAAACCCTGAAGATATTGGTCATGGCTACACAACAAAAAAAGTAAAAAAGACCAAAGGCGATAAACTCTCTTGGCATTTTAAAGCACCTAATGTTCACGATTTTACGTGGGCGGCAGATCCTGCTTATGCACACGATACCATGCAAGTACCAGATGGCCCTTTATTACATTTCCTATACAAAAAAGATATGCCAAAAGACAAGCTAGAAAACTGGAAAAAGTTACAGCCAAAAGCAGTCGAGCTTATGCAATATTACAGTGAGCATATTGGTAAATATCCTTATAAACAATATTCAATTATTCAAGGTGGTGATGGCGGTATGGAATATGGCATGTGTACATTAATTGCGGGAACAGGAGATTTCAACGGTTTGTTTGGAGTTACAGCTCACGAAATGGCACACTCATGGTTTCAGTTTGTGTTAGCTACCAACGAATTAGAACATGCTTGGATGGATGAAGGTTTTACCAGTTACATTTCGGAGTGGTCTGAAAACGATATTTTACATAAAAACCTCGAAAATCCTAATAAAGGGGCTTACCAATCTTATATTTATTTAGCAAAATCGGGGAAGGAGCAACCTCTTACCACACAAGCCGATAGATTTAAATATAACCGAGCTTATAGTATTGCTGCTTATGGAAAAGGCGACGTGTTTTTAGCTCAGTTAGGGTACGTTATTGGAGAAGACAATCTTAAAAAGACCATTAAAAAATATTTTAACGACTTTAAATTTACACACCCAAGACCGATTGATATTATTCGCAGTGCCGAAAAAGTATCAGGGTTAGAATTAGATTGGTATCTTATAGATTTTACCGAAACTACCAACACCATTGATTATGGCGTAAAAGCTATAGACGGTAACTCTGTAACCTTAGAGCGTATTGGTTTAATGCCTATGCCTATCGATCTTACAGTAACCTACACCGATGGTTCTACAGAAGATTTTTATATTCCGTTGCAAATGATGCGTGGCGAAAAACCAACCTCAGCTACAATTATTGGCGATTGGGCTTGGGCCTATCCTACATATACATTTAAAACATCAAAACCAGTAAGCCATGTACAAATAGACCCCAAAGAATTGATGGCCGATATTAATAAAGAAAACAATAAAATGTAAAGCTTACATCGTTTTAAATAATTTTAAAAAGCCTTTTTGCTAAAACAAAGAGGCTTTTTTATTGATTTAAACACTATTACATATGGATTTGTAAGAATTTTTAACTAACTTCGTTTAATGATTTTATATCATAATAGTTGGGCACAATACGAAAAACACTAAAGAATGAGTAAAGTAAATTTGAACGTTCGAGACAATTATGAATATTTTGAAGAACTCGCTTATTCGGAAAAAAATATAAAAGAAAATCCAATAATTCTTGAACCTAAAAGGAATAACAGAGATTGGCTTAAAAAATCTACTAAAGTTGATCATTCAACAATTGAGGAAAATATTTCGTTGATAATTGAAAAAAAACTCTCTTTATACAAATACGGAATAAAATTACATTGCCCAAATTTTACAGAAAAACCATATTTCAGATTTGATTCGGACGGACCAGCTCACAGGAATAAAACCGATCAATCATTAACAGAACAATTAATCACAACTCCACACTTTAACTCATTTGATAAAAAAGGTCAAGAGTTTGCTTACAAAAGCGAAGTTCTTAAAAGTGAGGAAGATGCCAAAGCAATTGTTGAAAATTTGGATTTTGGAATTAGTCACTTTTTTCAAGAAACAAACTTAAAACTTAACAATGGCGAGGAGTTTCCAGAAATTAAAGTGAGTAAACCAGAATTATTTGAAATCGAACCAGAAATTGACCCTTTAAATGGAATTGAATTTTTAGATTAGCATAATGGATAAATTGTTCGACATATATCAAGCAATAAAAAATGATTTTTGTGCTTTAACCACTTATAAACTAAGGGGAGAGAGCATTGAGATTATCACGCCATTTTCTACATTAAATAATAAATTTGTTTCTGTTTTCATAAAAGAACTAAACGGAAAATTCATAATTTCTGACGCTGGATGGACTGATTTGAATTATTATAATGTTGACATTAGGGAAGAATCTGACGATATTATCGAAAGAATTTTTACATATTATCAACAAATTTTTGGGGTTTCTACAACTTCAGACAAAGTTGGAACTTTACATTATTATAAAACTTGTTCAAACCCAAAAGACATTCCAACAAATGTTTATGATTTAGCAAATTTTGTAGTTGGAGCTGTCAATTCAATGGGAATTAGATACAAGGATGAAAAAGAAGAAAAAGAAAGAGAGACTTTTAGAAAAGATGCAGATACATTTTTAAAGGTAAATTATAACGACAATGTTAAATTAAAAAAATCGTTAGATGATTTTAAAAACATACGTTTTAATGCCCTAATCACGCGAAATTCTGACATTTATTTAGTTTCTTATGTTACTGGAAGTAGTTCATATTATTTCACTAATGATTTAAGAAAAACAATCGTGAATTTTGAAATTTCGGAAAAATCAAAATATAGAGATTTTATTCGTGAAAAAGTTTCAATAATAAACGACGAGGCTGATGGTTTTCATCCTGAGAAATTGAGCAGTATGATGGATTTACTGAATGAAAAAGTTACGAGAGAACCTATTAAGTGGACTGAAAAAGAACGGATTTTAGAAATAATCTGATAAAAGTATGTTGCCACACCATATAAAATTATTTGCTACGAGCTTAATTAGGAAAATCTTCGCTGATTTTTTATTCAGTTTGTTTTTATTAAATTAGGTGGTTAAACACGCAACGAAAACATTAAACAAACGCTCTTAAAAAATCACTTAACCACTAAGTGATTTTTTTATTTCGTTACCTTTGAGTTTTAATACATTTCAAGAACAGTTTAGCCAATTTTAAAACATGAAATCCCACACCACCACCTTATCAAAAAGAGGCACTGATTTAGCAGAAAACCCAGCAAGAATAGATATGGAATTATTTATGGAAGCGGCTCAAAATCTGTATTGCCCAAACAGCAATCCATCAGGAACGTTTTTGTTAAACGTTGCCGAAAATAGCTTAACAGCATCTATTATAAAAGATAAATTAACATCCATCCTTAAGCAAAAAGAAATACCCGATTGGGTGTTAAAATACACCGATTCATTAGGTCACCCCGAAGTAAGAGCTGAGTTGGCTAATTTAATGGAAAAACACTTGTGTAAATGCCCAATTAACCCAGATACTATAGCGTTGTCGGCTGGAGCTTCTGCTGTTATAGAGGTAACGTCGTTTGTTTTAGCAAATCCAGGTGATGTGGTGGTAATTCCTGCGCCTTCTTACCCCATGTATACCAAAGACATGGGCACAAAAAGTGGTCTTGAACGTTACGATTTGCAAACACACTTTAATTTAGAAGACATGGGCTCTAAAGCACCTGTGGATATTACCCTATTAGACAAAACATTTGCTGAGTTGAATGCACAAAACAAATGTTTTAAAATATTACTCATTACGTCTCCTGATAATCCAACAGGTTGCAGATACACCAAAGACCAACTCAAGGAACTTGCCAATTGGTGCATTCAGCATAAGGTACATATAATTGTTAATGAAATTTACGGACTTTCGTTAATAGACACCCAAGATCCTTTAATTAAAGATGCTTACCAAGACTATGGTGATTATGCCTCTTTTGCAAAAATAATGAATGAACTAAACAGTGATTACCTGCATCTTTGGTATGCATTTTCTAAAGATTTTTCTATGTCCGGATTGCGTTTTGGCATGTTACACACCTTAAATAAAAAACTTTTAAAAGGGTATGATAATGCAAACATTCCACATATGATATCAAATATCACTCAATGGATGATAGGTGAAATGCTTAAGGATTCTGCCTTTATTGAACACTATATTAAAACCAATAAAACATTGTTAAACGCTAGTTACAAACTGGTGATAGAGGCTTTTAATAAAATTAACGTGCCTTACATCCCAAGTAGAGGAAGTCTATTTGTATGGGTTGATTTATCGAGGTTTCTAAAAGAAGATAGTGATAGCGGACAAGAACAACTCTGGTTAGATATTTACAATAACACAGGCATTCTTTTAACACCAGGAGCAGGTTTTCAGCATCAAAAGAAAGGACTTTTCAGAATAGTATTTACGGCTGTAGAACGAGATTATTTAAAGGTTGCTATGGATAGATTAATAACGTATCTTTTTAACCGTGAAAGTGAAAACTAATTGTTTCGATATACAAACTAAAAATATGAACAAACTTAAAAACTATGTTCAACTATTAGTGTTGATTGCGATACTTTCCTTATCTGGTTGTAAAAAAAAATCGGCTATGTCTGAAATAGAATTACATAAAAATTGGAGTTTTAAAAATTCAACAGATTCTATATGGGATAAAGCAACGGTGCCAGGAACAGTTCATACCGATTTATTATCTAACGGTACAATAAATGATCCTTTCTATCGCTTAAACGAACATGATTTACAATGGATTGACAAACTGGATTGGGAATATAAAACCAATTTTAATCTCTCAAAAAAAGATCTTTCAAAACAACATATAGAATTAGATTTTGAAGGTCTTGATACTTATAGTAGTGTTTACTTGAACGACTCTTTAATACTTCAAACAGATAATATGTTTAGACATTATACTGTAGATGTAAAAGAATTGCTAAAAGCAGGAGATAATAAGCTTCATATCATGTTCCAGTCACCCATTAAAAAAGGGATTGAAAAATATGATGCTCAAGGTTATAAAATACCGGTGTCTGATAATGATCTTGCAGAAATGGGAAAGGTAGAAGGCAATAAACAAGTAAGTATTTATACCAGAAAAGCGGGCTATCATTTTGGATGGGATTGGGGTCCAAGGCTTGTTACATCGGGCATTTGGCGACCCATAAAACTAAGAAGTTGGAATCATCATAAAATTGATGATGTATTTATACAGCAAGACAGTCTGGGAGCAAAAGCGAACATGACTGCACTTATTGAAGTTATCTCAAATGGTGATGAAAAGAAATCAACCGTAGATATCATTGTAAATAACAAACCCTTAAAAACAGTTGAAGTACAACTTGCTAAAGGGAAAAATACTCTTAATATTCCTTTTGAAATAGAAAATCCACAATTATGGTGGCCAAACGGAATGGGGGAACAGGTGTTGTATAATGTAAATGTAAAACTAACTTCCGATTCTTATGTGGACTCAAAATCACATAAAATAGGTTTAAGAACCATAGAATTAGTTCAAAAACCAGACAGTATTGGAACCTCTTTTTATTTTAAGGTAAATGGTCATCCGGTATTTATGAAAGGTGCTAACTATATCCCACAAGATATATTCTTGCCTCGCGTTACAAAAGAGAACTATGAACATATTTTATCCTCTGCACAAGAAGCCAACATGAATATGCTTCGTGTTTGGGGTGGTGGTATTTATGAAAACGATGCGTTTTATCAATTATGTGATGAAAAAGGCTTGTTGGTTTGGCAAGATTTTATGTTTGCTTGTGCGATGTTTCCTGGAGACTCCTCTTTTCTTGATAATGTTAAACAAGAAGCTATTGAGAATGTTAAACGCTTACGAAATCATACATCAATAGCACTTTGGTGCGGCAATAATGAAGTGCTTTCTGCCTGGGAAAACTGGGGTTGGAAAAAAAAGGTAACCAATGAGCAATCTAAAGAAATCGCTGATACTATTTGGAAAGCCTATGACGACATTTTCCATAAGATACTGCCCAACGTGGTTAATACTTACGATAGTTCTCGTTCTTATTGGTCATCGTCTCCTAGCAGTGCATTAGGTAAAACAGAATCTAATGAAAAAGGAGATATGCATTACTGGAAAGTTTGGTGGTCTAAAGAGCCTTTTGAAAAATATAATACAGAAATACCTCGTTTTATGTCGGAATATGGATTTCAATCATTTCCGGAATTATCAACTGTTGAAAAATATACACTTCCAAAAGATTACGACATCTATTCAGAGGTCATGAAATCACATCAAAGATCTAGTATCGGCAACGGAACCATTGATGAATACATGCAAAGGCATTATAAAAAACCGAAAGATTTTGAAAGTTTTCTATATGTGAGTCAATTGTTACAAGCTCAAGGCATACAAGTAGGTATTGAAGCTCACAGAAAACATAGAGATCGATGTATGGGAAGTCTGTATTGGCAACTTAATGATTGCTGGCCCGTAGCATCTTGGTCGAGCATAGACTATTATGGTAAGTGGAAAGCGCTACAGTATACCGCTAAAAAAGCATTTCAAAACCTATTAATAAGCACTGAAAACACTAAAGATAGCATCCAATTTTTTGTAGTTTCAGACTTGTTAAAAAATACAAATGCTTACCTACAAATAAGCTTAATTGATTTTGACGGAACTATTTTAAAACAATGGCAACAACCCATTGTAGTTGAAGCTAATTCATCTAAAAAATATTATAGCTTAAATAAAAATGATGTTACAAATGAAGTGGGTTCTAACAACTTTGTTTTACATGCCGAATTAATAAGTGAAATGGACACTAAAATTCTTTCTGAAAACACGTTTTATTTATCTCCTTATAAAAATTTAAGCTTTCCTGAACCTGAACTAACGTACGCTATTAAAGAACATTATAATTATTTCGAGGTGATATTAAACACCAAAAAACTAGCTAAAAATGTTTATTTATCATCAGATTCAAACTTCAATTTTTCTGATAACTATTTTGATATGTTACCAAATACACAAAAAGTGGTAACCATTCAAAAAACAGCCTTTGATAATATTAAATCGTTCGAGAATAGACTAAACATTATGACCTTGATTGACACTTATTAAAACTAAATATTTTTGTTTTTTAAAATCTAGTAAGTATTAAGTGATTTTTTTATTTCATTACCTTTGAGTTTTTAAAAGCAAGTCTATTGAAACTTACGTTTAGTAAAAAAGAGAAGCTTAAAAGCAAAACACTCATTGAGCAATTGTTTACAGAAGGTAAATCTGTAAGTGCTTATCCGTTGCGTTTAGTTTATATGCCCGCAGATTTAAAAGATGGTGAGCTATTTAAAACAGGTGTTTCTGTTAGTAAACGCAACTTTAAACGGGCTGTTGACAGAAATCGTATTAAACGTCTTATGCGAGAATCTTTTCGCTTGCACAAGTATGATTATATTAACAATATGTCTGTGCCATATGCGTTTATGATTTTGTATATTGGTAAAGAAAAACCCTCATTCGATCAAGTTGAAAGTAAAATGACCCTTTTGTTTGAAAAATTTTCAAGCAAGGTGTCCCCAAATTAAAAAATACAGGAGATGAAGCATATCTTAAAAAAGAAAATTATTATCCCTTTATTGGTATTAACTGTTTTTTTTACAGGAACGGCCTTTAGAAGTGATTTTTTTGAAATAGCCAAACAAATTGAAATTTTCACCGATTTGTTTAAAGAAATTAACATGAATTATGTTGATGAAACCAATCCTGCCGATTTAATGGATACCGCAATAAAAAGCATGCTCAAGGATTTAGATCCGTATACCAACTTTATGAATGAGCAAGATGTTGAGGCGGCTAGAATTAATAACACAGGCGATTATATTGGTATTGGTGCTAAAGTAAGAACGCTTAAAGATAAGTTGGTCATTGTAGAGCCTTATAAAGATTATCCTGCAGACAAAGCCGGTTTAAAAGCAGGCGATGAAATTATTAAAGTAGGAAACACATCGGTTGTAAACTATAAAGACGACGCTGGCGATTTACTCAAAGGGTCTCCAGGAACTTCGGTAGAAGTTACTTTTAAACGCCAAGGACAAACAAAAACGGCTACTATTAATAGGGCAGAAGTAGCTATTGATGCCGTCCCTTATTTTTCAATGATTAATGACAAAACAGGCTATATTGTTTTAAGTCAGTTTAGCGAAAAAGCATCTGCACAAACCAATTATGCTGTCCGCGATTTAAAAGCGCAAGGTGCTAAACGTCTTATTTTAGACTTACGTGGAAACCCAGGAGGCTTAGTAAATGAGGCTATTAATATTGTAAACATTTTTGTTCCAAAAGGGCAATTAGTGGTAACCACAAAATCAAAAGTTAAAAAATACAATCGTACTTATTACACACAGAAAGATCCTATTGATACTGAAATTCCGTTGGTTATTTTAATCGACGGAGGTAGCGCATCTGCCAGCGAAATTGTAACAGGTTCTTTACAAGATTTAGATCGCGCCGTGGTTGTTGGCTCCAGAAGTTTTGGAAAAGGCTTAGTGCAACGCCCTAAACTATTAACATACGGTACGCAAGTAAAGATTACCATTTCAAGATACTACACACCTTCTGGGAGATGTATTCAGGCTTTAGATTACTGGCATAGAAACGAAAAAGGGGAGGCCGTACGTGTTAAACAAGAAAACTATAACGAATATAAAACCAAAAACGGACGCAAAGTGTTTGATGGTGGCGGTATTTTTCCCGATGAAGTTATGAGCGGTTCTCAAAACTCAGCTTTAACAACAGCCATTGTTAATGATAACCTTATTTTTGATTATGCCACAGACTTTTATTACAAACACAAAATTAATAATATCGACAATTTTAAATTGACTGATGCCGATTTTAATGATTTTAAAAAGTATTTAAATGAAAACAAGTTTTCGTTTGTAACCAATACAGAAAAAGCACTCAAAACAGCGTTTGAAGTGGCTAAAAGAGAATCTTTTGATGATGATATTAAAACAGATTATAACACTTTAGTTTCAAATTTAAACCAATCAAAAATTAAAGCTTTAGATGAAAACAAAGACTATTTATTAGACTTGTTAACTGAAGAAATTGTGAAAAGATATGTATACCGTGAAGGCTTATTTGACTATTTAAAAACCCATGATCCTGAAATAAAAAAAGCTACAGAAATTGCTAGTAGTCCTTCTGCCTATTTGGAATATTTAAGATAAATTTTCTCTTTTTTTCCAGAAAATTAAAAATAGTATATTTATATATTATTTATTATATGCCTCTGTAATGAAAAAATTATTAGTCCTAATACTATTTGCCTGCTATTTGGGATTCTCTCAAGAAAAATTAACGCATGAAGTTTATTTTGAAACGGACAAATACGAAGTCCCTGTAACCGAAGAAAACAGGCTACTATTATTTATATCTACTCTTGCTGATATGGATATAGAATCCATCTCTATATTTGGTTTTTGTGATGATAGGGGTGCCTCAGATTATAATTTAACACTATCTCAACAGCGTGCCAATGCTATAAAAGCAATTTTTTCTAATAATGAAATTAGCGAATCGTTAATATCGAATGTTGATGGAAAAGGAGAAATTTTATTAAAAATAGTTGACGAAAAAGATGTTTTAAAAATACGAGGACTCAATAGAAAAGTTGAAATTATAGTAAAACCAAAACCACCAAAAGTAGAGGTTGTTAAAACGGTTGAAGAAAAAGTTGAGGAAAAGAAAAAAGATGTTCCTGAAATTATTAAAGGAGATGATTTAAAAGTAGGAGATAAAATAGTTTTTGAAAATATTTTATTTAAAACCGGTTATAGTACGGTTATGCCAGAATCTAAAAAAATACTGGAAAAAATAGCCAAATCACTAGTTGAACGAAAAGATATTTATTTTACCATTCAAGGCCATGTTTGTTGCACACAATATAGTCGTGATGCGGTTGATAGAAAAACAAAAAAAAGAAACCTATCGGTAGCCAGAGCTAAATATGTATATGATTATTTTGCTAAAAAAGGTGTTGACAAAAAACGAATGAAATACGCTGGTTTAAGACGACTATTTCCGTTAGGTGGCGACCCCAAATTAGATAGACGTGTTGAGATATTAATTACTTATGTAAAAAATTGATTGAACCGTTTTTAATTAACATAACACACGCCCATTTGAATATCAAAGTCATTCTATGTGTTTATTGTTTCCTTTCTTTAAGCTATAATTGCTTATCTCAAACCTTTGTACCAGATGATAACTTTGAGCAAGCTTTAATTGATTTAGGCTACGATTCTGGTCCTTTAGATGATATAGTGCCAACAGCAAACATTAACAATATTACCGATTTAGATATTAGCTCGAAAAATATAGCAGATCTTACAGGAATTGAAGATTTTTCGAGCTTGCAAAGTCTTAACTGTCAAAGCAATTTGTTAACCAGTTTAGATATAAGTAGCAACACAAGTTTAACGCAATTATTTTGTTCAGATAACAACTTAACAATAATTGATATTTCTATGCTGTTAGACCTACAAATTTTTTGGTGTTTAAATAATAAGCTAACTAACATCAATGTAGCTAATAACACTAAATTAATTTCTTTAGTTTGTGGAAATAATTTACTCAACAGTTTAGATGTTAATAATAATATCTCTTTAAATGTGTTGTCTTTTGATGGCAATCAAATTAGTACCATAGATGTTAGTAATAATAGCACCTTAAGTTTTTTAAGTTGTAGTAATAATTTACTCACCAATTTAGATATTACCAAGAACACCAATTTGTCAACGCTAGATTGTAATTCAAACCAGTTAACCGTTTTAGATCTTTCAAAAAATAATAAATTGATTGAGTTATACACTCAATTTAATGCTTTAACAGCACTTGATCTATCACAAAACCCTATTTTAACTGATATAAATTGTAGTTATAATAACTTATGTGCATTAAACGCTAAAAATGGGAATAACGTTAATTTTAGTGTCTTCAACTTTAAAAATAACCCTAATTTAAATTGTGTCGTTGTTGATAATCCTTCTAGTAATCATACAACTTGGTCTCCATCATCTTTTTCTAATTATGTAACATCACAATCCGATTGCAGTGCTTTTGTTCCTATTGACACTTTAAATGATGTTATTACTAATAGTTTTACGCTTCCAACACTTACTTATGGTAACTATTACACAGCAACTGGTGGAAACGGAACACTGTTAAATGCTGGAGATGTTATTACCACATCACAAACTATATATATTTATAATGAAACAGTTTGCGATAGTAATGAAACTAGTTTTAATGTGTTTATAACCAATGATGATTACTATATCCCGAAATATTTTACGCCAAATAATGATGGAACCCATGACGTTTGGATGGTTAACGATTTTAAAAATACTATTAAAAGTATAGAGATATTTGATCGTTATGGAAAGTTTTTAAAATACTTACAACCCAGTACAAGTTGGAACGGAACGTTTAATGGAAACCTTATGGAATCTAACGATTATTGGTATGTGATTACTTTTAAAACAGGGGAAACCTTAAGAGGTCATTTTACCTTAAAACGTTAATTTAGTTATTTTTTAAACATGGCAATATGCGGAATATCGTCTTCTAAATAAGTGTTCCCAACTTCAATAAAACCAAGATTATTATAAAATGTCTTTAAATAAAGCTGCGCTGAAATTTTAATGGTGGTTTCGTTATAATAGGTGTTTATGGCTTCAATAGATGCTTTCATTATATCGTACCCATATTTAAATTGACGTTGATTTTTTGCTACCACTACACGACCAATACTAGCTTCTTCAAAATAATAACCTGGTTTAAATAATCGTGTATAGGCTACAAGTTTATGGTCTTTAGTACCTAAAACATGAAGTGCTTTTTGATCTTTTCCATCAACATCTTGATAAACACAATCTTGCTCAACTACAAAAACTTCACTACGTAATTGTAAAAGATCATATAATTCTTGCGTGGATAATTCGGAAAATGATTTGACTTGAATATCTATCATTACATTTTTATATAAAGTTAGATGGATTTGCTTAGTTTAAAGAGTATTAAAGTAACTGTTAATCTTGAACAATCACATCCTTATGATCACACTTTCCAAATTCTGGTTGAATATTTACGTGATTAATGCCATAATTATCATGAACCAAATCTTCAATTGAATGTAAAATTTTATCAAACCGAGATAAAGAAATATCATTTTTAAAATCGATATGAGCTTCTAAATGAATTTCATCTTCATTCAATTGCCATATATGAACGTGGTGTACATTTTTAATCTCTTTAATTTTTTGAATATCGTCTACTATTTCTTTAATATGAATAGTATCTGGTGTAAATAACATTAAAACTCTAAAAGAATCTTTTAATAAATCAAATCCCATGACAATTAAATAAAGTGCAATGGTAAATGTTAATACACTGTCTACCCAAAAAATTTGATAATATTTCATTAGTAACCCACCTATTAAAACCGCTACACTTGCCATCATATCGGTTAATAAATGAAGATAGGCACTTCTCATATTCATATTAGATTCAGAATCCTTTTTTAATAATAGCACACTAAAACCGTTTCCTATAATAGCTACTAACGACAGCCAAATAACTAAACCAGATTCTATTACTTGAGGATTTTGAAAACGAATAATAGCTTCCTTTATTAAGTAAATTGCTACGATGATTAAGGCTGCAGCATTTACAAACGCTGCTAATATTTCGGCACGTTTATAGCCAAATGTTTTTTGTAATGAGGCTGCCTTACCAGATAACTTATTAGCAATATAACTAACAATAAGAGAAATAACATCGCTAAAATTATGTAATGCATCACTTAATAAAGACAAACTTCCAGACAACAAACCACCTATAACTTGAGCAAGTGTTATAACAATATTTAATATAATAGATATAACAAGATTGCGCCCTTTTAAATCTGAATGATTATGAGTATGATTATGAGAATGTGAATGACCCATTTAACAAGAAACAGGTATTTTATTAATACGGTTTTGATGGCGACCACCTTCAAAAGCGGTTTCTAAAAATGTATCAACCATTTCAATAACCTGTTGTTCTGCAGTAAAGCGAGCAGGAATACTTAAAATATTAGCATTATTGTGTTGACGTGCAAGAGTAACAATCTCTTTATTCCAACATAAGGCAGAACGTACACCTTGATGCTTATTAGCTGTCATATTAGCACCATTACCACTTCCGCAAACAATAATTCCAAAATCAGCTTTTTTATTTTCTACATCATTGGCAACAGGATGTATAAAATCTGGATAATCAACACTATCTTCTGTGTCTGTTCCGTAGTTTTTAATTGTATAACCTTTTGATTCTAAATGCTTAATAATAGCAAATTTATATGCTACACCTGCATGATCATTTCCTATTGAAATATTCATAATATTTATCTTTTTAAAATTGTAAAGGTAATAAATAAGACCTATTAATTATGTGTATTACTAGTTTGATTACTTGTTAATAACTGGTTATTATTTTTTAAAACTAAACTATTGTAAAACCAATTTTTTTTTCAAGCAAAAACACGACTTAAACTACCTAATTTTTAATCAACTTTTTTTGTACAAAGTATAAGACGAATTTTAACAGATACAAACAGTAAAATTAAAAATACTTATAACCAAAAAGTGGTTATTTTTAGTTGTTAACAACTGTTTATATAAAATATAAAATCATTAAAAATGAAGTAATTAAATTAATTTACATTGTTAATTAGTTATTAATAGAATGTAAATTTTATGTTATCAAAATAAAAATTAAAAAAGTTATACCGCTATTAACACACTATAATAATCACTATTTTATTTTTTAAATTTTAAAAAGAAATGAATATATAATATATAAAGGTTAATAAGTTGATTTAACTAAAATAACATTAAGAAAATATGCTTTAATATTAAAAGCGTAACTTTGTAAAAAATAAATAGCAAATCTTCTCAAAAAAAGAGCTATTTTATAATATAATTTCCAATATCTTAGGAAATAGAAATGATTACAAATATTACATGACAAGAAAGAAAAAAAAGAAATCATCAAATAAGATTTCAAACCTTACAAATACCATTCTTAGTATTTTAAAAAAAGAAAGAAACCAAAGTTTTAACTATAAACAAATTGCTGCTAAATTAGGTGTTAATGATGCGAGTAGCAGAAATCAAATTATAAAAAAATTACATGCTTTAGCTGCTCAAAAAGAAATTGAAGAAGTTGAGCGTGGTAAGTTTAAAGCAATTGTAACAGCAGAGTATCACTCAGGAATTCTCGATTTATCTCATAAAGGATCTGGTTACGTTATTAGTGATAATTTTGATGAGGATGTATTTATTGCATCCAATAATATAAACAGAGCTTTAAACGGTGATGAAGTAGAGTTTTATGTTTACAAACGCCGTAAGCGCGGAAAAATAGAAGGAGAAATAACTCAAATTTTAAAACGCGCTAAAAGTGATTATGTTGGTGTTATTCAAGTACATAGTAATTATGCTTTTGTAATTCCAGATAGTAATAAAATGTATAAGGATATCTTTGTTCCTATCAATAAAATTAACAAAGCTGAAGATGGTGATAAAGTGTTAGTATCTTTAGAAGACTGGCCCGAAAATGCCGATTCTCCTTATGGAAAAGTGTTGCAAGTATTAGGAAAACCAGGAGAACACAACACCGAAATACATGCTATTTTAGCAGAATATGGATTGCCTTATGAATTTCCGCATGAAGTTGAAGAGTTCGCTAATAAATTAGATACCTCAATCACTAAAGAAGAAATAGCAAAGCGTAGAGATATGCGAGACGTATTAACCTTTACTATTGATCCAAAAGATGCTAAAGATTTTGATGATGCCTTATCATTTCAAGTTTTAAATAACGGATTGTTCGAAATAGGAATTCATATTGCAGATGTATCACATTATGTGCAAGAAGGTACTATTTTAGATAATGAAGCTTATGAACGTGCAACCTCAGTTTATTTAGTAGATCGCGTGGTACCTATGTTACCAGAAGTATTATCAAATAATGCGTGTTCTTTAAGACCACATGAAGAAAAATATACCTTTTCGGCAGTCTTTCAAATTAATGATAAAGCCGAAGTAAAAAATCAATGGTTTGGTAGAACAGTTACGTATTCCGATGCACGTTTTGCTTACGAAGAAGCCCAGGCTATTATTGAGTCTGGTTCTAATAATATTCCTAGAGAAGTATCATTAACAGGTAAAGCGTATCAAACAAAACCAGAAATTTCTCAAGCTGTTTTAAAGTTAGATGAATTAGCAAAAATTATGCGTAAAAAACGTATGAGAGATGGTGCAATTTCATTTGACAAAGTAGAAGTGAAGTTTAATTTAGATGAACACGCTAATCCTATAGGTGTATTTTTTAAAACGAGTAAAGATGCAAATCATTTAATTGAAGAGTTTATGCTATTGGCTAATAAAAAAGTAGCCGAATTTATTGGTAAACAATCTCCTAAAAAGACGTTTATATACCGTGTGCATGACGAACCAGATGTTAGTAAATTAGCAACACTTCAAGGTGTTGTTTCTAAGTTTGGTTATAAGTTAAATTTTAAGGATAGAAAAACAACTACTAACTCTTTAAATAATTTATTACAAGAGGTTGTTGGAAAAAAAGAGCAAAATTTAGTTGACACATTAACCATTCGTACCATGAGTAAGGCTGAATATACAACGCATAATATTGGTCATTATGGTTTAGCATTTGATTATTACAGTCATTTTACATCACCGATTCGTAGATATCCAGACGTGATTGCGCATCGTTTATTGCAATTATATCTAGATGGAGGAAAATCAGTTAATGAAGATGCTTACGAAGATAAATGTAACCACTCTAGTAATATGGAAAATTTAGCCACAAAGGCAGAACGCGACTCAATAAAATATATGCAAATACGTTTTATGGAGGATCATAAAAACGAAGAATTTGTAGGTGTTATTTCTGGTGTGACCGATTGGGGTATTTATGTAGAAATTATTGATAATAAATGTGAAGGCATGGTAAGTGTAAGAGATATAAAAGACGATCATTATGTATTTGATGAAACCCAATATGCTTTAGTTGGAAAAAACACTAAAAACATGTACCAACTAGGAGATGAAGTGGTTGTAAAAGTTAAAAATACCGATTTAGTTAAAAAACACTTAGATTTTAATTTAATAGGCATAAAAGCGGAATAATTATTGATAACTTTACGTTATTATAAAAAAATACAACAAATGAAACAGTTATTTACAGTACTAACAATTTTAATGTCGTTGACACTTTCAGCGCAAAAACCTATAGAAAAAACAATAGGGGAGTTTACAGAATTAAAAGTTTATGATTTAATACATGTTGAATTAATTAAATCAAACGAAAATAAAGTTATTATTTCAGGAAAAAATAGCGAAGATGTTCTTGTAAATAATAAGAATGGTAAGCTTAAAATAAAAATGAATCTAGAAAAAATATTTAACGGAGATGATACAAAAGTAACTTTGTATTATACATCGTTTGATATTCTAGATGTTAATGAAGGTGCAAAAATAGTTTGTAAAGATGAGATTAAGCAGTTTGAAATAGACTTAAAAGCACAAGAAGGTGGTGAAATTGATGCTAACGTTAATGTTACTTATACAAATATTAAAGCGGTTACCGGAGGAGTTATTAAGGTATCAGGAGTTTCTAAAAACCAAAAAGTTGTGCTATTAACAGGTGGTGTATACGAAGGTGAAGATTTAAAAACAGAAAAATCCGAAGTGTCTATTAATGCAGCAGGCGAAGCGTATGTTAATGCTTCAAAAGTAGTCGATGTAAAAATTAGAGCTGGCGGTGATGTATTTATTTATGGTAATCCAGAAACCGTTAACGAGAATAAAGTTTTTGGTGGCCGTGTAAAACGAATGGACAACTAATATTAAATTAATAGAGCAGCTATCTTAAATAAGATTACATTTTTAAATAATTTTAAAAAACCTATGAAACCAGTTTCATAGGTTTTTTGTTTATATATTGTTAATTCAAAATAGATTGTATTAATATTGTTTATAATATTTCTTTACTTTGTAAAAAGTCATAAATTTTTATGTTTGAAGATATTTTAAGAGCGATTCCGTTTGGTATTTTACTTGCTTTTACTATTGGTCCTGTTTTTTTTGTACTTCTAGAAACTAGTGTAACAAAAGGTTTTAAGAGTGCTTTAATATTCGATCTTGGTGTCATGTTAGCCGATATCTTATTTATTTTTGTGGCCTTTTATAGTACCAATAAATTACTTGATAAAATAAAAGACGATCCAAATTTTTTAGTGTTTGGTGGTGTATTGTTAATAGTATATGGCTTTATATCTTTCATAAAAACATCAAAATCTTTTAGGGATATTGTAAAAGAGTATCATAAAATTGATATTCAAAAAAAATACGGAAAACTATTTCTAAAAGGCTTTTTACTAAACTTTATTAATATTGGCGTATTGCTAGGTTGGGTTGGGTTTATTGTAATTGCTAATTCTTTATCAGAAACAAAAGAAGGTGTTATTGTATTCTTATTTACCATTTTAGCAACCTATTTTTTAGTAGATCTTATTAAAATTGCTATTTCAAAAAAGCTTAAAAATAAATTAACACCAAGACTTATTTTTAAAACTAAAAAAATAATTGCATTGGTTATCTTAGGATTTGGTGTGTTGCTGTTAGTACAGGCCTTTTTTCCAAAAGAAAAGAAAATGCTAAAGGATAAGTTTGAACAAATAAATATTATAAAATAAAAACCTTCAGCATAAACTGAAGGTTTTTTTTGAGGCGTCGAGCGGATTCGAACCGCTGTAGAAGGTTTTGCAGACCTCTGCCTAGCCACTCGGCCACAACGCCTTTTTAATTGTTTGCAAATGTAAAAAAAAATTATAGTTTTTTTACTATAAATTACTTTTTACGTTCATCGGTCATAATAATCGTTACTTTTTCAACATCACCACCAATGGGAGGGTTTAATTTACTTACCCAAACCGTTGCTTTGTTTACTAAAACATCTTCGTTAAAAATTCTGTTAAGTATGCGTTTTCCAACAGTTTCTAGCAAGTAAGATGGTTTATTCATTTCTTCTCGTACTATTTTATTTAAAAACACATAATCAACAGTATCACTTAGTTTATCTGTTTTAGCAGAGGTTTGTAAATTAGCTTCTATTTCTAAATCAACCAAATAATCACTTCCAATTTTAGTTTCTTCTTTAAGACACCCATGATGCGCAAATATGCGTATGTTTTCAACTTTTATAATTCCCATTAGTTTGTAAATAAATCAAATATATTACTTAATGCACTTGTTTTAGCTTTATAAAATTCTGTGTATGTACATTGTGTGCAAGTTACAGAAGTAAATTTTTTATTTTGAACGTCAAAAATTTTAGAGAGTGTGCCTCCAGTGGCTCTCATTTCATCTAATTTATAAGAAGTATTACCACATTTTGGACATTTGTAATTGATGTTTTCCATCTTAAATAATTATAAATTAATAGTTTTTACAATGGTTTGTCAATACCAGCTAAAATTTGTTACGCTTCTTAAATAGAATAAGCGAAAATAACTTGAATTTCCGTAATTTTGAAGCTTATTTAGTTGAAATAAATACAAACCATGTCTGAAGATAAAAAACCACTTAATTTTTTAGAGCAAATCATTGAAGAAGATTTAGCTAATGGAATGAATAAAAACAATTTACGTTTTCGTTTTCCTCCAGAACCCAATGGTTATTTACATATTGGGCACACCAAAGCTATTGGTATTAGTTTTGGTTTAGGTGAAAAATATCAGGCACCAGTTAATCTTCGTTTTGATGATACAAACCCAGCTAAAGAAGAACAAGAATATGTAGATGCTATAAAAAAGGACGTATCATGGTTGGGCTATTCTTGGGATAAAGAATTGTATTCTTCAGACTATTTTCAGCAATTATACGATTGGGCTGTTTTATTGATTAAAGATGGAAAGGCTTATGTAGATTCTCAATCTTCTGATGCTATGGCAGAACAAAAAGGAACACCAACACAACCTGGTGTAGATGGTCCTTATAGAAATAGGAGTGTAGAAGAAAACCTCGATTTATTCTACAGAATGAAAGACGGTGAGTTTGATGAAGGTGAGCATATTCTTCGTGCTAAAATAGATATGCAGCACACCAATATGTTGATGCGTGATCCAATTATGTATCGCATATTAAAAAAGCATCATCACAGAACAGGAAATAATTGGTGTATTTATCCTATGTACGACTGGACACACGGAGAAAGTGATTATATAGAACAAATATCTCATTCGCTTTGTTCCTTAGAATTTAAGCCTCACAGAGAGCTTTATAACTGGTTTAAAAACCAAGTGTATGCATATAGTAAAACCGAGTATCCTTTAATGCCTAAACAGCGCGAATTTGCCCGTTTAAACCTTAGTTATACCATTATGAGTAAACGTAAGTTGCTTCAATTGGTTCAAGAAGGTATTGTAAAAGGTTGGGACGATCCTAGAATGCCTACTATTTCTGGCTTACGCCGAAGAGGGTATACGCCTAATTCACTCAGAAAATTTGTAGAAACAGCAGGTGTTGCCAAGCGGGATAATGTGATTGATGTATCGCTTTTAGAGTTTTGTATTCGTGAAGATTTAAATAAAATAGCACCACGTGTTATGGCGGTTTTAAATCCGGTGAAATTAGTGATTACTAATTATCCTGAAGGTAAAGAAGAATGGTTAGAAGCAGAAAATAATCAAGAAGACGAAAGTGCAGGTTATAGAAAAGTACCATTCTCAAGAGAAATATTTATAGAAAAAGACGACTTTAAAGAAGAGGCGAGTAGTAAGTTTTTTAGATTAAGATTAGGTGGTGAAGTGCGTCTTAAAAATGCTTACATTATTAAAGCTGAAAGTGTTGTTAAAGATGATAACGGAGAGGTTACAGAAATTCATTGTACATATTCTGAAGATACTTCTAAAAAAGTAAAAGGAACTCTGCATTGGGTGTCTATAAAGCATGCTATAAAAGCAGAAGTTAGAGAGTACGACCGTTTATTTATGGATGAAGCACCAGATAGTCACCAGGATAAAGATTTTATGGAATTTTTAAATCCAGAGTCTTTAAAAATTGTAGAGGCTTATACCGAACCAAGTTTACAAGAGGCTAGAGTAGGAGACCGTTTTCAGTTTCAACGTTTAGGCTATTTTAATGTTGATGATGATTCTACATCTCAACATTTAGTGTTTAATAAAACGGTGGGATTACGTGATTCTTGGGCAAAACAAAAACCCAAACCAGAAGTACAAAAGCAAACACCAAAACCACAACAACAATCACAACGAAAAGCCATTGATGTGATTCAGCAGCTTGGTAAAAAATACACCAACTTACCCGAAGCAAAACAAATAAAAGTAAAAACCGAAATTCAAGAACTTGCAAATAATGTAAGCTATGAAGAGTTAGCACCTTTATTTGGTACGGCTGCTAAAAAAGTGGGAACACGTATTGCGGTGATGATAACCCTTGGAGTTTTGATTAAAAACGGACTTAAAAAAAATGCAGATATAGATGCTTTTATTGAAAAAGGTTTAGAGGATAAACATCCGCTTTTAGTAGTCGAAGCAAGTGCTATTTAATTGATTTTTAGATTATAAAAATATAATCTATTAGATTTTTAGTTATATTTAATTTCAAACTAAAACTAATATTTTATGGAAATGAATTTTTTAGCAATACTTGTTGCAGCGGTTTCTGCACTTGTTGTTGGGTTTATTTGGTACAACCCAAAAGTATTTGGAACAGCTTGGATGAAAGCTGCTAGTATAACCGAAGAACAAATTAGAGGAGGGAATATGGCTAAAATTTTTGGTTTAGCTTTATTGTTTGCCTTTATGTTAGCTTTTATAATGCCCACAATAGTGATTCATCAAATGGGAGCTATAAGTTTAACAGGTGGCGATCCTGCAAAAGCACTGCCTTCTTATGCAACCTTTATGGCTGATTATGGAGATGCTTACAGAACATTTAAACATGGTGCACTTCATGGTTTTATTGCTGGTATATTTATAGCTCTTCCTATTTTAGGAACCAACGCTTTGTTTGAAAGGAAAAGCGCCAAATATATTTTAGTAAATAGTGGCTATTGGATAGTAACACTTACCATTATGGGAGCTATTATTTGTGGTTGGAAATAATTTTGTAATTTTTTAATATAATAAAAGACTGATGACACTAGGTTTTCAGTCTTTATTTTTTTGCCTTGATAGAATTTAAATTATATAAATCGGTTACAGAAATTCCAAAAGAATCTTGGGATGCTTTAACACGTCATGATATTTTTTTACAAACTAAGTATTTAGAGGCAGCCTCAAAAGCTTTACCAAAAACTATTGGTATGTGTTATGTGTCTGTTTTTAAAGATAATCAGCTTGTTGGTGTGTCTGTTATTCAGCATGTGCAATTATATTTAAAAGATATGTTTAGGCACGATGATGCAACTTGTATAAAAGAAGTTGTTCAAAAAGCACTTTCAAAAGTTTTAAAAGGACATATTTTAGTAGTTGGTAATTTAACGCACACAGGGCAACATGGTATTTATTTTAATGCTGATATGATTTCTGAAGGGGAGTTTCTTACCATTATTTTTGATGCCGTAAAAACTCTTAAAATCAACATTAAGAAAGAATACAAAAAAAACATTCGTTTAATTCTGTTTAAAGATTATTTTGAAGAAGATTCCATTCACTCACAAAAACCTGTTTTTGATGCAAACAAGTTTTATAAGCTAAAAGTACAACCCAATATGATTATGCCAACCCAAAAATCGTGGTTGACCAAGCAGGGTTATATTGAAGCAATGACATCAAAGTACAGAACAAGATATAAACGTGCTAGAAAAAAGAGAAACAGTATTCTTGTTAAAGAATTAGAATTAAGCGATCTTAAAAAAGCGTCTAAGACTATCTATAACCTGTACAAGCATGTATCAAACAATGCGTCGTTTAATACGTTTATTTTGCCTGAAAATCATTTTCTAAGTCTCAAGGAACATTTACAAGATAACTTTAAGATTTTTGGATATTATTTAGAAAATGAACTCATCGGCTTTTATTCGTTAATTCTTAATAACAATATTTTAGAAACCTATTTTTTAGGCTATGATGCCGAACATCAACATAGCAATCAATTATATTTAAACATGTTGTATGACATGGCAGTTTATGCTATTGAAAACAACTTTAAAACGGTGGTATATGCAAGAACCGCCATGGAAATAAAAAGTTCTGTAGGTGCTAAACCAAAGGCTATGTTCATGTATTTAAAGTACACAAATCCTGCTGTAAATGTACTATTTAAGCCAATTTTTAGTTTGATGAATCCCTCGCAAGATTGGGAACAACGTCATCCTTTTAAAATAAAAGAGACTGTCTAAGAAGCATGATGTGTTTTGTTTGTCAGGTTGAGCTTGTCGAAACCGATATTGATGATCGGTAAGTTGAAATATTTCGACAGGCTCAATATGACATGTAACTATACTTTTTAGACAGCCTCCTAAATTTTAGTTTAATTAACCTTATTCCTTTTTCTTTTTAGCATTTTTCATAGCCTCACCAATTTGGTTACTCGCAGTAAAACTAGCAACCATATCGTTTAGCATATTGCTTCCGGCTTGTGGTGAGTTAGGTAGTAAAATTAAGTTACTATTGGTTTCTTGACCAATGGCTTGTAAGGTGTCGTAATGTTGTGTAACTACAATTAATGCTGATGCTTCTTGTGAGTTAATACCAACTCGGTTCAGCACATCTACAGATTCTTCTAAACCACGAGCAATTTCTCTACGTTGGTCCGCAATACCTTGCCCTTGTAATCGCTTGCTTTCGGCTTCTGCTTTTGCTTTTTCAACAATTAAAATCCTTGCTGCGTCACCTTCGTATTGAGCCGCTGTTTTTTCTCTATCGGCCGCATTAATTCTGTTCATTGCTATTTTTACCTGGGCATCTGGATCAATATCGGTAACCAAGGTTCTAATTATATCATATCCATATTCCATCATAGCATCGTTCAATTCAGTTTTAACAGCGATGGCGATATCGTCTTTTTTAACAAAGACATCATCTAATTTCATTTTAGGAACTTCAGCTCTAACAACATCAAATACATAACTTGTTATTTGTTCATGCGGATAGTCTAACTTATAAAAAGCATCATACACTTTATCTGGAAGTACTTTATATTGCACAGATACTTTAAGTTTTACAAATACATCGTCCAATGTTTTTGTTTCTACAATAACATCCAATTGTTGAATTTTTAAACTTAATCGTCCAGCAACTTTATCAATTAAAGGAATTTTTAATTGAAGACCAGATTTACGTATACTCAAAAACTTTCCAAAACGCTCAATAATTGCGGCTGTCTGTTGTTTAACAATAAAAAAGGATGATATTAATATTATCAATCCAATGAAAACAATAGGTATTAAATAGAAGTTCATAACGGTAATTTTAAATGGTTAAAATATAAGATACTAATTTAAGTTTTATTTGCTACAAATACAGTATTATAGCAAACAAAGAATTTATATTATTAGTACTAATACCGCTTGCTTTGTTACAAAGTTTTACAAATGTGATACCCAATTTATATTTATTGGAGACTAAGTTGTTGTAAAGTCATTCTTTTTAACAAGAAATAATTTTGAAACATTGAGAGCTCTTAGTTCGTTTTTTTTCTTAAAGGAGTGACCTTCCATTCTTATGAGTATATCTTTAAGAATTTTTATTGCATCATTTATATACGGACCTTTATTAAGCATGACACATTCTGCTTGAGCTCCTAATGCCGCATCACTTATTTCTGCTCTTGTAGGCATACCTGTTTTAGCAAGATTTTCAAGTACTTGAGTTGCCCAGATAATTGGAACATGAGCCGCTTCACAAAGCCATAAAATTTGATTTTGAACTTCTGAAACTCTATCAAAACCAATTTCTACAGCTAAATCGCCCCTGGCTATCATCACGCCAATTTTATTTCGTTTCATGCCTTCAAATAAAATCTCAGGCAGATTTTCAAAAGCTTCTTTATTTTCAATTTTAAAAACAACACCTATATTTTCGGCCTTATTTTTTTCTAGTTCAGCGTATAGTTTTTTAACATCGCTTCCGGTTCTTACAAACGAATATCCTACGATATCTGCATGTTTACAAATAAACGGAAGGTACTCAATATCTTTTTCTGTTAAAGCCGGTAAATTTAGAATGGTGTTGGGGAGATTAATGCCTTTATGAGAGGATAATTTGGTTTTATAACAATCTGTGATTATTAATCCTAATTCATCTTCTTTTTTTGAAATAACTTTAGATTTAATCATTCCGTCGTCAAAGAGTATGATGTCACCTATTTTTGCATCTTCAATAATTTCATTTAACGAAACACCTACTTCTGCTTTTTCAAGCTGCTCATTAGCTTTTCCAAATTTTGATTTTTTACCTAAGGTTTTTCGTTTAGTTAGAATAATATGTTCGCCTTTTATAATGGGTATTCGGTTTTTTATTTTCCCTTTTTTACTAGGAATTTTGATAGTGGATGTTCTAATTTTAGGACCCGACAGATCCATATAAATTTTTATTTTTTGTTGTGTTTCTTTTTCAATTTCATAAATAAGGTGTACTATTTTGCTCCACGTATCAAAGTCTCCATGACTAAGATTTATTCTAGCTATCTCCATTCCATTTAAAACCATACCTCTAATAATCTCTTTATCTTGAGCTGCTTCATTTGGAATAGTAACCATTATTTCGGTAAAATGCTTTTTTCGAGCTTTATTAAATAAATCATTAGCATGTTTTTTTAATAATTTTTTGCTCTTTTTATAACCAACTATTTCAATGTCTGAAATAGTATCAAAGTGTTTGTTTTGTATAAGTCTTAAATTCTTAACTACATTATAAAGATTACTGAAAACATAACCTTCTGCTGTCCTTAGGGAAGAAACTCCTAGGTCGGAGAGTGTATCATGATACTTCCTCAAATCGAGACCCCGAAGTATTAGATAACGATATAAATTTTTTGCACTTATTCGGTAATCTTTATGGACCTCAGAAACTTCTTCATTTATGGTCTTTTCGTTATCGACCATAAGTTGTAGAATATTGGACAGGCCTTTATCTATTTCCTGTATTTTCATCTTAAAATTACCCCAAATTTAATGATATGAGGTTGAATTAATGCACTGTACATTAAGCTAAACGAAGTTATCCTTTTTTATTGATACAGGCAAAGAGTTTTTAAGATGGTTTTTAGATAAGTTTTTAAAATGAGCTACATCTAAATATCTAGATTTATAATGTTTAATGGCTGTTAGAAATTGCTTTGTGCTTTTTCAATACGCTTAATAGTTTCAGCTTTTCCAATCATAAACATAATATCAAACACATCGGGACCTTGCAAGGCACCAACAAGTGATAGACGTAGTGGCATCATTACTTTTCCGAAGCTAATTTCGTTACTGGTAATCCAACCTTTAATGTTTGTTTGTAGATTTTCTACTGTAAAATCTGAAACTGATTCTATGACGCTAATAAGCGTCTTCATTAGTTCAGGTGTATCCTCTTTAAATGCTTTTTTAAAAGCTTTTTCATTATAAGCTGTTGGTGAGACAAAAAAGTAATGACTTAATTCCCAAAAATCGCTAACAAATGTTGCTCGTTCTTTAATTAAACCTATAACTAAGGCAATATATTCGGTATCAATTTCATTACGAGGAGTTTGCGATGTGGTAATCTCATCGATTGGTTCAGATTGCTTAGTTTCTCTCTCAATAGCGTTTAGTTTTGCATCTATAATTGGTTTAAAACATTCAGCTAATTGAGAATCATGTTGCTCCTGCATATAATGATGATTGAACCACTTGATTTTTTCGGGATCAAAACGAGCTCCAGCTTTATGTACACGCTCTAATTCAAAAGTATTTACCAATTCATCTAAAGTAAAAATTTCTTGTTCTGTTCCTGGATTCCATCCTAAAAATGCTAGGAAATTAATCATAGCTTCAGGAAAGTAACCATCTTCTTTATAACCTCTGGATAATTCACCTGATTTTGGATCGATCCATTCTAAAGGAAACACGGGAAATCCTAATTTATCACCATCACGCTTACTTAGTTTTCCTTTTCCGGTTGGTTTTAAAATAAGTGGTAAGTGAGCAAATTCTGGTGCTTCCCAACCAAAAGCCTTGTATAATTGGTAGTGTAATGCCAAAGAAGGTAACCATTCTTCACCACGAATTACATGGGTAATTTCCATTAAATGGTCATCAACAATATTAGCTAAGTGATAGGTAGGCATACCGTCACTTTTAAACAATACTTTATCGTCTAAAATATTGGTATCTATTTTAATATCACCACGGATAATATCGGTTAAATGTAAGGTTTCGTCTTTAGGAGATTTAAATCTCACAACATATTCCTCACCATTTGCAAGACGTTTTTCAACCTCTTCTTTTGAAAGCGATATAGCGTTGTTTAATTGTTCTCTGTTGTGCCAATTATAAATAAACGTTTCTCCTTTAGATTCACTTTCTTTTCTTTGAATATCTAATTCTTCTGCCGTATCAAACGCATAGTACGCATGACCAGACGCTATCAAATCATCAGCATATTGTTTGTATAAATGTTTACGTTCGCTTTGTCTGTAAGGACCAAACGTTTCGTTTTTACCAGGACCTTCATCAAAAGGTATGTTGCACCAGTTTAGGGCATCAACAATATATTGTTCTGCTCCTTCAACATATCTGTTTTGATCGGTATCTTCAATTCTTAAGATAAATGTACCATGATGTTTTTTCGCAAATAAATAGTTGAATAGAGCCGTACGAACACCACCAATGTGTAAGGGGCCAGTTGGGCTGGGTGCAAAACGCACACGAACATTATTACTCATGCTTATGATTTTGGTGCAAAGATAGATTGATAAGATAAAAGATAAAAGCTAAAAGACGAAAGAAAAGCATAAGTTATGGTAGCTACATATTTTAAATCTTTCATTTAATAATGTCGCTAGTTAAAGTTTAATATGTTTAAAATGCTAATTATATAAAATTTAGTCGATTATAGCTTAAAATAAAATTGTAATTTCGTATGTTATAGCTAAGGTATTATAACATAAAATACAGACTTTAAGTGGAAGCATTTAATAACATACAAACAAAACTGGAGGGTTTTATTAGGAAGTATTATACTAATGAGCTCATTAAAGGCACAATTTTATTTTTTGCTATTGGCTTGTTATATTTTTTGTTTACGCTTTTTATTGAATCAGTTTTATGGCTTGGTTCAACTTCGCGTACTATCTTATTTTGGGTTTTTGTTGCTGTAGAAGTTGCTTTGATTATTAAGTTTATAGCTATTCCAATTGCTAAATTATTAAAGTTGCAAGAAGGCATCAATTACGAAGATGCCTCCAAACTCATTGGCAAACATTTTCCGCAAGTAAATGATAAGCTTTTAAATGTTTTACAGCTTCATAAAGACACTGAAAAAACCGAATTGTTACTGGCAAGTATTAACCAGAAATCTTTAGAACTTACCCCAATTCCGTTTAAGTTGGCTATAAATTTTAAAACCAATTTAAAATATTTGAAATATGCATCTATTCCTCTGATTATTATATTATTAACTTTTATAACTGGACATAGTAATTTGTTTAGTGATAGTTTTGATAGGGTAGTGCATTATAAAACGGCATACGAAGCTCCTGCACCTTTTCAGTTTTATGTTTTAAACGATGATTTACACACCATAGAAAATAGGGATTTTAAATTACATGTTTCAGTATCAGGTTCTGTGATACCTGAGAGTGTGGAAATTCTTTATAACAATCAATCGTATTTCTTGCAACAAAAAAGCGTGGGAGAGTTTGAATATGTGTTTTCTAAAGCAAATAATAATATTACGTTTCAATTAACGGCTAATAATATTACATCCAAGCCATATCGATTAACTGTTATTCAAGCGCCTTCGTTATTAAGTTTCGATATGTTTTTAAACTATCCTGGTTACATTAATAAAAAGCCAGATGTGTTAAAGAGTACCGGTAATGCTAGTATTCCTGAGGGAACTAAAGTGACTTGGCAGTTACATACAAAATCTACAGACAATGTTCAGTTATTTTCAAAAGACACACTTCAATTTACTAAAAAGGGTAATGATGAATTTGATTTGACCAAACAGGTTTATAATGATTTAAATTATAGTTTAAGCACCAGTAATTCTCATCTTAAAAATTACGAAAATTTAGCATTTAATATCAATGTAATTAAAGACGAATATCCAGAACTCAACTTAAAGAAGGAAATGGATACATTAGATTTGCAAACACTTTATTTTTATGGTCAAGTTAGTGATGATTATGGATTGAGTAAGCTGCAATTGGTGTATTATCCTTCGGATAACATAGATCAAAAAAAATATGAGCAAATCCCTATTTCTAAGTCTAACATTGCTGAATTTATTACAGCATTTCCAAACGACTTAGATATTCTAGAAGGCATTAGTTATAGTTTCTATTTTCAGGTGTTTGATAATGATAAGCTACATAGTTTTAAAAGCACTAAAAGCCCTGTTTATATTTTTAGAAAGAGAACCAAAGAAGAAGAGCAACAACGAATGTTGAAAGAGCAAGGTGAGACGATTAAGGACTTAAATAAATCATTAAATAAGTTTGATGAGCAAGAAAAACAATTAGAAGAATTATCAAAAACACAAAAAGAAAAGAAGGCACTTAATTTTAATGATAGAAAGAAATTAGAATCCTTTTTTAAACGTCAGAAGCAGCAAGATGATTTAATGAAGAGTTTTAATAAACAGCTAAAAGATAATTTAGAGAAATTCCAAAAGGATACTCCAAAAGATGATCAATATAAAAAAGATTTGGAAAAGAGATTGCAAGAAAATGAAGAACAGTTAAAAGAAGATGAGCAGTTACTGAAAGAATTACAAAAACTTCAACAGAAAATTAACAGAGAAGAATTTACGCAAAAACTAGACGAATTAGCCAAACAAAATAAAAATAAAAAAAGAAGTTTAGAGCAATTGCTAGAACTGACAAAGCGATTTTATGTTGGTAAAAAATTAGAAAAGCTACAGGAACATTTATCTAAGCTTGCCATTGAACAAGAAAAATTATCTAACAAGCCTAAAGAGGAAAATACCGTTGAAAAACAAGACACATTAAACAAACAATTTGAAGATTTTCAAAAGCAGTTAGACAGTCTTGAAAAAGATAATAAACAACTTAGAAAGCCGCTTGATATTCCTCGTGATAAGGTAGAAGAAAAAGCAATTCAAGAAGAACAAAATAAGGCTTCTACCGAATTAGAAAAAGAGGAGAATAAGAGTGCACAATCAGAAAACACCTCAAAACCTCAAAAGTCTACAAACGGCAGTAAGGCGAAACAAAGTCAAAAAAGAGCTGCTCAAAAAATGATGAATATGAGTGGCAACATGCAAAAGTCAATGCAGATGAGTAGTGGTGATCAATTACAAGAAGATGCCGATATGTTGAGACAAATTTTAGACAACATTCTTATTTTTTCTTTTGAGCAGGAAGCCCTTATGAATAAGTTTAAATCTATTGAAACTAACAATAACAAGTTTGCTTCATATTTAAAAAAGCAAAATAGCCTAAAAGAAAATTTCAAGCATATAGATGATAGTTTGTTTGCTTTATCATTAAGAGAGCCCAAGTTATCTGAAACTGTTAATAAAGAAATTACAGAAGTTTATTTTAATCTTGATAAATCGTTGTCTCAGTTGGCTGAAAATCAGATTTCACAAGGAGTCTCCAATCAGCAATTCACCATTACTGCAACTAATAATTTATCTAATTTTCTAAGTGATATTTTAGATAATATGAATGCGCAATTAAATCCATCTCCAGGACAAGGACAAGGAGGTATAGAAATGCAATTGCCAGATATCATTATGGGTCAAAAAGAGTTAAATAAGATGATGAAAGATGGTATGAAAAAGAGTGGTGAAAAAGGTAAACCAGACGCTGGTAAAAATGGAGAAAAAAAGGGAGCTCAGGGTGGCAATGGAACCAATGAGGAAATGAATAATGAATTGTTATATCAAATCTATCAAAAGCAAGATGAATTAAAACAAGCTTTGCAGGAACAACTTTCAAAAGAAGGTAAAAAGCGAGGTGAAGGTAATAATCTTTTACGAGAAATGGATGATGTACAACTTGATTTATTAAACAAAGGTTTCACAAATAAAACGCTTCAAAAAATGATGGAGTTAGAACATCAATTATTGAAACTGGATAATGCTACTTTCCAACAAGGAGAAGAAGATAAAAGGGAATCTAAAACGAATCAAGATAGCTATAGTAATACAACAAATAATCAATTACCAACGGCTAAAGAATATTTTAAAACTACTGAAATTTTAAATAAGCAAACACTACCTTTGCAGCATTTATATAAAAAGAAAGTTCAAGAGTATTTTAAAAGCACGAATGATTAGTTTTAATTACGAAACAGATTTTTCATTGGAAGATGAGAACGGATTATCTGATTGGATATCTAAGGCAATAGTATCAGAAAAGTTTAAGGAAGGAGATATAAATTATATCTTCTGTGATGATGAATATCTTCATAAATTAAATGTGGAATTTCTAAATCATGACACTTTAACTGATATTATAAGCTTTGATTATTCAATGGGAAAAATTATACAAGGAGATATCTATATTTCTATTGAAAGAGTCCGTGATAATGCGAAGGATTTTAATGTTTCTTTTCATGAAGAACTCAATAGAGTTATGATTCATGGCGTATTACATTACTGTGGTTACAAAGATAAATCTACTCAAGACGCTAAAGAAATGCGTGCTAAAGAAAACCATTATTTAGCAATGTTAGGTTAATGATATATTGTACCGTGATTGCTAAATCATTTAAAATAAAAAATTAAGATCTGTCATGTTCCACGTGGAACATGTTACATTCAAACTTAAGAAAATCAAAATTATATTAGTTTATGTTTAATGATATTTATGATGTTATAGTTGTTGGAGCAGGACACGCAGGAAGTGAGGCGGCAGCTGCAGCGGCTAATATGGGGAGCAAGACATTACTGATTACAATGAACTTACAAAACATTGCCCAAATGTCTTGTAATCCTGCTATGGGAGGAATTGCAAAAGGGCAAATTGTTAGAGAAATTGACGCTATGGGTGGCTATAGTGGCATTGTAAGTGATACATCAGCCATTCAATTCAAGATGCTGAACAAATCTAAAGGACCTGCTATGTGGAGTCCAAGGGTTCAAAGTGATAGAATGCGGTTTGCAGAAGACTGGAGACTGATGCTTGAAAGTACTCCTAATTTAGATTTCTATCAAGAAATGGTTTCTGGTTTATTGATGGACAAGAATAGAGTTGTAGGAGTTAAAACATCTCTTGGTGTTGAGGTAAAATCTAAAACAGTTGTCTTAACCAATGGAACTTTTTTAAATGGACTAATTCATATTGGTGATAAAAATTTTGGAGGTGGAAGAGCAGGCGAAAGAGCTGCTACAGGAATTACAGAACAGCTCGTTAATTTAGGTTTTGATTCTGGAAGGATGAAAACAGGAACACCGCCACGTGTTGATGGAAGATCTTTAGATTATTCAAAAATGATTGAACAGCCAGGAGATAAAAATCCTGAAAAGTTTTCTTATTTAGATATTACAAAACCATTAGAACATCAAAGGTCTTGTCACATGACTTATACGAGTCCTGAAGTTCACGATTTGCTTCGTGAAGGTTTTGATAGATCGCCCATGTTTAATGGACGAATTAAAAGTTTAGGACCTCGATATTGCCCTTCTATTGAAGATAAAATAAATCGATTTGCAGATAAAGACAGGCATCAATTATTCATTGAGCCTGAAGGTTGGAAAACTTGCGAAGTATATGTGAATGGCTTTTCTACATCACTTCCAGAAGATGTGCAATTTAAAGCGTTAAAGTCTGTAGCAGGTTTTGAGAATGTGAAATTTTTTAGACCGGGTTATGCTATCGAATATGATTATTTTCCACCAACACAATTAAGACATACCTTAGAAACTAAACTTGTTGAAGGTTTGTATTTTGCTGGGCAGATTAATGGTACTACTGGTTATGAAGAAGCGGCTTCTCAAGGACTCATGGCAGGTATCAATGCAAGTTTAAAAGTTCAAGAAAAAGAGGCTTTTACTTTAAAAAGAGATGAGGCTTATATAGGTGTTTTGATTGATGATTTAATTACAAAAGGTACTGAAGAGCCTTATAGAATGTTTACATCTCGTGCAGAATATAGAACGCTATTAAGACAAGACAATGCTGATTTAAGATTAACCCCTAAAGCTTATGACTTAGGATTGGCTTCTGAAAAGAGGTTAAAAAGAATGGAAGAAAAGCATAACGAAGCAGAAAAGTTTGTTAAGTTTTTCGCTAATACCAGTGTAAAACCAGAGGAGGCAAATCCAGTATTAGAGTCTAAAGGATCTGCTTTGGTTAAACAATCTGATAAGATGTTTAAAATATTTTCTCGACCTAACATTACAATTGATGATGTTAGAAAATTTGAAGCGGTTGAGAATTATATTCAAGAGAAAAATTTGGATAATGAAGTGATTGAACAAGCCGAAATTCAGGTGAAATATTCAGGATATATTTCTAAGGAAAAAAATAATGCTGACAAATTGAGTCGATTAGAATACGTGAAAATACCACCTAATTTTGATTATTCTCAAATTAAATCTATGAGTTACGAAGCGCGTGAAAAACTAAAAAAAATACAACCAACAACCGTGTCGCAGGCGTCTAGAATTAGTGGAGTGTCTCCAAATGATATTTCGGTATTGTTAGTTTATATGGGAAGATAATTTTGTTGTTCCACGTGGAACGTGTTCAATTTTTTAGAAAAAATATAAAAATAGGCGATAGGTTTTGGATAAGCATCAGTTGAAAAACACATATTTAACAGTCAAAGATTTTTCTGTTTCGGGCGAGGAGTTTAATTTAATTCATGATAAAAACTTTGATTGTTTAGAAACAATACCACAACCTTCGACTGAAAAATTACCAGATTATTATAAAAGTGAAGATTATATTTCTCATACCGATTCAAAAAGAAACCTTTTTGAAAAAACATATCATTTTATAAAAAGCATAGCTCTTAAGAGAAAATTAAACTTAATTAATTCGTATTCAAAAGAAGGGAACTGTCTTTTAGATATGGGTTGCGGAACAGGTGATTTTTTACAAGTTGCTAAAAATAATAATTGGAGCGTTACGGGAATTGAACCAAATGAACAGGCGAGGAACATTGCAAATCAAAAAACAAATAATTCGGTTTTTAATTCAGAGCATCTGTCTGAATTAAAACCTCATAGTTTTGATGTTATTACACTTTGGCACGTGCTCGAACATTTACCTAATTTAAACGAGCATATTTCAATTTTTCAAAAACTTTTAAAATCAAATGGAACATTAATCATTGCGGTTCCAAATTATAAAAGTTACGATGCAAAGTATTATAAAAACTATTGGGCAGCTTTTGATGTGCCCAGACATCTTTGGCATTTTTCAAAAACTGCAATTAATAAATTAATGTTTTTTAAAAACATGGAAGTGGTAAAAACACATCCTATGATTTTTGATGCGTTTTATGTGAGCCTTCTTTCTGAAAAATATAAATCTGGCAAGATGAGTTTTTTTAGAGGATTTTGGGTGGGGTTACTGTCAAATTTAAAAGCAATCATTACAAAAGAACATTCTTCTATCATTTATGTTGTTAAAAACACCAAAAATTAAATTTAAGAAGTTTAAAAATCGTTTTACAGTCTCAACAACGAAATACCAGTCAATTTTATTTAAAGGCTTTAAATCGCGTTTAATGAAGCTGTTTTAGATAGCTAAAAATTATTAGTTTTAAGCTTTCTTATAATTTTTTATTATATGTTAAAATCAAATGAAAATTTATACCAATTATACTTTACTTTCTTACATTTACTCGAATTATAAAATTAATGAAATGAAACACGTATTTTACATAGCGATAGTGATGATTGCTTTTACATCTTGTCAAAAAGAACAAAAAATAGGATTTGTTGATAATGGAAAGGTTATTAATGAGTATCAACAAAAAAAGGATCTTGAAATAAAGTACCAGGCTAAGAATGCCGATTTTGAAAAAAGAGCCGATAGTATAGGAAGAGCTTTTCAATTAGAAGCACAAAACTTTCAGGCAAAAGTAAAAAGCATGTCTCCAAAAACACAACAAGAAAAATATCAGGCTTTGGGACAAAAACAACAAACGTTGCAAAAACAAATGCAGTCTGAACAACAACAAATTCAGAAAGAGTTTCAAATAGAAATAGATTCTGTAATTTCTAAAGTAAAAGATTACGTTAAGGATTATGGAGAAAAGAATGGATATACGTACATCTTAGGTACTAGTGATGCATCAGCAACAGTGTTATATGGTAAAAAAGATAATGATTTAACGCAAACAATTTTAGATGCTTTAAATAAGGAATATAAAAAATAATTATAAATTTTATAATAATATAAAAAAGCATCAAACATAGTTTGATGCTTTTTTTATTTAAAAAGTTACAAAAAATTAAAAAAAGAGGATTAATTTGATTTTTTATGAAGTAAACGCGTTAGTTTAATAGATAAATCGGTTAAAATAATTTTAGAATTTCCGTTTCTCTCAATATGATAAACAGCATCTTCTATTTCGTTACTAATGTCAATAATATTTGCGTTGTGAATAAAAGGGGCAAATTTTTCTAATTTAAAAGACTCTGTTTTAGGTTCTATGTATACTAGGTTTGAAGCATTATAATTTAATAACAAAGCTTGTCTAAAGAAATTTAAGCAGAACAACAGAAACTGTTTTTGGGTTTCTCTTCCTGTTTTAGCAATATCTTCGCTCCAACTAATTAAATCGTGAATAGCGGCTTTATTTCCCTTTGCTTTAAAGGCGCTTCTAATCCAGAATATAAACCACTCTTCAAATTGCAAATCCTCTGTATCGTGATATATAAGATCACAAGCTTTATTGTAATTTCCACCAGATTGATGAGCAATTTTAGTCGCCACAGATTCCTCTAAAGAATAATTTTTTATCAAACTTTGCTTGATAACATTTTCAGCTAATGGAGGAAAGTGAAGAATTTGACAGCGAGATTTTATCGTATTTATAATCTGCTCTTCATCTTCGGCAATTAAAATAAAAATGGTTTTATTGGGTGGTTCTTCAATAAGCTTTAAAAGCTTATTAGCGCAGGCCGTATTCATTTTTTCAGCCATCCAAATTAGCATGATTTTGTAGTTGCCTTCGTAAGATTTTAGCGACAAGGATTTAACTATTTCAACAGCTTCATCAACTCCAATTTGTCCTTGTTTATTGTCAACTCCAAGAAGTTTATACCAATCAAATAAATTCCCGTAAGGTTGATCTTTTAAAAGTTTCCGCCATTCTTCTAAATAATTATTTGAAACCGGCCGACTTTTAATTTTATCGCTCGTAGTAACTGGAAATGCAAAATGTAAATCTGGGTGAGAAAAATTCTTAAATTTCAAATTACAAGAAGGATTTCCCGTATTGTTTTCGCCTTGATTATTTGAGCATAAAATATATTGAGCATACGCAATAGCCATTGGAAGCGTGCCACTCCCTTCTGGACCAACAAATAATTGAGCATGAGAAATCCGGTTATTATCTACACTTTGTGTAAGATGTTTTTTTATGTATTCCTGACCTAATATTTCTTCAAAAAGCATAAAACAAACCTACATAATTTTTTCCATTTTGTTTTTTAAATTTAATATGAAATAATTTGAGTTATTAAGTCACTTTTATAACCATTTTATCATGGTTTATTTCTTTAGAAATATAGTTTTTATAAGATTCTTTATCAATTCAATCGTTTTCGTTAAAAAAGACATTTTTTAGCTGTTTTTAATTAGTTACATTTGTAAAACAAATAGTGCCTAAAATAGTGTTTAACAGTATAAAAGGCAATAAAACTATTATGTCTTAAAAGGATAAAAAAACAATAAATATAATCACATGAAAACGCTTAACGATTTTAATTTTGAAAACAAAAAAGCTCTTATAAGAGTTGACTTTAATGTGCCTTTAAACGAGAAGTTTGAAGTAACAGATGCAACAAGAATTGTATCAGCAAAACCAACCATTATAAAAATATTAGAAGATGGTGGAAGTTGTATATTAATGTCGCATTTAGGGCGTCCAAAAGGAGTACAAGATGAGTTTTCATTACGCCATATTGTTAACAAAGTTGAAGATATATTAGGAGTTGAAGTTATATTTGTTGATGCTTGTGTTGGTGAAAAAGCTGAAGCGGCAGCAGCAAATTTAAAACCAGGCCAAATTTTATTACTAGAAAATTTACGTTTTCATAAAGAAGAAACAGCTGGAGATTTAGAGTTTTCTAAACAACTTTCTAAGTTAGGTGATATTTATGTTAACGATGCCTTTGGAACGGCTCATAGAGCGCACGCTTCAACAACTATTATTGCTCAGTTTTTTCCAGAAAAAAAATGTTTTGGTTATTTACTAGCTCAAGAAATTGAAAGTATTGAAAAAGTAATGAAAACAGGCGAAAAGCCGGTGCTAGCAGTACTTGGAGGAGCAAAAGTATCTTCTAAAATTACAATTATTGAAAACATTCTTGATAAAGTAGATCACCTAATTATCGGAGGTGGTATGTCGTTTACGTTTATTAAAGCACAAGGTGGAAAAATTGGAAAGTCGATTTGTGAGGATGACAAACAAGAATTAGCTTTAGAAATTTTAAAACAAGCTAAAGCTAAAAACGTACAGGTACATATTCCTGTAGATGTAGTTGCTGCTGATGCGTTTAGTAACGATGCTAACACTCAAATAGTCGATATAACTAATATTCCTGATGGTTGGGAAGGTGTTGATGCCGGACCAAAATCTATAGCGATGTTTCACAAGGTGGTTATGGAAAGTAAAACTATTTTATGGAATGGCCCATTAGGTGTTTTTGAAATGGAAAAATTTGCAAAAGGGACTATTGAACTAGGGAATTCTATTGCTGAATCAACTAAAAATGGTGCGTTTTCTTTAGTAGGAGGTGGCGATTCAGTTGCTGCTGTAAAACAATTTGGTTTTGAAGATAAAGTAAGTTACGTAAGTACTGGTGGAGGCGCTATGTTAGAAAGCCTTGAAGGAAAAACATTACCAGGAATTGCAGCTATTTTAGAATAAAACAATTAAAGCTTTCTATTTAAACTAAAAAATACGATTTTCGCAATACCGTCGTTCATTAATAAACTAAATTTACCATATGGTATTGCGAATTTTAATTGTTATTTTAATTGCGAATATTGGAGTTTGTTTTGGACAAACTAAAGACTCTATTCCCTCACAGAAAATGGTGACTAATGACTCTTTGGTAGATGGCCATGTAAACAATAGTCAACCAATTAAAGCCCTTGATAGTCTTACTGTTAAAAAATTATCAGATAACACTGAGACTGCTTTAATGGACAAAAAGTGGTTATTAGAGTTAACAAGTAACGATTTGTATGATACCATTTATAAATCTATTGCAGAACAGACTTACGAAGACGTTGATTATCCAGAACTTTCTACAGATACCTTAAAAGCAAGACTTAAAAGACTAGATGCTAAAACACCATTTAATGTAGAGTATAATCCGGGTTTAGAAAGTGTTATTAAATCGTATTTAAAGTATAGACGAAAGTCTATTCAAAGGCTCATAGCATTAAGTTCATTTTATTTCCCGATGTTTGAACGCGAGCTAGATAGTTATGATCTTCCTTTAGAAATTAAATACTTATCCATTGTAGAATCTGCATTAAAGCCTCGGGTTAAATCGAGAGTAGGTGCCACTGGTTTGTGGCAGTTTATGTATGGAACAGGTAAAATCTACGGATTGGATGTAAGTAGTTATGTAGACGAACGTTGCGATCCTATAAAATCAACCGAAGCTGCGGCAAAATATTTATCAAAATTATATGAAATTTTTGGCGATTGGGATTTGGCTTTGGCAGCTTATAATTCTGGTCCAGGCAACGTTACAAAAGCTATTAGGCGGTCTGGCGGCTATCAAAACTATTGGAATATAAGACATAATTTACCTCGCGAAACCGCAGGATATTTACCAGCTTTTTTAGCGACTATGTATATTTTTGAATATGCCGAAGAACACGGTTTTAAAAAAGCAAAGCCAGAGTTTGCCTATTATGAAACAGACACTATACAAGTAAAACACATGATTACGCTTGATCAAGTTTCAGAAGTTACAGGTGTAGATATAGAAGAGCTCGAATTTTTAAACCCTTCTTATAAATTAGATATTATTCCTTATATTAAAGACGAAAATTACGCATTGCGTTTGCCTAGAGCGGCGATGGGAACTTTTGTAAATAACGAAGAACAAATTTATGCCTATGTAAAAGCAGAGTTTGATAAACGAGAAAAACCACTACCTCAGTTTTTTGAAGCGGAAAGTAGAACAAGATATAGGGTGAGAGCTGGAGATTTTTTAGGAAAAATTGCGAGACGATATGGAGTAAGGGTGAGCCAAATAAAACAGTGGAATGGACTTAGAAGCAATAATATTAGTATTGGTCAACGGTTAACTATTTATCCCAGAAAACCTTATATACCATCAAGTTCAACGGCAACAAAAACAGTAACAAAAAGCACACCTACAGGCAATGTTATTATTTATACAGTTATGGAAGGAGACTCTTTATGGAGCATCGCTCAAAAATTTTCTGGAGTTTCTGTTCAAAATATTAAAGATTGGAACGATATTAGTGGTACTCATTTGAAACCAGGAATGAAACTTAAAATATCCAAAGGATAAATTCCTATAAATTATGAAATGCTTATCAATAATCTTAGATAATAACCGATAAGATAGATTAGGCATTCCATCTGAATTGTTAAAAACAAATAAATTTAAAAACAGATGAAAAAAGTTTTTTTAATTGCTGTAGCATCTTTATTAATTACTGCTTGCGGAGACAACAAAAACAACAAAAAAAAATACCTTTCAGATTCCAATGGGAACATTAATAATGTATCAGTTGTAGTTGACAACGATTTGTGGGAAGGAAGCGTAGGAGAAGCCATAAGAAGCGTTCTTGCAACTGTTGTAGATGGCTTACCACAAGATGAGCCCATGTTTAACGTAAATCAGATTCCTCCAAGTGTATTTTCTGGTTTTGTTACTTACAACAGAACCGTTTTAAAAATAGAACAAAGTAAGAAAGCGTCAATAAAAATTCTTAATAACGTATATGCTAAACCTCAACGTGTTGTTGTAATTTCTGGACCTACAAAAAAAGACATTATTAATGAGATTAATACAAATTCAGAACAAATAATTAAGGCTTTTAAAAGTGAAGAACTAAAAGAAAAGCAACGGCAAATAAGTAAATCGCTTCACGATATTAAACCTATTGAAGAAAACCTAGGACTAAGCATAAAATTCCCAACAGCTTATAGGATTGCAAAACAAGACAAATCGTTCTTTTGGATTCGTAAAGACATTAAAAATGGAACCATGAATTTAATGTTATACGAATTACCGTATGATAGCATAAAACAAAACGATAGTGTGGTAAATCAAATAATTAAAATTAGAGATTCAATTGGTAAAGAGTATATTCCTGGACCAAGTGATGGAACTTATATGATTACAGAAAACGCTTATACACCGTTTCATTTTAAAACAACTTTAGATAATAAACCTACTTTAGAAACTAAAGGTATGTGGGAGGTTAAAAATGCTTTTATGGCTGGGCCATTTATAAATTATTTTATAGATGACAAAGCCCATAACAGATGGGTTGTTGTTGAAGGATTTGTGTTTGCACCGTCGGTTAATAAACGCGATTATATGTTTGAACTTGAAGCTATTATTCGGTCTATTAAAATTGAATAAAGGAGATAGTTTAAAACACAAAAAAAGCCAATACAGAGTATTGGCTTTTTTTGTAAATGGATATTATTATTCTTTTTTGTCTTCTTTTTTATCGTCCTCTTTGCTAGCGTCTTTAAATTCTTTAATGCCGCTACCTAGACCTCTCATTAATTCGGGGATTTTTTTACCTCCAAATAATAATAAAACAATCACAACAATTAAAATAATTTGTGGCGCACCTATTACTAACGGTAACATATATAAGCTCATAACGTATGTTTTTAATGTGCAAAGTTAGTAATTTAAGTTTAATAATATCGTTTTTAAACATAAGTTTAGCATAACAGGATGACCTTATGAGATTATTTTATTTAATTTTGTTTTTAACATGAGCAAAAAATTAGAAAAGAAAAAAATAATAGCTAGAAAACTACTGGATAAGTATCGTTTGGTAATACTTAATGAGGAGACTTTTGAAGAACGTCTTTCCTTTAAACTAACACGGTTAAATGTGTTTGTAATAGCATCTATATCTACAATAGTTTTAATAGCCTTAACTACTGTTTTAATAGCATTTACGCCTTTAAGGGAATACATTCCAGGATATTCTTCAACGGCTCTTAAAAGAAAGGCAACAGAATTATACTATAAGACTGATTCGTTGCAACAAATTATTTCAACGAATAAACGCTATTATAGCTCTATAAAAAAAGTTTTAGAAGGTGATGTGAGTGCAGTAGATTTTAATAGAGATTCTATTATTCAAGCTGTAAAACTAGAAGCTAGTGATGTAGATTTAAACCCCATTGAAGAAGATTCTATTTTAAGGGAAAAAGTTGATAAAGAAGATAAGTACAATTTATTTGAATCGGCCACATCGGCTTCAAATTTTGTGTTATTCCCACCAGTTAACGGACCAATAAGTGAACCCTATAATTTAAAGGAAAAGCATTATGCAGTTGATATTGTGGTAGCTAAAGATACTCCTGTAAAGGCAACAGCCGATGGCGTTGTAATTTTTGCAGAATGGACAGCAAGTACCGGCTATGTTATTATTATTGAACATAGTTATGGTTTAATTTCGGTATACAAACACAATTCTGCTTTAACAAAGTCTCAAGGTGATTTGGTGAAAGCTGGCGAAGTCATTGCAACTGCAGGAGGTTCAGGAGAACTCTCTACAGGGCCCCACCTTCATTTCGAATTATGGAATGATGGCTATCCTATTAACCCAACCAATTTCATCGATTTTAAATAATGATATCATTAAAATCTGCTTTAGCAAAACCGTTTGCAAAATTAATTTATAACCATATTCAAAAATGGGCTAGTAACCCTGTTGACACTCAGCAAAAGGTTTTCAAAGAGCTGATAAGTCAGGCTACTAAAACAGTATTTGGTAAAGATCATGACTTTATAAGCATTAATTCTTATGATGAGTTTGTTAAACGTGTTCCCATAAGAGATTATGAAGATTTGAAACCTTATGTAGAGCAAGTAGTTGCAGGAAAAGAAGATATTCTTTGGAAAGGGAAACCTATTTATTTTGCTAAAACATCAGGGACAACTTCTGGCTCAAAATACATTCCTATTACCAAAGAGAGTATGCCATATCATATTGAAGCCGCAAGAAATGCTATTCTTCTTTATATCCATGAAACAGGCAACAGTAAGTTTGTGGACGGTAAAATGATTTTTTTACAAGGAAGTCCCATTCTTGAAACAAAAAATGGAATTCAGTTAGGAAGGCTTTCCGGAATTGTTGCTCATTATGTGCCAAAGTACCTTCAAAAAAATAGAATGCCCTCTTATAAAACTAATTGTATTGAAGATTGGGAAACAAAAGTAGATAAGATTGTTGAGGAAACACTTCCAGAAAACATGACGATTATTTCCGGCATACCATCATGGGTGCAAATGTACTTTGAAAAGCTTCAGCAAAAAACAGGCAAAAAAGTAGGAGATATTTTTAAGAATTTTAATTTATTCATTTTTGGAGGGGTTAATTACGAACCATACAGAGCTAAATTTGAAAACCTTATAGGGAGGAGAGTAGATAGTATAGAACTCTATCCAGCTAGTGAAGGATTTTTTGCTTTTCAAGATAAACAGAACGAAAAAGGCATGTTATTGCAGTTAAACTCAGGTATTTTTTATGAGTTTATAAAAGCTGATGACTTTTTTAACGAGAATCCTAAACGTATGACTATTAAGGATGTAGAGTTGGGTGTTAATTACGTTATGATTATTTCAACAAACGCTGGGCTTTGGGCTTACAATATTGGAGATACGGTTGAATTTACTTCATTAAAACCTTACAGAGTGATTGTTTCTGGTAGAATAAAACATTTTATTTCTGCCTTTGGAGAGCATGTTATAGGGAAAGAGGTAGAAGAAGCTTTGAAAGAAGCAACACATCAAACAAGTATAAGAGTATCAGAGTTTACAGTTGCACCTCAGATACATCCAGAAAAAGGATTGCCGTACCACGAATGGTTTATTGAATTTGAAAACGAACCCGAAGACATTAGTGAATTAGCTAAAAAAATAGACCAGTCGCTTCAAAAACAAAATAGCTATTATTTTGATTTGATACAAGGCAAGGTGTTACAACCCCTAAAAATAACTAAAGTTAAGAAAGACGGATTTCAAGATTATATGAAATCAATAGGAAAGTTGGGTGGACAAAATAAATTACCACGCTTATCCAATGATAGAAAAATTGTTGAGGGTTTTCCGTACATACATTAACCTAAATAATAGTATCTTTGCCAAGATAAAAAACAAGCATGAAAGATAAAAAGAACCATGAAAGAACGAGGGCGCAGGAAAGTACAAATGCTATTGAACGTATGTACATTACTATGCGTCATTTGTTTAATAGAGGCTTTTACAAACCCATGGGTGTTTCTGGTGAAACCTTAAGGCAATCATTATTGTTGTTAAGACCAGAAATTTATGGATCTATTGGAGATGAAAAGGCAGAATTAGAAGGTTTATTGTATGTAATTGATAGGCTTCCTCAAGGAATTGAAGAATGTACATTCATTAACTTAACAAGTGACGAAGGGTATTCAAATTCACATTTTAAACCCATTATTCCAGAAAAACGTCGTCGTAATTGTTACAGAATTGATTCTGAACAAATGAATATTGAAATAACAAGAGGACGATCTGAGATTTATGATATTTTAACCCATCTTACGTTTCTTTTTATTGAATCCCATAAAATAAGTAAACGCGTTCTTATTGACGAAATAGGCTCTACAACTAGAGATTGGATAAAGCTTGAAAATGCGGCCTTATCAAGAAAGAAATTAACACAGCCCGAAAGAGAGATTGCCATCACGCACATGGCTAATATTTTAGGAAGAACCTTTAATGAGTTGCAAAGTATTTATGATGATTTTGCAACCCCATCGCAGCCAGAGAGGTTATTACAGATTGTGTATTGGTTAGGAAAATTAGCAATTGAAGAACAAATAAATAACAATAAGCGTACAGTAACCTTTAGCCCGGTGTTGAGAGAGCGATTAGGCCATCATATCCATGGCGAAATTTGGGCAAACAACATCAAAGATGTATTACATAAAAACGGTTTGTTAGAGAGGCCTATACATATTATAAGTGCTAATATGCATAGTGTTATGAATACCTTATTTGCCCCCAATGCTTTAAAAACATTAATGTCTAAAAAAACAGCGTTTCAAGTATACGAAGACTTAAGTATTGCTGGAAATAATGAGTTGCGTAGTAAAGTTACCAAAGAAGCGTTGCAAAAGGGAATGATTTTTATTCCAGATACATCGGGTACTAATATTGATGTTCAGATTTTTGATACAGGTAAAATTGATGTTTCAAAAATTGATATTCCGACTAATGAAACGGTTTTAAAATCCAATAAACCAGTTATATTGGTTATGGATTATGCTTTTGGTGAGCAAGCCTATGAGACCATAGACGAATTATTAAAACCGTACAAGACAAAAGGGAAGAAACAATTTTTAAATGTAGAATCGTTGTCTATAATGGGAAAAGCAGGAATTTTGGAAGGAGGAAAAGGCGATATTATGATTCCGTCAGCTCATATTTTTGAAGGAACGGCAGACAACTATCCTTTTAAAAACGAATTATCTAAAAAAGATTTAGATGGTCAAGGTGTTAATGTATATGAAGGCGCTATGATTACGGTTTTGGGGACTTCCCTTCAGAATAAAGACATTTTAAAATTCTTTCATAATTCTACATGGAGTGTTATTGGTCTTGAAATGGAAGGGGCTCATTATCAAAAAGCCATTCAAGCAGCATCCAAAGTACGGGGCAGTATTAGTCCTGATGTCAAAGTAAGATATGCTTATTATGCCAGTGATAACCCTTTGGAAACTGGAAGTACTTTAGCCTCAGGAGGCTTAGGCACCTCAGGTGTTAGACCAACCTATTTAATTACAAGAAAAATATTAGAACAACTATTTAACTAATACAAGTAAATAACATGAGTAACGAAGTGCCACAACCACAACAGTCTGAAGAAGTCGATTTAGGACAGTTATTTAAGCTTATTGGAAATGCTTTTAACCGATTCTTTCAGTTTATAGCTAGTATTTTTAAAGGGATTTTTCATACTATCATTCGGTTTTTATTATTCATTCAAAAGCATTTTATAAAGTTAGCTATTATTGGTTTTATAGGCTTAGCAATAGGATTTTATTTAGATAGTACTAAAATGCCTAGATATATATCTACCATGGTAGTGGAGCCTAACTTTAATAGTGTTCAACAACTCTATAACAATGTTAATTTTTATAATGAATTAGCTGAAGCTGAAGATTCTACTGCATTGGCGGAAGCTTTTAATATTTCTAAAAAAGAAGCCACATCAATAAAGCAATTTAAAGTTGAATCCTATTCCGATGAAAATCAAAAAGTACAATTATTTGATAAGTTTGTAAGAAGTTTAGACACAACAACTCAAAAGGCCATAGATATGAAACCATATCTTGAAAATTTCAACTCGTTTGATGCTAGGTTTCATACGGTATCTGTTATTGCTACCGATAATGGAATAGCTAAAAAAATTCAACCAACCATTATCAACTCTATTTCAAGAAACGGTTATTTTAACCTACAGAAAGACATTAGTGATATTAATATAAAATTACAAGATAGTCTTTACAATAAACAAATCACAGAAATAGACTCCTTACAATCGCTCTATAAAAAGGTGATGCTTAAAGAAGCAGATCGCCCTATGGAAGGAACCAGTATTAGTTTAGGAGAGAATGGAGGTAAGGATAATAAAGAATTAGCGTTAATTAATAAAATGGAACAACTTAAAAGTGACTTAGTTGAACTCAATGAAGAACGTGCCAATAAATCAAGTATTTTAAATGTAATCTCAGATTTTCCTAAAAAAGGGGTTAAAGTAAAAGGAATTTTAAAAAGTTATAAGTTTTTGGTTCCTGCTTCATTATTGGTTTTAATGCTTTTAATTTTAAGTTTTTTATCACTGAACACCTATCTTAAGAATTATAGAAAAGAGTAAACGATATGACTATTTTAATAACAGGAGGAGCGGGTTTTATAGGGTCTCACGTAGTAAGACTTTTTGTTGAAAGCTATCCCGATTACAATATTTTTAATTTAGATAATCTTACCTATGCAGGAAACCTCGAAAATTTAAAAGACATTGAATCTAAATCTAATTACACGTTTATAAAGGGAGATATAACTGATGAGGTTTTTATTAACGAGCTTTTTAAAAAATATAGATTTGATAGCGTGATTCACTTAGCCGCAGAGTCCCATGTAGATCGTTCTATTACAGATCCTTTAGCATTTGTTAAAACTAATGTTATTGGCACCATGATTTTATTAAATGCCTTTAAAAATACTTGGAAAGATAATTTTAAGAAAAAATTATTTTATCATATCAGCACCGATGAGGTTTATGGAACTTTAGGTGAAAAAGGATTGTTTACTGAAACCACATCCTATGATCCGAATTCACCATATTCTGCATCAAAAGCAAGTTCAGATCATTTTGTAAGGGCATATGGTGAGACCTATGGAATACCTTATGTTATATCAAACTGTTCAAATAATTACGGACAGAACCAATTTCCAGAAAAGTTAATTCCTTTATTTATAAATAATATTATAAATAATAAACCTTTACCTGTCTATGGAGATGGTAATTATACTAGGGATTGGTTATATGTGATTGATCATGCTAGAGCTATAGATTTAGTTTTTCATAAGGGAGCTGTAGGAGAAACCTATAACATAGGAGGTTTTAATGAATGGAAAAATATAGATTTGGTCACCTTATTATGCCAACAAATGGACGAAAAATTAAATAGAACTAAAGGAACTTCAGAAAAACTGATTACTTATGTTAAAGATCGACCAGGACATGATTTAAGATATGCAATAGATGCGACCAAAATAAACAAAGAATTAGATTGGAAACCTTCAGTAACTTTTGAGGAAGGACTTTCGATAACAATAGATTGGTATTTGAATAATGAAGAATGGTTGAATAATGTAACAAGTGGAGAATATCAAAAGTACTATCAAAAGCAATATAACTAATATGAAGGGAATTATACTAGCAGGAGGATCAGGAACACGATTACATCCTTTAACTTTATCGGTAAGTAAGCAACTCATGCCTATTTATGATAAACCTATGATATATTACCCGCTTTCTACATTAATGTATTCAGGAATCAATGAGGTGCTAATCATATCAACTCCTAAAGACTTACCCTTATTTCAAGAGTTGCTGGGAGATGGCAAAAAGTATGGGTGTAAGTTTGAGTACGCCATACAAGAAGCTCCAAACGGATTAGCGGAGGCTTTTATTATTGGAGAAGATTTTATAGGAGATGATAAGGTGGCTTTAATATTAGGAGATAATATTTTTTATGGAACAGGTTTAGCCAAACTTTTACAAGCTAACAATGATCCTGACGGAGGAATTATTTATGCGTATCGTGTACATGATCCAGAGCGCTATGGGGTTGTAGAGTTTGATGAGAACATGCATGCAGTATCAATAGAAGAAAAGCCAGAACACCCAAAATCGAACTATGCGGTGCCGGGTATTTATTTTTATGATAATTCAGTTGTAAACATTGCAAAAAACATAAAACCAAGCCATAGAGGAGAACTGGAAATTACCGATGTTAATAGAGAGTATCTTAAACAAGGGAAACTTAACGTAAGTATATTAGATAGAGGAACCGCTTGGTTAGATACAGGTACATTTCAATCTTTGATGCAAGCCTCTCAATTTGTTGAAGTTATTGAAGAACGCCAAGGTTTAAAAATAGGAGCTATTGAAGGAGCGGCTTTCGAAATGGGTTATATAAATAAAGAACAGTTTAAAAATTTAGCACAGCCACTATTAAAAAGCGGGTATGGTAAAAACCTGTTAGGCTTACTTAAAAATAAATAATGATTGCAAAAGAAACCAAACTAAAAGGCTGTTTTATATTAGAACCTAAAGTTTTTAAAGATAGTAGGGGCTATTTTTTTGAAAGTTTTAATCAAAACAAGTTCAATAAATTAATAGATCAAAACATAAATTTTATTCAAGATAATGAATCGTATTCTTCAAAAGGAGTATTAAGAGGTTTACATTATCAAATGAGTAAATACGCTCAGGCAAAATTAGTAAGAGTTATTAAGGGGGAAGTACTTGATATAGCAGTAGATATTAGAAAAGACTCGCCAACTTTTGGACAACATGTTTCAATAGAGTTATCAGAGGAAAACAAAAAACAATTGTTTATACCGCGTGGATTTGCTCACGGATTTATTGTTTTAAGTGACACCGCAATATTTTCTTATAAATGTGATAATTTTTATAATAAACAATCAGAAGGAGGCATCATTTATAACGATAAAGACTTGAATATTGATTGGAAATTAAATGATAAAGAATTTATTGTTTCTGAAAAAGATTTACAATTACCAACATTTAAAGAAGCTATTTTATGATAACTATTTTGGTTACTGGTGGGAATGGACAATTAGCAAGCTGCATAAAGGATGTTGAAAAACAGTATGATGATTTAAATGTAATTTATACAGATTATTTGGAACTGGATATTTGTAATTTGAAGCAAGTACAAGGTTTTTTTAAAGCAAATAAACAAATTGATTATTGCATTAATTGCGCAGCCTATACAGCTGTTGATAAAGCAGAAACAGAGATTGATAAAGCCTTTGAAATAAATGCAACAGGAGCAAAAAACTTAGCACTAGCTTGTAACGAATTTGGTGTTGTTTTAATTCATATTTCAACTGATTTTGTATTTGATGGTGAAAAAGATGAACCGTATATAGAAACAGATGTAGCTAAGCCGATTAGTGTTTATGGAGCGTCTAAATTACAAGGGGAAATTGAAATACTGCAAATATTAAAAGAGCATTTTATTATAAGAACTTCATGGTTATATTCCGAGTATGGTCAGAATTTCATGAAAACCATGTTGCGATTAGCCGAAACACGGGATGAAATTAGTGTTGTTAGTGATCAAATAGGAACGCCTACTTACGCTGGTGATTTAGCTGAGGTTACAATTCATATTATAAAAATGAAAGCACAAAGTTATGGAGTTTATCATTATAGTAATTTAGGAGAAACCAGTTGGAATAATTTTGCTAAAGCTATTTTTAAGGAAACCAAAACCAAAATAAAAGTGAATCCAATAAAGACAGAAGAATATCCAATATTAGCGAACAGACCAATATATAGTGTTCTGAGTAAATCTAAAATAGAGAAGACATTTAATATTACTATTCTAGATTGGGTAGATAGTTTAAAAAAAGCTTTAAAAAGGGTATAGATATTATAATAAGATTTATTTTTAATAGTCGTTATTATTATGAACACAATTAAATAAAAATGAAAATAGCATTAATCACTGGGGTAACTGGACAAGATGGCGCTTATTTAAGCGAATTTCTTTTAAAAAAAGGATATGAAGTTCATGGATTAAAAAGAAGATCGTCTATGTTCAACACGGACAGAATCGATCATTTATATCAAGACCCTCATGTTGAAAATCAAAATTTCTTCCTTCATTATGGAGACTTAACGGACAGTACGAATCTAACCAGAATAATTCAAGAGGTTCAGCCAGATGAAATTTATAATTTAGCAGCCATGAGTCATGTGCATGTATCTTTTGAAATGCCAGAATACACAGCTAATGCTGATGGAGTTGGTACGTTAAGACTTTTGGAGGCCATTCGTCTATTAGGAATGGAAAAGAAAACAAGAATTTATCAAGCCTCTACATCAGAGTTGTATGGTAAAGTTCAAGAAGTACCTCAAACTGAAACCACCCCTTTTTACCCACGAAGTCCTTATGCAGTGGCTAAAATGTACGCCTATTGGATAACAGTAAATTATAGAGAAGCCTATGGGATTTATGCTTGTAACGGTATTTTGTTTAATCACGAATCACCCATAAGAGGGGAAACATTTGTAACCCGTAAAATTACTAGAGCCACGTCTAAAATTGCTTTAGGATTGCAAGAGAAAATCTTTTTAGGAAATTTAGATGCTCAAAGAGATTGGGGCCATGCTAAAGATTATATTCGTATGATGTGGATGATTCTTCAAGCCGATGAAGCTGAAGACTGGGTTATTGCAACGGGAAAAACAACTACGGTTCGAGATTTTATCAATATGTGTTTTAATCATGTTGGTATTGAGCTAGACTTTAAAGGAACAGGAGTTGAAGAGAAAGGCTATATTAAATCGTGCAGTAACACGAAATATCAATTAGAAATAGGTAAAGAAGTGATTGCTGTTGATCCAAAGTATTTTAGGCCGACAGAAGTAGAATTATTGATTGGTGATGCCACTAAAGCCAAAGAAAAATTAGGCTGGATACCCAAGTATGATTTACCAGCTTTAGTTGAAGACATGATGGTTAGTGATATTAATCTAATGGAAAAACAACAATATCTTAAAGATGGTGGTTACAGAATAAAAAACTATTTCGAATAATAATAATGAGCGTCATTGCGAGCAGCCCGTACTGAGCGCAGTCGAAGTAAATCAATCTGTTTCTAAATATGAAGAGCATATAAATTAAGATGATACAGGAATAAATTTATGAATAAAAATTCCAAAATATATCTTGCAGGCCATAGAGGTTTAGTGGGAAGTGCTATTTTAAAAAATCTACAAAGTAAAGGTTATTGTAATATAGTAGCTCGAACACATAATGAACTTGATCTAACAAATCAGATCGCTGTAGCTGATTTTTTTAAAGAAGAAAAACCCGAATATGTTTTTTTAGCAGCAGCTAAGGTTGGAGGCATTGTAGCAAACAATACCTATAGAGCCGATTTTATTTATGAAAATATGATGATTCAAAATAACGTGATTCATCAAAGTTATGTTCATAAGGTTAAAAAATTATTGTTTTTAGGAAGCACCTGTATTTATCCTAAAAACGCACCTCAGCCGATGAAAGAAGAGTATCTATTAACAGATATCCTAGAATACACAAACGAACCTTATGCAATTGCTAAAATAGCAGGCATTAAAATGTGTGAAAGCTATAATTTACAGTACGACACAAATTTTATTTCTGTAATGCCAACCAACTTATACGGTCCTAATGATAATTTTGACCTAGAAAAATCACACGTACTTCCTGCTTTAATTAGAAAAATTCATTTAGCAAAGCTTTTGTCAGAGGATAGATGTGAAGATGTAATTAATGATTTAGGGTTGAACACAATAGAAGAGTGTGAGGTTTATCTTAACAAGTTTGGTATATCTAAAGACAGTGTTGAAATTTGGGGCTCTGGAAAGCCAAAACGAGAATTTTTATGGAGTAAAGATCTGGCAGATGCTTGTGTGTTTATAATGGAGAATAGAGATTTTAAAGAAACGTATAATCAAGGAGATAAAGAAATACGGAATACGCATATTAATATTGGAACCGGGAAGGATATTTCTATAAAGGAATTAGCTGAAATTATAAAACAACAATTAGGATTTAAAGGTAATTTAGCTTTTAACACAAGTAAACCTGATGGAACGATGAGAAAGCTTACAGATGTATCCAAGTTAAATGGTTTGGGGTGGAAATATAAAATCGAGTTAGAAGAAGGTATAAAAAAAATGATTAGTAATTATTTGAATAACTAATTATAAGCACTATTTAATAAATAAATGAAAATCAAAAAGTTACAATGGGATAGTAGTTTTTTTGGATATGAGGTAGGTAAAATAGATATTTCTTCTTCTACAGAATTTGATTGGAAAAAATTCAAAGACCTATCAAAGGAATTTAAACTTATCTATGTGTTTTCTAAAGATGAGATTTTGGTTGAAAAATTGAAATTGGTAGATGTAAAAATAACTTTTTATAAAAAACTTGGTAATATTAACTTTGGGGATACCGAAGATGAAAACATTGTTTTGTTTGATATTTCCAAGCATAACTATGAAAAGTTAAAGGAGCTTTCAATATTAAGTGGGAAATACTCTAGATTCAATTTAGATGAAAATTTTAGTAATGAGGAATTTAGAAAGCTCTACCTTCAATGGATTGATAAAACCTTAAATGACACTATTAACTCTGATATTTTAATTTATTTAGAGAAAGGTGAAATTCTGGGTTTTATTACTCTAGAAAACAAGAATAAAATCTTACCCAATATTGGGTTAGTGGCTGTCAGTAATAACGCTAGGGGTAAAGGAGTGGGGACTAGATTAATTGAAAGTTGCCAACGTCGAGCTTTTAAAGAAAACCTTAATCAAATTCAAGTTGTCACTCAAAAACAGAATATAGCAGCAGTAAGGCTCTATGAAAAATGTGGATTTGAAATGGACAGCTTATTTTATATATCTCATTTTTGGAAACTATGATACCATTCAACAAGCCTTTTCTTACAGGAAACGAAACTAAATATATCGAAGAAGCAGTAAGCTCGGGAAAAATTTCTGGTAATGGGATTTTTACAAAAAAATGTCAAGAATTTTTTGAAACACGATATGGTTTCAAAAAAACATTATTAACTACATCGTGTACTGATGCATTAGAAATGGCGGCTATTTTGTTAAATATTGAGCAAGGGGATGAAGTTATAGTTCCTTCTTATACTTTTGTTTCATCTGCTTTAGCCTTTGTGCGTCAGGGAGCAAAAATTGTGTTTGCAGATAGTAGAGAAGACCACCCTGGGATTAATGAAGTTGCTCTTGAAAAATTAATTACTCCCAAAACTAAAGCTATTGTAGTTGTTCATTATGCAGGTGTAGCATGTGATATGGATATTATTATGGAATTAGCAAGAAAACATAATGTTTTTGTTGTTGAAGATGCTGCTCAGGCAATTGATTCTTATTATAAAGGAATTCCACTTGGAGGAATAGGCGATCTGGGAACATTTTCTTTCCATGAAACTAAAAATTTAATTTCTGGAGAGGGAGGGATGTTAGTTATTAATAATGAAAAGTTTATTGATAGAGCGGAGGTTATTTGGGAAAAAGGAACCAATAGAACTGCATTTTTTAAAGGAGAAGTGAACAAGTATGGGTGGGTGGATACAGGTTCTTCTTTTTTACCTTCAGAGATTATTGCTGCTTTTTTATTTGCTCAATTGGAAAACATTGATAGAATTCAGGAGAAAAGGATTAAAAACTGGGAATTATATAATCAGGGACTTTATCTTTTAGGGGATAAAGTTAATTTACCTAAAATACCTGATTTTGCCACTAATAATGCTCACATGTTTTATTTAGTTTTAAACTCGGAAGATGAAAGAGACCAATTGATTAATAAACTCAAAGAGAATAAAATACATAGTGTTTTCCATTATTTAAGTCTTCACAGGAGTCCATTTTATTTGAAGAACTATGATGAAATTTTTGATTTGCCCATGTCAGACTATTTTACCAAACGCCTAATAAGACTACCAATGTATTATGAACTTGAACGTGTTGAAATAGAAAGAATTATTAAAAAAATAATGGAGTTTTATGGTGAATAAAAAGAGAATTCTTCATATTGCCCCAGATGAAAAATTTATTAATAGTGCCGTATGGCAATTTGAAAATCTAAATCCTCAAAATAATTTATTTATAATATTATTAGAAAAGAATCAAAAGGAGTATACTTATGTTAAACCTAACAAACAAGTAATTTCATTAATAAAAAATAAAGATGGTTTTAAAAGAATACTTAGAATATATAACGATTATGACTTAATTTGTTTTCATAATTTAGATGTATTTGCTTGCAGATTGATTATGAGTTTTTCTTTGAAGAAGAAAATCTTATGGATTCTTTTTGGACAGGAAATATATAATAATGAATTTATAATTAAAAAAAAGGAAATTTTTGGAAAGTATACTTATAAGTATCATCTAAAAAAAAATGGATATAAATTTTTTTTTAGGAAGATTAAGAATATTTTATTAAAAAAAAAATTGCCTTACAGCATAATTAAGGAAACTATCAAAAGCCGCATAAATTATTGTGGATGCCCATACAAAGAAGAAATAGATTTTATAAATGAGAGAATTAATGACAAAATTGAGCACATTAAGTTTTGCTATTACCCCATAGAGTTTATTTTTAAAAAAGATAGTGAAGTAACAGGAGAAAATATTCTTATTGGGAATTCCTCAATAATTACGAACAATCACCTAGACGCTTTCATGTACTTAAAAAAAGTGGAACTTGGCAAAAGAAAACTTATAACACCTTTAAGTTATGGAGACATGGAGTATCAAAAATTCATTGTTAAGAAAGGTTATAAATACTTCCCTAATAATTTTGAACCGTTAGTTGACTTTTTAAACCTAGAGGATTATAATAGATATATTTCCCAGTGCTCTATTGCTATTATGGCAAACATTAGACAACAAGCTATTGGAAATGTAATCGCTATGTTATGGATGGGTGCCAAAGTTTTTTTAAATAAAAAAAACACTTTATATAAATATTTAATTCGTTTAGGGATACATGTATTTTGTGTTGAAAGAGACTTGGTGGGAAATAAAGACGCGCTTATTCCTCTTTCAAGTCAAATTATAAAAAAAAATAGAGAATTATTATTATCAGAATTTGGACAAAAGAATTTGAATGAAACTTTAAAAGAACACCTTGAAAATTTACTATTATGACATTAAATGATAAGGTTAAAAAGGGTGTTCGGTGGACCTCAGTCAGTACAATAGTATTAGCAGCAAGTTCTATACTAAAAGTATCTATTCTTGCTCGTTTTTTAAATAAATCTGATTTTGGTTTAATGGCAATAATAGTATTTATTTTAGGTTTTATGGAGTTATTCAACGACATGGGTATAACCTCAGCTATTTTACATAAGCAAAACATTTCTAAGTATCAATATTCAAGTTTATATTGGTTCAACCTATCTATAAGTTTTTTTTTGTATTTAGTTTTATTAGCTGTTACACCGTTAATTGTAAATTTTTACGAACAACCTCTATTACAGGTATTAATACCATTGTCAGGTTTAAACCTCTTATTTTCTGGACTTGGACGTCAATTTAGGGTTGTTGAACAAAAAAAACTCCTTTTTAAAGAAGTAAGTATTATTGAGATTTTTTCAGCCTTAATTTCATTAATAATTGCTGTTATTTTGGCGTTTAAAGAATACGGGGTATTTTCATTGGTTTATTCCGCTATTTTACAACAGTTTATTTCAAATCTTCTATTTCTAATCACTGGGTTAAGAAAGCAAAAATTGTTAATATACATTAGGTTTTCCGACATAAAAGATTTTCTTAAAATAGGTTTATATCAGACCGGAGGACAAATTTTAAATTTCCTAAATAGAGATTTGGATATCTTGCTAATAGGAAAATTTTTTTCGGCAGATATTTTAGGTGGTTATAGCTTAGCAAAACAATTGGTTTTTCGACCTGCACAAATTATAAACCCAATTCTAACAAAAGTTGCTGCTCCTGCCCTAGCTTTGTTTCAGAATAATAAGGAATTATTAAAAAAGAATTATTTTAAATTAGTTGGATTAGTTTCCACAATAAATATCCTTGTATATTGTGCCATAATCTTGTTTGCAAATCTAGCTGTTAGAGTTTTATATGGTGATGGCTTTGATGAGATAGTTATATTAGTTAGATTATTATCAGTATATATGATGTTCAGAGCCATAGGAAATCCCATAGGTAGTTTAGTTATTGCAACTGGAAGAACTGATTTAGAATTTTATTGGAATGTATTTTCAATTCTAGTTATGCCTATTTTTGTTTTTATTGGCATTCAGTATGAAATTGTAGACGTAGCAATTAGTCTTACTTTAGGCATGCTTTTTTTATTTATTCCTTCATGGTGGTTTTTAGTAAGGAAAATGACTGGTGCTGGGTTAAAAGAATATCTAATAGCATTGAACCCAATATTAATTTTAAATCAAATAATTAAAAACATAAAACCTAATTGAAATAATTAATTTTAATTTGTTTAAACGTAATTGAAAAAGTAGTATATGAAAAGAAAAACAATTGCTGTATTAGGAGCAGGAATCTCCGGTTTAAGTATTGGTAAAATGCTAAAAAATTCTTTTGATGTAAAAATTTTCGAAAAAAAAGAGTGTTATGGAGGTATAGCAAAAACCAAAACGGTTGATGAAGCCGCTTACCATATGATTGGCGGACATTGCTTTAATTCTAAACATCAAGAGGTTTTAGATTTTGTGTTCAATGAAATTTTAGCTAAAGAGAATTGGCATTCAATTCAAAGAAGGGCTAACATACTATTTGAAGGCATGGATATTTCATATCCCATTGAGTTTGCTGTTAAGGAAATTCATGAATCTAATCCGGATCTAGCTATTAATATTACCTCGGATTTTTTAAACACTAATGATGATAATCAATATGCCAATTTAGAGGAATGGTTTAGAAAAAGATTTGGAAATACTTTGGCCGAAAAATATTTTATTCCGTACAATGCTAAAATTTGGGGGAAACATCCTAGTAAAATGAGTTCTAGTTGGGTAGATGGAAAGTTACCAATACCTAATAAAGAAAGTTTTTTTAAGGGTTTAATTAGTGACCAAAAGGATTTAATGCCCCATTCAAGCTTTTATTATCCCAATTCAAATAATCAAAATACTTTTATAGATAAGTTAGCCGAAAACTTACAAATCGTAACAGATTACGAAGTAAATAAAGTGGCTTTTAACAGTATTACTCAGAAATGGATTATTAATGATGAGCATGAATTTGATATAGTAATAAGTACATTACCATTAAATATAATTCCATCAATTATTACCGATACTCCGAAGGATGTTTTGGAAAGTGCGTCAAAATTAAAGTATAATAAAGTTTCAACGATGTTGTGGGAAACTGTTGGTACAGATAAAACTTGGACTTACGTGCCAAGTGAAGATGATTTGTTCCATAGATATATTCACATAGGAAATTTTTATTCTCCTCAGAAAAACTATTCTATTACAGAATCTGTTGGAGAAAAAAGTTATGATGAAATGCATGAAAACGGATTAAGAAATCCATTTTTAATTAAACCTTTGGCCTATAATGTTTCGGATCATGCATATGTAGTTTTTGATGAAAATTACAAAGATGCCACTAATGATGTTAAAGATTATTTACAAAATATAGGCCTTTATACTTTAGGGAGGTTTGGTGAGTGGGAATATTATAATATGGATATTTGTATAAAGAGCGCTTTAGATTTATCAAAGGAAATTTTGAATAATTAAAACAGTAATTTTTAATGGTTAATATTTTATTTATTTTAATTCCAGTTGAAGGCTATGGAGCCGAAAAATCGCTTCTAGCTAACATCATTTATCTTAAGAAGCAAAACCTTATTGATCCGTTCATTATAATTAACAAAAAAAGTCATAGTTTAGAACTACTACTTCAGAAAGAAAACATCCGATTTTTTAAAGTACCTTTTAATTGCTTTATAAAAGGTAGTACGAAAGGGGCTATAGGCTCAATTAAACCTCATGTAAAAGATATAGTAAATAAAATTTTGGCTATAGTTTTTAGCTGTTATTTTAAATTCTTTAACAAAAGCAAAATGGATTACGTATACACTAATACTTTAACTACTTTTTTTGGTTTATTCCTTTCAAGAGAACTCAAAGTAAAGCATATTTTACATATCCGTGAAGTGATTGGAGAGCAATTTGATTTTACATTAGATTTTGGTACCGAAAAAACATATAATAAGTTAAAAAAAGGCACCTCATTATTTATTTGCAATTCGGAATACACCAAAAATTACTATTCTAAGTATTTTAGTATAAATTCGCTTAAAGTCATTCCAAACCCCATAAAAATTGACGAATTTACTTTTGAAAAAAGGGCTAAAAGAGAAAAAACAAAATTAATTTGTTTAGGACGCTATTACGAGGATAAAAATCAAATGGAATTGTTAAAAGCGGTAAAGTTGTTAAATGAAAGAGGGTTAAATAATTTTAAACTGGATTTATTCGGGGATGGTATTTTGGAAAACACATATTTACAATTCGTTAAAACTAACAATCTTGAAGATTTGATTTCTATTAATGGTTATACTGCGGATATTTGTTCTTTATTGACTAAATACGATATTGCAATTGTACCAAGTAGATTTGAAGCATTTGGCAGAGTTACAATTGAATACATTTTAAGTGGTTTAGCAGTTATAGGGAATGATTCTGGGAATACAAAATATTTAATTAATCATCAAGAATCGGGATTAATTTACAAATATGGAGATGAAATGGATCTAAGTGAAAAAATTGAGTTATTATTGGATAACGTAGACCTAAGAGATAATCTTGCTAAAAATGCCAAAATTCAAACAGGGAATACCTTCTCTGTTGAAAACAGCTCAGAAGAACTGTATAAAGTTTTAAAATCATTCAAATGAAAATAATTTTGTATGATCCGTTGTATGCGGATACAGGTCATTATCAAAGATACTCGAAGTATATTAGTAAACTTTTACGTTCTTCCCAAAAAATTGAGAAAGTATATTATTTCACAGATAAATCTGAGTTGAATTGGGGTTTAAATTCAGATAAAATTGAGATTGTATATAATAACTCCTCAAGAATTGAGGACATTCAAACTAAATTTATTCAAGTTAAGAATGAGAGATTCAAAAAGCTAAAATTAATAGTCACTTCTTTTTTACATTATTATTTTGCTCTTAAACAATTGAGAAGAATAAAGGCAGATAAAACAATATTTCTTTCACAGGGACAATTATCATTTTGGATAGCCGTACTTTTATTCTATAAGAACTATGTGGTTTCTGTCATCATTTTAAAATGGCTTTATGAAACTAATGGAGTGAGGTATTTTGTAAAGAAAATCTTTGAATTATTTTTAAAGAAATCCGACACAACTTTTTTTACCGAAGACACTTATTTAGAAGACACAAAATATTTAAACTTATCTAAAACTTTTGTTTTAGCTGACAGATTTTTGTCTGTATCCAATTCGAAAAACTCTTTAATAAAATCTGAAAATTCACATGAGAAAATCAAGCTGTTAACTTTAGGGACTATTTCTTCAAATAAAAACCCAATAAAATTTCTAAAACAATTTAAAGAACTAGAAAAAAATATACAATCTAGATTTGAATACAAAATATATGGTAAAATAGTAGAAGAAAATTTAGATGAATTATGGGATTTAGTCAATGAAATTGAACCTGTGGTTCTAAAGGACGAATATATTAATCAAGAATTGTATGTTGAACTGATGAGCGAAGCAGACTTAGTTGTTATACCATATTCCGGAGAGTATTTAAAATACGCAACATCGGGTGTGATGTGGGATTGTTTCGAAAAATCAAAGCCGATTTTGTGTCCAGAGCACGAGTTATTTATGCACTATATAAATCGTTATCAGATTGGTTATACTTATAATCAAAAGAATTTTAACACAGTGTTGAAAGAAATCACTAATAATGCACCAGAAGAAATGATAAAAATAATTACCAATTTCGAAAAGTTACAAAATGATTTTAGTTTTGATAATCAAGTTTCAATATTGGAAGATAATTTGATAAACAATTAGTGTTATTAAATTATCCTTGATGAATAATTTGTGATTCTAGACATCTAAAATAATTATAATGCTATCGTTAAACAAAGATAAAATTGAAAATGTAGGTTTAAATGGAAAGTTGTTGGTTCTTATCTTTTTTATCTTTAATGCTGTTTTCCTACCTCCCCCATTATTATGGATAAATTTTTTATCTATCTTCTATATTTTTAAGGTTCTTAATTCTAAATCTATTTTAATATTTATTGGGTTTATTTTTTTGTTAGGTATGTTTTCTATTATTCACTTTTATAATGGAGTTGATTTTGAATCTTATAGGAATAGTAGTTTAATTTATATACTGGTAGCATATACAGCAATTGCAGTAAGAGTATATATAGTAAATAACTCAGATAAAATTGATGCTTTCTATAAGCTTATGGTCAAATATAACTTTGTACTTTATATTGTAGGCCTCCTTTTGTTTTTTTTAGAAATTCCTTCTAAAGTTTTTATAGTTTATGATTATGGTGGGAGAGACCTTCCAAGAATGCGAGGATTATTATATGAACCTTCTTATTACGCACTCTTTTTAACTCCTTGGGTAATTTATGCAATGCTTAAAAACATAAAAAGTAAAGCAAGTAAATCAGATTTAAAGTATTTTTTACTTTTAATTATACCTTTTATAGCAACTGTGTCAATTGGTGTTATTTCTGCTCTATTCTTAGCTTTGGTTATAGTAGGGGTTTTAAGAGTCTTTAGCTATATGAAGTTAAACAGAAAGGTTATGTTAATTACTACGGCTATTTTTTTCGCTTTAATAATCTTAGTTTTATTATACCCTCACGTAATTTTATCTCGAGTTGCATCTATTCTAAATGGCGAAGACGGATCCGCTAATCAAAGAACCATAGGTTCATTAGATGTGTCATATCAAATTATGAAAGAAAGAAGTACTTTGTTTGGCATTGGTTCAGGTCAGATTAAAACCATAGGGAAAGAAATATTTAATAATTATTTCAATTATCAAGAATACAATCTTCCAAGAATTCCAAATGCTATAGGTGAGACAATGGCAACTTTCGGGTTTGTTGGTTTGGCAATAAGGCTTATAATCGAATTTTTAATTTTCATTAAATTCAGAGTTCACAAAAATAATTATTTGTTAACACTATTTTTATTTCTATTTATTTACCAATTCACGGGGAGTTTCATTACTTCTACTATGGAGTATATTTTCTGGTTATTCTTAACAATTCCTGTTTTTAGAGAATTTAACTTTAAGTATAATCAATCCTAATTTTATTATTATGAAGATATTTGTGGATGGATACACTTTACATAAAGAAAATCAAGGGACAAAAACCTTTATATTAGAGTTGTATAGGCAATTATTAGAATCAAATCCGGATATAACCATTACTCTTGGGATAAGAAGAGAAGCTGAGTCAAAAATGACAGAATATTTTGACGGAAAAATAGATTTATATATTTACAAACTGCCCACTAGAATGTTGGTTTTAAACCTAGAGATTCCCTATATAATTGCTAAAAAAGATATTAAATTAGCTCATTTTCAGTACTGGATTCCATGGTTAAAATTTAATTCATGTAAATATTTGGTAACAATTCACGATGTATTATTTCTTTCATATAAAAAGGAATTTCCTAGGACTTATTACTATAGTAGAAAAATAGTGTTTAAAATAAATGCTTTATTAGCAGACATTACTAGCACAGTATCAAATTACTCTCGATTAGAAATTCAGAACAAATTAAACATTAAAAAAGATATTTACATAATCAGGAATGGTGTGTCTGACTTATTTGTCAATGTCCAAAACTTGAGGCCTATTAGTAAAGATAAATATGATTTAAAGATTCCAAAAAAATACATTTTATGTGTTAGTAGGATTGAACCTCGTAAGAATCATCATTTAATGATTCAAATATTTTTAGAATTGGAACTTCAAAAGAAGGGGGTGCACTTAATATTTATTGGACATAAATCTCTTAAATATAACAATCTTGATCAGATACTGCAGGAGTTATCTATGGAACAAAAAAAGTTTATTCACTTTATTTCTGATGTTGAGTTAAATGATTTGTTATTCTTTTATAAACATACTTCATTGTTCCTTTATTTGTCTAAAGCAGAAGGCTTCGGGATTCCACCAATAGAGGCTGGTGCAATTGGTGTACCTGTAGTGTGTGCAAAAAACACAGCTATGGTGGATTTCGAATTCTTTGGCAATGATTTAGTTTCTTTAGATGATGTTGAAACATTAAAGCAACGAATTCTCTTTAATTTAGACAATCAAAATCAAAATCAATTAGTATTAATAAAAGATGAAATTTTGAAAAAGTACACCTGGAAAAATTCAGTAAATGATTTAGAAATTATCTTTTCCGATTATTTTCCTAATTATTTAAATAATAACGCTTAAAAAACTAACCACAAATAATAAACAATGCTATTTAATTCCTTTGCCTTTGCACTATTCTTGCCAATTGTATTTATAGGATATTGGTTTTTATTTAATAAAACACTTACTAAACTAGTAATCTTAGGAACAAGAGTAATTATTAATTATCATGGAGGGTTTGCAGTTTGCAAAATATTGTGCCTTATTTGCACCAGAAAATGGTTCAATCGTATCTATTTACAATTCAAACAACCACCCATATCAAAAATCGTTTAAAAAGGGAGTTATGCAATTTAAAAAGCTTGATAGGAGTGCTGGAAAAATTAATTTAATAGAGGTTTGGTTTGCGATATTAATGGCCTCTTTACCTCTTCCGTTCAATTTTCAGAATGTAATATTTATTGGTTTTAGTTTAGTAATCATTTATAAAAAATTTTCTTTCCCTTCAAAATTAAGTAAAGTTAGAATATATCATTTGCTCTGCTACTTAATGTACGTTTTAATTTTAACATCGATTATATGGTCAAGTAATAGATCTCTTAGTGTTGACAAAGGGGGGCTAAGATTCTTAAATTTTATATTAATTCCATCTATTTTTTTAATTTGGAACCGTTCCAAAGTTTCTAAACACAGAGTATTAGTAATATTTACTTTTTTTGTTACTTTTTGGGCTATATTTTTTATTACCTATGGTATTTATTATTGGTTAGACTATAATTCAATGGACAAGCTTTTTAATCATGGATTAGTAAGTGTTCTTGGATTAAATAGAATTTATGTAAGTTCTATGGTATTTATTTCTGTTTTGTATTTAACAATAAATATTAAGTTTTTAAGTAAATACCACCAACTTTTTTTAGTTATTCAAACACTATTTTTATTTCTATTGTCTTCAAAATTATTTATCGCTTTAACCATCATTGCGATATCAATAATCTTTGTAATAAGAATAAAAAAAGCAATTAAAGTTGCCCTGTTAATTGGAATATTTTTAATTTCATTTATGACGGTTAATTTTCTAAATAGAGGAAAACTATTAACTGAATTAAATCCAAATTTAGAACAAACACTTTATTCAGATACATTTGGACAATTATATTATGCGAATGGGATCAATTTAAGGATGCTTTATATTCGTTTTTATTGTGAATTGGTTAAAGAAGGGCGAGTTAATTTCTTTTTAGGATCAGGCATAGGCACATCTCAAATTGCTCTTAATCAAAAAATTGATGAATATGATATGTGGAGAGGTTATAAGGAGTTTAATTATCATAATCAATACATTGAAGGACTTGCAGAAATGGGATTGTTGTTTCCTATTTTTTTATGTTCTTTGCTAATTATTGGTGTTAGAAAGTTGATATTACAAAAGAATTATTTTGGTGTTGGAGTAATATTCATGTTTATTATGCTTTTCTTCTCAGAGTCATTCTTATATCGTCAGAGAGGGATTTATCTTTTCTTGCTGATTTACTTTTTACTTATTGATGACAATTTTAATATTAAAGAAACTCTTAATAAGACTGTAAACACCGAATAAATTAAATTCACCTTATGGGGAGCAAAGAAAATTCACAAAAAAGTTAAGTTAGAAAAAAGAATATAATTGTACAAACGGAGTTGCAACAGAATTATTTAATTGAAGTTTCGATTTAAAAATATCACATTATGACAAATATTTAAATAGTTTTATATCAGTAGGACATTCAATCCAATTAAAACTCTAAATAATACCTGTTGTAATTTTTTATTTAACCATATAATAACTTTATTTCATATTTTTGTGAATGTAATATTATTATTACTAATTGAGGTAATCAAATAGAATTTTTTGGTTAAAATGTATATTGTTTAATCCAAGAAATGTAATATAAATTCGTGAAGAAGAGGAAATGGCTTAAAGGCAAAAATTAAGGAACAATATAATTGGAGTTTGGCTGCTTAAAAAACAATTAAAGTATACAAAGAAACTATTAATGATTAGAATTTAGTTTGTGAAAATAGCAATTTTAGGAACAAGGGGTATACCTAATTATCATGGAGGTTTTGAGCAATTTGCTGAGTATTTTTCAGTTTTTCTAGCAGAAAAAGGTTACGCAGTAGTTGTTTATAACTCTCATAGTCACCCATACAAAGAAACTGAGTTTAAGGGTGTAAAAATCGTTCACTGCAGCGACCCTGAGGATAAAATGGGTACTCCAGGTCAATTCATATATGATTTAAATTGTATTAGAGATCTGAGAAAAAGAGATTTTGATATAATTCTACAGCTTGGATATACTAGCAGTTCAGTTTGGTATTGGCTTTTACCTAAATCGGCGATTATTTTAACGAACATGGATGGTTTAGAGTGGAAAAGATCAAAATATTCAAGGGCTGTTCAAAAATTTTTACTATTTGCTGAAAAATTAGCTATAAAAAGTAGTGATTATTTGATAGCTGATTCTATTGGCATCAAGGAATATTTGAAGTCAAAATATAATAGAGAGTCAAATTATATTGCCTACGGTGCAAATATTTTTAAAGAGCCTAATTCTGATACCTTAACTGAATATAGTCTAAAGCCTTTTCAGTATAATATGCTCATTGCCAGATTGGAGCCTGAAAATAATATTGAAATTATTTTGGATGGTGTTTGTAAATCTGCTAATAAAATACCATTTTTGGTAGTTGGTAAACATGACGTTAATAGCTTTGGTGGATATCTCAAAAGTAAGTTCAAAAACGAAACTAACATAAAATTTATTGGTGGTATTTATGATTTATATGTCCTAAATAATTTAAGGTACTATTCTAATCTTTATTTTCATGGTCATTCGGTTGGAGGTACTAACCCATCGCTTTTAGAAGCCATGAGTTCAGAATCTCTTATTGTTGCAAATGATAATATTTTTAATAAATCTGTGTTGGAAACTGATGGTTTCTATTTTAAAGATCCAAATGATGTTGGTTTTTTAATAGATAATATTACCAAGAAGGAAAACATTAATTTATTGCAAAACAATTTAAAGAAAATCCAAAATCAATTTAGCTGGGATTTTATAAACAATAAGTACTTGAATTTGATGATCAAGGCTCATAAATACAGGAATTAATTAAATATATGAAAATTAAAACCATCTGCTGCATCGGAGCAGGCTACGTAGGCGGACCAACCATGGCGGTTGTTGCCCAAAAATGCCCACATATAAAAGTAACTATTGTTGATATTAATGAGGCTAGAATTGCGGCATGGAACAACGACCATTTAAGTAAACTTCCTGTTTTTGAACCAGGTTTAGACAAAATTGTTGAAGAAGCTAGAGGAAGAAACTTATTTTTTTCAACGGATATCGATAAAGCCATTGACGAAGCCGATATGATTTTTATGTCGGTTAACACACCCACCAAAACCTATGGAAAGGGTAAGGGAATGGCAGCCGATTTAAAGTACATTGAATTGTGCGCGCGCCAAATAGCCAGAGTCTCTAAACAAGATAAAATAGTTGTAGAAAAATCAACACTTCCAGTGAGAACAGCATCGGCTATCAAAAATATTTTAGAACATACCGGTAATGGCGTCAAATTTCAAATACTGTCTAACCCCGAATTTTTAGCAGAAGGAACAGCAGTTGAAGATCTATTAGCACCAGATCGCGTGTTAATTGGTGGTGACACCACAGAAGACGGTGAAAGAGCCATACAGGCTTTAGTTGATATATATGCCAATTGGGTGCCTAAAGACCGTATTCTAACCACCAATGTATGGTCGTCAGAATTGTCTAAGTTAACGGCTAATGCCTTTTTAGCACAACGGGTATCCTCCATTAATGCTATGTCAGAACTTTGCGAAAAATCGGGAGCTGATGTTAATGAGGTTGCCAAAGCCATAGGAATGGATTCCAGAATAGGCAATAAATTTTTAAAAGCCTCAGTTGGTTTTGGTGGCTCTTGTTTTCAAAAAGATATTTTAAACTTAGTATATATTGCCAAAACCTATGGGTTAGATGAAGTAGCAGACTATTGGGAGCAAGTCATTATAATGAACGAGCATCAAAAGCAGCGTTTTTCAGATAACATAGTGAGTACGCTTTACAATACGGTTTCAGGTAAAAAAATAACGTTTTTTGGTTGGGCGTTTAAAAAAGACACGAACGATACGCGAGAATCGGCAGCTATTAAAGTGGCTGATAATTTGTTGAGTGAACAGGCTTGTATTGAAGTGTACGACCCTAAAGTAACAGAAGAGCGTATGTATGCAGATTTGGAGTATTTGAATACGCGAAGTGATAATGAAAACAGAATCTTATTAAAAGTTCAAAATGATCCGTATAAAGCTAGTAAAGACTCACATGCTATTGCTGTCTTAACTGAATGGGACGAATTTAAAACTTACGATTGGCAACAAATTTATGACAACATGAATAAGCCTGCTTTCGTTTTTGACGGACGAGGTATTTTAGATATCAAAGCTTTAGAGAAGATTGGTTTTGTATGTTATAAAATAGGAAGCGGCTCTTAATGACATTTAAAGCGTTTTGTCATTCAGAGCGCAGCGAAGAATCTCAAATTAAGGCATTGAGAGTATTTTTAGATTCATCAGTCGCTATGGCTCCTTCTGAAATCGGAGATTCGACGAAGTCAATGACAGTGTACTTGTTTATTGTCATTCAGAGTGAAATAAAATGGAGCGAAGAATCTCAGAAAAGGATTTCACAAAAGAAACAATAAAAAAATGTTTGCCCAAAAGAAGCAATGGTTTTGAAATTATTCCCTTAAATTTGTTATCCGAAAAAATTGACAATTAAAAGGAATTGGAGTTGAAACGCATTCTAATAACAGGGGCAGCAGGGTTTTTAGGCTCGCATTTATGTGACCGGTTTATCAAAGAGGGTTATAAAGTTATTGGAATGGATAATTTTATAACAGGAGAAAAACGGAATATAGCGCATTTACTAAGTCATCCAAATTTTGAGTTTATTGAGCATGATGTAACTGAGTTTGTTTCAGTTGAAGGATCTTTAGATTATATTTTACATTTTGCGTCTCCAGCAAGTCCTATTGACTATTTAAAAATTCCTATTCAAACCCTAAAAGTGGGATCCTTAGGGACTCATAATTTATTAGGGCTCGCCAAGGACAAAAAAGCACGAATTTTGATTGCTTCAACATCTGAAGTGTATGGAGATCCATTAGTGCATCCTCAATCTGAAGACTATTATGGAAACGTAAATACGATTGGTCCTCGCGGTGTTTATGATGAGGCTAAGCGGTTCCAGGAAGCTATTACCATGGCATATCATCGGTTTCATGGTTTAGAAACGCGAATTGTACGTATTTTTAACACCTATGGGCCAAGAATGAGATTGAATGATGGCCGCGTTATTCCTGCCTTTATGGGGCAAGCCTTACGAGGTGAAGATTTAACTATTTTCGGTGATGGCTCTCAAACACGTTCTTTTTGTTATGTGGATGACCAAGTGGAAGGGATTTATCGATTATTATTAAGTGATTATACCTACCCTGTTAATATTGGAAATCCAAATGAAATAACCATTAAGGAATTTGCAGAAGAGATTATTAAATTAACGGGAACAACTCAAAGAATCATTTATAAAGAGCTTCCCCAAGACGATCCGTTGCAGCGTCAGCCAGATATTTCACTGGCTAAAAAACTATTACATTGGGAACCTAATGTGACTAGAGAAACTGGCATGCAAATAACTTTTAATTATTTTAAAATCTTATCAAAAGAGGCTTTGTACAAAAGTGAGCACAAGGATTTTAAAAAACACATAAAAAAGTAAATTGAAATACCTATTAATAAGTTGCAAACCAATCGACACGATAAGTAAGCATTCCATTTGTCCGTTAAAAAGCAATAAATAGTAACAGATGAAAACATTTAAACAAGGACGATATTCTAAGTATTTAAAACCTTTGTCTTATCTCGTAGATCTAGGGGTTATAAATGGTGCCGTCTTTTTGTTTGATATAAACATAACAAATACCCTTTTGTTTAGTCTTTATATATCTGCTTTATGGATTGTTATTTCATTTAAAAATGATTTTTATGAAGTACAGCGGTATACAAAGATTATCCAAGTTATGACGCTCATTACAAGACAAATGGTGTTTTTTGCTATTATTTTGTATGCCTTTATTGGAGTTTTTAAACAACCTAATATTAGTCGGCTTGCTCTTGGAGAATATCTAATATTTGTAGCATTTTCTATAACATTTTTTAAGTTTTTAATTTTTTATTTATTAAATAGATATAGAGCGGCTTTAGGAGGTAATTTAAGGAATGTGGTTGTTATTGGTGATACTGATAAAACAAGACAGCTTATATTCATTTTTAATAAAAGATTAGACTTTGGTTTTAAGTTTAAAAAACAATTTGTGATTAATGATGAGTTTTCTATTCAAAAATGTTTCTCATACATTATTGAAAATGAGGTTGATGAAATATATGCTTCAGTGGCTGATCTATCCAACAAACAAATTAACAAATTAATTAATTTTTCTGATAATAATTTAAGAGAACTAAAGTTTATTCCAGATAATAAAGATATTTATGCTAAAAAATTAACTTATGAGTATTACGATTACATTCCAATAATTTCATTACGTGATATCCCTTTACAGGTTCCGGTGAATAAATTTGTTAAACGGGCATTTGATATTTTAATGTCATCGGCTATTATTGTCTTTTTATTATCTTGGTTAACACCTATTTTGGCAATATTAATTAAATTAGAAAGTAAAGGCCCCGTATTTTTTAAACAAACCCGAAACGGATTTAATTATAATGAATTTGATTGTTATAAATTTAGGTCTATGACACCAAATAAGGATGCTAATTTGCATCAAGCAACAAAAGGTGATATGCGGATTACAAAAGTTGGCAAATTTATACGTAAAACAAGCATTGATGAGTTGCCTCAATTTTTTAATGTACTTTTTGGAGATATGTCTGTTGTTGGACCACGTCCACATATGGTAAGACATACAAACTTATATGCCGAAAAAGTAGATAAGTTTATGGTGAGGCATTTTGTAAAGCCTGGAATTACAGGTTTAGCCCAAATTAGCGGATTTAGAGGAGAAATAGAAACAGATAAAGATATTATAAATAGGGTAAAATATGATATTTTTTATATTGAAAACTGGTCTATACTATTAGATTTAAAAATTGTGATACAAACGCTTCTCAATGCTTTTAAGGGAGAAGAAAAAGCATATTAATAATTATAATGAAACCATTAGTCTCTATCATAACACCCATGTTTAATTCAGAGACATATATTTCTGAAACCGTAAATAGTGTTTTAAATCAAACCTATACAAATTGGGAGTTACTCTTAATAGACGATGGCTCTATCGATAGAACATTAGAAATAGCTGGAACACTTGCTTCAAAACACGCCAATATAAAACTACTTAAAAACCCAATCAATCAAGGAGCTGCCATTTCTAGAAATAAAGGAATCACAGAATCCAAAGGAGATTACATTGCTTTTTTAGATGCTGACGATATGTGGAAACCTGAAAAATTGGAAAAACAGATTTCATTTATGACTAATGAAAGGTGTAATGTGTGTTTTTCAAGTTATGAGTTAATAAACGAAAACGAACAACCATTACACAAAACCGTAAAAGCACTTCCTGTTTTAACCTATCAAAAGCTTTTAAAGAGTAATTATATTGGTAATTTAACAGGAATCTATAACGCAGAGGTTTTAGGTAAAATAACAACACCTAATCTTCGTAAACGACAAGACTGGCTGTTATGGCTGGAAGCTATTAAAAAGTCCGGTAAACCCGCTAAAAGCCTTTCTGAACCGTTGGCTTATTATCGAGTTCGTGAAAATTCCATGTCTTCAAATAAATTTAATCTATTAAAATACAATTATTGGGTGTATAAAAAAGGCTTAGGTTTTTCAACGGTGAAGTCCTTTTATCATCTTATTCAATTTTTAATAGAATACTTTTTTGTGAAATCGAAACAAATAGTTTCTACAAAAAACTCCTAAACTGTTTTAGTTTACCGCTTTTTGTTCGTTCAATGTGGTCATGTTTTTCAAATTCTACAGAAAGTCCTTTTTCAAGATAGATTTCTATATCTTTTAGAATCTGTTTTTTGTTTTCAGAGGAAAGTTCTTTATTGCTACTATATTTAATTTTAAAGTGGCTTTTTGTATGTTGCTCGATAATGAATTCTTTGACGTTTCCATCGTTTTCAATAATGCTTTTGGTGATGTAGTAAAAGGTTAAACCCGCTGCTTTTTTTCCACTTGGTAATTTGGCTATATCACTGGTACGTCCAATAAGTGTTTCTAAAATGGGTTGTTTAGGAGTACTTTTTTTTGAAAGCTGTGCAACATCACCCAAATCGTAGCGTATAAACGGATGCGCTTTATTGTATAAAGAGGTAACGACAACACGACCTTCTTCTCCATAAGGTAAAACACGATCCTCATCATCTAGGATTTCAACCAACAAATCCTCTGAATTTACAATCCAATCCAGATGTTTATTTTGAAAGGCGATGAGACCTAATTCGGCCGCGCCATATTCATTAATCACAGGAACTCCAAATTGGGTTTCTAAAAGGTTTTTATCGGTTTTAAAAAGAATTTCAGAAGTAACAATACAGTATTTTAACGACGGACAAAAATGATTTAAAATCACATTTTCGTTCTGTAAAAATTTAGCAAATTGAACGATAGCGCTCGTATAACCGTTAATATAATCAAATTTGGTTGTCTTAAATTTGTTGAGGTTTTTTTGAAGTTGTTCATCACTTAAATCAAACACCGAAAACCGAAACCGATTTCCCAAAGTATCTTTAATACGTTCCTTATAATACCCTTTTTTATGCAATGGAATCCCGTAAAACCGTGCCTGTTTAGAAGCATTTAAATCAATATCTAACCAGTTAAATCGGTCTTGAAAAACGGCCCAAGTTAACGCATGACAAAACTTATCTTTTGCAAAAATAAAGGGATCACCAGAAGAACCAGAGGTTTTATGAATATGCACATTTTTAATATCAAAACCTTCTGAAATCCGATGGTTTAAAGGCTGTTGTAAATCGCGTTTTGTCATCACTGGAATATTATTCCAGTCTGTAGGATTCGCATTCTTTGCAAATGATTTATAAAACGAATTATGTTCTAAATGATAGTTTACAATCTCCTCTTTTTTCTGATTAATATAAGTTTCAAAATTGTTATTATCAATATTTTGAATGGATCTTAATGCTTTTCGTGCCTCTTTTATAGGAAATCCGTTAAGTTTTAAAGAAAGATCAAACAATTTCAAAATAATCAGTATTTTTTGTAAAGTAAATAAAAATTATTCGTGAATTAGGGGCATTAATTTTATTTTTGCCATTCAAAATAAAAACACAATACAATGAACATTCTAATTCTTGGTTCCGGCGGAAGAGAACACACATTTGCTTGGAAAATAGCACAAAGTCCTTTATGTGAAAACTTATTTGTCGCTCCAGGGAATTCTGGAACGGATGCTATTGCTACCAATGTAAATATAGGTGTTAACGATTTTGAAGCGATTAAAGAATTAGTGATTGAAAAAGACATCACAATGCTTGTTGTTGGGCCCGAAGACCCTTTGGTACAAGGTGTTCACGATTTCTTTTTAAATGATGACGCATTAAAACACATTGCTGTTATTGGGCCACAAAAAAAGGCTGCAGAGTTAGAAGGTAGCAAAGAATTTGCTAAAGAATTTTTATATCGCCACAATATTCCAACAGCCGCTTACGAAAGCTTTACTAAAGAAACGGTTGAAAAAGGCTATTCGTTTTTAGAAACGTTGAATCCGCCTTATGTTTTAAAAGCAGACGGTTTAGCAGCAGGAAAAGGCGTAGTGATTTTGAACGATTTAGAAGAATCCAAAACCGAATTAAAAAGTATGTTGGTGGATGCGAAATTTGGACAAGCAAGTACGAAAGTAGTGATTGAAGAATTTTTGGATGGTATTGAATTAAGTTGTTTTGTGTTAACCGATGGCGAGCACTACAAAATATTACCAACAGCCAAAGATTACAAACGTATAGGCGAAGGCGATACCGGTTTAAATACTGGTGGAATGGGAGCTGTCTCTCCAGTGCCATTTGCAACAGATGAGTTTTTAAACAAAATAGAAGAGCGTATAGTAAAACCAACTGTAGATGGTTTTAAAAAAGACGATTTACCGTATGTTGGTTTTGTGTTTATTGGTTTGATTAAGGTTGGAAACGACCCAAAAGTGATTGAGTATAACGTACGTATGGGCGATCCAGAAACCGAAGTGGTTTTACCAAGATTAAAAAATGATTTTGTTGAAATTTTGCAAGCGATGGCTAACGGAACATTAGACAAAATCGATATTGAAATCGATGAACGGGCGGCGACAACCATTATGTTAGTATCTGGTGGTTATCCTGAAGCCTACGAAAAAGGAAAAGAAATTACCGGTATTGAAAGTGTCGTTGATTCTATTCCGTTTCATGCGGGCGCAACTATTAAAGAGGAAAAGGTGGTAACTTCTGGGGGGCGTGTAATGGCAATTACTTCTTATGGAAATACTTACCAAGAAGCCATAAAAAAATCTTACCAAAGTATAGAAAAACTACATTTTGATAAGATGTATTATCGTAAGGATATTGGTTTCGACTTATAAAATACGTAAAACTGCTTAGCTTTTTAAATCACTATTCGTTGCCAAACTTTTTTAATTGTAGCATCCAATACGTAAAAGCAGCACATCCAATTAGGATAAAAATCCAAGACATAAAATTTGCAGCCCACCAGCTATCAAGTTCTAATGATCTTAAAGCATCAAAAGGAGCAAAAAGAACATTTACAAATAAATCTTGTATAGCATAAAAGAAATCTTTCATAGTTTATTTTTTAATTTCTTAAGTTACTTTTAATTGATAAAACAGCTATTTCAAGAACTATTTTATTCAAATTGAGTCTCAATGTTAGTATATTTACGGAGCAAAAATACAAAAAGAGTTAATGATTACAAGTATTTTTAGTAAATCTAAACCAATAAACTTTGTCATTGTTTTTTTTATCATGATGCTAGCTTTTACCAAGGCTAATATCATGTTATTCAAAGAATCAATGTCAATAACAGCTTTTTTTGAGCAAACAGGGTTGTTTTTTTTATGCTGTTTTATCATTCTGATTTTTAATTTTATTGTTAGTAAAAATAGCCTAACTAATAATAATCATTACCAAATTCTTTTGTTTGGATTGTTCTTTCTCATGATTCCTCAAACTACGTTAGGTGAAAACATTCTTTTTTCTAATATTTTTGTATTATTAGGTTTAAGAAGAATCTTAAGTTTAAGAAATCCAACACATAATAAAAGTAAATTATTTGATGCAGCTATTTGGTTTGCCATTGCCTCCTTATTTTACTTTTGGGCTATTTTGTTTTTTGTGTTAATCTTTAGCACACTGTTTTTATATACAGATAGCAGAATAAAAAACTGGATTATTCCTTTTGCAGGTTTAGCAACTGTTTTTATCATAGCAACGAGCATATCTATTGTCCTTTATGATGACTTTTTTAAGGTTTTTCATTTTACAACTAGTGTTAGTTATAATTATACTAACTACGACACAACACAATTTTTAATCGCTATTACTTTATTGTTGTCTTTTGGTATCTGGGCATCTTTTTTTTATGTGAAGATTTCGAATAATAAAAAGAAAGCATTAAGACCTTCTTTTAAGCTTATTTTTATAGTTCTAATTGTTGCTTTTGTTGTAACGATTTTGGCACCTCAAAAAGATGGTAGTGAATTTTTATTTTTATTTGCACCACTATCTATAGTGATGACAAATTATATTGAAAATATAGAAGAAAAATGGTTTAAAGAAGGTTTTTTAATTCTATTAATTGTGGCTTCTTTAGTACTATTAGTGCTGTAGTTTATTACCAAAAGACAAATCGCCAGCATCTCCAAGACCTGGTACTATATATCCTTTTTCGTTAAGGGTTTCATCTATAGCTGCAATCCATAAATGGGTAGGTTCATCAAAGTATTTTTCTACATAATCAACACCTTCTTGAGCACCAATAGTGCTTACCAAATGTATGTTTTTAGGGGTTCCAAAGGGTTTTAAAGCTTCAAAAGCAGTTACCATAGATCTGCCAGTAGCCAGCATAGGGTCCGCCAAAAGAAGTGTTTTATTTTCTAAATCCGGACAGGCTAAATATTCAACAATAATTTCAAAATCATCCGACGAATCAGAGTGATGTCTGTACGCCGAGATAAAGGCATTTTCTGCCTTATCAAAATAATTAAGCAATCCATTATGAAGCGGAATACCAGCTCTTAAAATGGAGCAAAGTACAATATCATTATTAATGACATTCATTTTACAGTTGCTTAAAGGCGTGGTAATAACAGATGTTTTGTAATGTAACGACTTACTTAATTCATACCCTAACACTTCCCCAATGCGTTCTATATTTCTTCTAAATCGCATAGGGTCTTTTTGAATAGTAACGTCTCTAATTTCTGAAATGAAGGTGTTTAATACTGAATTTTGTTGTGATAAGTTGTGAATATGCATGAATAGCTACGTGTATTTTTTTAAAAAGTAAAGTTAACTAAATTGAAGTATATATACATTTAATGATTGTGTTTTTTAATAAAGTAGAACGTAAAAACAACTAGTTTGGTTTTTATAAGTTTCTTATATAATTTGTGTAATTTTACGTCTTTAAAATATATACATCATGTTTACAACAAAAGCGAATGCTATTTTTCAGGACGTTATTAATCAATATCACATTATTAACACTGTTGACCAACCTTTTACAAACAAGTATGACGAAAGTGATTTATTAGAGCATTTATTGTACAGAAAATGCTGGATAGACACCGTACAGTGGCACTATGAAGATATTATTCGCGATCCACAAATTGACCCAGTTGAAGCCTTAACTTTAAAGCGTAAAATTGATGCGTCTAATCAAGACAGAACTGATATGGTGGAATATATAGATAGTTATTTTCTGAATAAATATAAAGACGTTACACCCAAAGAAGATGCAACGATTAATACGGAAAGTCCTGCATGGGGAGTTGATAGATTATCAATTTTAGCGTTGAAAATATACCATATGAATGAAGAAGCAACCCGTACAGATGCTTCTGATGCACATAGGGAAGCTTGTCAAAAAAAATTAGATATATTACTAGAGCAACGTGTAGATTTATCAACAGCTATTGACACGTTATTATCAGATATAGAAAAAGGAGACAAGTACATGAAAGTGTACAAGCAAATGAAAATGTATAATGACGATGAACTAAATCCAGTTTTGCGTTCTCAAAAATAGCAGCCTGTCATCATCCTGAATTGTCGCACAGAGCTTGTCGAAGTGTTGTTCAGGCTGGTATGTCTTAAATTTATATGTCAAAATCTAACCACATACTCGTTATTAGATTGTCAGCTATGGGAGATGTGGCCATGACAGTTCCTGTATTAAGAGCTTTAAGTGTGCGCTATCCAAACCTGAAAATTACAGTACTCACTAGAGAATTGTATGCTCCTTTTTTTAGAGACTTGCCCAATGTTTCTGTGTTCCCTGCTCATGTAAACGAGGAGCATAAAGGCATTTTAGGATTGTATAAACTAGCAAAACAATTAAAGGCTAAAAAGATTGATGCGGTTGCCGATTTGCACAACGTGTTGCGCACAAATATTTTAAAATGGTTCCTTTTAGGGGATAAGTTTATTCAAATAGATAAAGGACGAGCTGAAAAAAAGGCACTAACTTCTGGTAACATATTCAAACCACTTAAAACAACGCACCAACGATATGCCGAGGTGTTTGAACAATTGGGATTTCCGGTTGATTTATCAAATCCAATATTTCCAGAAAAAGCAACGTTGAGTTCTAAACTTCAAGACGTAGTCAATCCTAAACTAAAAGTTATTGGTATTGCTCCGTTTGCAGCACATGAAGGAAAAATGTATCCTTTAGATGCCATGAAGCGTGTTATTGAAAGCCTCTCACAAGAGTATCAAATTCTATTATTTGGAGGCGGAGAAAAGGAAATTAATAGTTTAACTGAGTTTGAAGAAACCTTTAAAAATGTTAAAAATATAGCCGGAAACTATTCATTTGAAGAACAATTAGACATCATTTCAAATTTAGATGTCATGCTTTCCATGGATTCAGGAAATGCCCATATAGCCACCATGCTAGGAGTAAAAGTTATTACTATTTGGGGGGTTACACATCCGTATGCTGGGTTTGCGCCGTTTAACCAGCCAGAAGATTATGCATTACTGTCAGACAGAACCAAATTCCCAAAAATACCAACATCAGTTTACGGAAACAAATACCCAGAAGGTTACCAAAAGGCTTCAGGAAGTATTGCTCCAGAAACGGTTGTAGACAAAATAAAATCTATTATTTAGAAGACCTTCATTCCTTCCTGTTAAGTTAGGATTTTCATTTTATTTCTTCCCTTTGGGGAGAAATCCAAAAGACAGTGGGATTAAACATCATCATAATCAACGACTATTTTGGGTGTTGTAGGGTACGCTTGACAGGTTAAAATTAAACCTTCTGCGACTTCGCTTTCGGTTAAAATATTGTTTTGTCGCATAGTTGCTTCGCCTTCTTTTATTCGTGCTAAACAACTACTACAAATACCTCCTTGACAAGAATAAGGGGCATCAACATCTTCGTCTAATGCCGCTTCAAGAATAGTTTGTTTTTGAGACATTTCAAAAGTAGTCTCTTCATCATCAACCACCACCGTTATTTTGGTTTTTCCACTTTCAACAGTTGAGTCGTTTTCTATTTCAACAGGTTTTGCTGCTTTAAAAAGTTCAAAATGAATGGTGTTTTCATCAATTCCATTGCCGGTTAGTACATCTTTCACCGTATGAATCATAGCTTCTGGACCACAAAGATAAAAAGCGTCTACTTCAACATGTTTGTGTTTGTTTTTCATGACGTAGTTAACCGTACTTTTCTCAATACGGCCAAAAATAGAATCCTCTTCATCAGCTTGACTAAAAACAAACTGAATAGAAAAACGATCTTTGTATTGGTGTTGAAGGACTAAAAGTTCATTTAAAAACATGGTGTCACCTGTTGTTTTGTTTCCATAAACTAAAATGACCTTGCTATGAACTTCTTCTTCTAAGGCACATTTTATAATACTTAAAACAGGGGTAATACCACTACCAGCAGCAAAAGCAGCAATGTTTTTGGTTTTAGAATCGTTAGGTGTAAACACAAAACGACCTTTTGGTGGTGCAACTTCTAAGACATCGCCAACTTTTAATTGGGTATTGGCATAGGCCGAAAATGTACCATCGGTTACTTCTTTAATAGCTATTTTAAGAATTCCACTTTTAGGGGAAGAACATAAGGAGTAATCGCGTCTTACCTCATGACCTTCAATGGTTGTTTTTAAAGTTATGTATTGACCAGCTTTAAAAGAAAAAGCTTCGGTTAAATTTGGGGGAACATTAAAAGTTATACTAATAGATTTATTGGTTTCCCGGTTAATTTCTTGTATTGAAAGTTTATGGAATGAAGACATTGGTTCTTTTTTTTTACAAAAATAGTAAAGTTGATTTGTAAATTTTAACTTTGTTTGTAACATTTAGCATTATAATCTTACTTATAACATATATTTACATTAACTATTAAATTAAAAAAACAATGAAAAAAACCGTACTAGTTTGTCTATTTATGATTGCTTTAGCAACTCAAGTTAAAGCTCAAGACAATTCAGATTTTAAAAACGAAACCATAGAGTTTATAAAAATTACAGGAGCTACATCTGCTTTTGATAATGCTATTGCCCAAATAGGAGCTATGGTGCCAGACGATAAGAAGGAAGCTTACACCAAAGAGGCTAGTGCAACTTTAGATGGATTGTATAGTAAAATGGCCGATTTGTATATGGAAGAGTTTACACAAGATGAGATTAAAGAATTGATTGCCTTTTATAACACAGATTTAGGAAAAAAATTAGCTTCAAAACAAACAACTTTGGCACAAAAAGCTATGATGTTTGGTCAGTCCTGGGGCATGGAAGTGCAAACAATAGCTCAAAAATACAACTAGCAATTACCTTTAAAGAGGCTATCCAAAAAGTCTATTTTAGGTCATTGCGAGGTACTCAGCAATCTGTAAATTATTAATTCACTATCAACAGATTACTTCACTTTTGTTCGTAATGACGGTGTTTATCTACTTTTTAGATAGCCTTTAATTTTTATTTGTCTAAGTCTAAGTTAAAATTATGATTAAACGTTTTTTAAGTTTAGAGTGGAAACAGTTTTCAAGAGCTTCGTATTTTCAAAAAGGAATTGCTATAAAAATACTCCTCTTTTTTGCTGCGATCTATTTTGGAGGAGCTGCTATTTTTCTAGGTATTGGGGCGTTTTTTATTTTGAAAGAAGTTCTACCTGATGTTGATCCCATAATTACGATTAACAACTTTTTAATCTATTGGTTTTTATTTGATTTGGTTATTAGGTTTTTCATGCAGCAATTACCAGTTATGAACATAAAACCATTAATGACTATACCTATAAAACGAGAAACGGTTATTCATTATTTATTAGGAAAGACAGCCGTTTCATTCTTTAATTTTTTACCACTTTTTATCTTTTTACCTTTTAGCATTGTACTGTTAGCACATGGGTATCCCGTTGTTAATGTGCTGTGTTGGTTTCTATCAGTAATGGTTTTAACCTTGAGCATTAATTTTACCAATTTTTTAATTAATAAGAACAATACATTTTTCTATGCCATAGTTGGTGTTCTGGTCATTTTTATTGGATTGGAAGTCTATCAAATTTTTAAAATTTCTGAACCAATTGGAATTGCTTTTAATGCATTATACAATCAACCGTATTTAGTTGTAATTCCCATAGCATTACTGGTCGCTTTATATCGAATCAATTTTAATGATATTAGAAAAGGTTTTTACTTAGACGGAACTATTTCAAAAAAAGTAGAAAAAGTTGACACGGCTGATTTGTCTTGGTTAGATCGTTTTGGAAGCATTTCCGTATTTCTTAAAAACGATTTACGCTTAATTTGGCGTAATGCTCGTCCTAAGCAAGTGCTCATGATGTCGTTTCTGTTTTTGTTTTACGGGTTGGTATTTTATACACAACCAACCTATCAAAAAATGCCAGCCTTTTTAGCTTTTGCTTCTATGTTCGTTACCGGTGGATTTTTAATGACCTTCGGACAATTAGTGCCATCGTGGGATAGCGAGTATTACAAACTTCTTATGAGCCAGAATATTCCCTACAGAAAATATTTAGAATCCAAATGGTATTTAATGGTTGTAGCGGTGACTATTTCTTTCGTGTTGAGTACGCCCTACCTATATTTTGGATGGAAAATATTTGGAATGATTGCTGCAGGAGCTTTATTTAATATTGGTTTAAATTCGTTTATTACGTTATTTGGAGGTGCCTTAAATAGAGTACCTATAGAGTTAAATGTTAAAGCAAAAGCGTTTAGCAATACCAATGGTTTTAATCCTACCCAAATGCTTATTGCGTTACCTAAATTAGGGCTTCCTATGCTGTTGTTTTATATTCCTTATAAATTGGTGAATTTTGAAGTTGGACTTATTGTATTGGCCTTAAGTGGTGTTTTAGGAATTGTCTTTAAAAACTTCTTTTTAAGCCAGATTGAAAGTATTTATCAAAAAGGAAAATACAAAACAGTAGCTGCATTTGCCGAAAAAAAATAAACAATAGTAAAAATTCATAAAAGTTATGATTACAACATCAAATCTTTCAAAAAAATATAACGATAACCTGGTTTTAAGTATTGATTCTCTTGAAATTCCTAAAGGCCAAAGTTTTGGTCTGGTTGGTAATAATGGTGCTGGCAAAACAACCTATTTTAGTTTATTATTAGATTTAATACAGCCAACAACAGGGTTTATTAAAAACAACGAGGTATTGGTTAATGAAAGTGAAGATTGGAAGCCTTTTACATCCTCTTTTATAGACGAAAGTTTTTTAATAGGCTACTTAACTGCCGAAGAGTACTTTTATTTTATTGGTGAATTGCGTAACCAAAATAAGGCGGATGTTGATGCTTTAGTGGCTCAATTTGAAGACTTTTTTCATGGTGAAATTTTAAATCAAAAAAAGTACTTACGAGATTTAAGTAAAGGAAATCAAAAAAAGGCCGGAATCGTAGCCGCTTTAATAGGCAATCCTGAGGTTATTATTTTAGATGAACCATTTGCTAATTTAGATCCAACAACACAAATTAGATTAAAACAAATCATTAAAGATTTAGCTGAAAAAAAAGGCGTAACGGTACTTATTTCAAGTCATGATTTAATGCATGTAACCGATGTTTGCGAACGTATTGTTGTTCTAGAAAAAGGCGAGGTAATTAAAGATCTTGCTACCAGTGCAGCTACTTTAAAAGAGTTAGAAGCCCATTTTGCGGGTTAGTACTTTAGCCAAAAGTCATTTCATTTTATAGGTTAATCAAAAAAGATGTTTATTTTTACCTACTTGCATAATATATGTAAGACTTTATAGTTATTTATTAGATAAAATAAAGAGGTATTGAAAACATCTTTAAAATTAGTAGTAGTTGCAGTTTTTTCTTCGTTATTGATTATAAGTTGTTCACGAAAAAAGGACAAGTTTATCAATAGAAATTTCCATGCCGTAACAGCAGAATATAACACACTTTATAATGGTTATTTAGCTTTAGAACAAGGCAGAAAAAGTCTTAATGACGATTATAAGGATAATTATTGGGATATTTTGCCCATTGAGCGGATGCAGATAAGCGAAGAGATCATGCTTCCTGGTCAATCCAAAAACGAGAACTTTAACCGAGCCGAAGAAAAAGCCGTTAAAGCTATTCAACAGCACAGCATGAATATTGAGGGAAAAGAAAAAAACCCTCAAATTGATGAAGCTTATTTGTTATTGGGAAAAGCTAGATATTTCGATCAGCGTTTTGTGCCCGCTTTAGAAGCTTTTAACTATATTCTTTATAAATATCCTGCAAGCGATAAAATTAACCAAGCTAAAATTTGGAGAGAGAAAACCAATATTAGACTTGATAATGATGAGCTTGCTATTAAAAATTTAAAACGGCTTTTAGAGCAAGAGGAGTTAAACAATCAAGATTTAGCCGATGCCACTTCTATGTTAGCACAAGCTTATTTAAACACAAAATCTGTTGATAGTGCAATTACACAATTAGAAATAGCTTCAAATAATACTAAAAGCAATGAAGAGCGCGGTAGATATCGATTTATACAAGGGCAACTGTATAATGCTTTAGGTAAAAAAGACAGTGCAAATATAGCTTTTGATGACGTTATTGAGCTAAACAGAAAAACACCAAGAATTTATTTAATCAGTGCTCAGCTGGAAAAAATTAAAAATTTCGATTACGAACATGGCGATAAAATTGCCTGTTTAGAACAGTTAACCAAACTAGCTGAAAATAGAGAAAACAGACCGTTTCTTGATAAGATATACCATCAAATTGGTGAATTCCATTTAAACAATAATTCAGAACATTTAGCGGTAATTAATTATAATAAGTCATTACGGGCAGCATCTACAGATAAGGAATTAAAAGCAAGAAATTATCAAATACTTGGTGATATCAATTTTAAAAATTCGGTTTACAAACAAGCGGGTGCCTATTACGACAGTACCATGACTAATTTAAAGCTTAACTCGAAACCATATCGTATTATTAAACGAAAACGAGATAACCTTGAAGATGTTATTTATTACGAAGATATAGCTCAAGTTAACGATAGTATTTTAAGATTAGTGCATTTGCCAGCCGAAGAAAGAATCATCTACTTCGACTCTATTGTAAATAAACTTAAAACCAAAGCCGAAGAAGAAAAAGAAAAGAAAGAAGTTGCAGAACGTAACAATGGTTTAAAAACTGTTAACAATAATTTATCTGGTATAAATACGTCATCATCGCGAGATGGTTCACCCAATCAAGCGGCTACATTTTATTTTTATAACCCAACAACCGTTGCTTATGGGAAAAATGAATTTATAAAAACTTGGGGCAACAGACCTTTAGAAGATAATTGGAGATGGTCTAGCAAAGGAAAATCAAACAACAGTACAACAGTTTTAAATAACGAAGTGTTTGCAGATGCAACTCAAGATGAGTTGTTCGACCCTCAATTTTATATTTCTAAAATTCCTTCAGATACGAAAGTGATTGATAGTATATCCAAAGAACGCAATTATGCATACTACCAATTAGGGTTGATTTACAAAGAAAAGTTCAAGGAATTTGAGCTAGCAAAAAGCAAATTTGAAACAGTGCTTGACAGTAACCCAGAAGAGCGACTTATTCTACCTTCAAAATACAATTTATATAAAATATATACACAGTTAGGGCAAACAGATGAAGCATCTATAGCCAAAAATGATATTATTTCTAGCTTTCCAAATTCTAGATATGCAACCATTTTAAAAAATCCGGAATTAGCAACACAAAAAGATGATAATAGTCCAGAAAGCATCTACGAAAGCATTTATAAATTGCATGAAAACCAACAATATGCAGAGGTCATCTCTAAATGTGACGAGTATATTAATGCATTTGATGGCGATCCCATTGTTCCTAAATTTGAATTGTTAAAAGCAACTGCAACAGGACGCTTGTTTGGTTTTGAACCCTATAAAAAAGCGATTAATTATATAGCAGTTACGTATGCAAATACAGATGAAGGAAAGCAAGCTCAAGCTATTGAAACAAACATGCTTCCTAAAATACAAAACAAAGAATTTGTATTTGATGATACTACTGCAAATAATTACAATGTAGTGTATCAATTTGATCATGCTGATGCTTCAGAAATAGCAAGTTTTCAAGAAATGTTGGATGAGATCTTAAAAAGCATTAAGTATTATGATTTAACAACATCTGTTGATGTGTATAATCCAGATACAACTTTCGTTATTGTACATGGCCTAAAAAACCAAGTGGTCGCAAAAACATTTAATCAATTGCTAACTAAAGATGATATTAAGAAAATTAACAAACCATATTTTGTAATATCGTCACCTAATTATCAAATTATACAAATTCACAAAAATTTAGATGCTTATTTAAGCATTGACAATAATTAAATTAACAATAGAATGTTTACGGATAACAAAAGAACCAAAAAAATGGAAGAAGTTACATCAAGTCAAAATATTATTTCTCAAGGAACCAAAATGGTTGGAGATTTTAATAGTGAAGGCGATTTTAGAATAGACGGTACTGTTGAAGGTAATATAAAAACCAAAGGAAAAGTAGTCGTAGGAAAATCGGGTTTTGTAAAAGGATCTTTAGAAGGAACAGATGCCCATTTTGAAGGAAAATTTTCAGGAAAGCTAACCTTATCCGGAACACTAACATTAAAAAACACGGCTTTTATTGAAGGAGAAGTTGTTGTTGGAAAACTATCTGTAGAACCAGGAGCCACATTTAACGTAACCTGTGTTATGAAAGGGACTGTGAAAGAAATGAATAAAAGTGGAGAACAACAAGGAGGACAAAAAACCGGGAAAACAGCTTAAAAACGTTGCTGTACTGTCTGGTATTGCAATTCAAATGGGTGTTACCATCTACTTGTTTGTAATTTTGGGCAAGTGGTTAGACACAAAATTTAACAATGGAGATAAGCTATTCCTAATCTTCATGACTCTTTTAGGAGTTGCCATTTCATTATATGCCGTTATTAAGCAAGTCAATAGAATAAAATATTAATGAGTAATCCTTTTACACGTTTTACTATTAAAGCAACTACTGTTTTAGCAGTTGCTTTTTGTATTCATATAGCTCTATTAAAGAGTTTTCAAATGCCGTTATTTGAAAACAAAATAGTGTTATCCTATGTTGTAAATTTAGCCTTGGTTATTTTTATTTTTGGATTTTTATATCTTTCAAAAAATAAGTTTAAAGACCAAATAGGGTTTTTGTTTATTGCAGGGAGTGCTCTAAAATTTGGAGTCTTTTTTATTGTTTTTTATCCGTTTTTCAATCTTGACGGACATATTTCTAAATTAGAGTTTGCGGCATTTTTTGTGCCATATGGGTTAGGCCTTGTTTTAGAAACATTTAGTCTTGTTAAATGGCTAAACAAGTTAGATTAAATGTTGCGTTATATCTATCAAATCAAACGTTATAAATAAAATAAAAATTTATTTTTGTTTTTGAGATAAAAACCTACCTTTGCAGCAATTTTTAAGCCACTATTAGTTAGAGTAATATGCGTATAAAAACATATTTAAAACCAATTACATTATTCCTGTTTTTATTAACCTTTATGTCGTACGGACAAGAAGGTCATTCAGAAGAACATTCAGCTGAAGAGGTAAAACTTGATAAGGAAGCAGAAATGAAAGAATATATTCTACATCATTTAAAGGACTCTTATGATTTTGGTTTGTATTCTTACGAGACAGATAACGGTGAAACTAAACACGTAGGCTTTCCTTTGCCAGTCATTCTTTGGGATAATGGTTTAAAAGTATTTATGTCCTCTAAGTTTCATCATGGAGAAGAAGTTGCTGAAGTTGGAGGTGATTATTATAAAGTTTTTCATTCAAAAATCTATAAAGTAGATGGTCCTGACGGAACGATTAATTTAGATGAACACCATCATGCCACTAATGAAAAACCATTGGATTTTTCAATTACCAAGAACGTTACGTTGATTTTTATGGTATTTGTTATTTTGTTTTTTATGTTTAAAAACATGGCAAAATCTTATAAAAAGAACAATAATTTACCCATGGGAATTGGTCGTATATTAGAACCTATTGTTTTATATATTAGAGATGAAATTGCGATACCAAACATTGGTGAAAAGCATTATAAGAAGTACATGAGTTATTTGTTAACAGTGTTTTTCTTTATTTGGATTGTTAACCTATTTGGTTTAACGCCTATTGGGATAAATGTTACTAATAATATTGCCGTAACCTTATGTTTGGCATTAATTACTTATGTTATCACCACATTTTCAGGGAATAAAAATTATTGGAAACATATTTTTTGGATGCCAGGAGTTCCTGTTCCAATGAAAATTATATTAGCACCTATTGAATTGTTAGGAACGTTTATCAAACCATTTGCGTTAATGATTCGTTTGTATGCCAATATCACGGCAGGACATATTGTACTAATGAGTATCATTGGTATGATGTTTATTTTTAATAACTGGATAGGGAGTTCATTATCGTTTGTATTAGCTTTTGTATTGGCAATTCTAGAGTTGTTGGTAGCGGTATTACAAGCTTATATTTTTACAGTGCTTTCGGCTTTATACTTCGGTATGGCAGTTGAGGAACATCATGATGAAGCACATTAATAAATTGAATGTTTAATTTTTAATTATATATATTATGGGAAATATTCCTGAAATTGTAGGAGCAGGTTTAATTGTAATAGGAGCTGGAATCGGAATCGGAAAAATCGGTGGTTCTGCTATGGAAGCTATTGCACGTCAACCAGAAGCTACTGGAAAAATTCAAACCGCTATGCTTATTGCAGCAGCGTTGATTGAAGGTATTGCCTTTGCAGCTTTATTTGCAAAGTAAACACACTAAAGAGCAGCTGTAACGGTTGGTTATAGCTGCTTTTTTTAAATTAAACAGAAGTTGTTTTTAGAAATTTAAGTTATTATGGAAGAATTATTTGGAGGATTTTCTTTAGGGTTGTTTGTTTGGCAGGCAATACTTTTTATAGCACTTATTTTATTGCTTAAAAAATTTGCTTGGAAACCTATTTTAAATTCGGTTAACGATAGAGAAGAAGGTATTAAAAATGCATTAGATTCTGCTGAAAAAGCAAAATTAGAAATGCAAAACCTTCAAGCAGATAACCAAAAACTGTTACAAGAAGCAAGAGCAGAGCGCGAATCTATGTTGAAAGATGCTCGAGATATGAAAAATAAGATGATAGAAGATGCTAAAGACGAAGCTAACGAAGCTGCAGGAAAACTTATTTCTCAAGCACAAGCATCTATTGAAGCAGAAAAGAAAGCAGCAATAGCAGAATTAAAATCTCAAGTGGCTAATTTATCAATTGAAATAGCAGAAAAAGTAGTTCGTGCAGAATTATCTAACAAAGACAAACAAGAAAAGTTAGTAGAGTCTATGTTAGGAGACGCAAAATTAAACTAATTATAAATGGCAGGAGCAAGAGCAGCAGTACGTTACGCAAAGGCAACTTTAAGTTTGGCAACTGACCAAAAAAAGGCAGACGTTGTAAATAACGATATGAAGTTAATGGCTAAAACCATAGCTGAAAATAAAGATTTAAGCGACTTACTTGAAAATGCAGTTATAAAATCGGAAAATAAAATAGCTACTTTATTAGCTGTTTTTCCAAATCTTAATACAATTAGTACTGGCTTATTTGATGTGTTAATTTCAAATAGACGAGTTGATATTTTAAATGATATTGCTTTACAGTATAGTGCTCAATACGATGAGCTTAACGGTAAAGAGGTTGCTAAAGTAACCACTGCAGTTCCAATGACAAAAGATTTAGAGTCTAAAGTGCTAGCCAAAGTAAAAGCACTTACAAGTAAAGAGGTTACCCTTATAAATATAGTAGATGAAAGCATTTTAGGAGGTTTCATCTTAAGAGTTGGAGATAAGCAATACAATGCAAGTATTTCCAATAACCTGAATAAATTAAAAAGAGAATTTACATTAAACTAAAAATAAGATGGCAGAAGTAAAACCAGCTGAAGTATCAGCAATCTTAAAACAACAACTTGCAGGATTTGAAGCATCAGCTTCATTAGACGAAGTGGGAACAGTATTAACTGTTGGTGACGGTATTGTACGTGCATACGGTCTTTCAAATGTTCAATACGGTGAGTTAGTTGAATTTGAAGGCGGTTTAGAAGGTATTGTACTTAACCTTGAAGAAGATAACGTAGGGATTGTATTGTTGGGTGCCTCTGTAGGTGTAAAAGAAGGCTCTACTGTAAAGCGTACAAAACGTATTGCCTCTATTAATGTTGGAGAAGGTATTGTGGGACGTGTTGTCGATACTTTAGGAAGCCCAATTGATGGTAAAGGGCCTATTTCAGGCGAAACTTATCAATTGCCTTTAGAACGTAAAGCTCCAGGAGTTATTTTCCGTGAGCCAGTTACCGAGCCATTACAAACAGGGATTAAATCAATTGACGCCATGATCCCTATTGGTCGTGGACAACGTGAGTTGGTTATTGGTGACCGTCAGACTGGTAAAACAGCTGTATGTATTGATACCATCTTAAATCAAAAAGAGTTTTATGATGCAGGAGAGCCTGTATATTGTATATATGTTGCTATAGGTCAAAAAGCGTCAACAGTAGCTTTAATTGCTAAAACATTAGAAGATAAAGGTGCATTAGCCTATACTACAATTGTTGCTGCAAACGCATCTGACCCTGCTCCTATGCAAGTATATGCACCATTTGCTGGTGCTGCAATTGGAGAGTATTTTAGAGATACTGGTCGTCCAGCATTAATCATTTATGATGATTTATCTAAACAAGCGGTAGCATATCGTGAGGTATCTTTATTATTACGTCGACCACCAGGACGTGAAGCCTACCCTGGGGACGTTTTCTACTTACACTCAAGATTATTAGAGCGTTCTGCAAAAGTGATTAATGATGATGATATTGCTAAAGATATGAACGATCTTCCTGAGTCTTTAAAACCTATGGTAAAAGGAGGCGGTTCATTAACAGCATTACCAATTATCGAAACACAAGCAGGTGACGTTTCGGCATATATTCCAACAAACGTAATTTCTATTACAGACGGACAGATTTTCTTGGATGGAGATTTATTTAACTCTGGTGTACGTCCAGCGATTAACGTTGGTATTTCGGTATCTCGTGTTGGTGGTAACGCTCAGATTAAATCCATGAAAAAAGTAGCTGGTACATTAAAATTAGACCAAGCACAATATCGTGAATTAGAAGCGTTTGCTAAGTTTGGTTCAGATTTAGATGCCTCTACATTAAACGTTATTGAAAAAGGAAAACGTAACGTAGAGATTTTAAAACAAGCTCAAAACGATCCGTTTAAAGTAGAAGATCAAATCGCTATTATTTATGCAGGGTCTAAAAACTTATTAAGAGATGTACCTGTTGAAAAAATTAAAGAATTCGAAAGAGATTATTTAGAATTCTTAAGAGCAAAACATGCTGATGTACTTAGTACATTAAAAGCAGGGAAATTAACTGATGAGGTTACAGATACATTAACGACTGTGGCTAAAGATTTATCAGGAAAATATAAAGCGTAAAAAATGCAGAGTTTGAAGTTATGAGTTCAGAGTTCTTTCTCATAATTTTTCATTCAAACACATTAACTATAAATAATGAGTTTAGGAGAAAGTCCGATTAGAAAGAAGAGTTTCGAATTTGTTTGTGAAATAGTTAAGTATTGTGATAAGTTAAAAGAACAAAAAGATTTTGAGTTAGCTTCTCAATTATTAAAGAGCGGGACTAGTATTGGAGCCAATACTAGAGAGGCACAACGAGGAGTTAGCATAAAAGATTTTAAAAATAAGTTTGGTATTGCTCTTAAAGAAGCTGATGAAACTAAATATTGGTTAGAAATTTTAGAAACAACAGGAAGAGAAGTACCCAAAGAAATGATGAATAAGTGTGAAGAGTTAATAAGGATTTTAGTAGCAATCATTAAAAACTCATAACTCAACACTATAAACTCATAACTTGAAAAATGGCAAATTTAAAAGAAATACGCAACAGAATAGCATCCGTATCGTCAACGATGCAGATAACCAGTGCCATGAAAATGGTATCGGCTGCAAAGTTAAAAAAGGCACAAGATGCTGTTACAGATATGCGCCCTTATGCAGATAAGTTAACAGAACTTTTGCAGAGCTTAAGCGCAACATTAGATGCTGATTCTGGAAGCAAATATTCAATTCAACGCGAAGTAAAAAACGTATTAATTGTTTCTATAACATCTAACAGAGGGTTATGCGGCGCTTTTAATTCAAGTATTATAAAGCAAACGCAACAATTGATTGATACTAAATATGTAGGTAAAAAAGTATCTGTTTTTGCCATTGGTAAAAAAGCTAATGATGCTTTTGCCAAGAAAAAAATGATAGCAGGAAACGAAAGTCATGTTTTTGATGATTTAACCTTTGAAAATGTTGCTGATATTGCAGAAACATTAATGGAAAAATTTGTAGTGGGAGAGTTTGATAAAATTGATATCGTTTACAATAGTTTTAAAAATGCAGCGACTCAAATAGTAACTACAGAACAGTTTTTACCAATAGTTCCTGCCGAGGGACAAGCTAATGCGAATACAGATTATATTTTTGAACCTTCAAAAGTTGAGATTGTTAAGCAATTAATTCCTAAGTCATTAAAAACACAATTATACAAAAGTATTAGAGATTCCTTTGCTAGTGAGCATGGAGCCCGTATGACTGCTATGCATAAAGCAACGGATAATGCAACAGAACTAAGAGATCAATTGAAATTAACATACAATAAAGCACGTCAGGCAGCTATTACTAACGAAATCCTCGAGATTGTTGGTGGTGCTGAAGCGTTGAATAATTAATGTATTAGTTCTGGCTAATGCTAGAATTAAAAACGCCTCACGATTCGTGAGGCGTTTTTTATGGCATTAAATTTGAAAGTATATCTTTAAATTTCAATAATCGATTTATGAATTATCTTAAAAAGATATTACCTCTTCTTGGAGTGGTTTTGTTGGTTATAACAACCAATCAATGTGCTAGTGCTAAAAAAACACAAATAAAAGCACCTTTTAAGTTAGGTCAAGTATATTACGAATGGACGTTAGATGATAAAGGCGGTGGTGCTGAAAAAAGCCTATACGTTCCTATTATTTCTAAAGACAATAGTATTATTCTAGATAGTGTTTACTTTCAAGGTGAAGTTACTAAGCTGGAACGCATTAATAATTCACTATTTATAGGAAAGTTTAAAACTACGGCTACTGAAAAACCAGATATAATTATGAGTAGCAATCCTCATGAAGAATATGGTAATAGCTTTCAAAAACCACTTCAAAGAAATGATATCCCATTTGATTTGAATAATACACAATGTGTTATTAGTTATAAAGAAGGTAACAAAATCAGCTACTTTACAATTGGAGGGGTTATAAAAAAGTAATTCCTTACCACATAAATTTCAATACATAAGAAGTCATAGTGTATGTTTGGTTTAGAATAGCTAAAAACGTAATTTTAGCACAATAAAAAAAGATTTCTTGGGCGTATTAAAAAAGTTTTTTAAAGACACTGTTATTTATGGTTTAGCTACGGTTTTACCGCGTCTAATGAACTTTATATTGGTTCCTCTTCATACGTCAAAGCTAGGAACAACAAGTTATTCAGATAACACGAGTTTTTATGTATATGCGGCTTTTTTTAATGTTCTCCTAACCTATGGAATGGAAACTGCTTTTTTTAGATTTTTCAATAAATCTGAAGAAAAAAATAAGGTCTTTTCTACGACATTTATAAGTTTATCCATTACTACCATTTTATTTTTAGCCATTGTTTTAATGTATAATCAGCAACTGGCTATATGGTTAAATATATCGCCAAAATATTTTAAAATACTTGTTGGTTTATTGGTTTTAGATACGCTGGTAGTAGCGCCTTTTGCTTATTTAAGAGCTACGGGAAGGCCTATAAAATTTGCAGCCATTAAAATTGCTAATATTCTAATATATGTTTTGCTTAACTATTTCTTTCTTTGGGCAATCCCAAGATTTAATATAGATTTCCCAGGTTATAATAAATCAGATTTAGTCCAATATATCTTTATAGCTAATTTGGTGGCGAGCATTGTTACGTTTTTAATGCTGATGCCTTATTTCTTTAAAACGAAGTTAGAGTTTAGCAAATCAATTTTTAAACAGCTTTTAAACTATGGTTGGCCTATAATGGTGGCGGGTTTAGCTTATGTAATAAACGAAAATTTTGATAAATGGATTCTTCCTTATTTATTAGGAAAGGATATCAATGGTGCTTATAGTGGTTGTTATAAAATAGCTATGTTTATGACTATTTTTATTCAGGCTTTTCGTTTAGGTGCCGAACCATTTTTCTTTTCGCATTCAAAAGACGTTAAAGCGAAAGAGACGTATGCTTTAATTATGAAATACTTTGTGATAGTAGGTAGTTTTATGTTAGTTTTTATTATTTCATATCTGGATATATTTAAAATAGCATTAGTTAAAGATGAAAGTTATTGGAAAGCAATTAGCATAGTGCCAATAGTGTTACTTGCTAATTTATGTTTAGGAATCTATTTTAACTTGGCTATTTGGTATAAATTAACTGATAAAACTATTTATGGTATGTATTTGTCGATAGTAGGAGCTATTATCACGATAGTTTTTAACCTTGTAATGATAGATAAGATAGGTTTTATTGCATCGGCTTGGGCAACGTTAGCAGCTTATGGAATAATGATGATAGTATCATATTTATTTGGACAACGATATTATAAAGTTCCCTATGATACAAAGCGAATAGTAGGGTATTTGATGCTAGCAATTATTTTGTCAATCGTTAGTTTAAATACAAATGCTAATTATTACATAAACACCTTTTTAGTTTTATTATTTTTGGGGTCGACAGTTTTGTTTGAAAAAAACGAATTAAAGCAATTATTAAAACAATAACATGCAAATAAAAATCATTAATAAATCAAATCACGATTTACCAAGTTACGAAACCATAGCCTCAGCAGGCATGGATTTGAGAGCTAATATTTCAGAAGCAATTACATTAAAACCTTTAGAACGTACCATCGTAAAGACAGGCTTATTTATTGAATTACCTATTGGTTTAGAAGCACAAGTAAGACCAAGAAGCGGTTTAGCGGCCAAAAAAGGGATTACTGTTTTAAATGCACCAGGAACTGTTGATGCCGATTATAGAGGTGAAATAGGGGTGATTTTAGTTAATCTTTCAAATGAAGATTTTATCATTGAAAATGGTGAGCGTATTGCCCAATTAGTAATTGCTAAACACGAACGCGCTGAGTGGATTTCTGTTGAAGAATTATCTGAAACTTCTCGAGGTGAAGGCGGTTTTGGAAGTACGGGAACTAAATGATTAACGAATTACGATTGTTAATTTCTGAATAAGGAAATCATTCATGTATTCGTGGCAAAAGTAAAATAATATAAAGTTTAATTTTAAAGATTTCTACCTTCGTGGAAATGAAAATAAAAAATTTCAATGAAAATAATAGTACCAATGGCAGGAAGAGGATCTCGTTTAAGACCTCACAGTTTAACAGTTCCAAAACCATTAATTCCCGTTGCAGGGCAGCCCATTGTTCACAGATTGGTTAAAGATATCGTTAAAGTTTTAAATCAACCCATTGATGAGATCGCTTTTGTTTTAGGAGATCCAGCTTGGTTTGGAGACGACGTTGTAACAAGTTTAAAAGAATTAGCCAATAGCTTAGGAGCCAAGGCCTCTATTTATCGTCAAGACCAACCATTAGGAACAGGCCATGCTATTATGTGTGCTAAAGAATCACTTTCAGGACCTGCAGTTATTGCATATGCTGATACGCTTATAAGAGCAAATTTTAAATTAGATCCAGCAGCAGATGCCGTTATTTGGGTCAAACAAGTAGATAAACCCGAGGCTTTTGGGGTAGTTAAGTTAAATGATAACAATGAAATTGTTGAATTGGTTGAAAAGCCAAAAGACTTTGTGAGCGATTTAGCAGTTATTGGCATATACTACTTTAAAGATGTGAGCGTTTTAAAACAAGAATTACAGCATGTTTTAGATAACAATATTGTAAACGGTGGTGAATATCAAATTAATGATGGCATTAAAGGAATGATGGCTAAAGGAAATGTTTTTAAAACAGGACAAGTAGACGAGTGGATGGATTGCGGTAACAAAGCAGTCACCGTAGAAACCAATACTAGAATGCTAGGGTTTTTAAAATCAGATGGAGATGAACAAATGATAGCTTCTTCTGTTAAAAAAAATAATGCAACAATTATTGAACCTTGCTTTATAGGCGAGCACGTGGTGTTAAATAATACAACGGTAGGGCCTAATGTCTCTATTGGCAACCATTGTATTATCGAAAATTCAACTATTAAAAACAGTTTAATTCAAACCAACACAACTATTAAAAATGCTGATTTAAAAGACGCTATGATTGGTAATCATGTAAATTACGACGGTAATTTTAAAACAGTTAGTATAGGAGATTATTCGGTTTTGGAATAGTTATTGTCAAAATGAACGAGTATAGTCATTAATTGAATATTTATAAATGAAACACAACTTTTACATGCTATTTTTTTTCTTTGGAATATTATTATATCCTCAAAATCAGTATGCTCAAGTTGATTTCAACAAAAAGCCTAATGACGACCTAGGTGATTTAGAAGATAAATTTCAAGAATCTTTTTTTGAAGCCTTAAAGCAAAAAGGGATTGAAAACTATGATAGATCGGTTACAGCACTTTTAAAATGCATCAAATTAGATGATTCAAAAGCGGTTTTATACTATGAATTAGGAAAAGACTATGTGGAGCTTAAAAATTTTGGAGCTGCAGAAGACGCTTTAAAAACGGCTGTTGATAAAGAACCAAAGAATGAGTGGTACTTAGATGCTCTGTACAATTTATATCGTTTAGAAAATAAAAATGACAAGGCTTTAAAAACATACAAGCAACTGGTAGAATATCATCCAGCTTATAAGGAAGGCTTAGTTGAGCTTTATATGACAAACAAAAAGTTTAATGATGCCTTAAAAGTATTGGATGAATTAGATGCCGAAAAAGGAATCTCAGCATCCAGAGACTATATGCGGAATCAAATTTACGAAGCAACAGGCCGCAAAAAAGATCAAATTAAAAATTTGGAGGAGCGTGTCGATAATAACCCTGATAATGAATCAAACTATTTAGCTTTAATTTATCGTTACAGCGAGAACAATGAAAAGGATAAAGCTTTTGAAACAGCTAAGGAGTTATTAAAAGCAAATCCAAATTCGCAATTAGTTCATTTAGCCCTATACAAGTTTTATTTGGAAGAAAATGAAACAGATAAGGCCATAGAATCTATGAAGATTGTTATTAAAAGCCCACAAATAAAACCAGACGCCAAACTTAAAGTACTTTCCGATTTTGTAAAGTTTGTTGGTAAGCATCCACAATATGAATCCGATTTAGTTGAGGCCACAACCTTGGTTGGTAATACCAATAGTGCAACACCCATTGTTGAAATTGCTCAGTATTATTTAAAACAAGGCGATAAAACCAAAGCTTTAAAATATTATGAGCAAGCCTTACAGATTGAGCCTGATAATTTTCCGGTTTTACGCAATAGTTTATTATTGTACTTAGATTTAAAAGACTACGGATTAGCTATAAAAAAGTGCAATATTGCGCTTCAAAAATACCCTGCACAGCCTATTATTTATTTAATAAATGGGGTAGCTTTAAATGAAGTAAAAAAAGCTAACGAAGCCATCGATATTTTAGAAGCTGGACTAGATTATATTATTGATGACGCCAAAATGGAATCCGATTTTTATACCCAATTAAGTATGTCTTACACATTGTTAAACAACTCAGCAAAAGCCAAACTCTTTAGTGATAAGGCAAAACAATTAAAAACTCTCAATTAAAAACGTTTATATGCCTCATAAAAATCGTTATTTAAGTATCATTTTAAACCTATGCCTTGTTTTTACGATAGGCTGTAAATCATCTAAAACCTTAACGTCGGGTGAAGCAAATTTAAAATTGTCTGCCAAACAACTTATTAGAGAAACTACTAAAACAGAACCTAAATTTAAAACTTTGTCGGCACGAGTAAAACTTGATATTTCACAGGAAGATAAAGTAAGTGGTTATACGGTTAATCTAAGAATGGAAAAAGACAAACAAATACTATTAATGTCTACACCAATTTCTGTGGTTAAAGCACTAATCACGCCGGAGAAGGTGAGTTTTTATAATAAGCTAGATAACACTTATTTTGAAGGTGATTTTAGTTATTTGAGTGATTTATTAGGAACTGATTTAGATTTTCAAAAGGTTCAAAATTTATTGTTAGGAGAGGCTTTGTACGGTTTAAAAAACGAACCCATTACCGTTTCTGTTAATGAAAACGAGTATGTAGTTCAGCCCAAAAAACAAAATCCACTTTTTGAACTGTTTTATTTGATAAATCCGTCACATTTTAAAATAACCTCCCAACAATTGTCACAGCCTCAGGAGCAACGTCATCTTCAAATTGACTATCTGTCGTATCAGGAAGTTGAAAAAGAAATTCTACCAAAACAGATAAAAGTAATTGCTGTAGAAGGAGCAGAGGAAATGATTTTAGAGATGGAATTTAAAGCAGTATCTTTGAACGAAGGTTTACGTTTCCCTTTTAAAATTCCTTCAGGATATGAAGAAATTAAGTTGTAATGACGAGTAAAAAAAACATATTTAAATTCGTAGTTTTTACACTACTCTTATGTGTTTCTAATAGTTTCTCTCAAAGTAATAAGCAGAAAGAATTAGAAGAACGCAGACAAGAGTTACGTCAAGAAATTCAGAAAATAAACCAATTACAACAAGAGAATAAATCGAAACAAAAATCGCAATTATCGTTAATTGAAAACTACAATTACAAGATTAGTGTTCTTAATAATTTAATTTCGGTTACCAATCAACAAGCTAATCTTATCACAAGAGAAATTAATTCAAACCAAAAGAAAATAACCAAACTTCGCGAAGATCTTACCATACTTAAGGAAGATTATGCTGCTATGATTGTTAAATCTTATAAAAACAAAAATCAGCAGAGCAGGATTATGTTTTTATTGTCTTCAAACGATTTTAAGCAGGCCTACAAGCGTTTACAGTACATGAAACAGTATTCTGACCATCAAAAGGAACAAGGGCAGGAAATTAAGTCTAAAAGCGAGGAGTTACAAAAAATAAATGCCAATCTATTAAAACAAAAAGCAGAAAAACAAAAGCTTGTTGCAGAAAATAGGGAGGTGCAAAAAACATTAGAGAAAGAGCGAAAGGAACATGAGGTTTTGATGGCATCTATTAAGAAAAACATCAATATGTATTCCGCTCAAATAAGCAAAAAGCAACAAGAGGCTAATAGAATTGATAGAGAAATTGAACGCATAATTAGAGAAGCTATTGCAAAATCCAATAAAAAAGCGGGGAATTCAAAATCATCTTCAAACTTTGCTTTAACGCCTGCAGAGAAAGTGTTGGCATCTAACTTTATATCAAATAAAGGTAAATTACCATGGCCAGTTGAAAAAGGATATGTTACCGTGAGATATGGTAAACAACCCTCTCCAATTGATAGGTCGTTAACAATAAAAAGTAACGGTGTGCGAATAGCTACCGAAAAAAACGCAAAAGTTCGTGCTGTTTTTAATGGAGAAGTGAGTAAAATAATCGTTATAAAAAACTCAAATCCTATGGTTATGATTAAACACGGTAACTATATCACGGTTTATAAAAACCTATCTAAAGTGTATGTAAAAGAAGGTGATATGGTGACCACAAAACAAAACATAGGCGAAGTTTTTACAAACCCATCCAACGGAGATACCATTTTAAATTTTATTATTTACAAAAATGTTAATCCACAAAATCCAGCAGAATGGATTTATAAAATGTGATTTTAAAAGTTATGGTTTAACTATCACGTAGCCTCCGCGTGTTTTTCTATAATGGTTTCCGTTCCAAAAGTAATATCGTTTTCCATGCACTCTTACAATTTTATAATTCGCTGGACGTGCTTTAATAACAGTTACGGTTTCGGGTCTGTTAACTACTCTTGTTACACAAGATGACACACTCATCATGCAAATAGCTGATAATAATATAAGAAATGTTCTCATAGCTTTTAATTTTTTTGTTAACTATAAGACTTCTAGGTAATAAAAAAGTTTAATTACACGAACAATGCTTTTAGTTCGGTGGCATCATTTGGTTTTATTTTTCCGGCCAATAACAAGCTTAATTGTTTTCTGCGTAAGGCAGCTTCATAGCGTTCCTTTTCAAGTTTAGTTTCTGGAGTTATTTCAGGGACTTCTACTGGTTTTCCAGTCTCATCAACGGCTACAAACGTATATATAGCCTCGTTGGCTTTGGTTCTGGCACCAGATTCTCGGTCTTCAATCCAAACATCAATAAATATCTCCATAGATGTTTTAAAAGCACGAGAGACTTTAGCTTCAACAGATAAAACACTTCCTAAGGGAACCGCTCTATTAAACGCTACGTGATTAACAGAGGCTGTAACCACTATGCGTCTGGAGTGTCTTCTTGCCGAAATACTAGCTGCTCTATCCATGCGAGCCAATAGTTCGCCACCAAATAAATTATTTAATGGGTTGGTTTCTCCTGGAAGAACCAAATCGGTCATTATGGTTTTGGATTGCTCAGGTGTTTTTACTTGCATCATATTTTTTATGTTGGTGCAAAGGTAAAAGGATTTTAGGATTTAATATAATTTATAAGGAGCCAGCATTACAAGTAGCTAAATCTCTTTAAAAAGAAAAAGAAGGATTAATCCAACTTTTTAACTAACAACCAAGCATCTTTATTACTTGTTTGTCTAATATTATGAAGTGCTACCAGTGCTTCTTCACCAGTTTCGTAGCTATCGTAAACAACTACATGTAAGCCATATTTGTTAACGCCAATATTACGAGCTTTAAAACCCTGGGCTTTTAGTTGTTCGATTTTTTTATCACAATTGTCTTCAACTCTAAAGGCACCTGCCACAATATGATAATTACCTGTTTGCTTTTTTACATTGAATGTGACAGCTGGAAGTGGATTATCAATAACAAAAGTGGCTTCTTGAATTTTATTATCTAATTGTTGAAAGGCTTCTTCTTGCGCTAATTGATTATGAGTTTCAATTTGATTCACATAATAGTGAGAAGCTGCAAAACCACCAAGTGATAAAGCAATAATAGCCACGGCTGCATATCGTAAATATGGAATTGATTTACGTTTTTCAGGCGTAAACGCAATAACAGTTTCTTTTTCGGTAGTTTCAACGGTGTCGTTGTAAAAATCTCTAGTTATAGCGGGTGATACAAACTGCGATAACCCAAAAGCATCCGTTAAATAATTAAGGTTATAAGATGGTTCAAACACAATTTTTCCTTCACTATTCAAAACAATATCCCCAATGTTTTTAAAGGTAAGCGTTTCACCTTGTGTTAAAAGAGCTTTTAATGTTTTAACACGTTTTTGAATTTTTTTAGAGGCTACTTCAAAAGGTATTTTTTCAACATCAGCTATATAATGTGCTAGTAAACCATCGTTTTTTTGAATTTGCTCATTAAAAGAAATGGTTTTTTTTGGCGGATAAAACGCATTGGTAGAATCATTAATACTTGCAGAAACACGTTGCGTTAAAAAAGCACCAAATTCTGGAACGGTAACACATTCGTATCTGTATAATAAATCGCTGATGTAGGTTTCTAGTTGCATAGAAACAAAGTTAAAAAATTATACTTTTAGATAACATTTTAGCAAAACTATTTATTAACACAGCAAAAATTACTTACTTGTATGCTTAAAATGAAAATGTTAGGATGACAGAAAACGATCTACTTTATACATTGGCTTTGCAAAATGTTTCTAAAATAGGTGATATTACAGCCAAAAAACTTATTAGACATTGCGGTACGGCAGAAGCTGTTTTTAAAGAAAAAAGACAAAACCTTTTAAAAATTGATGGCATTGGAAGTATGGTGATTAATGATTTATTTAAACCTAATCACCACAAAGCAGCAAATGATGAGGTAAATTATATTAAAAACAATAAAATTAAAGTACTCTATTTTGAAGACGAAGATTATCCTGAAAAATTAAAACATTGTATTGATGGGCCTGTTTTATTATTTCAATCTGGAACTATTAATTTAAAAAAACAACATATAATAAGTATCGTTGGAACAAGAAAAATAACGACACAAGGTATGGCGTTTTGCGAAAATTTGGTTGAACAACTCGTGCCTTACAATCCTGTTATTGTATCTGGATTTGCCTACGGAACTGATATTACTGCCCATAAGGCGGCCTTAAAACACAATCTTCAAACCGTTGCTTGTTTAGCACATGGCCTCAATCAAATGTATCCTAAAGTGCATAAAAAGTATGTTGCTGATATTGAAAATAACGGCGGTTTTTTTACAGATTTTTGCAGTAGTGATTTGTTCGATAGAAATAATTTTTTGAAAAGAAACAGGATTATTGCAGGCTTGAGCGAAGCCACTATTGTGATTGAATCTGCCGAAAAAGGAGGCAGTTTGGTAACTGCTGATATCGCTAATTCGTATAATAGAGATGTCTTTGCTGTTCCTGGGAGAACAACAGATTCTCAAAGTACAGGATGTAATAACCTGATAAAATATCAAAAAGCACATTTGCTTTCCAATCCGTTAGATGTGCCATATATTTTAAATTGGCAGCTAGAAGATAAACAAAAACCAAGCATTCAAAAGCAATTGTTTGTAGAGTTAGATGACCAAGAAAAGGTAATTTATAAGTATCTTAAAGAGCATGACAAACAACAATTAGATACCATTGCGTTAAATTGTGGTATGCCTATTTTTAAAATTGCAGGGATTCTTTTAAATATGGAACTTAAAGGAATTATTAGGCCGTTACCAGGTAAACTATTTGAGCTTATTTAACTTTTTATATTGAACATAAAAATTAATAATTAGTGCTATAATTATTAAAACTCCAATGGCAACAATCCAATTATTTCCTTTATCAGACAAGAACTGAGATAAAATTATAAACCCTTGAGAAAGGATCATTAAAACAGTAAACCAAATGAGTTTTTTTATATTAGTATCCAACTTTTTCCCTTACTCTTTTTAAAACATCATTAGCAACTAATTTTGCTTTTTCAGCTCCTAAAGCCAAGGCTTTATCAATTTCGTCGAGGTTGTTCATATAATAGTTATAGCGTTCGCGTTGTTTTGCAAATTTTTCAACTATTAACTCAAATAACGCCTGTTTAGCATGGCCATAACCATAATTGCCATTTTCGTAATTGGCTTTCATTGTTTCAATTTGTTCAGCATTAGCTAACAAACTGTATATGGCAAAACAGTTACATGTTTTCCAATCTTTAGGGTCTTCAAGAGGTGTGCTGTCTGTTTGAATAGACATTATTTGCTTGCGTAGTTTTTTATCATCTAAAAAGAGATTGATGAGGTTGCCTCTACTTTTACTCATTTTTTCACCATCCGTCCCAGGTATCAACATAGTGTTTTCTTGAATCTTTCCTTCGGGAAGTACAAAAGTTTCACCCATTTTAGCATGAAAACGAGCTGCTACATCACGCGTCATTTCAATGTGCTGTAACTGGTCTTTTCCAACGGGGACAATATTAGCATCATACAATAAAATATCAGCAGCCATAAGCATAGGGTATGTAAACAAGCCTGCATTAACATCATCGAGTCTATCAGCTTTATCTTTAAAACCGTGCGCTAAGGTTAAACGTTGATATGGAAAAAAGCAACTTAAATACCAAGATAGTTCCGTTACTTGAGGAATATCGCTCTGTCTATAAAACACGGTTTTTTCTATATCTAAACCAAAAGCTAACCATGTTGCTGCCACAGAATAAGTGTTGTATCTTAATGTTTCAGCATCTTTTATTTGTGTAAGTGTATGAAGATTTGCAATAAAAAGGAATGAATCATTTTTAGGGGTGTTAGCCATTTCAATAGCTGGAAGAATTGCGCCTAAAATATTTCCTAAATGTGGTGTTCCTGTACTTTGTATACCTGTAAGTATTCTTGCCATAATTATTTTTATAATGCGCAAATTTAAAGATAAGTTATGCAATAAAAAAAAGTGGCATGAGCCACTTTTATAAAAAAGATAAAAAAGGGTTATTTTTTTAATAATCCTGCTATGAATAATATTAACGAAGCACCAATGGCACCTGTTAAAATATCTCCAATAAGGCCGGCCATAATTGAAATACCTAAGGTAGCAAACAGCCAGTTTCCTACAATACCTCCAATAATACCAATAATAATGTTTAGTAGAAGACCAAAACCGCCCCCTTTCATTAATTTACCTGCTAGCCATCCAGCAATTGCACCTATTAATAACGAATAAAGTAAACCCATAATTAAAAATTATAAAATTAATATCTTTTAAAGATAATCAATTTATAATAGTATTTTTGAGAGGCATGAAGATATTTAAATATATATTTTGGACTTTGTACCGAGTTTGGTTTTACATACTGGTTCTTATCCCTATTATAATTTTGCTTCCTATTTTGTTTGTTTCTATTCTGAAAGAAGCATGGTATCCTTACTTTTTTAGATTGGCTCGTTTTTGGGCTCGATTTATTTTAATAGGCATGGGTTTTAGGGTTAAAGTTGAAGCGGATCAAATTCCAGAAAAAGACAAAAGCTATATGTTTATTGCTAACCATACTTCTATGGCAGATATTATGCTCATGCTGGCAGTGATAAAAAATCCGTTTGTATTTGTTGGAAAAAAAGAACTAGGTAAACTTCCGCTTTTTGGTTTTTTTTATAAGCGTACTTGTATTTTGGTTGATAGAAGCTCCGCAAAAAGTAGACAAGCTGTTTTTTTGAGAGCTCAGAAACGTTTAAAATCAGGGTTGAGTATTTGCATTTTTCCTGAAGGGGGAGTTCCTGAAGAACATATTGAATTAGATACATTTAAAGACGGTGCTTTTAGATTGGCTATAAACCACCATATTCCTGTTGTACCCTTAGTCTTTTTAGATAATAAAAAGCGTTTTCCTTATATATTTTTTAGAGGAGGACCAGGAAAGATGCGTGTGAAAATCCATAAATTTTTAGAGACAGGAGATTTAACTGTTAATGATACAAAAACATTAAACACTAAAGCAAGAATGATTATTTTAAACCAATTAAAAGCTTAAAAAAGAAAACTGCCCTTAGGGGAGAGCAGTTTTTTTGATACTTTTTAAGAGCTTACTCAAAAAAATATCGAGGCCTACCAAAAACCTAAAATTTAAATCCAATACCGGTATAAACCCCTATAATATAGGGTTTAAAGTTGCCAGATGTATTATTAAAAGTATTGATTTGATATTTGAACAAAGGCTCTAAATTCAATTCAAGCTTCTTTGTCATTTTGTAATTGAGTCCTAAACCAAAATTAGCACTATAACTTATATTGTTTAAATTAGTAGCTTTACCAATAAGCGTGCGTTCACCATTAAATTCTGAGTACAATTTATTGCTATTCAGAAAAAATGAACTAAATCCGCCAATAACATTTAAGCCTATTTTTTTATCGATTAAAGTATATTCAATTTCTAAAGGAATTTCTATATATCCTAATGATTGATTGATTGATGTATTGGACGTTTTAATAAATGAATTGCTTTTTGACGTGCTAAGGCTTTCTCCACTAACAATAGATAATTGCGGTTCAGCTGCTCCATCGTTAGCGATAGCAGGCTCAATAGGATCGATATTTTTTATAAAAGAACTTGATCTCATGACGCCTATAGATTCAAATATAACCACGTCGTTAGTGCTATATCCTAAGCTTACTTTGTTGATGCCAGATCTAATTTTTAAATTTTTGGCAATGGTATATCCAGCAATAACCCCATAGCTCATGTTAATTTCACCACTTTTAGAGTTGTTGTTAAATTGAGAATCTAAAGAAGATCCTTTTCCAAGACTATTAAAATATACGGGTGCTGCGTTGGGGGTTAAACTCCATTTACTATTTGATGGATTTTTTTCTTCAACACTATTTTTCACTTCAGCTAAGGCTTCTTCAATTGAAGGTGACTTTGTTTCAGGAGTTATAACAGTTGTAGAATCTAGTTGCTCATTTTTTGCATTAGCAATTAAGATGTTGTTAGTAATAACTTCTTGTTTTTTATTCGTGATGTCAATACTATTTTTTGAATTATCAACGGTAGGTTCTATCTTGATTTTTTCTTTAGAAGCAACTGCTATAGAATTATTTTCATTAATTAGAGGTGTTTTAGTTACATCTTTTTTGGGTCTTTCAGTATTTAAATTGTTTGTACTTGAACTCGATGTCTTTGATGAGGTGTTAGCAATTGCTGATGATGAAGCTGACTTAATTGGTGTATGGTGTCCTTTTTTAATGTTTTTAGCAGTCTCTATCGTGTTATTTTTCTTGTTAGCATCAAAATGATTGCTTTCTTGTTTAATCTGTTCAGCTTCATTTGTATTGTTTTCTATTGGAAGTGTTGTCTTTTTGGTATCTACAACTTGATTTGTTGGTATAACGGTATTTGTACCATTAAAATAAATGCCGCCTAGTGTTAAAAATAAAAGTAATAGAGCAGCAACACCGGCGTAGCGCCACCAAATAGGAATGACTCTGTTTTTCTTCTTCTTTTGGTTTAATTGAGCTTCAATGTTATCCCAAACAGCATCACTAGGAGTAGCTTCAAAATCTTTAAAGCGTTCCTGAAATACTCTGTCTATATGTTTTTTCTCTTTCATTGTAACGATTGTAAATGTCTTGTTACTTTATAATCTTCAATGTTTTTTTTTAATATCTGTCTAGCTCTTGCTAGATTCGATTTTGAGGTGCCTATATTTATTTTCAGCATCTCAGCAATATCTTTATGCGAATAATCATCCAAAACGTACAGGTTAAAAACTAATCTGTAGCGGTCTGGTAATTCTTGGATAATCTGTAATAGATAATCAATAGAGACATCATCTTCATCAATATCTAATTCAATATCTTCAGGAATCTCTTTGTTAATTATGTCAAAAACTTTTTCATTACGATACCGTTGTAAAACCGTATTTATAGTAATTCTTTTTAACCAACCCTCAAAAGAACCTTTGTGTTTGTACTGCTCAATTTTTTTAAAAATAGTTAAGAAGGCGTCTTGCAAATTATCTTCCGCTTCGGCATAATTCCTAGAATACTTTAAGCTAATCGAAAATAGTTTACCCGAAAAGAGTTTGTATAGTTCGCTTTGAGCTTGAGTATTGTTATTCTTACAATTTTCTATGAGTTGTTTTAAACCCAAATTTTTAAACCCGAATTAATTAATATTGCGTTTAGTCTACCACTGGCACCTCAATAGTTAAATATTGATCTACATCATTTTCATCTGTACCTTGCCAAAATTTGAATATATAACTACCATTGCTAGTAACTACAAAATTAAAGGTAGCTTCAACCAATTTATTGTCAAGGTCGGTACAGTTATCATCAGTATAGGCGTAATCTATAACAGCTACAGTACGCTCATTATTATTTTTTAAATAATAAAACTCTTTGAATGCGTGGCATGTTGAAGGCTTATAATAACTTACTGTTATAGGATACGTTTCGCCTAAAGTAAAAGATTCTGGCATGTCAACACTTTCAATAGGTAATATATCTAAATTATAATTTACACCATTATCAACACTACATGAGGCAAATAAAATTAATGTTAAACTGAGAATAATTAATCGTTTCATTACAATTTTTTTAATACATTTTTCCTTTAAGATGCGAAGAGTTTTAAAAGGTTGCGTATTAAAAGAAAAAATCCCGATATACTATCGGGATTTTAATTTATTCTTTGGCAGCTTTTAAAGCGACCTTTATTTTGGCTTCAAGTTCATCTTGAAGTTCTGGATTGTCTTTTATGAGTGCTTTAACAGCATCTCGTCCTTGTCCAAGTTTTGTATCATCGTAACTAAACCAAGAACCACTTTTTTTGATAATTTCAAATTCAACAGCAATATCTAATATTTCGCCAACTTTCGAAATGCCTTCACCGTACATAATATCAAACTCTGCTGTTTTAAAAGGAGGAGCTACTTTATTTTTTACCACTTTAACCTTTGTTTTGTTACCCATTACGTCACCATTGGTTTCCTTAATTTGTGTTGAACGTCTGATGTCTAAACGTACAGATGCGTAAAACTTTAATGCATTACCACCCGTGGTAGTTTCTGGGTTTCCAAACATAACCCCAATTTTTTCACGTAATTGATTAATGAAAATGACGGTACAATTTGTTTTACTAATAGATCCTGTTAGTTTTCTTAGGGCTTGAGACATTAATCTGGCATGTAAACCCATTTTTGAATCACCCATTTCACCTTCTATTTCACTTTTTGGTGTTAAGGCAGCCACAGAATCTATAACTACAATGTCAATGGCTCCAGAGCGAATTAAATTATCCGTAATTTCTAGGGCTTGTTCTCCATTATCTGGTTGCGATATAATTAAGTTATCAATATCAACACCTAATTTTTGCGCATAAAATCTATCAAATGCATGCTCTGCATCAATAAAAGCAGCTATACCTCCTGCCTTTTGCGCTTCTGCTATAGCGTGTAATGTTAGGGTTGTTTTACCTGAGGACTCTGGTCCATATATTTCAATAACACGTCCGCGAGGATAACCACCAACACCTAAAGCAATATCTAATCCTAGTGAACCTGATGAAATTGCATCTACGTCAATTACAGCAGAGTCACTCATTTTCATTACGGTCCCTTTGCCGTAAGCTTTATCCAATTTATCTAAAGTAAGTTTTAGTGCTTTTAATTTTGCGTCTTTTTCGTTGCTCATCTAATTGTTTATTTCTGAAAAGTTATGTATGCTAAATTAATACTTCTTTTGTCACAATACAATTTTATCACGCAACCTTTTTGTTCTTTTTGCATCTATTAATAAAATGGGAAAAATTTTGCTATAAAATTTAAGTAAACTATTAAGTTGACTAACTCAAACTAGTTTAAAAAGCACTTTGCAACGTGTAAAGTGCTTTTTTTATGAGATTTGGTCTAGGTTTTTCAAAAAGCTTTACCTTTGCGCTTTATTTCATTTACCTTCTCTTTGGGAAGGTTAGGATGTGAATTCTTTAATCTTAAAACATTAGTATAGCATGCAACTGTACAATACATTAAGTGCAAAAGAAAGAGCTCAATTAATCGACCAAGCAGGAAAAAATCGATTAACGCTTTCTTTTTACCAATATGCCAAAATTGAAAATCCTCAAATATTAAGGGATCATTTGTTTATAACTTGGAATCATTTAGATGTTCTGGGTAGAATTTATGTGGCTCATGAAGGCATCAATGCTCAATTATCATTACCAGCAGATCGGTTTAATGAGTTTAAGGAACATCTTGATAGTATCTCTTTTTTGCAAGGTATTCGTTTAAACATAGCTGTTGAGCAAGACAACAAATCATTTTTAAAGTTAAAAATTAAAGTACGAGATAAGATTGTCGCAGATGGTTTAAACGATGATACGTTTGATGTTACTAACAAAGGTATTCATTTAGCAGCAGAACAGTTCAATGTGCTTATTGAAGACGAAAAAACGGTGTTGGTTGATATGCGAAACCACTATGAAAGTGAAATAGGTCATTTTAAAAATGCTGTCACGCCAGATGTCGATACTTTTAGAGATTCCTTGGATATCATTGAAGCCGATTTAAAAGACCATAAAGAAGATAAAAATTTGGTTATGTACTGTACTGGTGGTATCCGTTGCGAAAAAGCCAGTGCCTATTTTAAGCATAAAGGTTTTAAAAATGTATATCAACTTGAAGGAGGGATTATTGAATACACTAGACAAGTCAAGGAAAAGAATTTAGAAAATAAATTTTTAGGTCAGAATTTTGTTTTTGATGACCGACGAGCAGAACGTATTAGTGATGATGTGATAGCACAATGCCATCAATGCGGATCCCCTTTTGATGTGCATACCAATTGTGCGAACGATGCTTGCCATCTGTTATTTATTCAATGCGATGCCTGTAAGGAAGAAATGGACAATTGTTGTTCAACTACCTGTAAAGAGATTCATGCCTTACCATATGAAGAACAAAAAGCACTAAGAAAAGGACAAGGCAATAGCAACGATATTTTCAAAAAAGGACGGGCCGATCATTTGCCTTATAAAAAAGATTTGAGAAATATTTTTGAGACACTAAAACTTAATAAAGAAGAATAAGCTAATGATGCAGAGTATTGAATTAATGGCACCAGCTGGAAATTTTGAATCCTTACAAGCCGCTTTAGACAATGGAGCCGATTCTGTCTATTTTGGGGTCGAACAACTAAACATGCGTGCACGTGCATCAATAAATTTCACCTTAGACGATTTACCCGAAATAGCCCAGCGTTGTAAGGAGAAAGGTGTTAGAACCTATTTAACTTTAAATACTATTATTTACGATCACGATTTGTCGATTGTAAAAACCTTAATTAATAAAGCTAAAGAATCGAATATTACAGCCGTTATTGCCATGGATCAAGCTGTTATTATGGCTGCCAGAGAAGCGGGAATGGAAGTTCATATTTCTACGCAAATAAACATTACCAATATAGAAACGGTTAAATTTTACGCTATGTTTGCAGATACCATGGTGTTAAGTAGAGAGCTTAGTTTAAGGCAAGTAAAAAAAATTACAGAGCAAATAGAAAAAGAGCAAATTAAAGGACCGTCAGGTAAGCTTATAGAGATTGAAATTTTTGGTCATGGGGCTTTGTGTATGGCTGTTTCTGGTAAGTGTTATATGAGTTTACACTCGTATAACTCGTCCGCAAATAGAGGAGCCTGTAAACAAAATTGCAGAAAAAAATATACGGTTATCGAACAAGAAACAGGCTTTGAAATGGAAATTGATAATGAGTACATTATGTCGCCTAAAGATTTGTGTACTATTGATATTTTAGATCAAGTGGCCGATGCGGGTATTAAAGTTTTAAAGATTGAAGGGCGTGGAAGAGCGCCAGAATACGTTGCCAAAGTGATTTCTTGTTACCGAGCAGCTATTGATAGTTTAGAAACTAAAACTTATCAAAAAGAAAAAGTAATTTCTTGGATGCAAGACCTTGAAAAAGTGTATAACCGTGGGTTTTGGAATGGCTATTATTTAGGTCAGAAATTAGGAGAATGGAGCGAAGGCTCTGGGTCGCACGCTACCCAAAAGAAAGTGTATATTGGTAAAGGTGTTCACTATTTTCCAAAACCACAAATTGGTGAATTTCAAATTGAAGCGTATGATGTTTCGGTTGGAGATACCATTTTAATTACAGGACCAACTACAGGAGCTCAAGAAATTCAAGTAAAAGAGATGATGGTAAACGATAAAAATGCTTCAAAAGGAAAGAAGGGAGATTCTGTAACAATTCCGTTAGGTTTTAGAATACGACCTTCAGATAAATTATATAAAATTGTAGAAAATAAAGTAGAAGCATAATGGTTGTGATCACACTGCAGCGTAAAAAATGTATTGGGTGTAACTATTGTGTTGAGTTAGCGCCAAACCAATTTCAAATGTCAAAAAAAGATGGTAAATCGGTGTTGCTAAAATCCGTTGATAAAAAAGGATTCTTTACTTTAAAATCTAATGAACATGTTATTTTAGAAGATTGCGAAAATGCTGCAAAAGCATGCCCTGTAAAAATTATAAGTGTAAAAATGGTTTAAAAATCAGAAACAATCAGCGTATTTTTCACTTAAAAAATTATCTATTTTAAAGTATACATAATAATCTTATCTTTACCTTTTAAAATAATTATAAACCTTCATTCGTAATATTTTTATTAACGAATTCAACATAAAAAATTTATGAGTTGTAACAGTTGTTCAACTGAAAAAGACGGTCAACCAAAAGGATGTAAAAACAATGGTACGTGTGGTACCGATAGTTGTAACAAACTAACGGTTTTTGATTGGCTGGCAAATATGTCTCTTCCAAACGGAGAAAAACCATTTGATTGGGTAGAAGTTCGTTTTAAAAACGGACGTAAACACTATTATAAAAATACCGAAAATTTAACGTTGAGTATTGGAGACATTGTGGCAACACAAGCACAATCTGGACATGATATTGGTATGGTGACTCTTACGGGCGAATTGGTGCGTGTTCAAATGAAACGTAAAAACATAGAGCAAGAAGGAGAAGACATTTATAAAATATATCGTAAGGCAAGTCAAAAAGATATCGATATTTGGTCGGCAGCAAGAGATAAAGAAGAGCCAATGAAAGTGAAAGCTCGCCAGTTTGCAATTGATTTAAAGTTGCAAATGAAAATTTCGGATATCGAATTTCAAGGCGATGCCAGTAAAGCTACTTTTTATTATACAGCCGAAGAACGTGTAGATTTTAGAGAACTCATTAAAGTTTTTGCAAGAGAGTTTAGAACCCGTATTGAAATGAAACAAGTTGGCTTTCGTCAAGAAGCTTCCAGACTTGGAGGTATAGGATCATGCGGTAGAGAGTTGTGTTGTTCAACATGGTTAACAGATTTCCGTTCGGTTAGTACATCAGCAGCTAGGTATCAGCAATTATCATTAAATCCTCAAAAATTAGCAGGACAATGTGGTAAATTAAAATGCTGTTTAAACTATGAGTTAGACACCTATCTGGATGCCTTAAAAAGTTTTCCTTCAACAGATATAAAACTGCAAACGGAAAAAGGAACTGCTGTATGCCAAAAAACAGATATTTTCAAAGGTCATATGTGGTATGCTTACGAAGGAGAATGGATGAATTGGCACAAAATAACAACCGATCAAGCCAACGAAATTATTAGTCTCAATAAAAAAAGAACAAAGGTTGCAAGCCTTGAAGAATACGCTGCTATCATTGTTGAGGATACTAAAAACCAGTTTGAAAACGTTGTTGGTCAAGATAGTTTAACACGCTTTGATAGTCCAAAATCAAATAATAAACGTAAAAAGAGAAGGAACAATAAAAACAGAAGAAAACCTCAAAAACCCCAAAACGCTAAAAAATAATGCGAAATAATCTATTGTTATTTTTTTTAGGTCTCTTTTTAATAGTTGTTTCTTGTGACTCAAAAAGGGTATACGACGAATATAAATCTGTTCCTAACGAATGGAATAAAGATTCAATAATTACGTTTAAAATTAATCCACCAGATTCTATAAAACCTTATAATTTATTTGTGGATTTAAGAAACACAAATGAATATAAGTATAGTAATCTCTTTTTAATTGTTGAAATGGTATTTCCACATGGTAGAACAATAAAAGATACGTTAGAGTACAGAATGACAGACCCAAGTGGTAAGTTTTTAGGAACAGGGCTTATGGACGTTAAAGAAAATAAATTATGGTATAAAGAAGATGTTGTGTTTAAGGAAGCCGGAGAATATACTGTAAATATTCAGCACGCCATGAGAGAAAACGGCAAGGTACATGGTGTTGTTTCGCTTGAAGGGATTACAGATGTTGGATTTAGAATAGAAAACGTAGAAAAAAATTAAAGTAGTAGTAGTCTTATCGAGTGTTTTTAAATGTTTGTAAAAATAATCTCGAAATGAATTTATATTAAAATTAAATGGCAAAGAAAAAACAAGTTAAAAACAACAATCAAGAGTTTGATAAATACGTGCGTTGGTTTTGGATACTTTTTTCAGCAGGTATTCTTTTTGTGGTATTAATTTTTTCATTGGCATCTTGGGGAGCTTTTGGTGAGCTTCCAGACCATACACAGCTTGAAAATCCCGAAACACATTTAGCAACCGAAATTATTTCTTCAGATGGTGTAACCTTAGGAAAATTTTATTTTAATGACAACAGAACTCCTGTTGGTTATGATGATTTGCCTAAACAATTAATTGATGCGTTAGTAGCAACAGAAGACGCCAGATATTTTGAACATTCTGGAATTGATGCCAGAGGAACGCTTAGAGCTATCGTAAAGTTAGGCGGTGGCGGTGGTGCTAGTACCATTTCACAACAATTAGCAAAACAATTATTTCATGGTGAAGGATCTCCTAATATGTTTGAGAGAATATTGCAAAAAGTAAAAGAATGGATTATTGCTATTCGTTTAGAAAGGCAATATACTAAAGAAGAAATTTTAGCTCAGTATTTTAATATTTATGATTTTGGAAACAATGCCGATGGGATTAGAAGTGCTTCAAGAATTTATTTTGGAAAAGAACCTAAGGATTTAGATTTAAAAGAATCGGCGATGTTAGTGGGCATGTTTAAAAATTCATCCTTGTACAATCCTAGACCAGACAGAAACCCTGTTGGAGTAAGAAACAGACGAAATGTGGTATTGGCCCAAATGGAAAAATACGGTTACATTACTGAAAAAGTAAAAGATTCTCTTCAAAAAACCGAATTAGATTTACACTATTCGCCAGAATCACATCGAGAAGGTCTTGCAACCTATTTTAGGGAATATTTAAGAGGGTTTATGAAAGATTGGATTAAAAACAATCCTAAGCCAGATGGCACTTATTATAATTTGAATAGCGATGGTTTAAAAGTATATACAACCATAGACTCTAGAATGCAACAATATGCCGAAGCTGCCGTACAACAGCATATGCCGAGGTTACAAGCTGAATTTTTCCATCAAAACACGCCCAATAGAAACCCCACTGCACCTTTTTTAGAACTTGATAAAAGTGAAATAGATGCATTGATGAACCGTTCTATGAAACAGTCAGAACGTTGGCGACATATGAAATATGATTTAGGAAAATCTGATAAAGAAATTAAGGAAACGTTTTATAAACCTATTCAAATGCGGGTTTTCTCATGGAAAGGCGAAATAGATACTATTATGAAGCCTATTGATTCTATGCGGTATTCTAAGTCGTTTTTGCATACAGGACTTATGTCTATGGATCCTCAAACAGGGCAAGTAAAAGCTTGGGTTGGTGGTATGAATTATAAATATTTTCAGTACGACCATGTAAAAAAAGGAAGGCGTCAGGTTGGGTCAACCTTTAAGCCGTTTGTATATGCTACAGCTATAGACCAATTACACTTATCACCTTGCGATACACTTCCAATGTCTCAAATAACCATTGAAGCTGGTAAATTTGGAAATCCTGAACCGTGGTCACCAAGAAATGATGGAGGTGATTATGGAGGTTATATGACCCTAAAAGATGCTTTGGCAAATTCTGTAAATACAATAACCGCTAGAGTTATGGATAAAGTAGGGCCGCAGCCTGTGGTTGATTTAGTGAAAAAATTAGGAGTAGAATCTGAAGTGCTACCAGTTCCCTCAATTGCTTTAGGAACGGCCGATTTAAGTATTTATGAAATGGTGGGCGCCTATTCGGCATTTGCAAATAAAGGAGTGTACACAAAACCAGTTATGGTTACCAGTATTACAGATAAAAATAATACAGTGTTGTATCAAGTAAAACCTGAAACAAGAGATGTATTAAGTGAAGAAACCGCCTATGTAACGATTAAACTTATGGAAGGTGTTACAGAATCAGGTTCGGGTAGGCGCTTAAGAACGGTAGGAGCAGATGCTTATAAACCAGTTTATAAAGAAATAATAACCGGTTATCCGTATGAGTTTACAAACCCTATTGCTGGTAAAACAGGAACTACCCAAAATCAAAGTGATGGTTGGTTTATGGGTATGGTACCCAATTTAGTAACAGGGGTTTGGGTAGGAGCAGAAGACAGATCGGTTCATTTTAGAAGTATTACTTATGGACAAGGAGCTTCTATGGCGTTACCTATTTGGGCTTTATATATGAAAAGTTGCTATGCAGATAAAGATTTAAATATATCTCAAGAAGATTTTGATGCTCCTAAAGACCTTACTATTAGGGTAGACTGTTCTGATAACTCGAATACAAACAGTAATAGCAATGTTTCAAATCCAAATGATATTCCAGATGATTTAAATTTTTAAATTGTTTTCGCGAACTCAATAAAAAAATCTACTGATTCCGGGTTTTTCATAGAATCAACATTAATCGATTTCTCAAAAGGCATTTTTAGTAATATCTTTTTAATAGGGGCTTCCATTTTTTTACCACTAATGGTATACGGAATATCTGCAACTTCAATGATACCGTCTGGTACGTGTCTGGGCGAATATTCTTTTTTAAGTTGTTGATTGATGGCAGTTTTTACATCATCAGTGAGCTTATATGACGGTTTCATTTTTACAAATAAAGGCATATAATGTTGGCCGCCTTCAAGTTCTAAATTAACAATAAGAGAATCTTCTATAGTGTTTATTTTATTGATACATCTGTAAATTTCACTGGTACCAATGCGTATGCCGTGTCGGTTTAACGTAGCATCAGATCTTCCATAGATAACAATCCCGTGTGTTTTTGAGTTGATTTTTATAAAATCACCATGTCGCCATTTTCCTGGGAAATATTCAAAATAACTTGATTTATAGCGTTGGTTATTGTCGTCGTTCCAAAAATAGATGGGCATTGATGGCATAGGTTTATCAATTACCATTTCACCTAATTCATCTTCAACAGCTTGTCCATTATCATCATAGGCATATAGAGATACACCTAGGGCTTTACATTGTATTTCGCCTGGGTGAACTGCATATAGAGGAGTGCCGCCAACAAAAGCCGTACAAACATCGGTTCCGCCAGCCATAGAGCATAGCCATATATCCGATTTTATATTGTTATAAACATATTCAAAGGCTTCATGGGGTAAAGGAGCTCCTGTTGAACTTATAGAGCGTAAGGACTTTAAGGCGTATTCATTTTTTGGTGTGATATTGTTTTTCATACTAGCCACTAAAAAAGGTGCACTTGTTCCAAAATGATTGATTTTTACATCTTCTGAAAACTTCCAAAGCCTATTGAAATTTGGATAGGTTGGACTGCCATCATACAACACAATGGTTGCTCCCATTAGCAAAGCAGATTGTAAAAAGTTCCACATCATCCAGCCTGTTGTAGTATACCAAAAATAGTGTTCTCCTTGATACACATCATTATGAAATGCCATGTATTTTAAGTGCTCCAATAAAATACCTCCGTGCGAGTGCACAATTGCTTTTGGTAAGCCTGTAGTTCCTGAAGAATATAAAACCCAAATAGGATGACTAAAATCTACGGGTTCAAACACTAATTGATCTGCTATGGTTTTAAATACAGAATTAATATTTATAAAGTCATCAGGAAATTTTGAAATATCTTTTTTATTTAAATAGGGTAGAACAATAACCTTTTCTAGCGTGGGCAATGCCTTGGCAATATCAATAGCAACAGATGTTTTATCATAAGGTTTTCCGTTATAAGAATAACCATCTGTAGTGATAAAAACTTTAGGTTTAATTTGAGCAAATCTATCAATAACACTTTCGGTTCCAAAATCTGGAGATGTACTTGACCAAATGGCGCCTATAGAGTTTACAGCCAAAAATGAAATGGTTGCTTCTGGAACATTTGGTAAAAAGGCCACTACACAATCTCCTTTTGTTACACCTATTGATTTTAAATAGGCAGCCATTGAGGCTACTTTTTGTTTTAAATCAACCCAAGATAATTCTATATATTCACCTTGTTCGTTACTAAAAATAATAGCTGTTTGGTTGGGTTGATATTGTCTGAAAATATGTTCAGCATAATTGAGTTTAGCACCATCAAACCATGTAAAGTCTGGCATGGTAGTCATTTTTAAAACAGACTCATATGGACTATGCGAGATAACATTGAAATAGTTCCAAATGCTTTTCCAAAAATCAGCGGTATTATCAATAGACCATTGCCAAATATCTTCGTATGTATTAAAATGCAAATTATAATTGTCTGCTAACCACTTTTGGTAGTTGAATAAGTGACTATTTTCTTTAAAGGATATTGATCCTTCCCATAGTTTATTATCAGACATTTTTATGAAGTTTAAGTTTTTTAAATATAAGCAATCTATAAATAATTAACATGTCTGTTTTTAATTGAAATATCAAATTATTAAATAATTGAAAAGTATAATAAATGTGGGATATACCATCTAAAAGTTAAAAAAACATGCTTTTTATCGATTAATAATGCTTTTTAAACGATAAATTAAAAAACTTTACTACTTTTATAAACCCCAAACAAACTGAATTAATTTAATAGAATCCCAAATTTACCATAAACTTACAACTTATGAATATTGCAACAAATCTACCTGAACAACCTACTAATAGTACTGAAAGCAAATTCAAAGAAACACTTAAAGAGAATTTGCGGTTTTTAAAAAGTGTACTGTATTTAACGAAAAAAGTTTTTATGCTATAATAATAGCGTAAAGTTTTTTGTTAAATAAAATAACTCATATATACGATACAAAGTATTTTATATATGAGTTATTTCGTTTTCATGAAGAATGTCATCACCTCTTAAACGCAGAAATATTTGAGCTACAGCTATGGTGTCTTTTTCGCAGTAAATAACAATTCTATCAATGTTGTTTTCTTCGTAAAATACGCTGTAGACTTCGCTGCCGTCAATATCATCTTTAGGAGATGGGATGCCTAAAACATTGGTTAGTAATTTTAAAGAGGTGTATGTCTTATAATCACCAAATTTCCATAAATCTAAGGTGTCTAGATGCGGAACTTCCCATGGTTTTTTTCCAAATAAATTTAGTTTATAAGGTAATTCAATGTTATGGATAATCATTCGTCGTGCTATGTAAGGAAAATCAAATTCTTTTCCATTATGTGCACATAATAGATGTTTTGTTTCACTAAAATGAGAAATTAGTAGGTTCTTAAAATTTTTTAAAATGGTAATTTCATCACCATAAAAAGAGGTGACTCTAAAATTTCTTAAATCTCCTTTAAACGTGAAGTATCCAACTGAAATACAGACTATTTTGCCAAACTCGGCCCAAATACCAGCACGGTCGTAAAACTCTTCGGCAGTAAACTCGTCTTTTCGTTGGTATTGCGATTTATGCTCCCAAAGTAGTTGTTTGGTTTCGTCTAAATCAGAAAAATATTGGGTTTCTGGAACCGTTTCAATATCCAGAAATAATATGTTTTCAAGATTTAGTTTTGATATCATTTTTCAAGCATTTTATAAGCCTCGTTAATATAGGTAGTAATATCTTCTGTAAATGACGCTACTTCAACATTTGACCCTTTTGAATGCCCTAGTCTTACAATAATAACATTGTCCTTAGGTTCTACAATTACATATTGTCCAAGATGACCACGCATCATAAAAAAGTCTTTCCCGTTTTGATGTTTTAACCACCAACCGTAACCATATTCTGGACTTTCTTTAAAGCGTGGTTTTATAGATTTTGCTACAAAGGCAGAATCTAAAATTTGTTTGCCGTTCCATTTTCCGTGATCTTTAAAAAGTTTTCCATAACGAGCAAAATCTTTAGCATTACTTGCTATACAGCAATACGCTTTTACTAAATCATTTTCTTTACTATCTACTTGCCAAAGTGTTGCATTTTCACAACCTAGAGGTTTCCAAAAGCTTTCTTCTAAGTACTTATACATTTTTTTACCGGTAGCTTTTTCAATAACCATGGCTAGTAGTTGAGTATCTCCACTGGCATATTTATAAACCTTCCCTGGTTCATCAACTACTTTTAAACCTAACATAACTTTTTTTAAATCATCATCAAAATAAGCGCGTGTCGTGATAGATAACGGAGAGTAATATGCTTCATCCCAATTGGTTCCAGAACACATACTAGATAAATCACCTACAGTCATTTTAGCCGCTAATCCTTCGCTAAAAGTGGGTAAAAAATCACTTACCGGTTGATCTAAACTTTTAATATACCCTTGTTGAATTGCTTTTCCCATAAGTCCAGACACATAACTTTTTGCCATGGAGAATGAATTGGTTTTTGAATTTTCACCAAAGCCATCGTAGTAGTTTTCAAACCAAATACTGTCATTTTTTATAATTACATACGCAATGGTACCATTGGCTTTGTTTATCTTTTTTAAAGTTTCGGTTTCTTTAACCGTGTTATAATCTTTATGTTCTGGCCAAGGTTGTGGGGTTCCTATAGCAATAGGCTCATTATCAAACTTTTTATAATCTTCTAAATAAGCAGTGGAATGTCCTGTAAGATATATGGTTCTTACTGCTTTTAATAAATAATCAGTATCTGTTGCGTATAAAACAACAATTAGTAATCCGATGAGAATTACAATCCATTTAAAGAGCTTTTTTAAGAATTTCATTTTTAAAAAGTTTAGTTGAAATAAATATAGGAAAAATTTTATGTGTTTTTGATTTTGTGAGGTTTGAAAATTAAAAAAGCGATTGTTGCCTAAAAGGACTTTCGTGTTCTAAAAGCCATTGTTTTCTATGAAGACCACCAGCATAACCTGTTAAACTACCATTAGAACCAATAACTCGGTGGCAAGGAACAATAATCCAAAGAGGGTTCTTACCATTAGCATTAGCAACGGCTCGAATAGCTTTAACGTCTCCTAATTGTTTTGACAACTCTAAATAAGAAAGCGTTTTACCGTAAGGAATTTCAAGAAGTTTGTTCCATACTTTTTTTTGAAAATCTGTTCCTTGCGGATTTAATTTTAAATCAAATTGTTTCCGTTCGCCTTCAAAATATTCTTTAAGTTGTATTGCACAGTCTTCAAGTTCAACAGGAATGATATCGGTGATTTTTTCTTCGGAATTTAAAACCGTTACAGAACTGATGCCGTTTACATCACCAACAATTTTGGTATAGCCTAAAGGCGATTTAATGATACAGGTTTCCATTAATCTTCGGTGGTTTCATCTTCTTCAATTAATCCTAACTTTTTAGCTCGTGTTTCCCAACTACGTCTCGCCAGCAATTGAAGATCTGGAACGTTATCACTTTCATCCATAATCTCCATTCCCAATAGGGTTTCAATAACATCTTCCATAGTTACCAAACCATTTACAGAGCCATATTCGTCGACTACCAATGCCATATGATTTTTACTTTCAATAAGTTCTTCAAAGAGGTTAGGAATGGGGATGTCTCTATTAATGATAATGATTGTTCTTTTAATATCTGCTAATTTTTTATGACCGTTTCCTAGAGCCATTTCCCTAAAAACATCATCTTTTAAAACTAGTCCTGTAATGTTGTCAGAGTCGTTTTGGTAAATAGGAATGCGGGAAAAACGAACATTTGAATTTTTATCGAAAAAGATTTTAATAGATTCATTTTCGTCTTCAATTTTCATGACAGGTCGAGGCGTCATAATGTCTTTAACCAAAACATCTTTAAAAGTTAGCATGTTTTTAATCACCTTACTTTCAGACTTTAAAAATACCCCTTTTTCTTCAGCAAGATTCGTCATGGCTTGAAAATCTTCTCTGCTAAGTGCGCTACCATGATGCCCTTTGCCTCCAATAAGTTTTGTGGTTAGCTGAAGTAACCATAAAAGGCCGGTATATTTTAGTGGAAATATTAGAACGGTTAATGCTTTTGAAGTAAAATTAGCCAGCAATTTCCAATAGGTTGCTCCAATGGTTTTAGGAATAATTTCTGAGGCGACTAAAATTAAAAACGTCATAATTGCCGACACTATCCCGACAGTATTAATGCCAAAAATTTCAATTTTATAAGGTAGTTTTTCAGCCTCAATACCTACCATCATAGCTCCTAAAGTGTGAGCAATGGTATTTAAGGTAAGAATAGCAATTAAAGGCTTGTCTACATCTTTTTTTAAGGTTTCTAAGGTTAATGCATACTCCTTTCCTTCTTGTTTTTTTACGTTTACAAACGTAGGTGTAACACTTAACAAAACAGCTTCAAGAATTGAACATAAAAAGGAAAAGAAAATAGATATGGTTGCCCAGAAAATTAGTGCATTCATTAAAACTTATTTTTATTGTGAAAATACAAAATTAAATTCACAACACTTTGTAAAAGCTAGAAGCTATATAGAACTTAATCTTTTTTTAATGCAGTATAAAAAACTTCTTGTAAAGCTGGACGAATATTTAACTTATATAAGTTTCTATTGGTTCTTGTAGGGTATACACGGTTTGATAGAAAAATAAATACCAATTCGTTTTTGGGGTCTGCCCAAATAAAGGTTCCTGTAAACCCTGCATGCCCAAAACTTTCAGCACTCACTTCTGGAGCGGGATAAGCTTCTTTTAAACTAAGCGTATCGTTTCCTATTAAAGGTTTGTCAAAACCTAATCCACGGCGGTTATCATTTTCAGGATACTGAATTTTGGTAAATTCATCAAGGGTTGATTCTTTTAAATATCGCTTGCCGTTGTATGTTCCTTTCTGCATATACATTTGCATGAGTTTTGCTAAATCTGCGGCAGTACCAAAAAGGCCTGCATTACCAGAAACACCTCCTAAAAGAGCTGCGTTTTCATCATGAACCCAACCTTTAATAAATGTTTTTCTAAAAATAGAATCGTATTCTGTTGGAACAATAGGGTTTTTAAAATGTTTTAAACTGGGTTTGTATCCTAAAGTATAACAAGTTAACGGGCGGTAAAAATTATTTTGTAAATAGTCTTGATAGGGAACACCTGTAATGTTTTCAATAAGTTGTGGATATATTAAAGAGGCTAATCCGGAATATTTATAAACTTTTTCCTTGCTAACTTTGGATCGTTTTATTTGTCGAAACACCTTGTTTTTAAATCTGTTCTTCACATAAATATTGGGGAATGCTTCGTTTGAAAACCGTTTTTTAGGTTGTGTTTTAACAAACCGTCTTTTTATTTTGTCATCTTTTAGCACATCGTTTAAAAACACTATATAAGGTTGCAAACCTGACTGATGTGCCAAAAGCTCCCTGAGGGTGATATCCTTTTTATCTTTTTTATGTCTCCAAGATTTCCAATAATAGCTAAATGGTTTGTCTAAATCTAGCTTTCCTTCTTCGTACAATTTCATTAAAGCGGGAAGTGGCCCAGTTATTTTGGTCACCGATGCCAAATCATAAATATCATCTAAGCCAACTTTTTGAATACTATCATAGGTATGATAACCATAGGCTTCGTGAAAGATGATTTTTCCTTGTTTAGCTACTAAAAGTTGGGCACCAGGAAACGCGTGTTGCTCAATGCCTGATTGCATGATAGAGTCGACACTTTTCTGAATAATTTTAGAGTCTAATCCTACCGATTCTGGCGTATCATATTGTAATTGTGCCTGCATTAATTGAACACAAAGAAACAGACAAGAAACTTTAAAAAAGAGACTCTTAAACATCATAGTACGGAATAAATTTTTCTAAAATTATGAAATTAATTTTACAACATCTTTAGCGACCCTTCAATTGCATTCAGGGTGGCAAAATCTAAAGATTTATTTGATAGTCGTTAACGATTTAAAAGTTTAACGACATCCTTGGCGAAATAACTTGCAATGATATCAGCACCAGCACGCTTTATCGCAGTAACCTGTTCCATCATAACTGCATCATGGTTTAACCATCCTTTTTCTGAAGCTGCTTTTATCATGGCATATTCTCCAGATACTTGATATACCGCTACGGGAACGTCTACAGCATCTTTTATTTCTCTAACAATATCTAAATAACATAAACCTGGTTTTACCATCACAATATCGGCACCTTCATTAACATCCATTTCGGCTTCTCTAATTGCTTCAATTCTGTTGCCATAATCCATTTGATAGGTTTTTTTGTCTTTCGGAATATCGGGCATGTCAACAGGAGCAGAATCTAGAGCATCTCTAAACGGCCCGTAAAAAGCAGAGGCATATTTAGCAGAATAGCTTAAAATACCTGTGTTAACAAATCCTTCGTCTTCAAAAAGTTCACGTATTTCTAAAGTTCGGCCGTCATTCATATCACTTGGTGCTACAAAATCGGCACCCGCTTGTGCGTGGGTTAATGCCATTTGAGCTAAGACACTTGATGATTCATCATTTAAAATTAATCCATTTTGAACAATGCCGTCATGACCGTAAGATGAGTACGGATCCAATGCGACATCTGTCATCACCAGCATATCTGGACATGCATTTTTTACGGTTTTAATAGCACGTTGCATCAATCCGTTTGGATTGATAGCTTCAGTTCCTTTATTGTCTTTTAAATTGTCGGGTACTTTTACAAATAGTAATACAGATTTTAGCCCCAGTTTCCAAAGTTCTTTCACTTCCAATTCCAATAAATCTAAACTATACCGAAAATAATTAGGCATAGAAGGAATTTCTTGTTTTACATCTTTGCCTTCAGTAACAAAAAGCGGTACTAAAAAGTCATTGGGTGTAATAATGGTTTCTCTCACTAAAGAGCGAATGGCTTCATTGGTTCTTAAACGTCTATTTCTTCTAAGTGGATACATAGTCTTATTTTAGTAGGATAAAAATACAAAGTAAAAAGGTTTTAAAACCTTATCGATGTCATAATTTAAACCCAATTTTATTCGTGAATTCCTGTTCTTGTACTGATTTTTATTTTCTTTCTATTGTAACCCAAGATTTGTCAAATCCGATTGTTTCAAGAATTTTTTCTTTATCCAATCTCTCAGGTTGTTTTATTTTTAGAATCAATGTGTGTTCGGGAACAGGCTCATGAATTGTAAATTGTGAACCGTGTGGTTGCCACGTAAAACGTTTTGTTTTAGTGCCTTTTACGAAACCTTCTAAATTCCCACGAGAATTCCAAATAAAATCAAAAAGTTCTGGGTCATACCTGATAGTATCAAATTCAAAAACAGCTACTTGGGAAAGGTCGTTTGATTTAACAAGAACAACAGTTCTCAAATTTTTGAATTTTTCCCGAACAGCTGAAACACGTTCATTCCAAATCTCCAAAACTTGTTCGCCAACACCATTTGGGTCGGCGGTTGTATCAATAGTTCCACCATAAGAATAAACAGGAGAATTACGACCAGAAATTAAACGGACTTGTTTCAAGTCTTTAAAATCCTTTATATTTGACTTTACAGTTTTCGCTCCCCAAGCTGTGTTGCCAATTACAACATCGTCAAGTCCAACATTTGATGGTTTCCAATCTGCTCCAATACAAATTGCAAAAATCTGTTCCCATTCCGAGCCTTCAAGGTCTCCACGTCCTTTACTTGCCAAAAGATAAACGATTTCTTGTCCGAGTAAATAAGGAAAATTCGAATTGAATTGGTTGAGTGGGTAAGCAGCTACCGACTTATTGACAGTTCTTAATTTTGGTGAGATGCGTTTTGCCATTAACTTGGATTGTATTTTAAATCATATTCCCTTAAAACGCTTGCTGGTTCGAGAGTACTTGCAACATAAGGAAGTAATTTTTTAACAACTGCCTTAATCATATTTACAGGAACAGCATTTCCAGCCTGTTTCTTTGCTTGCGCATCACTTACAATAATTTTGTACCAGTCTGGAAATCCTTGAAGCCTAAACATCTCTCTTGGTGTCAAACGTCTTTCTCCATTTACCAATAGATAATTATGTGAAGCTCCCGAACGAAGAGCGCAAGAATAAGGATATGAACAAATATTACCCGACTTGTTTTCGTGCCAAATTGAAGGGTAATAGGAGGATTCATGTTTCTCTTTTCTTTTCTCTTTTATGAATTCAGATGCGAAATACTTTTCTTCAACTTTGGTTTCCAAAATTTCGTTTAGAGACATATAAGGTTTTTCTGGGTTTGGAAAAGTAAACATAATAGGTTCTCTGTGACCAACAATCACAACTCTTTCACGCTTTTGAGGTAAACCGTAATCCAAAGCATTTAGAACACTATATTGAACGTGGTATCCTAAATCTTTTAGGGATTGAACAATAACCTTTAAGGTTTTTCCTTTGTCATGCCCAACAAGTTGTTTGACATTTTCCAAAATAAACGCTTTTGGTTTTTTAGCCTCAATTATTCTAGCAATATCAAAAAAAAGTGTTCCTCTAGTATCATTTAGCCCTTTCATTTGACCAATTATACTAAAAGGTTGGCAAGGAAATCCACCAAAAAGAATATCATGGTCTGGAATTTCATTTTCATCAATTTTCGTAATATCTCCATGAGGTCTGTCACCAAAATTTTCTTCGTAACTATCTTGACAATATTTGTCTATGTCAGATGAAAAGACGCATTCAGGATGAATATCGTTTTCTTCACACGCTTCCTCAAAGGCTATTCTAAAACCTCCAATACCACAAAATAAGTCAATAAATTTTAGTTTTTCTTGATACATATTTCAAATATAATATTCTATTCTTAATGTCTATTGGTTAAATCTGAAATTTTATCGAATAATAAAAATGACAATAAATTGAACGAAAAATATTTAAACCCAATTTTTAGGATGTTTTAATACGTTAATTAATTGTTCTTCGTCGCTATCTTTTTCCGGATGATGATTATAAACCCATTGTACATGTGGTGGTAAACTCATTAAAATACTTTCAATGCGCCCATTTGTTTTTAATCCGAAAAGCGTGCCTTTATCGTGCACTAAATTGAATTCAACATAGCGTCCACGGCGTATTTCTTGCCAATTTCTTTGCTCTTTTGAATAGGGTAAATTTTTGCGTTTTTCAACAATAGGAACATAAGCTTCAAGGAAACTATCACCAACTTCGGTTACAAAATTATACCAATTTTGCATGCTCATACCTTCTGAAGCTTTGCAGTAGTCAAAAAACAATCCTCCTATTCCACGAGCCTCTTCACGATGCGTATTATAAAAATACGAATCACATTTTTCTTTAAAATCTGCATAGAAATCAGGGTGATGTTTATCACAAGCTATTTTACAAGTTTTATGAAAGTGGATGGCGTCTTCCTCAAATAAGTAATAAGGCGTTAGATCTTGTCCACCTCCAAACCATTGGTCGATAATGCTCCCGTTTTTATCATACATTTCAAAATAGCGCCAATTAGCATGAACCGTTGGCACCATTGGGTTTTTAGGATGTAAAACCAAACTTAATCCACAAGCAAAAAAATCAACATCTCCAACTTTAAAATAGGTTTGCATCGATTTTGGAAGTTTTCCGTGAACGCCAGAAATATTCACACCTCCTTTTTCAAACACGTCTCCATTTTCAATCACTCGGGTTCTTCCACCACCGCCTTCAGGACGTTTCCAAAGGTCTTCTTTAAACGTTGCTTTGCCATCAATAGCTTCAAGTTTTGAAGTAATGGTATCTTGTAAATCTTGAATATATTGGTAAAATTTATCTTTCATATGTCAACTCGTATAATTCCATATCCAGAGGTGGTTGTCCAGAAGGAATAAATTCGTTTTTTAATGTTTTTTTCCAAACAAAACTGTTTTTTTCGGCCACCTTAATACTGGCTTTATTAGTTTTATGAGAAATAATCTGAAGTGTTTCTAGTTTTAGTTCTTGAAATGCGAATTTTGAAACTGCACGTATAGCTCCGCTCATCCAGCCATTTTTTTCATAAGATTTACCAATGCAATACGCAAACTCCCCTTTATTTTTGTCCCAATCGATAGATTTTAAAATGATTAAGCCTGCGATATTTTTAGTTAAAGAGTCTTTAATGGTAAAGGTATATTCTAATTTTGAATTTCTTAACTCAATACGTTTAACAATGTAAGATTTGGAGCTGTCCAGAGTTCTGTTTTCAGACAGTGTTTTAGGTAAATAGCGTTTAAAACGTTCTGTATTTGATACTAATAATTTATTAAGATTAAGAGCATCTTCGGGTTTTAAGTATTCAACATAAAATGTATCTGAACAGTAATTCATTTAATAAGAATTTGACTATAAGTTGTTTAAAGACTGAGTGTTAAATATAAAAAACAGATTCAATAAATTTACTCATACTATTAAATGTTTATTTAAAAGCTCTAAACTTCTTTATATTCTTTTACAGCATCAATAAAGGCTTTTGCGTTTTCTAAAGGAATATTGGGCAAAATACCGTGACCTAAGTTTGCGATGTATTTGTCTTTACCAAATTCTCGAATCATTTGGTGTACCATCTTTTTAATTTCTGAAGGTGGTGATAATAATCTAGAAGGATCAAAATTACCCTGAAGCGTTATGTTTCCACCTGTTAGTTCACGAGCTTTTTTTGGTGAACATGTCCAATCAACACCCAATGCAGAAGCATTTGATTTTGCCATATCTTCTAACGCAAACCAACATCCTTTTGCAAAGGCAATAACGGGAGCTTCGTCTTTTAAAGCTTCAATAATTTGATTGATGTATTGCCAAGAAAACTCTTGATAATCAACAGGAGATAGCATGCCTCCCCAAGAATCAAATACCTGTACGGCATCAACGCCTGCCTTTACTTTTGCTTTTAAATAAGCAATAGTGGTGTCTGTAATTTTTTGTAATAATTGATGTGCTGCAATGGGGTTAGTAAAACAAAATTCCTTGGCTTTATCATACGTTTTACTGCCTTGACCTTGAACAACGTAACAAAGAATGGTCCAAGGCGATCCTGCAAAACCAATAAGCGGAACTTCATCATTCAGCAATTCTTTAGTAGCTTTGATGGCTTGCATTACGTAGTCTAGTTCTATGTTTACATCGGGAACAACAGCGGCATCTACTCCTTTTTGATCGCGAACAGGATTTGGTAAATATGGACCAAAATTAGGTTTCATTTGCACTTCTATATCCATAGCCTGTGGGATCACCAAAATGTCACTAAACAATATGGCAGCATCCATACCAAATCGACGAATAGGTTGAACCGTAATTTCACTAGCCAACTCAGGAGTTCTGCATCGCGTAAAGAAATCGTATTTCTCACGAATGGCTATAAATTCTGGTAAATAACGGCCTGCTTGACGCATCATCCAAACAGGTGGGCGTTCAACAGTTTCTCCTTTTAAAGCTCTTAAAAATAAATCGTTCTTCATGTTGGTTGTTGCTTTTACACGTAATGTTCATTCACTAATTCAATCACACTTTCAACAGTTGGTACCTTAGCTATGCGAACATCTTTAAAGTATTTCATTGCTTCTTTTGCGGTAGTTTCACCTATACAAAAAGCTATGTTCTTTGGTTTGTTTTGAGACATATAACTTTGCACTGTTGATGGGCTGTAGAACATAACCCCTTCAGTAGACTCATCAACTTTTATAGATGAATATACTGTTTGATACGCTTCTACCTCATTAACTGTGATGTTATTTTCTTCTAAAATTTTTGGTAACTCATCTAAACGTAAATTGCTGCAAAAATAAGTTGCTTCAGTTCCTTCAATATAATCCACTAAATAATTAGCTAAATTTTTAGCGTTATTTTCTGAATGGGTTACTTTACCAATTTTTTGTTCTATTAACTTTTTTGTCCGTCTTCCAACACAATAAATAGCCTTAAACTGTAATTCTTCTGTTGTAAAATTTGTTGTTAGAGATTCAACAGCATTTTTACTTGTGATAATAATATTTTTAAGATTAGATTTTAAAATTGTTTTTGGAATTCGGTTAATACTTACTTTAATGAAGTCTGCACTTTTTACAGATATTTTATGGTTTAATAAATGCCTTTGATCTTCGGTTAATGTTTTTGTAGAATAGACCATGGTTTTTTTATCAGTCCTCAGCAATTCATCCATTAAGCGTTTGCCACCACGTTCTATAATATAATCGGCACAGAATTTTGCTATGGTGTGATGAGAACCTAATTTTTCAACGCGAGTCACTTCAATTTTTTTAGAGCCATCTTTACTTAATAAAACACCTTTAAAAGAAACTTCTTCGTTTTTAATTTTAGCCAAAGCACCAATAGGGGCTGTACATCCGCCTTCTAAGCGATTTAAAAACTCACGCTCTATAGTGGTACAAATCTCGGTTTCTTCATGGTTTAATTCGGCACAGGCATTTACTGCGTATTCGTTTTCCTTAAGAGCTGTTATCATTACAGCGCCTTGTGCAGGAGCAGGAATCATCCAATCTAAGTTAATGGCTTCCTCTGGCCGGATACCAATTCTGCCCAAACCAGCAGCAGCAAAAATAGCTCCATTCCAATTTTCATTGTCTTTTAGTTTTTGCATACGCGAGTTTACGTTTCCACGTAAATCAACAATGGTGTGTGTTGGAAATCGGTTAAGCCATTGTGCACGTCTGCGCAAGCTTCCTGTTGCAATAACGGCCTCTTTCTGAGATAAAAACTCTTCGTTATTTTTAAAAACTAAAGTATCATTAATATTACCTCTTTTTATAACGGCGGCTTGAATAATGCCTTTTGGTAAAATGGTTGGTACATCTTTAAGCGAATGAACGGCGATATCAATATCTTCGTTCAACATAGCAATATCTAGGGTTCTGGTAAAAATGCCAGTAATTCCTAGTTCGTATAACGGTTTGTCAAGGACTAAATCTCCGGTTGATTTAACAGGAACTAATGTTGTTTTGTAGCCTAAATTTTCAAGTTGTTGTTGTACAGTTTTAGCCTGCCATAATGCTAATTCACTATCGCGCGTGCCAATTCGTATGATTTCAGACATCGATTAAAGTTTCTAATTGAAACACTTTCTTTATAAGCTCAAGGCTATCATCTGTAGAGATATTATCGTCCTTTAAGTGATGAGCAAAGTGGTTAGTTATTTTTTGAATAATATTGTTGCTAATTAATTCGGCTTGTTCTTCATTAAAATCAGCATTTTTTTTGCGTTGTAATTCTAATTCAGCATTTTTAAAGTCGATTAACTTATTTTTTAACGCTTTAATGGTGGGCGCAAATTTTCTGGTTTCTAACCAGTCATTAAACTCTTTTTTTACCTCTTCAATAATGGTTTCAGCTAGAGGAATATGCTCTTTTCTTTTTTCTTGAGTTTCATCTGTGATTTTAGACAAATCATCTAAATGGACCAGCATTACATTAGGTAAATCTTCAACGTTGTCATGCACGTTTTTAGGAATCGATAAATCTAAAATTAATAATGGTTTATCGGACTGAATAAGATGCTTATCTATGGTAGGTCGTTGGGCACCCGTAGCGACAATTAAAATATCTGAGTTGCTAATTTCCTCTTGTAAATTGGTATAATCCTTAACAACTAAGTTAAATTTTCCAGCAATATTTTCTGCTGTATTTTTAGTCCTGTTAATGAGTGTAATACGCTCATTTTTAGTGTGTTTAACTAGGTTTTCGCAAGTGTTTCTTCCAATTTTTCCCGTACCAAAAAGAAGGATGTTTTTGTGAGATACGTCTTCAACGGAATGAAATATATATTGTACAGAAGCAAAAGACACTGATGTAGCTCCAGAGGAGATGTCTGTTTCAGTTTTAATACGTTTGCTGGCCTGAATAACTGCATTAACTAGTCGTTCTATAAACGGATTGAGTAAATCCATTTTTTTTGAAATAATAGCACTCTTTTTTATTTGACTTATTATTTCAAAATCACCTAAAATTTGACTATCTAAACCAGAACCAACACGAAATAAATGAGAGATAGCCTCTTGATTTTTATAAATGTATGCTACTTCTTGAAACTCTTCTACAGTTCCCTTTGTGTTATCGCATAATAATTTGATGAGTTGAAAGGGATGTTGAGCAAACCCATAAATTTCAGTTCTATTACAAGTAGAGGTAACAACTAAACTTTCAATACCGTCTTCTTTAGCTTGATTGAGTAAGTTTATCCTTGAATTTTCATCTAAACTAAAGTGTCCTCTTATGTCTGCATCGGCTTTTTTATAGCTTAAACCAATGGCATAAAATGAACTACTTTTAGAAACATTATATTGACGCATAAATAGCTTTCAATTTTTTTGAACAAATGTATGTTCCTCAAATGAAAAAAAACAACGCCAAAAGAACTTTTAGTGTCGATTTGAGGTTTTTGACTGTTTTTTTAACGAGTAAATGATATTTATCATATTTTTGGGGGCAAATAACGGGCTTTTTATACCTTAATTTAGAATGAATCCAAATAATAGCAATCCATTACAAGGCAAAAATAGCAAAAAAAATGTCGCTAAAGGGTATTTTGAGGAAACGGCAGTTGATGATGATTTTTTTGTTTTAGCCTATAAAAATGATGAGGAGAGTCTTATAAATTTAGAGCGAAGCGTTCAAAATAATTTTATCCAATTTCATTTTTGTTTAAAAGGTTTAAGTAAGTTTGTCTTTAATGAAGGTGCATATATTTTAAACATACTTGAAGAAAATTCGTTGTTACTTTATAACCCCAAAAAAAACTTACCTATTAATCTTGATATAAATCCAAACTCATGGATTGTTTCTGTTTTAATTTCCATTAAAAAGTTTCACTCCTTATTTTCTTTAGAAGCAAATTATATTTCGTTTTTAAATGAGGATAATAAAGAGAAAAAATATTATAAGGATGGAGAAATATCGCCTTCTATGGCTATTGTTTTAAATCAATTAATTAATTATAACCTTAATCAATCTATAAAACAATTATATTTTAAAGGAAAAGCTTATGAAATTTTAAGCTTGTATTTTAACAGAAATGAAGATACTTATAATATTGAACAGTGTCCTTTTTTAGTTGATGAAACCAATGTAACTAAAATAAAGAAAGCTAAAGATATTATTATTTCCAGAATGGCAGAACCTCCAAGTTTACAAGAATTGGCTGATGAAATTGGTTTGAGTTTAAAAAAATTAAAAGACGGCTTTAAACAAATTTACGGAGACTCGGTTTTTAGTTTTTTATTTGATTATAAAATGGAAGTAGCCAGAAAGTTGTTAGAGTCTGGTGATAATAATGTTAATGAAGTTGGTCTTAGAGTTGGCTACAGCACGTCTAGTCATTTTATTGCGGCGTTTAAAAAGAAGTATGGTACAACACCAAAGAAATATATTATGTCTTTAAATTAATTAAAAAATGAAATATTTAACTCCAGAAATCGAGGCATTATCCAAACGCGTAAATTCTAAATCTTTAGTGCGTTCTAATGTGTCTTGCGGAATTTTTCAAGATTGTGATTATAATGAAGAACGACCTAAATTATACCATCAACGAAAAATAGAAGGAACTAAAGGTTAATTTTTTTTAAAAAGGAATAAAGAATAATTCAAATAACACGTAATGGCGTTATCTTCGTAATAAGAAATAAAATTGTTAATGAAAAAGGGTGTTTTATTAGTAAACCTTGGTTCTCCAGATAGTCCAGAACCAAAAGATGTTAAGAACTATTTAGGTGAATTTTTAATGGATGAGCGCGTAATAGACCTACCACTTTGGGCAAGGACATTACTTGTTAAAGGCATTATACTAAAAACGCGCCCTAAAGCTTCGGCTGCTGCCTACAAAAAGATTTGGTGGGAAGAAGGTTCTCCGCTAATTGTGTTATCAGAACGATTACAAGAAAAAGTTGAAAAACAAGTGGAGGTTCCAGTTGGTTTAGCTATGCGTTACGGAAGTATGTCTATTAAAAAAGGGCTTCAAGATTTGGTAGATAAAGGTGTTGATGAGGTATTGTTGATTCCATTATATCCGCAATTTGCAATGGCAACTACTGAGACTATTGTTGTGTTGGCAGATGAGATTCAAAAAGCACAGTTTCCCAATTTAAAAATAGAATCACTGCCTGCTTTTTATAATAACCCAGATTACATCAAAGTACTTTCAAACTCTATAAAAAAACATTTAGAAGGGAAAACCTATGAACATCTGTTGTTTTCCTATCACGGAGTTCCTGAACGACATATTAGAAAAAGTGATATCACTAAATCGCATTGTAAAATAGATGGAAGTTGCTGTTCAACACCTTCAAAAGCTCATGAATTCTGCTATAGACATCAATGTTATGAGGTCACTAGATTAGTTGGTGAAACCTTAAAATTAGAAGAAGGAACGTTTTCTACGTCGTTTCAATCTCGACTTGGTTTTGATCCTTGGTTGCAACCGTATACAGATAGGACCATAGAGCGTTTAGGAAAACAGGGCATAAAAAATATGGCTATTGTAACCCCTGCTTTTGTAAGTGATTGTTTGGAAACTTTAGAGGAAATAGCTATGGAAGGACAAGAAATCTTTCATGAAATGGGAGGTAAGGAGTTTACCACGATTCCTTGCTTAAACGATGATGCCGAATGGGTATCATTAGTATCAAAATGGATTACTAACTGGGTTTAAACCAAATATAATAAATGGCAAAAATATCTTCCCAAGACTTGGGGTCTCAACCAATCAGTAAACTACTTATTAAGCAAGCTGTTCCTGCTTCTATAGGGATTTTAGTGATGTCGCTAAATATTTTAGTAGATACTATTTTTGTTGGAAATTGGATAGGTTCTATTGCTATCGCAGCCATTAACGTTGTGCTACCTGTCTCCTTTTTTATTGCTGCGTTAGGGATGTCAATTGGAATTGGAGGATCATCAATTATCTCTCGGGCTTTAGGGGCCAGTAACAATGAAAAAGCATTAAAAACTTTTGGTAATCAAATAACCCTTACGTTATTGCTAACAATAATATTAGTGGCTATTGGTTTGTCTTTTAAAGACAGTATTATTTTATCTTTTGGAGGTAAAGGGGCTATTTTCAATCCTGCTAAAATTTATTATACTATTGTACTTTATGGTGTGCCATTTTTGGCACTTTGTATGATGGGGAATACGGTGATTAGAGCCGAAGGCAAACCCAAGTTTGCCATGTATGCTATGATGATTCCGTCTGTTGGTAACTTGCTTCTGGACTATATTTTAATTAATGTATTAGACTTTGGAATGGAAGGTGCTGCTTGGGCAACAACTATTTCGTATGTACTTTGTCTTGTATTTATTCTCTGGTTTTTCCTATCAAAATATTCTGAATTAAAAATAGATCTTTCACATTTTGGATTAAATAAGTCTATCGTATCAGAAATAGGATCGCTTGGATTTGTAACGTTATCTAGACAAGCCGTAGTGAGTATTACCTATTTATTTATGAATAATATTTTATTTGATTTAGGCGGGGAAATCTCAGTAACATCCTATGCTATTGTAGCAAGAATGCTCATGTTTGCAATGTTTCCTATTTTGGGACTTACGCAAGGTTTTTTACCCATTGCAGGATTTAATTATGGAGCTCAGAATTATACAAGAGTCAGGCACGCAATTAATATCGCCATTAAATACGCCATGATTATGGCTACACTAATGTTTATTTTATTAATGGTTTTTCCCGAAGAAATAACTAGGATGTTTACGTCTGATATCGCTGTTGTAAGTAAAACACCAAATGATATGCGTTGGGTTTTTGCTGCAACTCCTATTATCGCAATTCAGCTTATAGGGGCTGCCTATTTTCAAGCTATAGGCAAAGCTATACCAGCACTACTTTTAACATTGTTGCGTCAAGGACTCTTTTTTATTCCGTTAATTTTAATTTTACCAAAGTTTTATGGAGAGTTAGGTGTTTGGTTGTCATTCCCAATTTCAGATGTGTTATCTACAGCTGTGACAGCCTATTTTTTAAATAAAGAAGTTAGAAAAGAGTTAATCAATAAGGACTAATTTATATTATAAAAACTGAGACTATGGAGTTTTATAATTACATAAAATCGTTTCACCTCATATTTGTTATTACATGGTTTGCTGGCTTATTTTACATTCCCAGATTGTTTGTGTATCAAATAGAATCATTTTATAAACCATCTCCAGAGAAGGAAATTTTAGGAAAACAGCTTAAACTCATGGCTAAACGGTTGTGGTATATTATTACATGGCCTTCAGCTATTTTAGCAAGTATTTTTGCTATTTGGTTACTTATTTTACAACCATATTGGTTACAACAGCCCTGGATGCATGTTAAATTAGCATTTGTTCTTCTTCTTATAATATATCACCTAAAAACCCATCAATACTTTAAACAGTTACAAAATGATGAGGTTAAAAAAACATCTAGTTTTATGCGTATTTGGAATGAAGGTGCTACTTTTATTTTATTCGCAGTGGTTTTTTTGGTTATTTTAAAAAATGCGATTAACTGGATATACGGACTTATTGGTCTTATTTTACTGGGAGTTCTTATTATGTTAGGCTTTAAACTTTATAAGAATATTAGATCTAAAAATCCTGATGCGTGATAATATTGGTTTGATTATTGCTATATTTAATACTCTTTACATTTTAAAGCATGAAGTTAAAAAAGTTATCGCTACGTACACGTATTTTTTTAGGGATGATCATTTTGGTGCTTTTAGCCTCCATTCTTATTGCGGGTGTTGCTATATATCAATATAAAGGAGAAACAGAAGATTATCATAAAAAGCGTTTAGAACGTAAAGAAATAGCCATACAAAGGCATATTAACTATGTTTTAAGAGAAACATCGTATCCAGTTACTACTGAAAAAATTCCATTAATATTTAAAGACGAAATTTATAAAATTGCAGAAGTTCATTCGCTTCAATTAAACATTTATGATTTAGATGGCTCTCTTTTAAAAACATCAAGAGCGACACTTACATTGGATACTTTACAAATATGTATGCGTCCAGAGATTTTAAACGAACTTTCTAATAAAGCAGATCACCGGTTTATTGAAAAAAGTAAAGAAAACGGAGAGACATTTCAGTCATCATATTCATACATAACAGATCAAAAGTTTAAACCCATAGCCATATTAAATCTCCCTTTTTTAGAGAATGATAATTTTTTGTCTAATGAATTAAACGAATTTTTAATACGGTTGTTTATTGCCTATTCTTTTGTAATGCTCATTGCTGTAGCCATTGCTTTTTGGTTATCAAAGTATATTACAAAATCATTAAAAACGATTAGTGAAAAAATTAATACTACGCGTTTAGAAAAGCGTAATCAAAAAATTGAAATTGAAGATGCTAGCGATGAAATTTCAATTTTAGTTAACTCATACAATAGCATGATTGATGAACTTGAGGAAAGCGCTGTAAAATTAGCTACTGGCGAACGTGAGCAAGCTTGGAGAGAAATGGCAAAACAAGTAGCGCATGAAATTAAAAACCCATTGACTCCTATGCGTTTAACCGTTCAAAATTTCCAAAGAAAATTTGATCCTTCAGATACAGATATTTACAAAAAAGTAGATGAATACAGTAAAACATTGATTCAGCAAATTGATACTATGAGTTCTATAGCTTCAGCTTTTTCAAGTTTTGCAAAAATGCCAGCGCAACAAAGCGAAACACTTAATGTGATTAAAACAGTAAAATTGGCTTTAGACATTTTTAACGAAGATTATATTTTTTTTAGTTCAAATACCGATGAAATTATAGCTAAGTTTGATAGAACACAACTTATTAGAGTTGTAACCAATTTGGTTAAAAATGCCATTCAGGCCATTCCAGATACTAAAGACCCAGAAATAGTTGTAAGTGTTCAGTCTCAAAATGATGATGTTGTAATTACAGTCTCAGATAACGGTTCTGGTGTTTCCGAAGAGAATAAGCATAAGGTATTTGAGCCTAAATTTACAACAAAATCAAGTGGTATGGGGCTGGGGCTTGCTATGGTTAAAAACATTGTTGAAATGCACAAAGGAACTATTTCTTTTAAATCTGAACCCAACATAGGAACCAGTTTTAAAGTAATACTACCTAAAGAAAACGAATAATAAATGTGTTGAGAACTAAATTTTTAAAAACAAACATAAATTATCATGAGTTATAATAATATTATATCAAAAGTTACCAATAGTATAAACACAATAATTATTAATCGACCTAAAAAGCTAAACGCTTTAAATAAGGAGACTATTAAAGAATTACATAAAGCGTTTAAAGCTGCAGAAGAAGATAGTGAGGTAAAGGTTATTATTGTAACAGGAAGTGGAGAAAAAGCCTTTGTAGCAGGAGCAGATATTAGTGAGTTTGCAGATTTTGATGTGAAAGAAGGAAAGAAATTGTCGGCTAAAGGTCATGACATATTATTTGATTTTGTTGAAAACCTATCTAAGCCTGTTATAGCTGCTGTGAATGGTTTTGCCCTTGGAGGCGGACTAGAATTAGCTATGGCTTGCCATTTTAGGGTAGCTAGTGATAATGCAAAAATGGGACTGCCTGAAGTATCACTTGGTGTAATTCCTGGTTATGGCGGCACACAACGTTTACCAAATTTAGTGGGGAAAGGTCGTGCTATGGAAATGATTATGACCGCAGGAATGATTGATGCTAATCAAGCATTAACGTATGGGTTAGTTAATCATGTAACAACTCAAGAAGAATTAATACCGTTATGTACAAAGCTGGCAAGTAAAATTACTAACAACTCATCAGTTGCAATTAGTGCAGCAATTAGGGCAATAAACGCTAACTATATAGATGGAATTAATGGTTTTGATATTGAAATAAAAGAGTTTGGCAATTGTTTTGGAACTGAAGATTTTGTTGAAGGAACTACTGCCTTTTTAGAAAAGCGAAAAGCTGACTTTCCAGGAAAGTAAATAATAAAGTTTAAACTAAAAAGAGAGTACCTTGGTACTCTCTTTTTTAACAAACTAAACTAAACTAAATAATACATCATATATCGTGATGTGAACTTTTGTAAATTCAAAATTCTTATACAAAGATAAGGGGCTTAGTGTTGCATTAAAACATCTATATTGACGCTATTCTATTCTATTTTAACCTAAATATCCAATATTTAAATTAAAAAAGGTGAGCCATTTATGAAACTCACCTTTTTAACAAACTAAACTAAACTAAATATATCACATCAAAACTATTAAATTGAGATGTATTTTGAATATTCTCTCCCATTAGATGAAAGTACCATTTTATAGTCTCCATGTAATGCAAGCTTATAAGCTTTTTCAATTGTTTTTTTATCGTTAATAGTTTCAGAATGAAGTAAAATACCATCCTCTGAGTAAATTTTTACACTTAAGGGCTCTTTATTTAAAGCCAATTTAGTTACATACACACTTTTACCTTTTGTTGCTACATAAGGCTTATAAATGGTAGTTTCATTACTATTAATGATCACCTTTTTTTCTTCAACTTTAAATGGAATTGATTTAATTTCAATATCTTTTTCTAGTTCAAAGAAATAATCTCCTGTTGGAAGTGCGGTTAAATCAAAACCTTTAGAGTATGTTCCTGTATTTTTAATTGCTTCTTTGTAAATAACAATACCATTAAGATCTTTAATCAATAATTGGTTTCCTTCTTTAACATTATTTAAAGTAATGACCGTTTTATTGATGTTGTTAATAGGATTAGTATTAATATCATTTGCATGGCCAACTAATGCTGTTAGCATTAATCCAGCTACTATACTTTTTTTAATTATTGTTTTTCTATTTTTCATGATTTGGTTTTTTGTAATAATTACAGGTACAAATTTATAGTGGATGACTCTGGTATAAAACATCAATTTTGGCTAATTTATATGCTATTTTACCGCTTTGTCCTATGTTAATTTAATGTTAAGTTAATATAGAATATATCGTGGTTAAATTAATATATATTCTTAAGTCTATTTTGAAATCTACTTTTATGGTAATCTCATAAATTATAGATGATTTCTTTTTTTAATAGCAACACATTAATAAAATAATGTTTGTGTATAAATACTTTTGTAAGTACCTATAATTGGTTCTGTACAAAAGAAATATTCAAAAAAAAGGTGTACTATTTAGTACACCTTTTTGATTCAACAAATTAATAATAGTTATAGGTTAAATGATTCTTGATAGGTTCTGTTGTCTGAACTTAGTTCTACATTATAATTGCCATGGACACTTTTTAAAAGTCTATAGGCTTTTCCAATGGATTTAGTGTTTTTAATAGTTTCAGAATATATTAATTCTTTATGTCCAGTATCATTACCAGAATAATAAATTTTTACTTCTAAAGGAGCTTCGTCTAAAGCCAATTTATTAATGTAAATATAATTGTCCTTTAATTTTACATAGGGTTTGTAAATGGTTGTTTCTTTTTCTTTATCAAAGATTACTTTGTTTGATGACACACTAAAAGGAATTGTTTTTATCTCTAAATCTTTATCTAATTCAAAGACATAATCACCATCTGGCAACTCAGTTAAATCAAATGTTTTAGAATAAATACCAGTTTCCTCTATAAGTTCTTTATATAATACAAAACCGTTTAAATCTTTAATTACCAGTTTTTGCCCTTCTCTAACATTATTAATGGTTACCATTGTTCTTGCAATATCTTTTTCTTTTTTAGGAATAAAAGAAGAACCTTCATTTGTTGCGTTGCTTAATAGGGTAGTTAACATAACTCCCATTAAAATACTTTTTTTAATTACTTTTTTCATGATTTGGTTTTTTTAACGTTCAACATGACAAATGTATAATGCATTAGCAAGTTAAAAAACATCAATTTTGGTCGATTTATGTGTTATTTTAACTATAAATATATGGTTAACAAATTGTTAAGATAAAATAGCATACATTTTTGTTAATTATATATACTATTTAAAAAAATTATGTCGTAAATTTGTAGCAAAAAGAAACATGACTAATAAAAAACCTACATTTGAAAAAGTAAGCCCAAGCTTTGGTAGTTCTTTATTAATTAAACAACATACCGAAAAGAGGGAAAATAACTATGCCTTCTGGCATTTTCATCCAGAGCTAGAACTGGTATATGTTAATAAGGGAAAAGGAAAAAGACACATAGGAAATCATCTTTCATATTTCAACAATAGTCAACTTATATTATTAGGATCTAATCTGCCACATAATGGGTTTACCGATAGATTAACCGCAAATGGTACAGAAACAGTAGTACAGTTTAAATCTGATTTTTTAGGTGAAGGATTTTTTAATGCACCTGAAATGAATGGCATAGCTAATTTGTTTGAGCGTGCCAAAAAAGGCATTCTTTATAGGCCTGAAGCAAAAAAAATAGTTGGACCCAAAATTGAAAGTTTACCAGATTTAGAGGGTTTTGAAAGAATTTTAATGCTTCTTGAAGTTTTAAATGACTTAGCAAAATCTGAAGATTATACTTTATTAAATGCAGATGGATTTGCATTTGAGACAAAACCGCAAGACAGCTCTAAAATTGATGTTATCTTTAAGTTTGTAAACAATAACTTTCAGCGCCACATTAGTTTAGAGGAGGTTGCAGATAAAGTAAGCATGACTGTGCCAGCATTTTGCAGATTCTTTAAAAAAGCTACTGGCAAAACGTTTACCGAGATTGTAAATGAATATAGAGTGGTACATGCAACTAAATTGTTAAATGAAAGTCAGTTAAGCATTGCAGATATTTGTTACGAATGTGGATTTAATAACTTTTCGCATTTTAACAAACAGTTTAATGAGATAACTGGAAAAAGTGCCTCTAACTACAGAAAGGAAATTAAAAAGATTATTGAACAGACATCACTTGTTTAATTAAGTCCGTTCCATTCTTTATAAAATTGCTTTAAAAAGCCTTCCATATATTGGTGTCTTTCTAAAGCTATTTTATATCCAGTTTGCGTATTCATTTTATCTTTTAATAAGAGTAATTTCTCGTAAAAATGGTTAATGGTAGGTGCTGTTGAAGCCTTATATTCCTCTTTACTCATATTAAGGTTAGGCTTAATCTCTGGGTTGTAAAGCGGTCTGTTTTTAAAGCCGCCATAATTAAAACAACGGGCAATACCAATGGCTCCTAATGCATCCAATCTATCGGCATCTTGAACAACACTTAATTCTGGGGAGTTAAATTGCTGTGCCTCGTTACCACCTTTAAATGAAATGTTTTCAATAATTTTGATAACGTGTTCTATAGCGGTGGAATCAACATTTAATTTAAATAAAAATTCTCGTGCTATTTTGGGACCAACGGTTTCATCGCCATTATGAAATTTACTATCGGCTATATCATGTAGTAAGGCTCCAAGAGCAACAATAAAAGTGTCAACCGACTCATTTTTAGAAATAAGTATAGCATTGTTATACACACGTTCTATATGAAACCAGTCATGACCTCCTTCTGCATCGGATAATTGTTCTTTAACAAATGCAATGGTTTTGGTAATCTGTTCTTGTGAAGTCATAATAGGATAAAAGTAAAAATTCCTTTCGGTTTGGAAAGGAATTTTTATGTGAATTTATTTAATAGGAATGTATAAATCTACAATACATTTATTTTCTGGATGTTGGCGAAAATCATTATGATATATTTCAAATGGGTTTTCCTCTGATTTTTTATAACCATTATTATGCATCCATACAAAAAGAGTGCTCCACGCTTTTTCAAAGTCATCAACAACAATTTCAAAATGGCCAACAATATGTTTCCCTTTTTTAATAGTTGTTTTATGTATTTCTCCTTTAGTAACAAAATTACTATTTGTTAGTAGCGAAATGCTCATTCGTACTTTGCTTGGGTCTGTAATTTTAAAGCTGTCGTAAAAAATCCTAGCCATTTTTGTTTCAGGATCTTCCATGAGTCCTTTAGGAGTTGCCCATTTTATTAATCTTTCAAAAGCATTTTCAATACCGTTAATTCCAATATGCGTTATACTGGCAAGGTGTAATTCTGGTGTCTCTTTAATTTCGATGTTTGCATTCATTTTAATCCAATTTAAAAGGTTATTAATGTTGCAAATGTATTTTTCAAAAATTAAGTTTTCTTGTCCATTCTTGCTTTCAACTTGACGTATCTTGCTATATATATTGGTATTTTGTTTTTTAAAATCGGTTGGACTTATACCATAAAATTTTTTAAAAGTTCTAGTAAAGGAAGAATTACTATTGAAACCAAATTGAAGGGAAAGTTCGGTTACGGTTACATCTTTTTTATGCATTAACACTGATGCTGCTTTTTCAATGCGCCGTCTAATTATATATAAATTTAGAGTTTCTCCAATAATAACTTTAAAAATTCTATGAAAATGAAAAGGAGAATATAAAGCAATCTTTGAAACGGTTTCTAAAGATAATTTATCTGAATCAAGATGATCGTCAATGAAATTTAACGCTAAATTAATTCGGCCAATATATTCTTTTTTTAATGTTTCTGCTGAACTCATAACGGGCTAAAATAAAAATTCCTTTCGGCTTGGAAAGGAATTTTTAATATGAATTTATTTAATAACTGCTGGTTCAACCCATTTAAATTGAAATGAATTTTCGGGTATTTTCATTCTATCTGCCAATCGTAGCATACGCTCTGGTAGCTTCATGAGGTAATCTCTGGCTTTTTCAGCTTCATCAGTAAGATTTGTAATTTTATCAATTTCCCATCGGGCAATGAGTTTTTGTAAAATTTCTACATAATCTCGCGATGTGTAAACCCCAATACGTTGTGCTGTATTTGAAAACTCTTCAAATGCTGTGCTTATTTTATCTCCAGATTCTCTTAAAAAGTGAGCTGGCATGGTTATTTTTTGTTTCATCATATAATGAAAAGCCATCATCATTTGGCTAGGATCGACTTTAAAAATACGATCAACAAATTCTGAATAGGCATGATGATGTCTCATTTCGTCACCAGAGATAATTTGACACATTTTACCTAATTGTTTATTGCCACTTTTTTTAGCAATTTTAGCAACTCGATTATGAGAAATATAGGTGGCTAATTCTTGAAAACTGGTATATACAAAGTTTTTATAAGGATCTCTATCGGTACCAATATCAAAGCCATCTGCAATAAGGTGCTGTGTGGTTATTTCAATTTCTCGCATATTTACACGCCCCGATAAGTATAAGTATTTGTTTAAAACATCGCCATGTCTGTTTTCTTCGGCGGTCCAATGGCGTATCCATTTAGACCAACCATTATTACCATTCATTTGATTTACGCCCTCAACATCCATTAACCAAGATTCATAGGTTGGTAAGGCTTCTTCGGTAATCATATCACCAACCAAAACCACCCAAAAATCATAGGGTAACTCTTTTGACAATTCTCTAATTTCCTTAACATCTTCAAAAAAGGTTTGTCCTTCTGAGTTTGGTAGAAAATCTGTGGGTTGCCATATTTTATCAATTGGAATTAAGTATTTTTCAATTAAGGAATCGACATCTTTTTCCAAAAACTGCATGACTTCTAAACGAACATTTTTTAATGACATATATATTATTTATGGTTGTATATTCTTTTTTATAGTAGCTTCTATTGTATTAATAAGCTCTTCTTTATTGGTAAAGGTACTAACTTTTAAGGGCTTATGAACGGTAAATGTAAGATGATTGCCTAAACCCATTGGAAACTTGCCGTAACGAAACATCTTCCAGGAGTTATTTATTGAAATAGGAACAACTAGCGCAGAAGGTATTTTTTTAAATAAAATTTCTAATCCTTTGGTTTGAAACGATTTTGGAACCCCATTTTTACTTCGTGTGCCTTCTGGGAAAATAACGGCACTTCGTTTATTAGTTTCAATATAGTCGCCAAATTTCATAAGTGCTGGTAATGACTGTCTTGGATTTTTTCTATCGATTAAAGCTGCGCCACCATGACGTAAATTATAAGATACACTAGGGATACCTTTTCCTAATTCTATTTTACTAATAAATTTAGGATGGTATTTACGCATATACCAAGTAAGCGGATATATATCGTGAAAACTTTGATGATTAGCAACGATAATTAAGGGCTGATCGCTATCAATGACATAAGGATTTGTAAACGTAAAGCGAGTGCCTAAAATATTAGCACAACGCATTAAGCAAAACTGCAAGGCATCAACACTTTTTTTATGAGCTTGATACCCAAAAACATTAAAACAAAACCATTGTATAGGGTGAAATATAACTAACGTTAATAAAAAGCACAGATAGTAAATAACTGTTAATGGATATGATAGTACTTTTAACATGGCTCAAAAATAAATAAAAAAACCACGATAAAATCGTGGGTTTTCTTTTTCAGTCTAAAACTTTATACTTTTAAATGTTTTTAGCAATATTCGTTGTAGGCATCCATAAGGTTTTCTGCAATAATTTCAGCAGGTCTTCCTTCTATATGGTGACGCTCTAACATGTGCACTAATTCGCCATCTTTAAATAACGCAATACTTGGTGAACTAGGAGGAAATGGAACCATATGTTGTCTTGCTTTATCAACAGCTTCTTTATCAACTCCTGCAAAAACAGTAACTATATGTTCTGGTTTTTTTACGTTTTGCAAACTCATTCTTGCTCCTGGACGTGCATTGGCTGCTGCACAACCACAAACTGAATTTACAACCACTAAGGTGGTTCCTTCTTTGGCTAAAGCTGCATCTACAGCTTCGGCAGTATGTAATTCTTCAAAACCAACTTTGGTTAAATCTTCGCGCATTGGTTTTACTAATTCTGCTGGATACATATTTTAAATTTTAAAAATTAACTAAATCTGATTGCAAATATATCAATTGTGTAACAAAACAGACAGGCAATCAACTAACAAATATTATATTTGACGATAAATAAAATTGATACTTACATGAGTTTTTCAAAATGGATAGGAGCTGCATTAGGATGGTCATTTGGTGGCTATATTGGAGCTATTTTAGGATTGGCATTAGGAAGTATTGTTGATGGGATGTCTAGGAGCAATATGAGCACCACATATGGGCAGCAAACACGATCACAAACAAAGCCAGGAGATTTTGAGGTAAGCTTACTTATATTAGCCTCTATAGTTATAAAAGCAGACGGTAAACAAGACCGGCGGGAATTAGATTTTGTGCGTCAGCAATTTGTTGGTATGTATGGTAAAGAACGCGCCAATCAAGCGTTTAGGCTGTTTAAAGAAATTAATAAACAACAAAATATTTCAACTAGGCAAGTATGTTTGCAGATTAGGCAAATGATGCAACATGCATCACGTTTACAACTCATCCATTTTTTATTTGGAATAGCGAAAGCTGATGGTATGGTAACTGAAGATGAGGTTGCTCAAATTTATACCATTGCTGGCTATTTAGGCATTAATCATAGTGATTACGAAAGTATAAAAGCTATGTTTTATGAAAGTACTGATAATGCTTATAAAATACTGAAGATTGATAAATCTGCCACCAATGATGATATTAAAAAAGCCTACAGAGCGATGGCAAAAAAATATCATCCCGACAAAGTGCTTCACTTAGGAAAAGAACACCAAAAAGGTGCTGAAGAAAAGTTTAGGCAAGTACAAAAGGCTTATGAGCAGCTACAGAAGGAGCGTGGGTTTTAAAATTCCAACGAAAGGAAGCATCTCTTTTAAATAATCTATCTGTTTAAATTTTTTTAATAAAAAAGGAGACCTTTTCGTAGTTTGACCATTAAGTAAGAAACTAGTTTTATGAACGACAAAAAAATTCTAGAACTTTTTAAAGAAGGTCAACGCGAAAAAGCTTTCAGTAAATTATATGGTTTATATCCAAAAATTGAAGCTTTAATTGTATCAAAAGGCGGACAAAAACACGATGCTTCAGATGTGTTTCAAGAAGCCTTAATTATACTAAATAGAAATCTTGAGAAATCAGATTTTAAACTTACATCTTCATTTTACACCTATCTATATTCAGTATCTCGATTTATTTGGAAAGATACCCAAAAGAAGTTTTCAAAAGAGGAGCTAAAAAATTTTAGCGACACCGAAATAGACTATTTTCATAGTGTTTTAGAGGAAAAGAAGTACCAGTGTGCCGAACGTGCCTTTCTCGAATTAGGAGAGCGATGTCAACAACTTTTACAACTGTTTTATCACAAAGCAATGTCTTTTAAAGAGATCGCCAATGTGATGAATCTTAAATCTGAAAAGATCGCAAAAAACCAGAAGTATAAGTGTTTAACCAAAGCAAAAGACATCTATCAAACAACTAACATTGAACAATCTTAATTCAGAAAACCATGGAACAATACATCCAACATATAGAGTTAATAAATAGCTATTTAAATAATGAATTATCAAAAAACGAACTGCAAGACTTTGAAAATAGATTAAAAACAGACGCCGAATTTAATAGTTTGTATGACGACCATACGGTTTTTTTAGAAGGCTTAAAACGGAAAACGACAAAGACCGAAATTAAAAAAGCAAAACAAATTTATGTTAGAAATATCGGGTTTAAGTATCTAGGGATTTCGGTGATTGTTTTAACAGTTTTGGCATTGATTTATATTAATTTAAAAACGAACACCAATACAAAACCCGAAGCGCAACCAAATAGAAGTACAACCACTAAAATAGTTTTAGATTCGGTGTTTTTAGAACCTGTTTTAAAAGACTCAACGGCGATTAAAGACACTTTAAAAACAGAAAAAGCAAAGCTTGAAGAACGGACTAAATCTAGTAAAATTGAACTAGCTGACGAAGTAACAGATGAGGTTGAAATTCCTAAAAAATTAGCTCAAATATTTACTATTTCTTCTAAAAAGGATACTACCTTAATTTGTAAAGAAGGCACTAAGTTAATTATAAAAGGAAATTCATTTATAACTACAGATAATCGTGAAATAGCAGGTAGGTTAGCATTGAATGTTACCGAATTTTATAAACTTTCAGACATTTTATTAGCTAATTTGACAACCACATCTAATGGGAATTTATTAGAAACTGGAGGTATGCTGTATATTGAAGCGATACAAAGCAAATCCATTTTAAAACTTAAAGATGACGCCTATATAGAAATTACATTTCCTTCAAAGGTTAAAAAGGAGAATATGCAACTTTTTTCAGGCGAATGGAAAGACGGAATCATAAACTGGACACTCGAAAAACAAGGTATTCCAATAGTTAAAAATGAAATCATTGAAGAAGATGTTGAAGTTCCATTTGCTGTTATAGAGCAAATTCCAGTATATCCAGGTTGTGAAAATTTGCCAAATGCCTCTGGTAAAAGGTGTATGTCTGAAGCTATTAGTAAGTTTGTTCAAAGAAATTTTAACCCTAAAATTATAACAAATCTTGGTTTAAGAGGACGTCAAAGAATTAATGTTATTTTTAAAATTAACAAAGATGGCGAAGTCACAAATATTCAAACTAGAGCAAGTCATCCTGATTTAGAGCGAGAGGCTAGCAGAGTGATTTCATTATTGCCAAAAATGAAACCAGGAAAACAACGAGGAAGAGTGGTTACAGTACCATATTCGCTACCCATTATTTTTCAAGTAGATGATGCCATGGGGAGGGTTTTAAATAATAATGCGATACCTATTGGTACGGATCCTATTCAGGACTCCATAGTTAATATGAATTTTAAAGATAGATTAACGTCTAAAGATCATGCTAATTTAAGCGTTACCGAAGTAAATAATTATATTTTAAGAAGTTCTAATTTAGGTTGGATAAACTGCGATAGGTATGTAAACAATAGAAATAATATCAAATATTTACTAAAAACAAACGGTTATCGAGGAACTACGGTAAACATGGTTTTTAAGTCTTTATCAGGTGTGATTCCAAGTAGAAAACTAAATGGTGAATTTTACTTTAAAAATGTACCAAACGATGAAGAAATAGTTTTGATTGCTGTTAAAAAGGATAATGGAAAATTGTATTTTGATATTGTAGAAACTAAAACACAACCAAAGCCTAGTTTGCAATTTGATTTTAAGGAAGTCACAGTCGATGATTTGAAGCTCGAATTGGAAAAATTGAATAAGTCGTTTTAGCTTAAAATATTAACTTAGACCATTTGTTTGTATATTAGAGTACTATATTTTATGCCATTAATATCCTTTCAAATGAAAAATATTTTCGACCTAAAAGAAACGAATACTGTAATCGACAGAATTAATAAGTTAGATGCTTACGCAAAACCGCAATGGGGAAAAATGAGTGTTGATCAAATGTTGGCACATTGTAATGTGACTTACGAAATGATTTATGAAACCAAACAAGTAAAACCAAACCCATTTAAAAAATGGATGCTTAAGGCTATTGTAAAACCTTATGTTGTTAGCGAAAAGCCTTATAAACAAAATAGCAGAACAGCACCTGAATTTGTGATTTTAGATGCTAAAAATTTCGAACAAGAAAAACAGCGATTAATAGATTATATTAAGAAAACGCAAAGCTTAGGTGCAACCTACTTTAACAACAAACCATCATATTCTTTTGGTAAATTATCGTCTAAAGAATGGAATAATTTATTTTATAAACATTTAGATCATCACTTAAAGCAGTTTGGAGTGTAGTTTTACTCCTCAAAAACAAACGTAGATTTATCTTTACCTACCGTTAAATCAACTGTTCTTCCTAATATCATCGATCTGTTATCATCTTCATGACCAGCATGCATATTAAATGCTATAGGGAAATCATATTCAGAAAGAGCATCTACAATTAATTGCTCTACAGACGAGCCCCAATCAGTTGTATTTTTACGTACTCTAGAAATGTCTCCTATTATAACACCTTTACAATTATCAAAATAGCCAGCACGTTTTAAGCTTTGTAACATACGGTCTATATGATATTTGTATTCGCCAACTTCTTCAATAAATAATATTTTTCCAGAGGTGTCCATACTGGTTTTAGAACCCAACATTGTGTGTAATAGCGTTAAATTACCACCTATTAATTCCCCAGTAGCTTTTCCTGGTCTATTATACTCTGAACCTTCTAAAGTATAAGCTAAAGGATTACCAAAAATAGCATCTTTAAAGGTTGAAATGGTTTCTTTAATTTCACTTAAGTCGTCTTGCATACTGGTACACATTAATCCATGAATACTTTGATAGCCTTCATTATGCATTTGGTTATGCAATGCGGTAATATCAGAATAGCCTATAAGCCATTTTGGGTGATTTCTAAATTTAGAATAGTCTAATTTATCTAAAATTCTAACAGTTCCGTAACCTCCTCTAGCACATAAAATTGCGCTAACGGTTGGATCATCTAAGGCCTTTTGGTAATCTTCACAACGTTCATCATCGGTACCGGCAAAATGGTTATTTACTTTAAAAACATTATCGCCAACAACAACATGTAAGCCCCAACTTTTTAATAGGTTTTTGGCTTGTTCTATTTTATCTTCTTTATTTATTAAAGCCCCTGAAGGTGCTACAATAGCGACGGTGTCGCCTGCTTTTAAATAGGGTGGCTGTGTGGTTTTATCTTGAGAAAAAGCTGTAGTTGTTATAGTGCACAAAAGGATTAAAATTAGTTTTTTAAATATCATAATGTAATGTTTTCTATTCTAGTCAAATTTAAAAGAAAATAAGTAGGTATTCAAGCATAATGTAAATGTACATTTTTTTTCTAAATAGCCTTCAAAATGTGTACTTTTGTAGCTTAAAAATGACTCGTCATTACGAGAGAAACGAAGTAATCTGTTTATTTTGAGTTTGATAATAAGAGATTGATTCGTCGCAATATTGCTTGCAATGACATTTTAATTAAGATTGATGAATAAACCAAAAAGATATACGATTACAGCGGCTTTGCCTTATACAAACGGCCCCATTCATATTGGTCATTTGGCGGGTGTTTATGTGCCAGCTGATATTTATGCACGTTATTTAAGATTAACAGGAAATGATGTTGCTTTCATCTGCGGAAGTGACGAACACGGCGTGCCTATTACTATTAAGGCTAAAAAAGAAGGTGTTACGCCTCAAGATGTTGTTGATAAATACCACGCCATCATTAAAAAATCGTTTGAAGAGTTTGGAATTTCTTTTGATAATTATTCGCGTACTTCGGCAAAAATTCATCATGAAACAGCTTCCGAAATTTTTAAAACTTTATACGATAAAGGCGAATTTATCGAGGAAATTTCAGAACAGTTGTATGATGAAAAAGCCAATCAGTTTTTAGCCGATCGTTTTGTAACAGGAACTTGTCCTAAATGCGGAAACGAAGAGGCTTATGGCGACCAATGTGAAAACTGTGGAACCAGTTTAAATGCAACCGACTTAATTAATCCTAAGTCGGCAATTACAGGTAATATACCTACCTTAAAACAAACGAAGCATTGGTTTTTGCCTTTAGATAAACACGAAGCTTTTTTAAAAGAATGGATTTTAGAAGGTCATAAAAAAGATTGGAAACCCAATGTGTACGGGCAAGTAAAATCGTGGATTGATGATGGTTTACGCCCGCGTGCTGTAACCAGAGATTTGGATTGGGGAATTCCTGTACCAGTTGAAGGAGCTGAAGGCAAAGTATTGTACGTTTGGTTTGATGCGCCTATTGGCTACATATCTTCAACCAAAGAATGGGCAAAACGAGTAGGTAAAGATTGGGAACCGTATTGGAAAGACAAGGATACCAAACTAGTGCATTTTATTGGTAAGGATAACATCGTGTTTCACTGTATTATTTTTCCAGTAGTATTAAAAGCAGAAGGATCTTATATTTTACCAGAAAACGTACCAGCAAACGAGTTTTTAAATTTAGAAGGGAACAAATTATCAACCTCAAAAAATTGGGCGGTTTGGTTACCAGAGTATTTGATTGATTTTCCAAATCAGCAAGATGTGTTACGTTACGCCTTAACAGCCAATGCACCCGAAGCCAAGGATAACGATTTTACTTGGAAAGATTTTCAAGCAAGAAATAATAATGAGTTGGTCGCTATTTTTGGAAATTTTATTAATCGTGTGGTAGTATTAACCAATAAATATTACGACGGTGTTGTACCAAGCCCAAACGAATTGTCGCAAGTAGACCAAGAAACTTTAGATGCCGTTAAAACTTATCCTAATATAATTGCGAGTTCTATTGAGCGCTATCGTTTTAGAGAATCTCAGCAAGAATTAATGAATTTAGCGCGTTTAGGAAATAAGTATTTAGCCGATGAAGAGCCATGGAAAGTTATTAAAGTTGACGAATCTCGTGTACAAACCATTATGTATGTTGCCTTGCAAATAGCAAGTGCTTTAGCAACCTTAAGCGAACCATTTTTGCCGTTTACATCTACAAAATTAAAAGCAATTCTTAATGTCAGTTCGAGTGATTCGACAGCGGAGAATTGTATCGAGAACTCATGGAAAGATATTTCAGAAAAAAGCATATTAATTCCCTCAGGGCACCAAATTGGTAAAGCCGAACTCTTGTTTTCAAAAATTGAAGATGAAGCTATTCAAATTCAAATAGATAAACTTTTAGCTAGCAAAAAAGCAAATGAGGCCGCCAATAAAACTGTTGAGCCTCAAAAAGACACGATTACTTTTGAGGACTTTACAAAATTAGATATTCGTGTAGGAACTATTTTGGAAGCTGAAAAAATGCCGAAAGCTAAAAAGTTATTAGTTTTAAAAGTCGATACAGGTATTGATGTTCGTACCATTGTTTCTGGTATTGCCGAAAGTTTTACAGTCGAAGAAGTCGTTGGAAAAAAAGTAACGGTTTTAGTTAATTTAGCTCCAAGAGCTTTACGAGGTGTAGAAAGTCAAGGTATGATTTTAATGACCGAAAACCCTGAAGGGAAATTGGTTTTTGTTAATCCAGATGATGCTAGTGTTGGTAATGGTTTGCAGATAAGTTAAGTTAATTTTTTACTCCAAATTAAGTTTAATGAAAAGATTAGTATTCATTGTATTCAGTTTAAGTGTAATTGTCGGTTTTGCACAAAATGAGGTTCTAGAATTGCCAATTGGTTATAAATCGACTTTTTATAACGACAAAGAATCATTGGCCATTTCTAATGAAAAAACGGGAGAATTGGTGCTGTTTGTTGAAGATTATAAAAATACCAAAGCGATATTACTTAACAGCAAATTTGAGGTTTTATCTCAAATAGAAACCGAAAGTTTGCCTAATTCGTTTAAAACATTTATTGGCCATCAAATTAATGCCGATGGTAGTTATAGCATATATTTCACAAATAAAAGTAATAGAAAATATGGCATACTTAATTTAGACTTTCAAGCAAAAAAAGCAGAAATGCATACGTTGGAATTTAAACTAAATAAAGAAGTGGATGTAGAAAGTATTTCTTTTAAAGGCAAATTTTATTTAATGAGCGTTACTAAAAATGGATCTGACATACATTTTTACAACTTTAATAAAAACGGTGTTAATACAGATAAGCACACCGTTAATTTTAATTTTTTAGACAGCAAATCGGCTAATGGTTTTCCAAAAAGGGCATATAACTATTTAGTGACAAAAGGAATTGGTTCTTCTGGGTCTTTAGTTAAAATGGATAATGATATTCCAAATGCTATTGAAATCACCTCCAAACC
>JBNKYB010000048.1:0-2092 GCA_050300615.1 Flavobacteriaceae bacterium | reverse complement strand
TTAATAGAACCATTAGTAGAATCTATTACAGATGTGTCAACAAACTGATGAACAACTAAAACGATTACACTAAGTGAAACTACTATTGATAAGAAGGTTTCAACTAAAAAAAGTTGAGCATATATATTATTAAATATTTCACATATGCTTTCAACTATACGATCTTGTATCATACGAAGTGTTTCTCGAATCCAACCTGAAACCTCTTCGACATTGATATTTGGAAGAAAAGTCTCGAAAACATTAATAAAAATAAAAAAACATCCCAAAACTACAGATATGCAGAAACCGAATATGCAAGAAAGAAATAGCATTCCAACATTGCTTAGCAAATAATACCAGCCAAAGTAAAAGGTTCTAAGTAACCTCATAATATATATAAACAAAAAAAACATTTTTTTTTTTTTAGTAGTTGTCCAACTTTCATAAATCAAAAGACCTATTTTCGTGGTTGCAAAGACGCGAACGCTTCGCTACGACATTTATAATGATTCTTTAAGACCTCGTCTTCAGTTTGATACATATCTAACTTGTCAGCAAAACAACTCTTATAATGAGCATTTAACGACTCTAGGTTTTCAGTCGGAGATACAGCGGTTTCAAAAAACCTATCATAAATAGCATCAAGAATAAGATTAGGAAGAGACCTACCTAAGAAATCTGTTACAAACATTTGAACATGCACATCAAATGCCACAAAAGGCGCAACAAGTACAACCGTTGTGAATATAAAAGGAGCAGGTTTAAGAATTCTAATGGTAGGTTCAATCAAATCAATTGTTAGCTCTAGGCATTTTTCGTCTGAGGAATTAATAATCTCTGGAAGGTTGTCAGGTAGAAGGTGAATGAATTCTTCACCTGGAACAGGAATACCAAGAAAACGTCCTATCTTACAAATAAAAACATATATTTGAGCTAGACGTCCCCCTATACTAATTGTGGCATAAAAACTTAGTTTTGCACTTATAAATGCTACATCAATCCAAGCTTCAGTAACCTCTAAAGTTAAGCTACATAAAAATTTTATTGTTCTTATTATTCCTCCTATCATTTTTCTTCTCCTGAGTTAAAACACTTCCCAGTCCAGCTTAACGCATTAACGTACCAGACATAAAAAAATCCAATTCCAAGTTCAAATAAGAAATCAACCATAGACCAAAATCCTAATAAAGAAAGTTTGGAAATTGATACACACCAAGGAATCATAAATGTCAATTCAATATCAAAAATAACAAACAAAATGGCAATTACACAAAAACGCACGTCAAAGATGTGACGGCTATCATCATAAGGCTCAAACCCACACTCATAAGCCGTTAGTTTCTCTGAATCTGGATTTTGTCTTGCTAATAGATAAGAAAACGCAAGAATAGCCAAGGTTAAAAAAACCGCAATAACCAGCATTAGTAAAATAGCTAAATAATCTTTAGCAACAAGTGAATATTTTATCTCTGTCATATTTTCTCCTGGTTAAAAATATTATTTGTTACTCCACCAGTAGATGTTTATAAATAAAAATAGCCATACAAGGCGAGTCATCTAGCGATGCTCTCGAAGCTGAACGTACACTTTTAGCGTATTCAGCTTTCTCAAAATCTAGTAAATACAATTATAGAAAAATAAAGCGAGTAGAGTTTAAATCGTAATAAATAATAGTAACTCAAGATGGAGTTTGCTCTTCAAGCAAGTAAGGATCACCATCAAAAACAGATTTGTAATTAGAGTTATTAGGAGTAAGGATATCGCCAAGAACGGAATTATTATATTAAAAAAAAAACCTACCCAATAAAACTACTGATTCCTGAAAAACTGATATTTGCCATAGTAAAAAACAAAAAAAAATATAAATGGGCATTACCTAACCCAAGCCACGAAAGTATTTAAGTACCGTAAGATCGTAAATAATACGGGGTTTATAATCCAAAGAACCGACTACTTAGTGATGAAGCACTTTCTTTTATTGTGTCCTCCGTATGAAGTATTGAATCTTCAGACCGTGCCTCTTTCACGGCCTTCTTCAGAAGTAACAGGCTCAGAGGAGTTCTTAATGGCACGTTCGATCCTCTGATACCTTTTTGTTCAGCTTCTTTTA
>JBNKYB010000047.1:0-27131 GCA_050300615.1 Flavobacteriaceae bacterium | reverse complement strand
CAACGTTTATGTGTAAGGAACGTTGCGTGTTTGAGCGCGAGGATTTTCCGAAGGAAAATCAGAAGCGAGCAAACGAGCAACGACCAAACGGTTAAACTAAAATAAGCAATGTTTTTTACACGGTGTTAGGCAACGTTTTTTTTATTTGTCAAATTAATTAAAAATCCAATTACTATTGAACTTGGAATTGTAATCCAACCATAGAATAATAAACTCCAGCCAGTCATTCCTATTCCGAAAATTAGCATTTGCCAAAATTGGGCTGGTGGTTCTCCTAAAGAACCAGTACAATTTCCAGTCGTCCAATAACAAATATTCATTCCTATACTCATTAAAACCCAGCATAGATAATGAGAAACTGTTCCAGTCGAAATTCCAATTAGAACTAGTTTTGCAGTTCTATTTTCAGTTGATTTTTTAAAAAATAGTTTCCAGAAATAAAATCCACATATATAAGCTGAAATTGGGGCTCCAATTGATAAAACCCAATATCCATCTCCAATTGAAGTATATGAAATATAAATACCAAGTATAAGTCCAATAATTGAATTTAGAATCCCAAATTTGATTGCGTTACTCATTTTTCAAATGTTGCCTAACACTTGTATAACTGCAATAAATACCAATCGTATTGTAGTTATATCGTTTATGTATGCAATATATTACTTTTCAACAATGTATCCAATGGGCTTATAATGGTTTTATTGTTAATTTCAATAGTTTTGGTATATATCTCTGTTGTTTTTGGCGAACCATGCCCCAACATATTCTGCAAATGCCTAATCTAATATTTATGTTATTTTCAATATAATGTGTTGCAAATGAATGACGCAATGTATGTACTATACATAGGGTATAAGAACCTTAATGCGTTTTGCTTTTTTAAAAGATTGGTATATAATCGGTTGCATTATATTTGTTTTTACAATTTTATCCATCAGACTTAAAAGTGGTTAAAAAGACTATAAGTAGTGTTGGTCTGTCATAAATAATGGTATATTAACCGTTAGAAACGACCATATGTAAAAGTCTTAAAATAAGCATATTAATTCAATTTTTATAGAATAATGAATAAAGGAAAGTGCAAAATATGCAGTAAGATTCTAGTAGGAAGAAATGATAAATTATTTTGCTCTGTAAAATGTAAAAATTACTATCACGTTAATTTAAGAAAGGCTACGGATAATGAAGTAAAAGAATTGGATACCATATTACATAGAAATAGAAGTATTCTTTTGGAAGTTCTAGGTAAAAGAAAATGACCGATAACAGTAGAGCGAGTAGTGCTTGAAAAAAAGAAATTCACTTTTAAGTACCATACGCATTTGCATATAAACAGTAAAGGTAAAACCTATCATTATGTTTATGACCTTGCTTGGATGGAATTTTCGAATGACGAGATTTTAATTATTAGAAAAGAAACTTAAGGTTATTAATTTTCCCCATTATCCAATAAAGGTTTTTAGTATTTATTAAACTTGTGGTTATAAATGTGTGTTAAGGATAATTCCTAATAGATCGTTACTGACAATCATTGTTTTTTGCTATCTAGGATTAGCAATTAGAACGCCTTTCATTTAAAAAAAGCAACTGATTTTTAATCAAGTTGTTTATGAAATTTGATAGGCTCTGCCTATCATGTTTGATTTCCATGTTAAAACCTAGCAAAAAATGAAAAAAATAAAAGAGAATAACAAGCTTAGGCCACTCTTTTTTGAAACGGTTTTGCCTTTTGACAACAGCACAGACCCTCAAAACAAGTTTATTTCTAACGTTGTTAAACACAAGCGTTTTGTTTTTTTCTTTCAGCAGCTTTCCTCTCATAGTAAATTTTAAGTTCTGGATCGTGCCTAACAGCAGACAAGGCACACATATGCAGATGTTTCTTCATCGTTTTATTGGCAATATTGTGCACCCTGGATCTTTTCTGGACACTAGAACCAGAAGTGTGCTCAATAAGTAGGGATTTTATGCTTGATTGTTTTTTTAAAGCCTTTGTATAAAAGCCATACCGTAAATGATAGTTCACCTAGTGCTCCAGTTAATAATACGCCTGTCTCAAAAAAAGATTGGTAGTCGTCATAACCGCTGTATAATAATCTTGCTGAGCTATCAATAAAATATCCCAAAGAGGCTATTATTAATAAGCCACTAATGAGATTGGGAATGATGTTTGATTTGATTGCTAGATACCCCATAAAAAGCAAGTGCCCCCCAAAAAAAACAGTAAACCGAAGGTCCAAATTGTATCGAAATTAGACAATAATTTTGTTACTATTAGTTGAACATTATTTGAATTTGTTACAGCTTTTGAAGTTAAGAGGTAAATCTTATATAACTGGTTAAGAGCAATGCAGAATGCTAAAGCATGAAGTAATCGTAACAAAGACGCGGCATAAGAAAGTTTTACACTGTCGGGTTTTGTTATAAAAAATAGCGACCAAACTAAAATCAAATCAAAGGTTATCATAATTAAAAACCCCAATATGCCATTGGACAATTGATTATGGTTATTGATGAAATTAGCCGTTGTAATAATGGAATTGGTCTTTTCAACATTACTTTCCAGAATAACAAAGTTGGCATAGAAGCCACTTAAAAAAATCATGAAATAAGACAACCCAGAAAGTTTGAATAATCGTTTCATTTAGCTCTGTTTTTTTGCAAAACTATTATCGATTTAATTCAATGTCATTGACTTTGGTTAAGAAATAAGATTTTATCAATTTAAAATGTGGCCTAGGTCTTAAAAAAATGTACCACTTTTTGTTGCAAGTCCAATTTTTGATTGGATAGAAACTTGGTACAATAAAAGAAGAAGACATTCCTTTTTAGGATATAAAACTATTAATGAATTTAATTTAGAAATGTATAATCAGGATCTAGCTGCATAAATCTCTGAACTAATTGTCCAGTTTTTTCTTGCAAGTCCACTAACAGAGAGTTCGCTTAAATGGGAAACAGAAATAAGTGGAGAAGGAACATTGACGGAAGCATTTGTCAGGCAATAAATCACTCACCTAAATGGCCTCTTTTGTTATAGAAGGGGCTATATATTTACATCGCTTGCCAAAATACCTATAGCTTCTTATCACCTTTAAAATAGGCATTGCCAACAAGGTAAGCTTAACTCGCTTATACAGACTAACAAATTCCTCCCTCTTTTCGCCTCATAAGGGTCTATTATGTAGTAACCCTTCTTTTGACAAAAGGAAAAGTCGTTTTTTTCAATGGGGCTGGGGTCTCCAATTAGATTTTTGAATCAAGATCTTTGAAAATTTTGCTTTTTAAGTTCACTCTCTACGAGTGTTTACAGTACCTTTTTGCTATTTTTTAACCTATATATGTTTTTATCGTATCAATATTCTTTGGCAAAGTATAAAACATTGCAGAAGTATTTATTTGTTTTTGTTTAGATTTGTAACTTTATAAACTGTTCTTTGGAATATCGAATGCCTAATCTATAAGATTCATTACTTACCTAAAAACACCTTTTTCAAGCCTAATGTGGGGAAGACGTGGGGAAAGAATTTTTCTAAAAACAAAAAACCCCTTGAAAATCAAGAGGTTTCTTAAAAGTGTTGCGGAGAAAGAGGGATTCGAACCCCCGGAGGTGTGACCCTCAACAGTTTTCAAGACTGCCGCATTCGACCACTCTGCCATTTCTCCAGTAGTGTCTCATCAGGTTTGCCCTGATTGCGGGTGCAAATATAGAAACCTTTTTTGTATCTAAAAAACCTTTTTTCTTTTTTTTGTTTTCTTCTCTTAAATTCATTTTTAGACTGTATTTTTGTAGTATGGAACATTGGTATTACTATGTACTTTTAGTGGTAGTAGGCATTATAGTCGGAATTATTAATACCATGAGTGGTGGTGGGTCTTTACTAACGCTTCCAGTATTAATTTTTATCGGTTTACCGTCCAATGTAGCCAATGGTACTAACCGAATAGCTATTGTTATACAATCTATGTTTAATATAGCAGGTTATCAAAGCAAAAAGGCTATTGATAAGTCTTGGTTTCCAATATATTTGTCTATTTCTGCTACCGTCGGTGCTATTATAGGTGCAAAATTGGCAATCGATATAAAAGGAGAGTTATTTAATAAGATTCTTGCGGTTGTTATGGTTACAGTTGTTGGGTTTATGATTTTTAGACCTAAACAGAATTTCTCTCTATTGGCTGATAGAATAACGGGTAAATATTTAAAATATAGTATCATTGCTTTTTTCTTTATAGGTATTTATGGCGGTTTTATTCAAGCTGGCACAGGCATATTTATCTTATTGTTATTGTCGTCTATAAATCATTTAACTTTAATTAAATCGAATATTATAAAAGTAATTGTTATGCTTATTTATACATTGGCAGCACTTTTTATGTTTGGAATGAATTTAAAATTAGATTGGATTGCAGGTTTAACCTTAGCGTCAGGACAAGCAGTTGGAGGATGGTTTACTAGCCGATGGTCGGTAAATAAAGGAGATGGTATTGTAAAAATATTTTTAGTAATTATGGTCATAGGAATGGCTATTAAATTATGGTTTTTTTAAAAGATTAATATGAGTAATATTATTAAGCATTTAAATTGGCGTTATGCCACTAAAAAGTTTGATTCAACTAAAAAACTTTCAAAAGATAAAATAAATACTATTAAAGAAGCTTTTAATCTCACGGCAACATCTTTCGGGCTTCAAACAATAAGTCTGGTGATTGTCTCGAATGATGATTTGAAAGCGTCTTTAGTTCCGCATGCTTACTATCAAAATCAAGTATCTGAAGCATCGCACTTATTAGTGATTTGTATTCAGGAAGATATTTTAGATTCTGATGTGAATTTGTATTTTGATTCGGTAAAAAATATTAGAAATACCCCGGAAACCATTTTAAATCCATTCAGAAAAAATTTATTAAAAACAATGCAGGATAAATCTGTTGAGAATCGTCAATTATGGTCAAAAAATCAAGCCTATATTGCGCTTGGTAATTTAATGACGGTTTGTGCTGTTGAGGGTATTGATTCTTGTCCAATGGAAGGGTTTATTCCAGAAAAGTACGATGAAGTTTTAAAGTTGAAAGAAAGAGGATTAAAATCGGTGTTACTTTTACCTGTTGGATATCGAGCAGACGATGATATGTTTGCGACCTTAAAAAAAGTAAGAAAACCTTTAGACGAAACTATTATAGAAATTAATTAAAACTATGCCAGGATTTGAATTATTCGGTGATGCCGAACGTAATGAAGTAAATGATGTATTAAAAAGTGGTGTTTTAATGCGCTACGGTTTCGATGGTATGAGAAATGGCCATTGGAAAGCCAAAGAGTTAGAAACCGAACTTCAAAATCAATTTAATGTTAAACATGCACAATTAGTGAGTAGTGGTACAGCAGCTGTTTCTATGTCACTGGCAATTGCTGGTGTTGGAGCAGGCGATGAGGTAATTATGCCTTGCTTTACATTTGTGGCAAGTTTTGAGGCTACCATGATGTTGGGAGCTATTCCTGTTTTAGTGGATATTGATGATACTTTAACCTTAGACATTGAAGCGGTTAAAAAAGCCATTACTCCTAAAACTAAAGCCATTATGCCAGTACATATGTGTGGTAGTATGGCTAATTTACAGGCGTTAAAAACTATTTGTGAAGAAAACAATCTTGTTTTAGTTGAAGATGCTTGTCAAGCTATTGGTGGGACGTATCAAGGAAAGGCCTTAGGATGTTATGGCGATGTTGGAAGTTTTTCTTTTGATTTTGTAAAAACAATCACCTGTGGAGAGGGCGGAGCAGTAATAACTAATAATGATAAGTATGCTCAATTTGCCGATCATTATTCCGATCACGGACACGATCATGTGGGGAATGACAGAGGAGCTGAAACACATCCGTTTTTAGGATATAATTTTAGAGTTTCAGAACTTAATGCTGCTGTTGGTTTAGCGCAAGTTAGGAGGTTGAGTGACTTTATAGCTATTCAAAAAAAGCATTATACCATTTTAAGAGAGGCTTTATCTAAAATTCCAGAAGTCGTATTTAGAACAGTCCCAGAAGGCGGAGAAGAAAACTATTCGTTTTTGAATTTCTTTTTACCAGATTTAAAAGTAGCACAAGCAGTTTCTGAAGCGTTTAAAAAAGAAGGTATAGACGGATGTTTTCATTATTATAATAACAACTGGCATTATATTAAAGAATGGAATCATCTTAAAAATTTGAAAACACTTTACCCAGTTTCAGAAGAAATGAAACAAGGCTTAGAATACCTAAAAACCAAATCTTTTGAAAAATCTGATTATTATATTGGCAGAAATCTATCTTGTTTAATCAAACTTTCTTGGACAGAAGCAGAAGTTCAGGAAAGAGCTGATAAAATGACAAAAATTATATTAAATTCCTTATGAAAAAATATTCTTTCCTTTTACTATTGTTTTTCTTAAAGTTTCAAACTTTTTTTGCTCAAAGTTCATATAACGAATTTTGGAACAAATTATTAAATAACGATAGAGAATCAGCAGAATTACTGCTTGACAAAGTACAATCGAATGATATCAATAAGTTAATTACTAGTGAAATTTTAAAAGTAGAAAGAGGAAATTTTGGTGAAGATGAAACATTTATTAAAAAGTTTATCAACCAAAAGGATTTTGAGTATTATTTATATGCTTTATGGAATGAATCTTATGTTTTTGATGCTTATTTAGCTTCAGGTTTTAATGACAAAAACAAAAACAATCTAAAGGAATTATCAAAATCAAGTTTTAAAAGCACAACAGTTAAAGATGCAATTATGTATTTAAAAGCTATTGTTGCTCGAGAAAATAATAATTGGGACGATTATTTTAAATATAACGATTCCCTTAAAGTCATTAAAGAATGGCAATATTGTGGTGTTTTTGAAAATCTTAATAAAAGTGGTTTAGATAAGCTTTATGAACCTGAAATAAAATCTTCTAGCAAAACAGATTTTGACGCAAGAAGTAATGGTAGGGTAAATTGGTATACCTCAAGAAATAAAAAAGAAGCATACCAGTTTTTTACAAATCATGAAGAGTTTGGTGTAGGTGTTAATTATGCACAGACATTTATCTCTACAACAAAAGATGAGCGGGTTATATTAAGAATTGGTTCAGGATCCGCATTTAAAGTATGGCTTAACGATATATTAATTTATCAAAACCCTGAGGATGTTATTACAGAACTTAATGCTTACAAAGTGGCAGTGACTATTCCAAAAGGAGTAAATAGACTTTTAATAAAGCTTGCTGAAAGTAATAGTAGCAGTTACTTTATTGCTTCTGTTTTAGATGAGGAAGATAACTCAAAATCAAATATTGAATATACTCCATTTGAAAAAACATACAATAAAAGTTCATTGTCAGAAATCAATCCAGTTTTGATTAATAATGAATTTGAAACTTATTTTATCAATAAAGTAAATAAATCTCCAGATGATTTTTTCTACACATATTGTTTAATAAATACATATTTAAGAAACTCGAAGTTTAAAGAAGCTAAGGAAGTACTGCGACCATATTTAAAAAAGTTTCCAAAAAGTTCTCTTTTAAGGAAAATCTTAATGGTAATTAATAATTCTGAAGGTGATACTGTGAGTTATAATGAATTAAAGAAGAACTTAGAATTGGATGATCCAGATTATTATCTACCAATAATTTTAAAAGTTGTAGACTATTCAGACCTAATGCGGATGAGCATGAATGAGTTTGAAGAATTTTTGGGAAGACTAAAGAAAAACATACATAATAAAATAATAGATGTAACGGCTGATTTTATTTACAATGCAAGAAAAGAAAACCTCTCTGGTGTTAGAAAAAATTTAGATGAATTAGAAGGTTTAGTAAAAAACAATTTAAAATTACGAATTAGATATGCCCCCCTATTTGGAAAATTATTTAATGAAGAAGACAAGACAATTAGTTTATTAGAGGATATTAATGATAATCATTTTGATTATTCGGCTGTTAAGTTGTTGGCTACATATTATGAAAAAAAGGGTGAAAAAGATAAAGCTATAAAATTATTATCAAAGGATTTAAATTATTTATCAGAAGATAACACCTACTTATTAAAATTGATAAGAGAGTTACAAGCCTATAAAAAGTATAAAGAATCAATGAAATATATTGAGATGGGGTTAAAAAATTACCCATACTCTTTTCAACTTTTGGAATTAAAAGGCGATGCTCTAGTTCAAGAAAATAAAAACGATTTAGCTATCGAAGCTTACGAAAAATCGTTAAAATTTAATAGTGGGAATAATTCATTAAGAAAAAAAATAACCGACTTAAAAAAAGAACCTAATATTTTAAAAGAACTAGATATAAAAGATCCATATACTTATATTGATAATAATAGAGGTAAAATAACAATCAATAATTATGGATATAATATTCTATTTGACGATAGTAATATAGAACTTTATAATGAAGGTGGAGGAAAAAGTAAGTTTACTTATATCTATGAAATCACATCAGATTCAGGAGTTGAATCATTTAAAGAATATAACTTAGGTCTATCAGGAAATTATCATATAAATAAATCAGAAGTAGTTAAGGCAAATAAAAGCATTGTTCCAGCAGAAAGAAGTGGTTCAAATTTAGTTTTTAATGGATTGTCAATTGGAGATGTTATATATATTGATTACGAAAGCACATTTACAAGCACGGGGCGTTTTTATAAAGATTATTCAGACAAGTTTATTTTAGATTCGTATCACCCAACAATAAAATCTTCTGTAAAAGTTATCACTCCAAAAAATCATAAATTATATTATAAAGTAGAGAATGGTAATTTAAAACCTAAAATCTCTAAAAAAGGAAATTATAATTTGTATGAATGGACCGTTGAGAATTTAAAGAACCTGGAACAAGTTGAAGATTATATGCCAAATAATGTTGATATAGCAATGTATTTGCATTTAAGTACAATTGCAGATTGGAATGATATTTCTGTTTGGTATTCAGACTTAGTTAGATCTAGTATTGAAGAAGATTCTGTTGTTAAAGATGCGTTTAATCAAGTTTTTCCTGATGGCTATTCTCAATTTGATGGAGAAACAAGAGCTAAGTTTATTTATAATTACATTAAAAACAATTTTACTTATAGTTATGTAAACTTTAAACAAAGTGGGTTTATACCTCAAAAACCTTCAAAAACCATAAGAACAAATTTGGGAGATTGTAAAGATTTTTCAACCTTGTTTGTTACTCTAGCGAAAATGGCTGATTTAGAAGCCAATTTGGTTTTAGTTTTAACATCAGATAATGGAATGAAAGAACTGGTTTTGCCTAGTACAGATTTTAATCATTGTATTGTTAAAGTGTTATTGAATGGGAAAGAACAATTTTTAGAGCTTACAGATAAGTATTTGCCATTTAAATCATTACCGACTAGTCTTAGAAGGGCAACAGCTTTAGAAATTCCGTTTAGTTCTGATACAACTACTAAATACGATTTATTTAAATTAGGAAATGATGTAATTAGAGATCCTTCAGTTTTTCAAAATAAAGTTGTAGCCCATGTTAATGAAGACAACATGAAGATAAGTATTGAGACTCAATATACAGGGCAAGTAAATTCATATTATGCCAGCATTATTTCTGAGCCGAATTTTGAAGTTGAAAAAAAATCTATTTACGATAATTTAAAGGCGCAGTTAAATGAAGATTTTGTCCTTAACGATTTAACTAATGTAGAAAGAATTGATGATGATAGAATAATAAAATATACTTCAGATATTACTTTAAATAAGAAAACTAATAAAATTGGATCAATAAATATATTTCAGTTGCCATTAGTGTCAAGACCATATACAAGTAGTATAATTAATTATGAAAAAAGAAATTACCCAATAGAATATATACAGTATGAAAATCTTGATGAATACTATAATTCTTATGATTTATTTATTGATGAGAGTAAGACATTTATTGAAATTCCAAAAAACAGAAAATTTACTTTTAAAGAACATTTCTATGAAATATCGTATGAATTAATTAAAAATAATCATTTGAAAGTTATTATTCATTCAAAACCTTCTTTAGAAAATATTCAGCCAGAAGATTATGAAGAATTCAAAGTGTATGTAAAATCAATTTTAGATGCTGAAAAAGAATTTATAGGCTACAAATAATAATTAATAATTAACATAATCAACAATTTCTAAGCCATACCCAATTAAACCAATCCGTTTGGTTTGTTCAGAATTTGTGATTAATCGTAGTTTATGAATGTTTAGATCGTGCAAAATTTGTGCACCAATTCCAAAATCACGACTATCCATGTTTATTCTAGGAGCTTTAGAAACGGCGTTTGGTTTTTGGTTTTGTTTTAAAAAATCCAACCGGTTTAAGATGTCCATAGATTGCGATTCTTGATTTATAAAGATAATAGCACCTTTATCTTCATCATTAACTACTTTAAACATAGCATTAAGCTGTTCATCAACATTATTGGTAAGCGTTCCTAAAATATCATTATTGATTAATGTTGAATTTATTCGTGTAAGTACAGGTTCGCTATCTTTCCATTGACCTTTGGTAAGTGCTATATGAATTTGGTCATTAGTTGTTTGTTTATAGGCTCTTAATCTAAAATTTCCAAAGCGTGTTTCAATTTGAAAATCTTGCTTTTTTTCAATCAAAGAATCGTGTTGCATTCTATAGGCAATTAAATCTTCAATAGAAACAATTTTAAGATCAAGCTTTTTGGCAATTTTAACAAGTTCAGGCAACCTAGCCATGGTACCGTCTTCATTCATTATTTCAACAATAACGCCAGCAGGTTTTAAACCTGCTAATCTTGCAAAATCAATAGCGGCTTCTGTATGTCCTGTTCGTCTTAAAACACCTCCTTGTTTGGCAACTAAAGGAAATATATGTCCTGGACGAGACAGTTCGAAAGGTTTTGTATTTGGGTTAATAAGGGCTTTGACAGTTTCTGCACGATCGCTAGCAGAAATACCTGTAGTAACACTACCGCCTCTTAAGTCAACAGAGACGGTGAAAGCTGTTTCCATATGGTCCGTATTATTGCTAACCATCATATTAAGGTCCAGTTCTTCACATCTGTTTTCTGTAAGAGGAGCGCAAATAAGTCCTCTACCGTGGGTTGCCATAAAGTTTATCATTTGTGGCGTCACTTTATCAGCTGCAGCAATAAAATCACCTTCATTTTCACGGTTTTCATCATCAACAACAATAATTACTTTGCCATTTCTAATGTCTTCAATGGCATCATGGATGGTGTTAAGTTTAAGTTCTTTTTTTTGAGTTGGTGTTTTCATTTCTGTTATCATAATGCAAAGGTATTGCTTATTTTATACTATCGATACAATTTTGTTTTAAGTCATCGCTAATTTTTCTTTTTAAAAGAAAATAGGATAGAAAATAAATGGGTAAACCTAATATAATAAAAATAATATTTGGTTTTCTTTTTGGCTTTTTAATAGCATTGTAAAATGATGAAATATTAAGGTAGCTTTTTATATAATATATTACATATAAAAATAGAGAGATAATCCCAATTTGTATAGAAGCAGAAGCTAAAGATGGTAGCTTATTATTTCTAAAGACAAAATATAGAATGATTAGAATTGTTCCAATGGAATAAAGGATTATTGAGAATCTTGAGTGATCAATAAAATCGTTGCTAATTTTTTCTGAATTTACATACTCTTCTTTTATTTCAATATTTTTTTTGCGAATATCATCTAAATTTAAGTCCCTAAAGTTTAAAATTTTAATTGCTTCATATTTTATTTCTGAAGTATGACCGAGCTCTTCATAATTTTTTATGACTTCAAATAGCTTGTCGTTTGTAAATGATGTTAAAAACTTGTAATCTATAGCTTCTTGATCTTTAATACCAAGTAATTTCTTAATGGGTTCTACAAAGTTGCCAAAGCCAAATAATCCTTTGTCTTCAGTAGCTCTTTTAGTTAGAAAAAAGCCAAGAGGTAGCATAATTAATGTTGAGAACCAAGTGGCTATAACAGGATTTAAACCGCCACTTTTTGCGCTATTTGTAGCAAAAATACCTATAAAATGATATGTTAAAAATAGCAAAATAGCAATAACCATAGGTAGTCCAATACCTCCTTTTCGTATTAAGGCACCAAGAGGAGCGCCAACAAAAAATAAAATAATACAGGCAAAACCTAAGGCAAGTTTTTCGTGTAGGGCAATAATATGTTTATTAAAATTACTTTCTGAGGTTTTAAAGGTATTCTCTCTTCTGGTAATGTCTAAATTAGAACTTTTAATAGAATTTGCTGCAATTCGTAATATCTGATTTTTATTTTTAGTTTCAAAAAGGTCTAAAATATTTCCAGAATACATAGAATCACTTTTTGTAGTTGGAACTTCTTCTGATAGAGTTTTTTTTGATTTAATTTTTAAAGATGGGGTTATGCTGCGGTTATATAATCTTTTAGAAAATTCCTTATATTCTTTATTATATTGTTGCGATAGCGAATCTAGAGTGTAATTCAAATCGCTAATATTAAGCATATTGTATTTATTTGTAATAGACTTGTCATCTAAATTATCTTCATTATTAATAGACGATATATCAATGTTAATTATGTACTTATCAAATTTACTCTTTGCAAACGGCACTTTTTTCCTTGCCTTGATACTTTTTGGATGCATATTATCACTATAATAATTGCCATCAAAAAGGACAAGTTTTAATACATTAGAAGAGTCTGCAGAAATGAGTTCTCCAGATTTCGCTTTAATGGTAGTGGCATTGGTTTTGCCATCATCTCCTTTAATATGAATAATGACATTTTGCAGATATTGTTCATTATCTCCCGTTTTGTCACTAAATTTTATGTTGTATCCTGTTTCTCCTACTTCATTAAATTGTCCTTTAGCAAGTAACATAGCAGGTTTTAGTTTCGCTATATTTCTTCTAAGGTTATACGAGTTGTACTCTGCCCATGGAATTACATTATTAGAAAAGAAAAACGTAGTAATACCTAAAATAACAATGAAAACACTTAATCCTGACATGGCCCTCATTAGTGAGATTCCTGTAGATTTCATGGCAGCAAACTCATAATTTTCCGCAAGATCACCAAATACCATTATGGATGATAACAGAATGGTTAAAGGTAATACCAAAGGAATAAGTTTTGGCATGAAATAAATCAAGAATTTAAAAATGATGATAACATCTAAATCCTTTCCAGCTAGCTCACGTATGTAAAGCCAAATGGTCTGTAATACAAAAATCAGCATGAGTATTAAAAACACGCTGATAAAAGTTTTAAGATAGGAGGTTAGTATGTAACGATCTAATATTTTCACACGTTTAAATTTTACTAATCATTTGTAACAAATTAATTATAAAATTAAGAACGTGTGTAACCACTGCGTTCTCATATTAAAAACCTTTAAAAAAAGATAAAAAGAGTTTTTAAAATTTGTTAATATTCGTTTCAAGTGCTACCTAATCTAATTTGTTTATATAGTAATCTTTGTATTTAGTAGCGTCAAAGTTAAATAAGGTTTTTGATAATGGCTCATTTGTTTTGAAAGAATTCACAGTAAGCGTTGTTTTAGTACCATTTTTCCCTATTTGAATCAAATTATAGATATGTTTTGTCTGTGAATCTATACCTAATAGAATATATTTTATATCAGAATTTGAATCGATAGGAATTAATTTTACATACTGGATTTTTCTTCCTTTAACGTCTTGAATGATGTCCATCCTGCTTGTATAGCCATTTTCATAAAAAGACAACATCTTGCTAGGTGCAACAATATCATCGTCATCGTCATGTTTTGTTGAAATGGTCACTTCTTCATCTTCTGGACTTATATTGTAAAGAGTTTTTCCATCAAAAATACGTGTTATACCAAGAATGTTCAATTTATATTTGTCACCTTCTAAAACAACGTCACCTCTTGTTTCTTGTTTTATATTCTCTTCAGTATTTTCAAGTACATATTTAAAGTCAATGGATATATTTTCGTAGCTATTGACTTTATCAGATACTTCTTTTAACAACGTTTTTCCACTTTTTTGAGCGAAACTGTTCATGTTAAGTAATACAATGAGTGTTATGATTAAATGCTTCATTTTAAATTTTAATTATTTTATAAATTTTCATTTTTTAAAAGAGTGTCTAGTGATGTTAAATCTGGTACCAAAACCTGTCTTGCTTTACTGCCTTCAAATGGACCAACAATACCTGCAGCTTCCAATTGATCAATCAATCGTCCGGCTCTATTATATCCTAATTTGAGCTTTCGCTGTAATAATGATGCAGATCCTTGTTGGGCAGTTACAATAACTTCTGCAGCTTCCCTAAATAGTTTATCTCTGTCTGCTATATCTACATCAAGACTTGTGCCGCTTTCTTCACCAACATATTCGGGCAAAATAAAAGCTTCTGGATATGCTTTTTGAGAGCCGATAAATTCTGTTATTTTTTCAATTTCAGGCGTGTCAACAAAGGCGCATTGTACACGAATTAAATCGTTACCTTGGGTAAATAGCATATCACCTCGTCCAATAAGTTGGTCAGCTCCAGCACCATCTAAAATGGTTCGTGAATCTATTTTTGATGTTACCCTAAAAGCAATTCGAGCAGGGAAATTAGCCTTAATAATACCCGTAATAACGTTAACAGAAGGACGTTGTGTGGCTATAATTAAATGAATACCAATGGCTCGAGCCAATTGGGCTAAACGTGCAATAGGAGTTTCTACTTCTTTACCGGCCGTCATAATCAAATCGGCAAACTCATCAATTACTAAAACTATATATGGTAAAAATTGATGACCGTCGTTTGGATTTAATTTTCGTGCTTTAAATTTTACATTATATTCTGCTATGTTTCGACATAATGCGTTTTTAAGCAGCTCATAACGATTATCCATTTCAATACATAACGAATTTAATGTATTGATTACTTTGGTGTTATCTGTAATAATAGCATCTTCACTATCGGGTAATTTTGCGAGATAATGACGCTCAATTTTATTAAAAAGGGTTAACTCTACTTTTTTAGGATCTACCAAAACAAATTTAACTTCGGCAGGGTGTTTTTTATACAGCAGTGATGTTAAAACAGCATTTAATCCTACCGATTTTCCTTGACCTGTAGCACCAGCCATCAATAAGTGAGGCATTTTAGCAAGATCCACAACAAATGTTTCGTTACTAATTGTTTTTCCTAAAGCAACGGGTAATTGCATTTCAGATGCTTGAAACTTTTTAGAAGCAATAACAGATCGCATAGAAACAATCGTTGCATTTTTATTAGGAACTTCTATACCAATAGTACCTTTTCCAGGGATTGGAGCAATAATACGGATACCTAGCGCAGAAAGTGATAAAGCAATGTCGTCTTCTAAGTTTTTAATTTTTGAGATTCTTACACCAGCATTCGGCACAATTTCGTAAAGTGTTACAGTTGGGCCTATGGTTGCTTTAATGCTTGCTATACCAATATTATAGTTGTTTAAGGTTTCAACAATTCTATTTTTGTTACTCTCTAATTCTTCTTGATTTATAGTTATACCTTCAGAATCATACTTTTTTAGTAAATCTAGATGCGGAAATTGATAGTTGCCTAATTCTAAAGTTGGATCAAATAAACCATAGTCTTCCACCAATTTATTTGCTAGATTATCTGTCTCAGAAAGTTCTTCTGCAACTTTTTCAACAATCATTTCTAAGTCATTATCTTCTTCCTCCTCAACTGGTTCTACTTCTACTTTTAAATCAGTCTTTGGTTTAGATTCTTTCTTTATGTTTGAAGAAGAGTCCTCAAGAGGAATTTCGTAAGCAGATTTAATAGCTTCAGCTTCTAAAGATAAATCGTTATCTAAAGCAATATTATAATCGTCATTTTCATCTCCAAATTCGTTTTTAATGTCTTTTTTAGCAGATTTGAATAACCTAGCAAAATTTTCTGTTGTAATTTTAAAACGAACAGCAAGAAAGGTTATTAACATGAAAAGAAGTAAAAAGGCTGTTCCAATTTTTCCTAAATAATCTTGTAAAAAGCTATTTGTTTCAAAACCAATAGTACCACCAAGCGTATCGTTATAATTGGTGAAAAAACCGAAAAAAACAGATAGCCAAATAATAGTTAGAATACCCCAAAACCAATGCTTTCTCAATTTTGCTTTACTAGTATCTAATAGAACATAAACTCCAGAAAGGATGATTAAACCTGAAAAAATAAAAGAAGATACACCGAATCCACGTTGAATAAAAAAGTTACTTAACCATGCACCAGATTTGTTTAACCAATTGCCGGCTTTTATTTTTCTTGACGTAAAATTAGAAAGGGTACTTTGGTCTATATCTCCTGTAAAGAAAAAAGAAACAAATGCAATACCTAATAAGATACCAAAAATGACCAAAAAACTACCCAAAATCAACTTTTGTTGGTTGGATAGTTTTAAGCTGAATGATTTCTTTTTTTCTTTTTTAGTCTTACTAGTTCTCGTTTTCTTCTTCGCCATTAACGCGCTGTTATTTTAAACAAAAATACAAATTACTAGCATTAACGAAACTTTATTTTAAAAAATTGCAGAACTAGTTGTTTGTGAGCAATTAATAAAATTGTATTGTTAGTATTTTATGTTCTATTAGATACTAGAAAAGTTTAATAATTTTTGGAATATATATGATTAAGCCAATAACAATAGCAGTAAGAGACATTATAAAAACGGCACCTGCAGCAATATCTTTTATAAGACCAATTTTGTTATGTCTTTCTGGGTGTATAAAATCGGACATTTTTTCAATAGCCGTATTTATTCCTTCTGTACCCATAACCAACCCAATAACAAGAAACTGAATCATCCATTCTGTACTAGAAATATTAAAATAGAAACCCATTACTGTTACAAAAACAGAAATTACAAATTGGATTTTAATATTTGTTTCCGTTTTTAGCAGGTATGCAACTCCTTTAAAGGCAAATCCTATACTTTTTAATCGGTTGATAAAAAAGGATTCCTTTTTACTCATATTGTTGTCGATACTATGTTTAGGCTTACTTTAAAGCTTCTAATGCAGCAGAATAATTAGGCTCGTCAACAGTTTCGCTTACTTGTTCTGTGTAAGTAATAATACCATCTTCATTAATTACCACTACAGATCTTGATAGTAATGCTTCTAAAGGTCCTGTAATAAAATTAACGCCATATGTTTTTCCAAAGCTTCCATCTTTATAGTCAGATAGGCTAATAACATTGTCTAAACCTTCAGCACCACAAAAACGGCTATGTGCAAATGGTAAATCTTTAGATATACAAAGCACTTTAGTATTTTTAAGTTCACTAGCTTCTTTATTAAACTGTCTCACAGATTGTGCACAAGTTCCCGTATCAATACTTGGGAAAATGTTTAGTACTATTTTACTGCCTTTAAAATCGCTTAAAGTTTTTGTTGATAAATCTGTTGCGGTTAATTTAAAATCAGGTGCAGTTGTGCCAATTTTTGGTAAGTTTCCTGATGTTTCAATTGCGTTTCCTTTAAGAGTTACTGTTGCCATAATAATATATTTATATAACTGTAAAAATATGAATAAATCGCAGATATTTTAAGTATCAACCAAGCGAATATCTTCTTTTTGATTAGTTTTTGTAATTATGTTCATTCTTTTTAATTGAAGTTTTAATATACAAGGCATTTTGTTTGATAAAATTTTATGTTTGTTCAACATAATGGATGAGCTATAAAACAGTTAACGTTAAAACTTTAACATAAAGGATGAAAAATGTGTTTGTTTATATTAAATAAGTTAAAGACAATTAAATAAAAAAGTACAACGGCAGATTTAGATACGAGTAATGGCGTAATTCAAGTTGTTAATTCTGTATTATTGCCTATATAATTGAGCAATGTAGTGATTGTTTGATTAAAGAAAGTCTCTTCATTACGAAGAGTTTTTTAACTTTATTAACAAACATTTTTATCAATTGTTTATGTCACCTGTTTTTTAAAACTATATAGAATGTTATTTTTTTTATAAAAAATGAATCTATTCTTTCTTTTGGTAAGTAATTCTTAATTTAGTAATAAAGAATTAAGACACTATAATAATTAATATTATGAGTAATTTAAAAAAAGGAAAATGTCCTGTAATGCACGGAGGAAACACTACAGCAGAAAAATCTGTTATGGATTGGTGGCCAAATTCATTAAATCTTGACATTTTACATCAACATGACACAAAAACCAATCCATTAGGGAAAGGGTTTAATTATCGAGAGGAATTAAAAAAATTAGATGTTGAAGCTCTTAAAAAAGATCTTCATAATTTAATGACAGATAGCCAAGATTGGTGGCCTGCAGATTGGGGACACTACGGAGGATTGATGGTTCGTATGGCTTGGCATGCTGCAGGATCTTACAGGATTTCAGATGGACGTGGAGGAGGAGGTACAGGGAACCAGCGTTTTGCACCGCTTAATTCATGGCCAGATAATGTAAGTTTAGATAAGGCAAGACGATTGCTTTGGCCTATCAAGAAAAAATATGGTAACAAGGTAAGTTGGGCAGATTTAATCATTTTAGCGGGAACTATTGCTTATGAAAGTATGGGCTTAAAAACTTATGGGTTTGCTTTTGGGCGTGAAGATATTTGGGGGCCTGAAAAAGACACATATTGGGGAGCAGAAAAAGAATGGTTGGCTCCGAGTGATGAGCGTTACGAAAATGTAGATAATCCAGAATCGATGGAAAATCCATTGGCAGCTGTGCAAATGGGATTAATTTATGTAAATCCTGAGGGGGTAAATGGTAAGCCAGACCCAATTAAAACAGGGGAGCAAGTACGCGAAACCTTTAAGAGAATGGCTATGAACGATGAAGAGACTGTTGCTTTAACAGCTGGAGGACATACAGTAGGAAAAACGCATGGTAATGGTGATGCTAGTATTTTAGGGCCTGCGCCTGAATCTGCTCCAGTAGAAGAACAAGGATTCGGATGGGCAAATCCAACAAGAAGTGGGAAAGGACGAGATGCAGTGACTAGCGGATTGGAAGGTGCCTGGACAACACATCCTACTAAATGGGATAATGGCTTTTTTAAAATGTTGTTTAATCATGATTGGGAATTACGCAAAAGTCCAGCAGGTGCATGGCAATGGGAGCCGGTAAATATTAAAGAAGAAGATAGGCCAGTAGATGTGGAAGATTTGGCTACACGTCATAACCCAATGATGACAGATGCAGATATGGCGATGAAAATGGATCCTATTTATAAAGAGATTTCTTTGAAGTTTATGAATGATTTTGATGCGTTTTCAGATGCTTTTGCGCGAGCATGGTTTAAGTTAACACATCGTGATATGGGACCAAAAGAACGCTACTTCGGCCCAGACGCACCGAAAGATGATTTGATTTGGCAAGATCCAGTTCCAACTGGTAAGAAGGATTATGATGTAGAAGCAGTAAAAGCAAAAATAACCAATTCAGGCTTGAGTATTTCGGAAATGGTTTCTACTGCTTGGGATAGTGCAAGAACATTTAGAGGATCAGATTTTAGAGGAGGTGCCAATGGTGCTCGAATTCGTTTAGCGCCTCAAAAGGACTGGGAAGGAAACGAGCCAAAAAGATTATCAAAAGTATTATCTATTCTTGAGCCCATATCGACTGAGTTTGGAATTAGTGTTGCAGATACTATTGTTTTAGCCGGAAATATTGGGGTAGAACAAGCAGCTAAAAATGCAGGTTTTGATATAGTAGTTCCATTTGCACCTGGTCGGGGTGATGCCACTGATGAAATGACAGATACCGAATCTTTTGAACCACTAGAACCTTTAGCCGACAGTTACAGAAATTGGCAGAAAAAAGATTATGTGGTAAGTTCGGAAGAATTAATGCTTGATCGTACTCAATTAATGGGACTTACAGCACCAGAAATGACGGTGTTAGTTGGAGGTATGCGTATGATGGACACCAATTATGGTGGCACAAAGCATGGCGTATTTACAGAGAATAAGGGGGCGTTAACAAATGATTTTTTCGTAAATCTGACTGATATGGATTATAAATGGAAACCAACTGGAAATGGTCTTTATGAAATTTGTAATCGGAAAACAGGTGAAGTAAAATGGACGGCAACAAGAATAGACTTAGTATTTGGTTCTAATTCTATTTTACGAGCTTATGCTGAGGTGTATGCGCAAGATGACAATAAAGAGAAATTTGTCAACGACTTTGTAGATGCTTGGGTGAAAGTTATGAATGCAGATAGATTTGATCTAGCTTAAAAATTCTGAGACAGATATTAATTAAAGAAAGCCACTTTTCAAAAACTGAAAAGTGGCTTTCTTTATAAGTATAATAATTAAATATTATTTGTCTATTGATCCTAGAACACGTTTCATAAAAGAATTAAGAGCTTCCTTTTTAGGAGTACCCTCTTTAATCATTTTATTAACTTCAACAGCCCCATATAAATTGGAAATAAGCTCGCCAATAACATCTAATTCTTCATCTTTTAATGACGGGACTTCTGTTAATGCTTCAAGAGTTTCTATAGTTTCTATAATAAAATCCTCATCGTTTTCCTCAATAAATTGAGTGAGATGTTTAATAACAGGTAATTTCATAATATGTTTTTGTTGTTGGTTATAAGGTGTTTTTAAGGCTATAATTTGATTAAAAAACCTCGTCAACCAATTCTTTTAAAACTTCAAACTTGTTGGTTTGAACTTGATTTACAAAAGCACCGTTTTTAAAGGTAGCAAACGTTGGTAAGTTATCAACTGTTGCCATTTTACGTGATTCTGGAAATTTTTCAGCATCAACAATTAAGAAATTTCCATTTTCATGTTCTGATGCTAACTTTTTGAATTTTGGTTTCATAATTCTGCAGTTACCACACCAACTTGCAGCATATTGTACGACTACAACATCATTTGATGAAACTAATTCATTTAAATTATCTTGATTTAATTCTTGAAACATAATTATTATTTTTTAGGATTACGATTTGTATGAAAAAGAAGCAATCTTTTTATTATTTTAAAGATTGCTCCGTTTTACATTTTCATAACAATTTTTAGTGTGTAGCTAAATATGCCGCAGTTCCTTTAGCGTTTGCAGCCATAGCATCTTTACCTTCTTCCCAGTTTGCAGGACAAACTTCTCCATTTTTTTGAACGTGCGTTAAGGCGTCAATGATACGTAAAAACTCATTTACGTTTCTACCAATAGGCATATTATTAATCCCTTCATGTTGAACAACGCCATCTTCGTCAATAATGTAAGTAGCTCTATAGGTTACATTGTCACCTTCAACAGTTACAACACCAGTTTCTTCATTGTATTGCTCATTAGTAATATCTAAAATTCCTAATGTAGACGCTAAATTTCTGTTAGAATCAGCTAAGATTGGATAAGTAACACCTTCAATACCACCATTATCTTTAGGTGTATTTAACCATGCAAAGTGAACTTCAGGAGTATCACAAGATGCACCAATTATGATTGTGTTACGTTTTTCAAACTCACCCATTGCGGCTTGAAATGCGTGTAATTCAGTTGGGCAAACAAATGTGAAATCTTTTGGATACCAAAATAAGATTACTTTTTTCTTGTTTTTAACAGCTTCTTCTAGAACGTTTACTTTAAAAGTATCGCCCATTTCATTCATTGCGTCAACGTTTAAATTCGGGAATTTTTTTCCTACAAATGCCATGTGTTTTATATTTAATTGTTAATAATTTTCGACAATACAAATATACTACACAATGCAAAATTTCGTCTTATTGAAAATTTTTAATTCTTATGCTGTTATAGTTTTTAGTTATAGTAATCTATTTTTTGTATAATTTAATTCTATTTACGAATAAGTTTCCTGATTTTTATATTAAAATATGCGAAGATTAATGTCATTACTGGACTTATTAGGTTGAAAAAAGCATAATAAACATATTCTCCAGTACTAACGCCTAATGTTTTAGATTGATAGGCACCTCCAGTATTCCAAGGGAATAAAATAGATGTTACAGTTCCTGAATCTTCTAAGGTTCTACTTAGGTTTTCGGGAGCAAGACCTTTGTCTTTAAATGCTTTTTGATACATTTTTCCAGGAACTACAATGGCTAAGTATTGGTCACTTGCTGTTCCATTAAAGAAAATACACGTAAATGTAGTACTCGCAAACAGTCCAAATGTAGATTTTGCTATTTTCAATACGCCATCACTTATTTTTTGTAAAGCACCAATTTCTTGCATAATACCACCGAAAAACATGGCACATAGGATAAGCCAAATAGTTGATAACATGCCACTCATTCCACCAGAAGAAAATAATTCGTCTTTATCTAAAATGGCATTGCCAGACGGTATATACACACTATTGGTCATGGCATTCATAACCCCTTTATAAGCAGAATTGAAATTAAATGTATCACTCTCTGCTACTTTCATTATAATTTCAGGCTGAAAAATAACAGCAAAAATTCCAGCCAAAATAGTTCCTATAAAGAGAGCAGTTAAGGGTTTAGCTTTTCTAGCAATTAAAACGATAACAACAATAGGTACTATAAAGAGTAGAGGTGTTATGTTAAATGTATTTTGAATGCTATTTATTAGAGCAAAGTTGTCCTGAAGTTCTGCAGCTTCGTGTTGAAATCCTAAAACTAGAAAAATAATAAATGTAATTATTATAGTAGGTATAGTGGTGTACGCCATATATTTTACGTGTGTAAATACATCGGTTCCAGCCATGGCAGGTGCCAAATTTGTTGTGTCACTTAAAGGAGACATTTTATCTCCAAAATAAGCTCCAGAAAGAACTGCTCCAGCTACCATTCCAAGGGGGAATCCTAATGCTTTTCCTATCCCCATGAGTGCAATACCAATTGTTGCCGTTGTTGTCCACGAACTTCCTGTGGCTAATGAAATAATACAGCAAATAACTAATGCAGCAGCTAAAAAGAACGTAGGATTTAAAATTTTAAGTCCATAAAAAATCATGGAGGGTATAATACCGCTTATTAGCCAAGTACCAGCTAAAGCACCTACCATTAATAAAATAAAAATAGCGGAGCCTGTTGATTTTACGTTATCAACTACTGCTTCAAGCATGTCGCTGTAATTTATGTTTTTTATAAACCCAATAATAGCAGCAATTACACCAGCAAAAATTAATGCAAATTGATTAGGTCCGCTAGTAGCATCATCTTTATAGATGAATACGTTATACGCTAATAAAATGACTAATACTATAATAGGAATGAATGCTTCCCATAAACGGAGTGTTTTGTTTTCGTGAAGTTTTATGTTGTCTGTTTTGATGTCTAGAATATCATTCTTTTTTTGCATTGGTGTTTTTTTTATGTTGTAATGTTACGCTTTTAGAATAAAAATAGCAAATACAAAAAAAGCCAAAATCAATATTTTGGCTTTAAATAAAGTTTATATAGCAAGTTTTTTAGCTCAAAATATGAAGTTGTTTCATGCACTGGTTCATCATTTGGTAAGTTCTTTCTATATCGTCGTCCAATCCAATTGAAAAGCGAATTAAACCATCGCTTAAGCCCATTTCTTTTTGTTCTTCTTCGGGAATCTCACTTGATGTTGAGCTTCCTGGGGCACTAAATAAGGTTTTGTAAAAACCTAGACTTACCGCTAAATAACCAAGATTGTTGTTTTGCATCAGTTCCATAAGCTCATTGGCTTTGTCTAAACTGCCAACATCAACAGTCATCATACCTCCAAATCCGTATTCTTCGTTCATAATACCTTTATAAAGATGATGTGATGGATGCGATTCTAAACCTGGGTACACCGTTTTTAAACCGTTTTTTTCAAATTTTTTAGCTAAGTATTTAGCGTTTTTGCTGTGTTGTTTTATTCGTAAATGCAGCGTTCTTAAGTTTTTCATAATAGAGGCTGCTCTCAAACTATCCATGGTTGAACCTAGCAACATACATGCACCATCGTTAACACTTCTTAATTGATTGATAAATTCTGTAGTACTGCAAATAACACCACCAACCGTGTCATTGGTTCCATTGATAAACTTAGTTAGGCTATGGATAACCACGTCGGCTCCTAATTTTGCGGGAGATAATGTTAATGGGGAAAACGTGTTATCTACAACTAATTTAATATTGTGTTTTTTAGCAATTTTTGATAGTTCTGCAATGTTAGCAATTTCTAATAATGGATTGCTAACAGATTCGCAATAAATCATTTTAGTATTCTTGGTAATAGCAGCCTCAACAACCTCTGGTTTTGTAATATCTACAAAAGAGGTACTAATATTCAATCGTGGCACAAAGTTTTTTAAAAACGCATAAGTTCCACCATAAATAGTTCTGCTGCTAATCATATGGTCACCTGCTCCACAAATTTGAAACATTACAGGGGTAATAGCTCCCATGCCAGATGCAGTTACATGAGCCATTTCTGTTCCTTCCATGGCTGCAATAGCTTCACCCAAATATAAATTACTTGGAGATGAATGTCTGGAATATAAATAACAACCTTCTGCCTTGCCTTCAAACGTATCAAACATTTTTTTAGCAGATAGGAATGTGTAGGTAGCCGAATCTGAAATGGATGGGTTAACACCACCAAATTCGCCAAAGTGCTGTAGATCTTGAATATTATTTGCGGGTTTAAAAGACATAGTTTTATGTTTTGAATTCAATCAAATATCAATAAATTTAGATTATAACACAATGTATGTTGTTATAATTAGATAATAAAACTATAAATTGTTATTTTTATAGATTATAAATAATCAATAGTTCATTTTAACGTATTATTGATGAAAATTTTTCAATTATGATGTTAGATGCAATTGATACGCAATTATTGGGCTATTTACAGCAAGATTCTAAGCAGACTAACAAGGAATTGTCTAGTAAACTAAATCTTTCGGTAACAGCTGTCTACGAGCGCATTAAAAAGCTTGAAAAAGAAGGGGTTATTAATAAATACGTTGCCTTAGTTAAAAAGGAAAAGATAGACAAAGCCTTTGTGGCATTTTGCCATATTAAACTTATCCAGCATACGCAGGAGTATGTCGTTAAATTTGAAAAGGAAGTTGCTACTATTAACGAGGTGTTAGAGTGTTATCATATTAGCGGAGATTACGACTATTTATTAAAAGTATTGGTTAAGGATATGCAGGCTTTTAGAGAATTTATGGTTAATAAATTAACAAGCATTAACCATATTGGGAGTACTCATAGTATGTTTGTAATTAATGAAGTAAAGCACACTACTGCAATAACTATTTGATATGTTATCTAGAAATTATAAAGGTATTGAGCTGGGCATTATTTTTTTTGTATTACCAATAAGTTTTGCTTTTCCGTTTTCTATTTGGCTTAAGTTGGGCATTGGTTTTATAGGATTTATTTACATTCTATATGTGTTGTTAAAAGTTGAACGCAATACATTTAAAATAGCTCCTAATTTAAATTGGAAAGTTTTTTGGAAAGAGACTATCATAAAACTTTTAATCATTTCTGTGTTGACGAGTCTTTTTGTTTGGTTAACCAATAAAGATGCACTTTTCAATGTGCTAATTAATAAACCAAAGTTGTGGGTTTTTATAGTATTTGTTTATAGTGTTTTTTCAGTGTATCCTCAAGAATTAATTTACAGAACATTTTTCTTTCAACGTTATGAGTCATTGTTTAAGAGTAAAAACCAGTTACTGTTTTTTAACGCTATTGTGTTTTCATTAGGGCATATTTTTTTTAGAAATACTCTCGTTCTTGTGTTAACATTTTTGGGAGGTTTATTGTTCGCGTGCACTTATAATAAAACAAAATCGACACTTTTAGTTTCAATAGAACATGCTATTTATGGAAGTTGGTTGTTTACGGTAGGTATGGGGGCTATATTGGGGTTTCCAAGTTAGTTGTAATTAGGTCTTTTAATCTAATCTTTTTTGTTATTTTTATACAGAAATAATAACCAAATTAAACAATGAAAAAAACAAGTTTATTTTTATTAGGAATTGTTATAGGTGCTTTTGCAACTTATTTTTTTTGCCCGAGACAAGTTGGTTCGTCGCCAGGGAAAATTATTAAACCAGTAGGACTTATTAAACAAGAAAACGCAAAAGAATTAAATGCAAATTGGACCTTGTATAGAAAACGTGCTGTAGATTCGGCAGCTGAAAAACAAGGACGTAAAGAAGATGATAGATCTGTATGGTGGCGTTTAAACGAAATTGAAAATTACTTAAGCTATTCAAAAAATCAAGCAGATAGCTTAGGGTACGAAATGACAGGTGTTCGTATTTATTTAGGCGTATATGGTGAAAATGCAGGTCGGTCCAAAAAGAACTTAACCACCATGTTTATTGTGCCTACAGGTAAAAAATCAAAGTCAGAAGGCGATAGTGTTGGCTCAGAAGGGAAAAGTGATTTACCAATTGACCCTTTAAATGAAGGAACAGGTGGTCAAGGAGGATATCCGCAATAAATATTAATGAATGAATTTTTATTAGAATACTATAATACCATAACGTTTAGTGTTGAAATTTTAGCAGCTGTTACAGGTTTAGTGCTTTACAAAAAGTATAAATCAACAGCTGTTAAATATTTTATATGGTTTTTAGTGTACCTGTCTATTTGTGATTTTCTTGGCAGTTACGTACATCATATAAAAGATGGTTTTCTGAGTTTTATAGAAGGCACTGTTTTCGTTAGAAATTTTTGGTGGACTACTTTATATTGGAAAATAGGTGCTATTCTGTTTTTTTCTTTCTATTATTTTAACATCTTAATTAATAAAAGCTTTAAAATAATTGTAAAATATAGCGGTTATTTCTTTTTAGTCTTTTCAGTAATATATATACTATTTAATTGGGACGATTATTTTGTTCAATTTTTTCCAATAATAAGCATTTTAGGAGCCGTTATCATTTTTTTATGTACCGCATTTTATTTTTTCGAAATATTAAATAGTGAGAAGATATTAACGTTTTATAAATCCATTCATTTTTACATAAGCGCCGCCATTTTTATTTGGTGGCTTATTATAACTCCTTTGGTGTTTTACGATATATATAATTCCCATTACGATTGGAATTTTATATTTTTAAAATGGCAAATTTATTTATTTGCTAATTTAGTTATGTATTCAACCTTTACATTTG
>JBNKYB010000046.1:0-42001 GCA_050300615.1 Flavobacteriaceae bacterium | reverse complement strand
CAGGTTTAAATTTTAATTTTCCAGGCAAAAAATGTAGTATAGCAAAAACAATATTAATGTATGCAATTGCAGATATATCAAAATATAATCCACCTAAAAAGGTTTTAAACGTTAAATCATTAAATGAGTCTTTATTAAATAATAGAAACAATAATCGGCATAATTGATAAATAACAAGTACCAAAAAAAAGCGTTTAAAAAATAGTTTAAAACTGAGAATATGATTTTTCATGTGCCTATGAAAACATTTAAAGATGTTAGTTTCCCTAATATTGTAAAGTAATCAGAAATTTTAAATTAAACCGCCACATCGTTTTCACGAAGAGCGTCATTTAATGAGGTTTTTTTATCGGTACTTTCTTTACGTTTTCCAATAATTAATGCACATGGTACTTGAAACTCTCCAGCAGCAAATTTCTTGGTATAACTTCCAGGAATTACTACAGAACGTGCAGGAACTCTCCCTTTCATTTCTACAGGCTCATCACCAGTAACATCAATTATTTTAGTACTCATTGTTAGTACTACATTAGCTCCTAAAACGGCTTCGGTTTCCACACGAACACCTTCAACAACAATACAGCGAGAACCCACAAAAACATTATCTTCAATAATTACAGGAGCAGCTTGTAAGGGTTCTAAAACACCACCAATGCCAACACCGCCTGATAAGTGTACATTTTTGCCAATTTGAGCACAACTACCAACAGTTGCCCAAGTGTCAACCATAGTGCCTTCATCTACATAAGCACCAATATTTACATAACTAGGCATTAAAATGGTGCCTTTTGAAATATAAGCACCATGACGAGCAACTGCATGAGGAACCACTCGGATACCTTTTTCTTTATAGCCTTTTTTTAACGGGATTTTATCATGAAATTCAAATGGGCCAACTTCAATAGTTTCCATAGTTTGTATTGGAAAATATAAAACTACCGCTTTTTTTACCCATTCGTTAACTTGCCAACCGTTTGAAGTTGGTTCGGCAACTCGTAATTCTCCAGAGTCTAATAAAGAAATAACTTCTCTAATGGCTACAGTCGTTTCGGTTTCTTTTAAAAGAGATCTGTTTTCCCAAGCTCGTTCTATGATATGTTGTAATTGTGTCATTATTGTAATTGTTTTTTGGCAAATATAGTATGTATGTTTAAAATAAAAAGTTTAAGGGTATAATATAAATTAAAATTATAGTTAAAAAGCATTCATTTTGAGTGTTAAATGAAGGGTGTTTTTGTGAGTTTTATCTTTTAAGTAATCCAATTTTCAGATGAAAAGCATTTTATGCTCATTTAAGCATTAAAACAATGCATTTCATCTAGTTACCGTTAAAATATTACCACATATCTAATCAACGAAATTCTAAACAATTACAACTAATTTTTTGTGAATGAACATTGATGTGAATATATATTTGGCTCATCAAAATAACACAATACAATATGAAATCAAATATTTACATCCTTTTAATTTTATTACTTTCTTTCTCTATAGCTAATGCTCAAGAAAAAACTACTGACGTTAAAGCTACAACTGTAAATGAATTAAATGTAAATACAATTGTTTTAAAAGCGGCTCCAATTGTTTCTGCAATTAAAAATTCTGCTAGTGTTAATGTAAATGAAAACACAAAATCTACTACTCAAGTTATTGCTCGTTCAGCTAGCGATATTAGAATCTTTTTAAACAGAGAAAGAAACCTTGAGAATATTGACTTGTTATTTCCTAAAATTCATAAAGAAGAAATGGCTTAATAATTAATAAGCCTTAATCATATTAAAAAAGATTGCCAAAGTTGGCAATCTTTTTTTTATACCTATTTTTGTTTAAAATTTGTTTATGGCACGCATACTGGCAATAGATTATGGTAGTAAAAGAACGGGAATAGCAGTAACTGATGAGTTACAGATTATCGCGTCAGGCTTAACTACTGTTGCTACAAATGAATTGATTACCTTTTTAAAAGATTATACTAATAAAGAACAAGTAGAATTATTTTTGATTGGTGAGCCTAAACAAATGGATAATTCACCTTCAGAAAGCGAAGCCTTAATTATTCCATTCATTAAAAAGTTAGAAGCTACATTTCCTAATATTAATATTAAACGAGTAGATGAGCGTTTTACTTCAAAAATGGCATTTCAAACCATGATTGATAGTGGCTTAAAAAAGAACCAACGAAAAAACAAATCACTTATTGATGAGATTAGTGCAACATTGATTCTTCAGAGTTATCTATATTCAAAGTAGCGTTTTTTCCGTATAAAAACAGTACAATAAATGTTAAGTATTGTATTTTTGCATAAAATTATCAAAAAACAACTATGATTTTACCAATAGTAGCCTATGGTGATCCTGTTTTAAAAAAAGTAGGAGAGCCAATTACCAAAGAATATCCACATCTTGATACCCTTATAGAAAACATGTTTGAAACCATGTACAATGCATATGGAGTTGGTTTAGCAGCACCTCAAATAGGATTGCCAATTCGCTTGTTTATAATTGATACAACTCCATTTTCTGAGGATGAAGATTTATCTGATGCAGATAAAAACACATTAAAAGGTTTTAAAAAGGTTTTTATAAATGCTCAAGTTTTAAAAGAAGAAGGTGATGATTGGGCGTTTAATGAAGGCTGCTTAAGTATTCCGGATGTTAGAGAAGATGTATTTAGGCAACCTAAATTGACCATTGAATATTTAGATGAAAATTTTGAAAAACATGTTGAAGAATTTGACGGGTTGATAGCAAGGGTTATTCAGCATGAGTACGACCACATTGATGGTATTTTGTTTACTGATAAATTGTCAGCTTTTAAAAAGCGTTTAATAAAAGGCAAGCTAACAAATATTTCAAAAGGAAAAATAAACGTAGATTATAGAATGCGTTTTCCTAACCAAAAAAAGAAACGATAATACTTGCAAAACACTACTAAACGATTGATATTTGCCCACTATTAAAAAAAATTATGAGCTTAGAAAAAATAATAGCTATTTCAGGAAAACCAGGTTTGTTTAAACTTATTGCGCAGACACGTGGTGGTTTTGTGGCAGAATCACTATTAGATAAAAAACGTCTATCTGTGAGTGTGCAACAAAATGTGAGTGTACTGAGTGAAATTGCCATTTATACATTAACAGAAGAAGTTCCATTAAAGGATGTTTTGTTAAAAATAAAAGAAAAGGAAGAGGGTAAAGTTACAAGTGTTGCTCCTAAAGATGGAAAAGATAAGTTGGAGGAGTATTTCTTTGATGTATTGCCAGAATATGATGAAGATAGAGTATATGCTAGCGATATAAAAAAAGTAATACAATGGTATAATTTGCTTCAAAAGCACAATATGTTGGATTTATTAAAAGCTGATACTGATAATACATCTGACGAAGAAGAATAATTAGTAATTTTATATATTGAAGAAGCCTCCTTAATCCAAGGAGGTTTTTTTATGGCAACTAGTAAGTTTTATAATATTTATTTACTTTTATGATTAATAAAAAAATAGCTAAATGAAGTCACTCTGGTTCTTTGATGATGTAAACCTTTTTAAAGTGCTTTGCCCACACAAGTTTAAAGAATACAAGGAACATCATGATTTTGATGCTTATAAAAAAAAGGACTACATATATTTTGAAGAGGATTCTGCCAACAAAGTCTATCTAATAGAAAACGGGAAAGTTAAAATTGGGTATTATAGCGAAACGGGAGAAGAAATTGTAAAAGCTATTTTAACACGTGGAGAGTTGTTTGGGGAAAGGGCTATTTTAGGAGATAATGTGAGAGATGAATTTGCTCAATCTATTGATAATAACACGTCAATTTGTCCAATTGGTGTTCAAACCATGTACAATTTAATGAGGGATAACCAAACGTTTAGTTTTAAGGTTTACAAATTTATAGGGTTTAAATTTAAAAAGATGGAAAGACGACTGCAGCTTTTGCTTTTTAAAGACACAAAAACCCGTCTTATTGAATTTATAGAAGAGCTTTATTCCGATTATGGTTACGATTGTGAAACGACAGGGCATTGTGTCATAAAACATCCATTTACCCAAAAAGATATCGCCTCGTTAATAGGAACTTCAAGACCCACTCTCAATATTCTTTTAAATGAACTTAAGGAAGAGAATTATATCGATTTCAGCAGAAATGAAATAAGAATTTTAGAAAAAAGGGATTAGTGTTAGCTAGCTAACATTTTTTTAAATTATCTAACTATACATTTGGAGTGTATTAACTTAAAAAATAATAGTGATGATAAGAAAAATGTTTTTAGCAATTTTAGCTCTGGGAATACTTGGTGTTTCATGTAGTAGTGATGATGACGATACCCCTAAAAGAGCAAAGATAACGCTTAATTTAAGTGGTTTAGATGCTTTGGGTAGTGATTTTGTTTATGAAGGATGGATTATCGTTGATGGAAGTCCTGTGTCAACTGGGACGTTTTCAAGTGTAGATTTTCCTCAATCATTTCAAGTAGATTATGATCAGTTGAAAAGCGCAACTGCTTTTGTATTGTCTATTGAACCAGCTATGGATACAGATCCTTCACCGGCTGCAACAAAATTGTTGGCAGGTAATTTTTCTGGAGATTCGGCGAATCTTACTACAGGTATTGTGGGTGATTTTTCAAATGCTTCGGGGGCGTTCTTTTTAAGGACTCCTACAGATGAAACGGGTACCAATAATGGTAATGATGAAAGTGGTATTTGGTTTGGTGCCCCGGGAATGCCTCCTGTACCTAATTTTGTATTACCAACTTTATCTGCTGGTTGGACCTATGAAGGATGGGTTATTGGAGATGGAGGGCCATTGACAACGGGTACGTTTACTGCTTTTGATATGGCAGATAATGCCGCACCTTTTAGTGAGATGATGCAACCAGGGCCACCAATTCCAGGTGAAGATTTCTTTTTAAATGCACCTTCTGGAGAGATATTTCCTTTGGATATAAGAAATAGAACGGTTGTGATTTCTGTTGAGCCAGTTCCCGATAATTCACCTGCTCCTTTTACATTGAAGCCTTTAGTAGGGACAGCAGGGACAGAAACAGCTCCTACCACTTATGATTTTGGACAAAATCTTAATTCTCTGCCAACAGGAACTGTGACAAGATAATTTTATTAACTTTGTAACTATAATTAAGCATGGTTTTTAAACTGTGCTTTTTTAATTTTTATAAATGAAACTTTCAAAATCACAACGTAGTAATCTGTTACTTTTAGTAATTATTGCCGTACTAATTATTCCTCAAACACGAAAACCCATTCAGGTTTTTTTAAATAAAGGATTGGCATTAATAAGTCCTTCGGTAGAAAGCAAAGAAAAGCAAACCGTTTTAAAAAGTTACAATTGGAAATTGCAGGATGAAGCTGGGCATGTTTTTGATTTTGAAAATACAAAAGGCAAAGTAATTTTAATTAATTTTTGGGCTACTTGGTGCCCACCTTGTATTGCCGAAATGCCAAGTTTGCAGGTGCTCTATAATGATTACCAAGATCAGGTTGAGTTTTTATTTGTAACTACTGATTGGTACAGTGAGATCAATCCGTTTTTAAAGAAAAATAAATATACTTTTAAAGTGTACAGGCCTTTAAATGGGTCTATAGGTTTGTTTGATGTTCCTTCAATTCCAAGAACATTTTTAATTGATCAAAACGGTAACATTGTTATAGATGAGAGTGGTGCTGCCAATTGGAATAGTGACAAAGTAAGAGCTACAATTGATGGATTATTAAAACAATAAGGTTTTAAAAAAGGCTTTAATAAAAGAAAAGGAAAATAGAGCGTTCATAATTTTTAAATCTTTATAAAACGAAGACTCTTCATCTAAAAACTCAAACATAGTTTCAATGGAGTTTTTAGTATAAAATTTTTCAAAAATCCATTCCCCTTTATCATTTTCATCTTGAAATACTCTCAAAAAAACTTTGTCGTAAAAGGCATATTTTTTATTGTACAATCCTTTTGAGGGTAAGTTATTTTGCTTCAAATTTTTAATAATTTTCAACACTTTTTTCTCGGTATGTTTGAATGAATAACCAGTTGAGCCTTTTACCCAACCACCAGCAGTTCCAATTTTTGTAATATGTTTTGTAGAACCCTTTTGAAATGGGAAATTTGTCATAGGAATATTTCCTGTTTCAACCTCTGTAATAGTATAGTCTTCAATTTTTAAAATATCTGAAAGATATTTTTTAAGATAAATATCGTAAGTGCTATCATCGACAGTTTCTGGTGTGAAATACGTAAACTCAACTAACGCTTTTTTTGTTGAAAATGGCAATATATAAGTAAATGTTGTTTGGTTTCCGTCTTTTATTCTATAATCCATCATAGTAAACCTGTCTGGATTAAAAACATCACGATCTACTTCAATAGTCCAGCCTTTAAAATGTTGGTTAATTCTTGTATAATTATCTTTTTTATTAAAAAAGGCACTATCAATACGGCTATCAAAAACATGGTTTGCTGTATAAGATTTACCTTTAGTTTTAATGGTAACTAAATCTTTTTCATTAGTGTCAATAACGTCGTCTATAACGAAATGAAAATTAGGTTTTTTAGAAAGTGTAGATTTAGCATCTTTATAAAAATCTAAAGATCTAACCATTTTGTATTTGTAAGGACTCAAGGATAATTTAAGCGTTTTTTTTGAAGTATAAAACATTGCTTTATCCCAGGTTGTATAAACGATATGGTCCCACTTTTCAGTGCTTTTTTCCCAAAAACACCATGTTTTGTCATTCCTATTTTTATCAGACCTATCAATTAGTAAAACTTGCTTGTCATCAAAAAAAGGATCTGATGATAATTGTAATGCTAGTTGCAATCCGGCCAAACCATTTCCAATAATAACATAATTGAAATGATTTGTTGATGGCATATAGTTATTTTGAAAAAATTATTGTTTGAAGTATTTAAAAGGTACGAATAGCATGCCAAAGCATTCGCCTTTTTCTTTTCCTAAATGTTTATGATGAATTTTATGGGCTCTTCGTACACCTTTAGCATACCAGCCATTAGCATTTCTGAATAACTTAAATCGTTGATGAATAAAAATATCGTGTACTAGAAAATAAGCAGCTCCGTAAGCCATAATTCCTAAGCCTATAGGGAGACAATACCATATGTTTTCGTAGCTCCATAAGTAAAAACAAACCATACTTACAATAGCATAAAAAATAAAAAAAGCATCATTACGTTCAAACCAACTATCATGGTCTTTTTTATGATGATCTTTATGTAATACCCATAAAAACCCATGCATAATGTATTTATGAGTAAACCATGCCATAAATTCCATAATGCAGAAAACAGTAATAAAAACAAGTATCCAATAAACAGTTTGCATATTATAAATTTACAATAAATTTAATTGATATTTCACATAACTACGCATCAGAAGTTCTATTTTTTTAACGTTAGCAACTCGTATTCTTGTATGCTTTATTTTTAAAGCTGGTGTTTTTTTGAGTTTTTTTAATAACTGATGGTAATATCTGTAAGCCATAAAAACTCCAAATTTGGCTTCAAGAGGAAGCATTTTTATACCTTGAAGCCCCTTAGCAAAATCTTCCTCTATATCATTAATGATTTCTAATTTTGACTTTTCATCAAGATTATTTAAATCAGTATTAGGAAAATATGTTCTGTTTAAACCATCGTGATCTGCTTTTAAATCTCTTAGGAAATTCACCTTCTGGAAGGCAGATCCTAATGACATGGCGGAGTCTTTTAATTCATTAAATTTTGCAGTATCTCCTTTTACAAAAACCTTTAAGCACATAAGGCCAACAACATCGGCAGACCCATATATATATGTTTTAAATTCTTCTTGGGTTAAGTATTTAGATTTATGTAAGTCTAATTCCATACTTTTCATAAACGAATCTACCATATGTTTTTCTATTCCGTATTGATGATAGGTGTGTTGAAAAGAATTAAGAATTGGATTTAAACTAATTTTATGTTCTAAAGCTTTTTCTAAATCAAGATAAAAATCATTAAAAAGTACATTTTTATCGTAATCATGAAACGAGTCTACAATCTCATCGGCAAATCTTACAAAGCCATAAATGTTATAAATATCCTCTCTAATAGATTTTGCAAGCATTTTAGTAGCTAATGAGAAAGATGTACTATAAGATTTTGTGACAATCTTACTGCAATGGTACGACACGGTATCAAATAATGCTTTCATTTTTTTTGTTATTAGTTGGCGGTTGATGATTTTTTATGCGATACTTAAACTAGGTTTAAGTTTGTGATGTTTACTTATTAATTCGGCTACTAGTTTTCCAGATATTAGGGAAGGCGGAACCCCTGGCCCTGGTACAGTTAATTGACCAGTAAAAAATAAATTTCTCACTTTTTTACTCTTCAATTTGGGTCTTAAAAAAGCTGTTTGTGTTAAAGTATTTGCCATTCCATAGGCATTTCCTTTATATGAATTATAATCTTTTATAAAATCATTTATACAAAACGATTCTTTGAATATAACGTGTTTTTTTACATTTTGTGAGGTTACTGTTTCAAAACGAGTCATTATTTTATCAAAATATAATTCTCTTAATTTGGCTGAATCCTCTAAGCCTGGTGCAAGCGGAATTAAAAATATACCAGCTTCTTGACCTTTAGGTGCAGAATTAGAATCTGTTTTACTAGGAAAACTTGCGTAAAATAATGGGTTTTCAGGCCATTTTGGATTGTCATATATAGCTTCTGCATGCACATCAAAATCTACATCAAAAAATAAGGTGTGATGATTTACATTCTTTATTTTTTTATCAAAACCAACATAAAAGAGTAGGGAAGAAGGCGCAAATGTTTTTTTACTCCAATAACTTTCGGAATATTGCCTATAAGGTTTTTCTAATAATGTTTCTGTATGATGATAGTCGGCTCCGCTTAAAACGATATCACATAAATGCGTTGTTCCATTTGATATTAGTCCTTTTGCTTTTCCGTTTTCAACAAGTATCTTTTCAACAGGGCTTTCTGTTTTAATTTTTACACCAAGATCTTTAGCTAAAGATTCTATAGCCAAAATAACTTGATACATGCCTTTTTTAGGATGAAATGTGCCTAAGCCAAAGTCAGCATAATTCATAAAGCTATAAAATGATGGTGTGTCACTAGGTTTTGCTCCTAAAAATAGTACAGGAAACTCTAGTATTTGTGCGAGTCTTTCGTTTTTAAACTCTTTTCTAACATCTCTTTTAATATTACTGAAAAATTGATCTACTTTTTTAGCAGTTTGAAATGTAATCAATTCTAAAGGCGAAACACCTGGATTATATACCAAATCTTTTATGGCTATGTCGTAATTACTTTTAGCTGTATCGATAAATTTTTTGAGTTTTATTGAAGATCCTTTTTCTTCTTTTTCAAAGGCTGTAAGTATTTTTTCTAACGTATCTTCAATAGTGATGTAATCATTTTTTCCAAAATAAACACTGTAGGCAGGATTTAATTTCTCTAATGTATAATAGTCAGACGGAGTTTTGTTGAAATCTGAAAAAAATCGTTCGAAAACATCTGGCATCCAGTACCATGTAGGGCCAATATCAAAAGTAAAACCGTTTTTTATTAGCTGTCTTGCTCGACCACCAATAGTTTTATTCTTTTCAAACACAGTAACGTCATAGCCAGCTTTTGCTAAATAGCATGAAGCGGCTAATGAAGAAAACCCGGAACCTATTATAGATACTTTCATTTGTTTAACAAATATATAAAAAAGTTAAACAAATAAAAATATCTTTTAATTTAAATTTTTAAGTCTTTCACTAAAGTTTCTATTGATGTAAATCCACTAATCCTATCTGGAAGAGAATTTAAATCTAAAAAATTTAATTTATTACCAAGAATCCACAGTTCGTTTTTATTTCCTTTTAGGAGTGTTTCTTGAAATTGTTCTAAATAATTTTTAAGATCTTCTTGTTCGGGTTTTACAGTCATGAACGTTATGAATATAATCTCTTCATAAAATTTTAATAAATCTTTTAGACTAGTAGTAGGAATGCTTTGACCTAAAAATATAGTTTGGTAGCCTTTACTTATTAATTCATAATTAATAAATAATAAGCCAATATCATGAATTTCATTCTCTGGCAGAAAAAACACAAACATCTTTTTATTATCAACATCATTATGTAATGATTGGGCTTTTTCAATATTTAATAATATTTTTTGTTTTATTCGAGTGGAAATAAAATGCTCATGAGCTGGACTAATAGTGTCGGTTTGCCATAACAGGCCAATTTCATTTAAAAAGGGTAAAAAAGTTTCATAAAATATTTCTTTAAATGATTTTACTTTAATAAGCTCTTTATATGTTTTTGAAAATAATAGCTGATCAAAAGTCAACATTGCTAGTTTAAAATCGTTTATAGAATTATCATCTAACTTTTTATCTTTTGCAGCAACTTCCTTAACAAGTGAAGAGATGTCTTCATCATTTAAATTTGAAATTTTAGATATTTTATAGCCGTTATTATTCAAAAAAGAGACATTCAATATCTTTTGAAGACTATCTGTAGAATAATATCTTATATTGGTGTCTGTTCTCTTGGGGTTTAATAAGCTGTAGCGTTTCTCCCAAATTCGTATAGTATGAGCTTTTATTCCACTAAGGTTTTCTAAATCCTTAATGCTAAACTCGGTTTTTATATTGTTCATCTTTATTTATAAAAAGCTAAACAAAACTAAGTAAAAATATTAATTAAAAAAATAAATGGGATTTATAAAATAAAAAAGTGCGCACGAGAATAGTCAAACTTTAAATTTCATTAAATTCTAATTATTCTGTTTGTATAGTATTTATAGCTGTTTTTGTAGGGTTTGTGAGATTGTTGATTTATATGAATCTATGTGATTCTAGCAAAATTAACAATAAATAGGGGTAAAAATAGGGGTAAAATATTTATCTTTAGTGAAAATATTTATTATGGCTAAAGTAAATTACCGTCTGAAAACGAATAGTGATTGGAATACTATTTATTTAAGGTTTAAGCAAGGAAGCCAATTTGATTACGAAATAGCAACTGAACTAAGTGTTCCAAAAAGCAGGTGGAGTAAACCCAAACAAGAAGTTCTAGCTTCAACAATGCTTGATAGTACTAAGCTTAATATAAAGCTAAAGGAGTTAAAAGCCTATATAGTTAAAGAGTATGAAGATACTAAAACAGACGGCACAACAATAAGTACCAAATGGCTAAAAGAAAAAACAGCTACTTTTTTAAATAGAGAAACATATAATTCTGAAATTGATGATAAAATATTCTTAGTTAATTTTATCGATTCTTTCATACAAGATTCTAAAACAAGAAAAACTAAGGACAATAAGCCTGTATCTAAGCGTACAATTCAGCATTACGAGACTACAAAAAGCAAAGTATTATCATTAGAAAAAATTACAAGTAGAAAATTAAAACTCGTAGATGTGGATTTAGACTTTCACTCTAAATTTCTTAACCATTTAAGAGAAAATCAAAGACTGCGTGATAGTACGATAGGAGGTTATATCGATGATATTAGGATGTTTTGTAGAACGGCAGATAAAATGGGGTATGATGTATCAAATGCTTATAAACTTAACGAGTTTTTTTCTCCAAGTTATGAGACAAATGATATTTATCTTACTACTGATGAAATAAAAAAAATCTATAATACTCGCATAGAAAATGATAAGTTAAATAATGCTAAAGATTGGTTGATAATTGGTTTGTACACAGGGTTGAGGATTTCTGACCTATTAAAGTTAACTAAAAAAGATATTGATAATGACTTTATATATAAAAAAACCACAAAAACCAAATTTCCTGTAATTATCCCAATTCATCCACATATAAGGGAAATTTTAAAAAAAAGGGATGGTAAATTCCCTCGGGCCATTAGTGACCAGAAATTTAACGACTACATAAAAGATGTTTGCAAAATTGTGGGATTTACTGAAGAAATTGAAGGAGCTAAAATGTGTCCAATTGAAGTTGAAAACAATGGGAAAAAGAAAATCATATATAGAAAAAAAGATGGTAAATTCCCAAAGTATGAATTAGTTAGCTCGCATATTTGTAGAAGAAGTTTTGCTTCCAATCTTTACGGGAAGTTAGATACATTAACGATAATGAAAATTACGGGGCATAAAACAGAATCACAATTTTTAAAATACATTAAAATAACTCCAAAGGAATATGCTGTTAAATTAAAAGAGTATTGGAAAGAAAATAAGCATTTATTTAGCTAAAACTTTTATATTGTAATTTCTTTTAGACTAAAATTTAGTCTTTTTAATTTTTGGTATTTTAAATATGAAAGTCGAATTTAGGCACAAACACATAACAAATCACAAACCACCAAATTCTTTATATCAAATATTATCACATCCTTTTAATGAAGATAAAGCTATTGAGTTTGCTTTGTTTCAAGACCATAGATATGCTTTTTACTATTGGGTAAAATGGATGCGAGATTCGCATTTTGAAACACCACCATGTTTAGTTAGTTTAGACTGGCACCAAGATTTATGTTATCCATGTGAAACTGAAAAGAAGTGGCTTGAAGAATTAAATTTAGAAAATGATGGAGAAGTGTCTTTTTTTTCTTGGGCAAAATTAGCAGGAAACAATGACGGACATATTCTGAGTGCTGCATATTTGAATTTAATAGGAGATATTTATGTTCATTGCAGGCAAGGGACATTTGATTCGGAGTGGGAGGATGAAGAATTTACTGATTTATATGGTAATAGGCATATTATTAAAAAATTTAGGACTTATGAATCCCTTGAAAATTGTATGTTGAAATCTGATGAAAGTAAAGTTTACTTTGATATTGACCTAGATTTTTTTACTATAAATAATCCCTACAATAATGGGAAGTTTGAAGAAGATTATACTTATTTGACAGAAAATGAAGCTTTTGAAATTTTGAACACAAATAGACCTTTAATTGACTGGGTTTTTAAGAGATTAGAGGGCTTTACTATTGCAACTGAACCCGAACATTGCGGAGGGCTTTTTGCGTCTAATAAACTGCTTGATATGATTAATGGTCTATACTTCGATTCTAGCTTGTTTGTACCTCAAAAATCGAAGTGGAAACATAAAAAATAATATTCTAATAAAATGAGACTGCAAGTAACTTTTAAACAACCTAACCCCGATTTTGACCAAAAATATGCCAATCAATATCATGCAGGAAAAGAGAGTAATGAGAATATGAAACATCATTGGTCAAAAGGCTTTGAAGTAAGTGCTAATATAGATGAAGTTATATTGAAAGATGGTATTTTTTTAGTTGATAATCTATTAGTCGATGAAGAAAAAGTAGAATTAAGTCTACCAAACATGAAAATTCTTGAATGTGTGTCTAAAAGTGAAGTTGTAAATAAGTTTGCTGTGTCTAAAGATTTATTAAAAAAAACACAAAAGACTTATAATGAGAAGTACGATATTATGAGGTTTTATTTCTATTTGAACCCACGAGAAGATTTTGTTCAACTAGGAAAAAATATATACCTTTTGGAATCTGATATTCCAAAAGAATTATTAGAATTTAAATAGTTCAGAAATATCCACATTAAGGGCTTTAGAAACACTTAAAAGTGTGGTTGTAGTTGGATTAGTTCTACCTGATTCAATACGCCGTAGCGAGCCGTCATCAATATCTAGCAAGTCCGAAAGCTCTTTTTGTTTAATCCCTTTCTCTTCTCTAATAGCAACAATGCGATTACCAAGCTTTTTTAAATATTTTTTTTCTTCTACGGTTAAAGGCATTTCAACTTATTAATGAACGGACAAAGTATATTTTTGGCATCATTAAAAAGAGGGCGTAAATGCCCTGTGTAATATTTTATTTATATATTTGGGTTTGTTTTATGGTAACCCGTAAGGTCTCTACTCATTTAAGGATTAAGTTTAACCCCAAAACATAGAAATGAAAAATACACTTCTCTTATTATTTGCCATATTTGTTTTTAGCTGTTCATCTTCTGACGAATCTAGTTCTAAAAATCAATCATCTATAAACCCACCTAGTTGGATTCAAGGAACTTGGTTATTGGAAGATGCTGGCGTAGATTCTGGTTTTAAGTTTGCAATGGATGATGTTTGCATTATTTTCTCTAGTAGTCAAGCTTGTAATAAAGAACAGCTACAACTTGCTAATAGTACAAGCCTTTTTACTAAAGTTGAAGAAGAAATTTCAGATACGTCTTACTCTATAAATATTTCCATTGTAAGTAGTGTTACATCTTATGATTTTGAAAAAGTTTCAGATAATAAGATTAGATGGTTGAACGCAAGTGGTACTAACGCTATTTATACAAAGCAAAATTAATTTTAAAAGAAACTTATTTTATGTGGTTTACAATATTTTTAATTGCTATTGCATTCATTGTAGCAATAGTTTATAACTCTAATAAGTCAAGTAAATCATTTCAACAATCTAAGCAAAATCTTGGACCAAGACGTGTTACTATCGATAGTATTGAAAAATCCAGTCAAAAGACTGTTGTTCTTCCAAAACATATTCAAGAGTTTGAGGCTCTTATGGAAAGTAAATTTTACATTCACGTTAAGGAGTGTTTTGAAAATCGAGATAGTCGAATAGATAACCTTCCCGATTATTTGCGTGAAGATTTAACTTTCACTTTAGTAACTAATTCTATAACCGAATACGCCGATGTGTTAAAAGATAATATGTGTAATTCTGAGTTTAATACTTTACTTTCAAATCAAGAAATTTCAACAATCATTGAGAGAGTTGAAAATAAAGTCACAGACAATGTGAACGAAATTTTATTAAAAAACCTCTAATAATTTAGTGCAATGCTTGGAAAATTTATATTAAAAAATGGTTTCGGATCTCCTGGTCATACTGCTAAGACCTTAATTGAGCATTTTAACAGAAGAAATCAGCTTTACATGGCTAGTGAACCTAATGAAGTTTACACGGATATTTTAGCGGATAGAATGCTTGTAGCTCAATCAACTGGTCAAAGTTATTATGATAGAATGTATGATTTTGACAAGGTTTCGGAATTGCTAGAAAACGATATTAGCACTTTTACTTTTCTAGTCTTGTTTAGTGAATCTGAAAAATTTAGAGATGGAGTAAGACCAAACCGATTTGGAGATTCTTCTTTTGATATTGTGACAGAGGTTATTTACGAAGTCTGTAAAAAACGTAGTGCGTTATGTTCATTAAATTTAATGGAGTTTAGAGAAAAAGCGGATAAAATATGTCGGTTACATATATATCATTTTTAAAACTTTAATTTGAAATTATGGGGTGGTGGAAGAAAATGATAGGAAATGAGCCTATCGAAAGCCATATTATTGGAAATTATACTAAACGGAAAGAGAATAACTTGGATTTTTATGGAGATATTGAACTGTCTGAGGATTCAAAAAATAAATATCTTTCCAAAAGAAACATAAAATCCCAAATTATAGCTCATAAATATTCTACCGATGCGTACCGCATAGAATTTAAATCTGAAATGAAGTATGTTTTTTCTTTTTTTGGAAATGTACCCAGTTATCATCCGAGGTCTTATTTATTTGATGTTGTAGCCCCATTAGAACAAGTCGGAGATTTAGTGAGGTTTCAGCTATCAGATTTAAAGAATAGAAAATCTGGTATTATTTTATTGGCGAACTCTAATTTTGCAATTTTGTCTCTCTCAAAAGATGATGGTGTAGAGTACTATAAGTAAAACTAAAAGTTAAAAGGGATAATTGTAAGCTATATAGTTACTAACAATCATCCCCTTTAGTTTTAAGCAACGTTTTTAAGCGATTTATAATCACAGTTCATTAATTCCTTGTACTTGTTCAGTAGTAGAGTTCTTAACTGTTTCTTTGTTTTGAGTAAATCGTAATTTACAAGCACATCATTAAAGTCATTTTTAAACTTATTTCTAATCTTAGTAGTTTTGCTCTTTTTTAAATGCTTCCAAAATGATGAACTAATCCCATTAAGAAACAATACTATTTCATCGATTCTGTGACTATTTTCTATTGTCAATGAGTCAACTATTAAAAGCTTGTCGAAATGCTCTAAAAGCTTATTAAATAGCTTTTTGAACCTGTCTCTATCTAGGTCGTTAAGGGTGTAGATGTTAAAATGTCTTTTTAGATACCTTGCGCCAGTAATTTTTAATTCGACCCTCAATATGTTTCTATTTTTTAAAGAGTTTTGTTTCGATTTATTGTAAATTTTCAGGCTGTAATCTGTGGTCTTAAATTCCAAATAATCTCCTTTGCCGTAAAATTTATCATTTCTATTTGGGGGTTTGTTGTCATACATTAGAATATAGTTATCAATAAGTTCTTGAGGGTCTTTATCTATATCTATGTTTAAACCAAACTCCAAATTGGTAATATGAGTTTCTTCATTGTCTATACTAAAGGTGTTATTTAAATTATTTAACGCATATTTTAAATCACAATAGCTGAAATCGTTATAATTTTGTTCGCCATTTTCTTCTAAAATATTAAAATACTTGTGAATACTGCCTTTGATAGTGGCTCTGTTTTCCGTGATTTCAATAAACATGTTTCTAAGGTGTGCATACCTTTTGTCTAAAATTTCTCCAGTAGTGCTATTTGCTCGTATTTTCACGAATACGTCAGTTGATTTTTCAACATTTTGAACAAATTCCTCTTTATTAGTGAGGTAGTATTTAATTAAATCAACCATTATGCAGCGTTATTTAAAAAGTTAGACAATTCAACCCTTGAATAATAAATTCGGCTACCAACTTTTTTAGCAGGGAGCGTGCCATCTTTTCGGTACTTCCATAAAGTTGTTTTGCTTAGTCCTAAGAGGTCTGTCACTTCATCCACAGAAAGTATGTCTTTTTCTGTTTTCGATGGTTTTAAGTGATTGAGTTCTTTAATGTGTTTAAACTGTTCAGATACACAGTTTGTAATTAAGTTTAATAAATCATCAATCGATAGATTTATCATTTGAAAACTTTGAGTGTTCATTTTTATATGTGTCATGTGCTTTAGTTCTCACATTGACAGGCAAAGGTTTCAAAAACTTCATTTCTCTTTGTAATCAGTTTTTTCCGAAAATCGGAAGATTAAATTTTGAAAATATTATTAAAGTTATTAACCCTATTATCTTCACGAGATTTATTTAATGAGCGAAATCCTCTTAAGTCTAAGAATTTATCTCGTTTTTTTTCACTTATAAATTCGTTTTCAAATAACCACTCTATGTACTCCTTATGTTTTTTTCTATGAATAAGTTTTTCATCAAGCATTCTTTGAAACAAATAACTGAAATCTACATAGGGTTCTACAATGTGTTTGTCAGTATATTCTTTAAACTTAAAATAAGTATCGTCTTTAAATATTTCGGGGAAAGGGTTTGCCTCTAAATCTTGACTTTGTTTTTCTTTATTGGGATTTTTTTTATCAAATAGTTCTGGAAATATATCTTTATAGTGAGCCGTAATACCCTCGAGCATAACATCATCAAATCGCTTAAATATTTGGATAGCCTTTTCTTGGATTTTATTGACAGGTATATTTTTACTCCATCCATGCTTAATATTTCCTAAAGCAAATTGGCTTCTTTTAATTTCGTTGATTAAACCCCTAATCCTCAATTTTTTTGAAGAATCTCCATCGGTTTCATCAATCCAGTTTATAGCGGACTGAAGGAAAGCTTCATTATATTGAAAATCATATAACCATTCGTCTCCATACCAAGTGTCTAATTCTTCTAAAGGGAAGTTTTGCTCAAAATCTTCATAATTAAGTTTAGTAAAGCATCTATTGTTGTCTAATTCTTTTTGAAACAAATATTCTTCTTTAGAAATCTCATCTTCCTCATATTTGTTTTCGTTAACTTGGGTAATTTCAAATGAAATACGTCTAGCTTTACTAACATCCCAAATGTTTAGATAATTACTGTTTTTTATTCTCTCAACTTCTCTCAATACAAACTCATCTACATCATAAATATCAAATAATAGTAGTTCTTTAGCTAGGTTAGAGTTGATAAAATCTATTTTCGTCATAAATAATTAAATTAATTTAAAATTAATACAAGTAAGCTATATCAAATATATAAAAAGAGAGGAGAAGAGAGGATGCTCTCATAAACCTATAAAATGAGTGTATTCTGGACATCAAAAAAAGAAAAAATATGAGGTAAAACACCCTTTTTTCTATATAGGCTTTTTGTGGGTTTATACATTCTGCTTCAAAAGCTGTTTTTTAACATAAAAGCTTTGTATAACCATCGATTTACTAAAAATGCTCATTTCACCTATTAAAACGGGTTAATTTCTTTATAACTTTTATCCTTAAAAATCATGATTGTTTTGTTATTGTGAATATTTAACATCATGAAATACAATTGTTTACATTGGTCTTTTTAATAAATAAATAAAGAAATTTAAAAAGTAGTTCTTTATGTGTTTTTTGTGGGTTTTCAGCTTGAAAATTATTTAACTTATTCTGGGCATATCTACAATAGGGTAATAGAGGTGTAGAGTTAAGTTTTTTGACTATATCCCCCGTCTTAATTTTTAGACTTTTTCAAATTTGGATTCAGAACCGAATTAAAAAGATGTTTTCAAAAAACTTAATTAAATGGTGTTAAGATAGGTTAACGAAGTAAAAAAGGGGTAATAATGGGGGTAAAAAATAACATAAATATATATATGTTATTGATATATAATATTTTATAAAAAATAATTGTGCGCACGAGAAGATTCGAACTTCCACATTCTAAGCGAATACCAGCCCCTCAAGCTGGCGCGTCTACCAATTCCGCCACGTGCGCAAAAACAAATGCAAAAATATAAAAAGCTAAGCATATAGCTTAACTTTTTTTGTAATAGGTCTGGGTCTGAATTTAAAGTTCTAAAATCAGAAACATCAACATTTTTGCTATTTTCACAATTTCTGTAGACGAATTGTGAAACTTTCTTTATTTGTTAAATATGTCAAATTAACTTTTGATGGTATAAAGATACAATATGAATTAAAAAAAGAGCGTATTAGTATCTAGAAAATATATTTTTATAAAAATCTTGTAGCTTAATTATAATAATTACATAACTATTTTTCTCTGTAGACTGTTTAAATTATATAGTGTTTAAATGAGTATAAAAATTAAAGACACTCTGTTTTCCTAATAACTTAAAATAGCATTTTAATGATTTCTAAAAATTTTAAAAAATATTAATTATTTAGTTGTTAGACAGTTTGTTATGTGTTAACTAGATGATTAGTGTTTTATAGAACTGAATTTCTATTTAAAGGGTGTATAATATTATGCTTCATAAAAAATTTGAATAGTAGAAAATTATGTTTAATATTGTAGTACAGAACAGAACAGAACAGTATGATTAAAAATAATTTGGCTTTTGATATTAATCACGATAGTGATATTCCAAAATATCAACAAATTGTCAATGCGATTAATGATGGCATTTCAAAAAATGTCATATCAATAGGGGATAGTCTGCCTTCTGTAAATAGTTTCTGTAACGATTATAAATTATCGAGAGACACGGTTTTCAAAGCATATTCAATATTGAAAGAGGATGGGGTTATCGACGCTGTACCTAATAAAGGTTATTATGTAGCGAGTAAAACAAAAAAGGTGCTTTTGGTTTTAGATACCCTTAAAGCTTATAAAGAAGTTTTATACCACTCTTTTACCAATAATCTGCCAGATACAGTCATAACAGACGTGCAGTTTCATCATTACAACATTGATAATTTTAAAACTATTATAAATAATAGTATTGGTAAATACTATAAGTATGTTGTTATGGGGTTTGATGATAAAACCATTCCGTCAATATTATCCAAAATCGATAAAGATAAATTGTTGTTGATAGACTGGAAAATTAATGCAGCCGAAGATAATAATTGTGTATTTCAAGATTTTGGAAAATCATTTTTAGAGGCTTTAAAAGAAGGTGCTGATTTGTTTAAAAAATATAAAGAGATTCATTTTTTATACCCATCATTTACTAATCATCCCATTGAAACTGTTGATTATTTTAAAAAGTTCTGTAAAGAATATCAATTTAGTTTTAAGATAATAACCAATCCAAAAGAATTTAATATCGAAAAAAGTATTGCTTATATAAGTGTTAGCGATAGAATGTTGGGGGTGTTTTTAGAACAAAGCAGAGATAAAAAATTCGAGCCAGGAGTTGATGTAGGCTTTCTGTCATATAACGAAACGCCTATGAAAAAATTCATCTACAAAGGTATAACTGTGGTGTCTACAGATTTTAAAGAACTGGGAACCAAAGCAGCCGAATTTGTAATGGAAGATAAAAAGATAAATTATTTAGTACCAACAAAATTAACCATAAGAGAATCATTATAAAAAATGTATTACATAGGATTTGATTTAGGCAGTTCGTCCATTAAAGCTGCCTTAGTAGAAATTTCTACCGGAAAAAGTATTGGCGTTGTACAAGAGCCAAAAACTGAAATGAGTATGCTTGCTCTAAAAAATGGGTGGGCAGAACAAAAACCAGAAGACTGGTGGCAACATATCTGTAAAGCCATTGAAAACTTAAAAAAGACCTATAATGTGTCGCGAACTCAAATTAAAGGTATTGGTATTTCGTACCAGATGCACGGTTTGGTTCTAGTAGATGAAAATGGAAAACCATTACGGAAAAGTATTATTTGGTGTGATAGTAGAGCGGTTCAAATTGGTAAAGAGGCGTTTGCAAATATTGGTAGCGAAAAATCTACAAGTCATTTATTAAACTCGCCTGCTAATTTTACAGCTTCAAAATTAAAGTGGGTAAAGGACAATGAGCCGGAAATTTATAAAAAAGCATACAAATTTATGCTACCTGGTGATTATATTGCCTATAGGTTTTCAAACAAAATAAATACTACTATTTCTGGACTTTCAGAAGGTGTTTTTTGGGACTTTAAAAATGATACGGTAGCCGATTTCCTTTTAGACTATTATGGTATTGATAAATCATTAGTTCCTGATATTGTAGACACATTTGGATTACAATCTGTTGTGGATGAAAAAGGGGAAGCAGAAAGCACTTTGGCAGCAGGAACTCCCATATTTTATCGCGCTGGAGACCAACCTAACAACGCTCTTTCTTTAAATGTATTTAATCCTGGAGAGGTGGCTGCCACAGGAGGAACTTCGGGAGTTGTGTATGCTGTTACCGAAAGTTTATCAGGAAAAGAAAGTACGCGTGTTAATAATTTTGCTCATGTAAACTATAAAAAATCAGTTCCTAGAATTGGTAAATTACTCAACATTAACGGAGCAGGGATTCAGTACAGATGGTTGCTTAACAATTTATCAGTTGATTCTTATGATGAAATGAATCAGCTAGCTTCAGAAGTTCCTGTAGGTTCAGATGGTGTGTGTATGCTGCCTTTTGGAAATGGTGCTGAGCGTATGCTGAATAACATGGAAATAGGTACCAGATTGGTTAATTTAAATTTGAATAACCATCAAAAGGGACACGTATGTAGAGCAGCCTTAGAAGGGATTGCATTTTCATTTGTATACGGAATGGATATATTAAAATCTGATGGTATAAACATCAATGTGATGAGAGCAGGAAACGATAATTTGTTCCGTTCAGAAATTTTTGCAAACACGGTTGCTACACTAATAAATCAAGAAATTGAAATTTATAACACAACAGGTGCTATTGGGGCTGCCAGAGCGGCTGGTTTGCATAAAGGAGATTTTGAGTCGTATGGGAAATTAGTTGAAGATAACGACCACGTAATGACTTTCATGCCTTTTAAAGACAAAGCGCCTTATTTAAAGGCTTATGAAAACTGGAAAGCAGAATTGAATCTTATTTTAAATAATAAATAAAAACAAATATAAACTTTTTAAAAACGCAAGAATATGGCAATTTTAGGAAACAAAGAATACTATAAAGGTATTGGAGACATTAAATATGAAGGTAAAGAATCAGACAATCCTTTAGCTTTTAAATACTATAACCCAGAACAAGTGGTTGCAGGGAAAACAATGCGTGAGCATTTTAAATTTGCAATAGCCTACTGGCATAGCTTCTGTGGACAAGGGTCAGATCCGTTTGGACCAGGTACCCAAAAGTTCGCTTGGGATCAATCTAATGATCCTATTCAGGCAGCAAAAGATAAAGCCGATGCAGCTTTTGAATTTATTAGTAAAATGGGTTTTGACTATTTCTGTTTTCACGATTACGATTTAGTTCAGGAAGCACCAACATTTGCTGAATCTGAAAAACGATTGGCGACCATTACAGATTATATAAAAGAAAAACAATCACAATCTGGTATTAAACTGCTTTGGGGAACTGCTAACTGTTTTTCAAACCCAAGATATATGAATGGAGCTGCAACGAATCCTGAGTTTGATGTGGTAGCAAGAGCTGGTGGTCAAATTAAACTAGCTTTAGACGCAACTATTAAACTAGGTGGTGAAAATTATGTGTTCTGGGGAGGACGTGAAGGCTATATGTCTTTATTAAATACCGATATGGGACGTGAGTTGGATCACATGGGGCAATTTTTAGCCATGGCTAGAGATTATGCGCGTGCTCAAGGATTTAAAGGGAATTTCTTTATTGAGCCTAAACCTATGGAACCTATGAAACACCAGTACGATTTCGATTCGGCTACCGCTATTGGATTTTTACGTCAGTATGGTTTAGATAAAGATTTCAAAATTAATATAGAAGTAAATCATGCTACGTTAGCACAACACACATTCCAACATGAAATTGAAGTGGCTGCTAAAGCAGGTATGCTTGGTAGTTTAGATGCTAACCGTGGTGATTATCAAAATGGATGGGATACCGATCAATTTCCAAATAACATTCAAGAAACAACCGAAGCTATGTTAGTGTTCCTTAAAGCAGGAGGCTTACAAGGTGGAGGAATTAATTTTGATGCTAAAATAAGAAGAAATTCTACCGATTTAGAAGATATTTTCCATGCACACATTGGCGGAGCAGATACCTTTGCAAGAGCATTACTTATTGCAGATAAGATTATTGCATCATCTCCTTACGATGCATTAAGAACAGAACGTTACGCATCATTTGATTCTGGTAAAGGAAAAGACTTTGAAGCTGGAAAATTAAGCTTACAAGATTTATATAAAATCGCTCAAGACAATGGTGAGTTACCATTAAAAAGTGGAAAACAAGAATTGTTTGAGAATATTATTAATCAATATATTTAATTCAACGGCATTATGGGACTATCAGCAAATACTGGTTATTTATTTAAACTAACCTTAGTAGCCACTCTAGGAGGACTATTGTTTGGTTATGATACAGCAGTTATTTCAGGAACAGTAAGTTCTTTAGAAAGTTTTTTTGTGCTACCATTTGGTTTAGATGAAATGAGTGCCAACGCTCGATTGGGATTTGTAGTTTCTAGTGCTTTAATAGGATGTGTCATCGGAGGAATTTCGGGAGGAATCATCAGTAAAAAACTAGGTCGAAGAAATGGATTAGTGTTAGCTGCCGTTTTATTTTTGTTATCAGCAATTGGTTCGGCAATGCCAGAAATGTTTTTAAGACCAATAGGGAAGGCAGACCATACGTTTATTTACATATTCATTGTATACAGAATTATTGGTGGAATAGGTGTTGGGTTAGCCTCAATGTTATCTCCTTTGTACATTGCTGAGATTGCACCAGCTAAAATACGAGGCAAACTGGTTTCTTTAAATCAGTTTGCTATTATTTTCGGAATGTTAGTAGTGTACTTTGTAAACTATTATATCTCCAGGCAAGGTGACGATACTTGGTTGAATGTGGTTGGATGGCGTTGGATGTTTGCTTCCGAAATTATTCCAGCATCTTTATTCTTAGTGATGTTAATTTTTGTTCCAGATACACCTAGGTCTTTGGTGTTAAAATCAAAACCAGAAAAGGCTTTAGATGTGTTGACTAAAGTGAATGGTTTAGTCGAGGCTGAAAAAATATTGGTAGAAATCAAAAATTCGGTAACAAGCACACGTTCAGGTAAGTTGTTTTCATTTGGAATAGGAATTATTGTAATCGGTGTGTTACTATCTGTTTTTCAACAATTTGTGGGCATAAACGTAGTGTTATATTATGCACCAGAAATTTTTAAAAGCATGGGGTCTGGAACCGATGTTGCCTTATTGCAAACCATTATTGTAGGCTCGGTTAATTTAATTTTTACGGTATTGGCAATAATGACGGTTGATAAGTTTGGTAGAAAACCTTTAATGATAATTGGCGCCTTAGGAATGGCAGTATCTATGTTTGCATTAGGAACAACATTTTTTACCCAAACAATAGGCATTGCAGCTTTAGTATTTATGCTTATTTATGTAGCCAGTTTTGCTATGAGTTGGGGTCCTGTTTGTTGGGTTCTGTTATCTGAGATTTTTCCAAATAAAATAAGAGGACGTGCTTTGGCGGTTGCTGTTGCAGCACAATGGATTTCAAATTATCTAGTATCATGGACATTTCCTATGATGGATAAAAACTCCTATTTACTTGAGAAATTTAATCATGGTTTTGCTTATTGGATTTATGGAATTATGGGAGTATTGGCGGCTATATTAGTATGGAAGTTTGTGCCAGAGACTAAAGAGAAAACCTTGGAGGAAATGGAAAAACTTTGGGATAAAGATTAAACTCTTTATTCTTTAAGAAATGGGGTACTAATTAATTAGTATCCCATTTTTTATAAATTATTAATTGAATTTTGGTTATATAAAAAACGATATTTTATTGGTAAATATTTCCTACGGTTTTCTCTTTGATTAGTCACATTAAGCTATACCCATACTTCTAATTTGGGTTAGATTCACAAGATTTTATATAACGGATAAATAGTTGTATTTAAATATTTTAGAAATATTAACACAACCGGTTTCATAAAACGAATTTATTTGTTAAATTTGTTTATACATGAAATCAATAGATAATTCTAATTAAGAATTCAAATTTTTTGATTTCATATTTTTTTGACAAAATTAACAAGTGTTAAAATAACATTTTTAAATTTGAAATGTTAAAGTTTACTTTATATAAGCCAATGTTTAAAGACATTACAGTACTAATAAAAATTGTTTTTTTTCTTTTTTGTACTCAGATTTTTAGTCAGAATACGAGAGATTTAAAACTTTGGTACAACACCCCTTCAGGTGATATTTGGGAAAATGCTTTGCCCATTGGAAACGGATTTCAAGGAGCCATGGTTTATGGCAATGTAAACAAAGACATATTTCAGCTCAACGAAAACACCGTTTGGAGTGGCAGCCCAAATAGAAACGATAACCCCGATGCTTTAGAAGCACTGCCAGAAGTTAGAAAACTTATTTTCAATGGTGAATATAAAGCAGCCGAGGACTTGGCTAATGCCAAAATTATCAGCAAAAAATCCCACGGTCAAATGTTTCAGTCTGTTGGTAACCTTGAACTTAATTTTGCGGGGCATGATAACTATTCCGATTATTATCGAGAACTTGACATAGAAAAAGCCATTACTAAAACCACTTATGTTGTAGATGGCGTAAAATATACCCGTGAAGCCTTTACTTCGTTTCCGGACAGGGTTATGGTGGTTCGCCTTTCGACCGACAAATCTAATAAAATATCTTTTTCTGCGCAGTTAACCTCACCGCATGAAAAACAGGAGATCAAAATCAACTCCAATAATGAAATTTCACTTTGGGGTAAAACTAGCGACCACGAGGGGGTAGAAGGAAAGGTTGAATTTAATGCCCTAGCTAGAATTAAGAACGTGGGAGGCAATATAAGCCAAAATGGTAATTCTATAGTGGTTGAAAATGCAAATTCTGTAGTGATATTTGTTTCAATCGCCACTAATTTTAATAGCTATAATGATTTAAGTGGTGATGAATACCAGCGGGCAACAATCTATATGGATTTAGCCTTCAATAAAAAGTTTGATGACATGAAAGCTGCTCACATCGCTGCATATCAAAAATATTTTAACAGGGTAAAACTAGATTTGGGAACTACTGAAGCTAGTAAATTACCGACCAATGAAAGATTGGGAAATTTCAGAAACACTTCCGATCCGTCTTTTGTTACACTGTATTACCAATTTGGAAGGTACCTTTTAATTTCATCTTCGCAACCAGGTGGACAGCCAGCAAACTTGCAAGGGATTTGGAATCGTAGTTTAAAACCCGCTTGGGACAGCAAATACACCATAAACATCAATACCGAAATGAACTATTGGCCCGCAGAGAAAACAAACCTCTCTGAACTGCATGAGCCTCTTTTAAAAATGATTATGGAACTTTCTGAAACAGGTAAAGAAACCGCCAAAGTAATGTATGGAGCTGATGGATGGGTGGCACACCATAATACAGATATTTGGCGTATTACGGGCCCTGTTGATGGCTCATTTTGGGGTATTTGGAATGGTGGCGGTGGCTGGTTAAGTCAACATTTATGGGAACATTATTTGTATACTGGTGATAAATCATATTTAGAATCTGTATATCCAGTCATAAAAGGTGCGGCCACTTTTTACACCGACTTTTTAGTGGAACATCCCAAATACAAATGGCTAGTGGTTGCACCAGGCAATTCACCAGAAAACGCTCCGAAAGAGCATCAAGGTGCCTCCATTACAGCTGGTTCTACAATGGACAATCAAATTGTTTTCGACGTATTTAGTGCTGCTATTAAAGCATCTGAAGTCCTTGGTGAGGACAAAGAATTTACCGAGAAACTGAAAAGCATGAGGAAGCGATTGCCTCCTATGCAAATTGGTAAACACAATCAATTGCAGGAATGGTTAGATGATGTAGATGATCCCAACGATCATCACCGACATATTTCCCACTTATATGGTTTGTTCCCATCAAATCAAATTTCACCTTATAGAAACCCAAAACTTTTTGCAGCAGCAAAAAACACGTTGTTACAGAGAGGGGATGTGTCTACTGGCTGGAGTATGGGATGGAAAGTGAATTGGTGGGCAAAAATGCAGGATGGCAATCATGCCTATAAGCTAATTCAAAATCAATTAATGCCACTTGGTACGGTTCGTGGCGGTGGTGGTACGTACAATAATCTTTTTGATGCGCATCCGCCTTTTCAAATAGATGGTAATTTTGGATGTACGTCTGGTATTACAGAAATGTTCATGCAGAGTTCCGATGGTGCTGTTCACCTATTACCTGCTTTACCTGATAATTTTAATACGGGCATGGTTAGTGGTTTAAAAACACGTGGAGGCTTTACTATAACCGATATGAAATGGGAGAATGGGAAATTGGTTTCCGTTGAAATTGAATCGACTTTAGGTGGTAACCTTCGTTTAAGAACACCTAATGAAATTCAATTCAAATCAGGAAAGAAACTAAAAAAGGCAATGGGAGAAAACCCCAATAGTTTTTTTATGGTCGAGGACATAAAAACACCTTTGGTATCTGAAGCCGCCAATATTGAGCCGTTGCAACTAAAACCAACTTACCTATACGATATACCTACTAAAAAGGGAGAATCGTACATGTTTGTGTTAAAGTAGAGATTTTAAAAAATTAAACATCCCAAAAGGGGGTAAAAATATAAATTGAAATGCGTATCCAGAATTCAAATCAATCTATTCCATTAAAAAAAAGTATTGTGTCATTCTTTTTCTTTTTTGTATTGGCTGTCACTGCCTTTGCTCAAATGCAACCTTTCAAACTACAAGAAGTAAGAATTACAGATGGGCCTTTTAAAAAAGCACAGGAAGTTGATTATAAATATATTATGGATTTAAATCCAGATCGACTTTTAGCACCTTATTTAATAGACGCCGGCCTCCCCAAAAAAGCAGACCGTTATGGCAACTGGGAAAGTATTGGTTTAGATGGCCACATTGCTGGGCATTATTTATCAGCATTATCAATGTTATATGCTTCTACCGGCAAAGAAGAACTTAAAAACCACTTGGATTATATGCTTTCTGAATTAAAACGTTGCCAAGACAAAAACGGCAATGGTTATGTAGGGGGTATTCCCCAAGGTAAAGTATTCTGGAAACGCATTCATGAAGGTGATATTGATGGCAGTGGCTTTGGACTTAACAATACATGGGTACCACTTTATAACATACATAAATTGTTTGCTGGTTTGTACGACGCATACACTTTTACAGGTAGTGAACAAGCCAAAGATATATTGATAAAACTTGGTGATTGGTTTGTTGATTTAATAGAACCGCTTAACGATGAACAAATTCAAAGCATATTAAAAACCGAACATGGTGGCATCAATGAGTCGTTTGCTAATCTTTATACAATTACAAACAATAAGAAATATCTAGAAACTGCCGAAAAGCTTACCCACAAAAACTTTTTCGAACCTTTATTGCATAAAGAAGATAAATTAACGGGCTTGCATGCCAACACTCAAATACCCAAAGTGGTTGGTTATGAAAAAGTTGCCGAACTCACCAAAAATGAAGACTGGCATGATGCCGTTAAATTCTTTTGGCACGATGTTGTTGAAAAACGCAGTGTAGCATTTGGCGGCAACAGTGTGGCCGAACATTTTAATCCTGTGAATGATTTTAGCAGCATGATAAAGTCTAATCAAGGGCCGGAAACCTGTAACTCTTACAACATGCTTCGCTTAACCAAAGCCTTGTTTTTAGACAACAGCGATGTTAGCTATTTAGATTTTTACGAGCGTACACTGTACAACCACATCTTATCTAGTGAAGATCCAGATAAAGGTGGTTTTGTTTATTTTACACCCATTCGCCCCAACCATTACAGGGTGTATTCGCAACCTAATACAAGCATGTGGTGTTGTGTAGGTTCTGGTTTAGAAAACCATACCAAATATGGAGAGCTGATTTACAGTCATAATGACAAAGATATTTTTGTTAATCTGTTCATTCCATCAACCTTAAACTGGAAAGAAAAAGGTATTGAGCTGATTCAAGACACAAAATTTCCTTACGAAAATCAATCAAACATAACTCTAAAACTCAAAAAGAAACAAACCTTAAGCATCAATATTCGTCAGCCAAAATGGGCAGAAAACTTTGAAATTTTGGTGAATGGAAAGGTTGAAAATACACAAGGAAAACCATCCAGCTATTCAACCATCAACAGAACATGGAAATCTGGAGATAAAATTACAGTTAGATTTAAAACCTCAACCCATTTAGAAAATTTACCCGATGGTTCCAATTGGGTAGCCTTTGTAAATGGGCCTATAGTTCTGGCCGCAAAAACTTCTACCAAAGATTTAGCTGGCTTGTTTGCTGATGATAGTCGTATGGGACATGCCACCCATGGTAAAATGTTTCCGTTGGATGAGGCCTATGCTTTGGTGGGTGACAATGATAGCTATATTAACAAATTGAAAAAAGTAGGCAAACTACGTTTCAGTTTGGATTCGTTAGAACTTCAGCCATTTTTTGAAATCCATGAGGCACGTTACCAAATGTATTTTGAAACCTATAGTAAAGATGAGTACAAAGAAAAGCAGGCTTTATTAAAACAACAAGAAAAGGAAGCAGCTGCTCTTGAAGCTAGAACAATCGATAAAGTAAGTTGTGGTGAGCAACAACCTGAAGTAGGCCATTTATACAAAGGTGAAAAAAGCAATTCTGGCTATGATGATGGTAAATTTTGGAGAGGTACTCGTGGCTATATGGCCTACCAACTTTCTAATAAAAATCTACAAGGGAAATTTTTAGATATTAGAACATTGGATGATTTAAAACTGGACAATGTAGATATAACCATTAATGAAAAACCTGCTGAAATTATTTCGGCTAAAGACAAAACCATTAGGATAGACATTCAAAATATAGATGTAGTTAATATCAAAATAACCTCAAATAACGGAAGACCTACACCACGATTTTATGAATTAAGAATTTTGAAGGAATAATGACTTTTAACAGTGTAAATATTAAATCCATTTTAATAGGCGTTTTTGGATTTTTAATTTTTGGAGCAGAAATCGCCCATGCTCAACAAAGCAAAAAGATAAGTCCAAATCTTTTTGGTTTATTTTTTGAAGATATCAATTATGCAGCCGATGGCGGATTGTATGCTGAAATGGTTCAAAACCGTTCGTTTGAATACTCTCCAACAGATACACCCGATTGGCATTCACTAACTTCTTGGAATTATGTTACACAAGTATTTTCTTATGGAACCTTAAATATTGAAACCACAAATCCTGTACATCCAAATAATCCACATTATGCTGTTTTAAACATCGAACATGTTGGAAAACCTGTTACAGGCCCCAAAAGCGATATACCCCAAAACAGAGGAACACCAAGTGTAGGTATTAAAAACACAGGTTATGATACTATGATCATCAAAGCAGGTGAAACTTATGATTTCTCTATGTTTGCTCGCCAAATATCTGAAGAACCAATTTCAATAGTTGTTAGCTTACAAGATATCGATGGAAACATACTGGCAGAAAAAAACTTAACAGTAAATTCCAAAGACTGGAAAAAATATACAGTAACTTTAACTGCTTCAGAAAGTAGCGATAGTACGTCACTTTTGGTTTTAGGAACTTCTAAAGGCACATTAGCTTTAGATGTTATCTCACTTTTTCCTCAAAAAACATTTAAAAACCGTAAAAACGGATTACGCCCAGATTTAGCCCAACTATTGGCTGATATGAAGCCTGCTTTCATACGTTTTCCTGGCGGTTGTTTGGCACACGGTGATGGCGTTGGCAATATGTACCGTTGGAAAAACACTGTGGGGTCTATTGAACAACGTTTGGAACAAAAAAACCTTTGGGGATATCACCAAACTATGGGTTTAGGTTATTTTGAATACTTCCAATTTTGCGAAGACATTGGTGCAAAACCAGTTCCCGTATTGCCTGCAGCCGTAAGTTGTCAAAACTCTGGTGGAACTTGGCGTGTGGGAGGTATTGGCCAACAGGCCTTGCCAATGGAAGATATGCAAGATTACATTCAAGAAGTATTGGACCTTATAGAATGGACCAATGGATCTTCAACTTCCAAATGGGGTGCTGTTCGAGCTGCAGCTGGCCATCCCGAACCATTTAACCTTGAATTTATTGGTGTTGGTAATGAAGATAAAATCACGCCAGAATTTGAAGAACGCTTCAATATGATTGCTAAAGCTGTTAAAGCAAAATATCCTGAAATTCAACTTATTGGAACTTCAGGTCCATTTTCTGATGGTGAAGACTTCGAAAAAGGTTGGGAAATAGCTAATGAAAATAATGTTTCGCTAGTGGATGAACACTACTATAAACAACCCGAGTGGTTTTTATCCAATTTAAACCGTTATGATTCGTACAACAGAAAAAAAGCTGGAGTTTATTTAGGTGAATATGCCTCTTGGGGTAACAAATTAAAAAATGCTATTGCTGAAGCTGCTTACATGACAACGCTTGAGCGTAATGCCGACATTGTTAAAATGGCTTCATACGCCCCTCTTTTTGCAAAAAAAGGTCACACACAATGGAAGACAGATATGATATTTTTTGATAATAAAAAGTTTGCATTAACCCCCAATTATTATGTTCAAAAAATGTTCAGCACCAATTATGGTGACACGTATTATAAAAATATCATTTCAACTAAAAAAGATACGACTCTAAGTGCATCTTGTATAAAGGACAGTAAAACAGGTGATATTATTTTAAAAATGGTAAATACGGGCACCACAGAGAAAAGTATGAAAGTAAATTTGAGCAAATTCAAAAACCTTATAGAAAATGCTGAAAAAATAGTTTTAGAAGGGAATGCCGAAGCCGAAAACACATTGGACCATCCAAATAACATAAAGCCTATAGAATCCAATTTTAAAGTAGATAAATCTTTTGATTATTTGGCTCCTCCTATGTCATTAACTGTAATACGAATAAAACAAGCTAATAAACAATAAATATGAAACCCTTTTTTAAAACCTTCATTTTAACCTTCATTTTTGTAGAAGCCATTAGTGCCCAAAATCCCATTATTACTGACGTTTTTACAGCAGACCCTGCTCCCTTGGTTTACAACAATACGGTTTACCTTTATACCAGTCACGACACCGCTACTGTGGCAGATACAAATTACAAAATGCCAAATTGGTTGGTTTTCTCATCTACAGACATGGTACATTGGAAAAGTTACGGATCACTATTGTCCCCAAAAACATTTTCATGGGCGACAGGCGATGCCTATGCGGCACAGTGCATTGAGAGAAACGGAAAGTTTTATTGGTACGTTTCTACATTCCATAAAAAAGATGAAAACAGTAATGGTGGTGCGGCCATAGGAGTTGCCGTCTCCGATAACCCAACAGGTCCATTTAAAGATGCTATTGGAAAAGCTTTGATAATCAATGAAATGACGACTGATATGAAACATGGTTGGGACGATATTGATCCCACAGTATTTATTGATGATGATGGACAAGCCTATCTGTACTGGGGTAATGGTAGCTGTAAAATGGTAAAATTGAAAGAAAATATGATTGAAATGGATGGCTCAATATCCACTTTTAAACCTAAAAATTATATTGAAGGGCCATGGGTTTACAAACGAAAAGGCTTGTACTATTTGGTATATGCTAGTGCTGGAACCAAGCCAGAAATGATTGAATATTGCACAGCCACAAGTCCTGAAGGTCCTTGGGAGTATAGAGGTATTATTCAAGAAAATGTGCCTAACAGTTTTACCACACATCCAGGCATTGTAGATTTTAAAGGCAAATCGTATTTTATGTACCACAATGGCACACTACCAACTGGAGGAAGTTACAGACGTTCCATTTGCATTGATTATATGTATTATAATGATGATGGTACTATACAAAAAATAGTTCAAACCAAAGAAGGAGTAAAACCTGCTGAGTAGATTACTTAACAACACAAAATAAATAATAATTAATGAAAATTAAATTTATCTTTCTAAATAGTATTGTATCGGTCTGTTTATTATTAACAATAAACATCTATGCGCAAGACAATAAAGCGCACAACCCCATAATATTTGCCGATGTTCCTGATGCCTCTATGGTTCGTGTGGGCGATACGTATTATATGAGTAGTACCACTATGCATATGAATCCTGGTGTTCCCATAATGAAATCTAAAGATTTGGTTAATTGGAAACTTATCAGTTACGCTTATGATACTCTTGGCAATAGCGATGAACTTGATTTGAAAAATGGAAAGAATATGTATGGTCGCGGTTCTTGGGCTAGCTGCATGCGTTACCACAACAACACCTTTTATGTAAGCACTTTTTCTGCAACAACTGGTAAAACTTATATTTTCTCAACAAAGAGCCCAGAAAACGAACCTTGGCACAAAATAGAGTTCCAACCTTCTTATCATGACCATTCCATATTATTCGATGACGATGGAAAAATTTATATGGTTTGGGGTGCTGGAAAACTTAATATAGCCGAACTAAAAGATGATCTTTCTGGTGTTAAGGAAGGAACGGAGCGCGTATTGATTGAAAACGCCAGTGCTCCTGCAGGAGACAATATCATGCTTGGTGCTGAAGGTTCTCAACTTTTTAAAATTAATGGTAAATATTATTTGTTCAACATTACATGGCCTAGAGGAGGCATGCGTACAGTAGTAATTCATCGTGCAGATAACATTAATGGTCCTTGGGAAGGTAAAGTTGGATTACAGGATTTAGGTGTAGCTCAAGGGGGCTTGATAGATACACCAGATGGCCGCTGGTTTTCTTATTTATTTAGGGATAACGGAGGTGTAGGTCGTATTCCTTATATAGTTCCTGTTAAATGGGAAAATGGCTGGCCCATTTTGGGAGAAGAAGGCAAAGTGCCTTGGACTCTTGACTTACCAGCAAACAAAAGCTTAATCCCAGGTATTGTAAATTCTGATGATTTTAAACGAAGCAAAAAAGATAAAGACTTACCCTTAGTATGGCAATGGAATCATAATCCAGATAACTCTCTTTGGTCTGTTAGGGAACGAAAAGGCTATTTAAGATTAAAAACGGGAAGAATTGACTCTAATTTTGTGCAAGCCCGAAATATTTTAACTCAACGAACCATAGGGCCAGAAAGTACGGGCTCTACTTTATTGGACTTATCGAATATTAAAGAAGGTGATTTTGCTGGCTTATGTTTATTGCAAAAAGAATTCGGATTGGTAGGTGTTAAATTAGAAAATGGTACTAAAAAAATAGTCATGGTAAGAGCTCCAAAAGGGCAACCAAAAGAGGTTCAAAGTGTCACTCTAAACCAAAACAAAATATATTTTAAAGCGGAATGTGATTTTAGAGATAAAACCGATAAAGCCCATTTCTTTTACAGCTTAGATGGAAAGTCCTGGATACAAATTGGAGACACTATAAATATGCCTTATACATTGCCACACTTTATGGGCTATAGATTTGGCTTATTTAACTATGCCACCAAAAATGTAGGTGGTTATGTAGATTTTGATTATTTCCATATAAGCGATCATATTTCTAAAACCAACCAATAAATCTATAGATTTCAGTTTTAATAAAATAAAGATTACACAGAATGAACTTTTTACAAACTAAACGACAAACAAAACTCATAGGACTTTTATCAATATGCTTATTTGGTATGCTCCGTTTAAACGCCCAACAATTCCCTTTTCAAAACCCTGAATTAAGTTCTGAGGAACGTGCAGCAGATTTAATTTCAAGATTAACATTAGAAGAAAAGGCAGCCTTAATGTGTGATCAATCTGATCCCATACCACGATTGGGTATTAAAAAGTTCAACTGGTGGAGTGAAGCACTACATGGCTATGCCAATAACAACAATGTAACTGTTTTTCCAGAGCCTATAGGTATGGCTGCTTCATTTGATAGCGAATTGGTTTACAAAATTTTTGATGCAGTTTCAGATGAAGCCAGAGCAAAATATAACCAATGGATTAAAGACGGTAACGAAAACAAACGTTTTTTAAGCTTATCTGTATGGACGCCCAATGTGAATATTTTTCGCGATCCGCGTTGGGGTCGTGGTCAGGAAACCTATGGTGAAGACCCTTATTTAACGTCATTAATGGGAGTTTCTGTAGTTAAAGGTTTGCAAGGTCCTGAAGATGCTAAATACCGTAAATTATTGGCTTGTGCCAAACATTATGCAGTGCATTCTGGGCCAGAATGGAGCCGACATGAATTGAATTTAAATGATGTGAACCCTCGGGAATTATATGAAACTTATTTGCCAGCATTTAAATCGTTGGTACAAGATGCCGATGTGCGCCAAGTGATGTGTGCTTATCAAAGACTTGATGATGAACCTTGTTGTGGAAATACCAGATTATTACAACGCATACTGCGCGATGAATGGGGCTATCAATACATGGTAGTGTCCGACTGTGGTGCTGTCACAGATTTTTTTACAACCCATAAAGTGTCATCGGATGCCGTACATGCCGCTTCTAAAGCCGTTCTAGCTGGAACCGATGTAGAATGCGTTTGGCAAAACTACCCATTTAAGGATTTACCAGACGCCGTTGCAAAAGATTTAATTAAAGAAGAAGATATTAATACTAGCTTAATGCGTGTTTTAAAAGGACGTTTTGATTTAGGTGAAATGGACGATGACTCCGTCGTGCCTTGGGCTCAAATTCCAGCTTCAGTTTTAAATAGCAAAGAACACCAAAAACTTGCTCTAGAAATGGCTCGAAAATCCATGACCTTACTTCAAAACAAAAATAATGTACTTCCTTTAAACAAATCAATCAACAAAGTAGCAGTTATTGGCCCTAATGCTGATGACGAACCCATGCTTTGGGGAAATTATAATGGGACTCCCAATCAAACCATTACCATTCTTGATGGGGTAAAATCAAAAATTTCAGCTAATAAATTAGTTTATGATAAAGCTTGCGATTTGGTTGAGGATAAAATAACCACTACCTATATTCCACAAACAGTGTTTGAAGGAAAGAAAGGTTTTAAGGCTACTTATTGGAACACTCCCGATAGAAGTGGAGATGTTGTGGCAACTGCCCAAATTGTAAATCCTTTAAAATTAACTACAGCTGGACAACATGAATTTGCAACAGGTGTAAAGCTAGAAGGATTTTCAGCAAAATACGAAACTGAATTTGTTGCGAAAGAAAACGATGAATTGGTTTTTAAAACAGGAGCAACAGGAGCTTTTCAGTTAATCGTAAACGGCGAAACCATTACTCAATATAATAACTGGCGTACATTGCCTGGAAGAATTCCATTTAAAGTTGAAGCAGGCAAAACATATAAAATTGAAATTCTCTATGCGCAATTAAACAATTGGCAAGCTAATCTTGAATTTGATTTTGGAAAGGAATACGACATCGATTTTAGCGGTCTGATTCAAAAATTAAAAGGAATAGACACAGTGGTGTTTGTTGGTGGGCTTTCAACATTGCTTGAAGGTGAAGAAATGCCCGTATCTTATCCAGGATTTAAAGGTGGAGATCGTACAAACATAGATCTTCCTTCCGTTCAAAGAAAATGCTTAAAAGCATTAAAAGAGGCAGGTAAAAAAGTGATTTTTGTAAACTGTTCTGGCTCTGCCATTGCCTTAACACCAGAAACCGAAAGTTGTGAAGTCATTCTTCAAGCTTGGTATGGTGGTGAAGCTGGTGGACAAGCTGTGGCCGACGTACTTTTTGGAGATTACAATCCTTCTGGTAAATTGCCTATAACATTTTATAAAAACTCCGATCAGTTAAAAGATTTTGAAGATTATTCTATGCAAGGACGCACGTATCGTTATATGAATGACGCCTTATTCCCATTTGGTTTTGGCTTAAGTTATTCAAAATTTAATATAGGTTCTGCCATTCTGAATAAAAGCAATATAAAAACTGATGAATCTATTCAATTAACAATTCCTGTAACAAATTCCAGCAAACGTGATGGTACAGAAATTATTCAAGTATACGTACATAAATTAAACGATCCAGACGGTCCTTTAAAAACATTAAAAGGTTTTAAACGTGTCGATATAAAAGCAGGCAAAACCCAAAATGTAACCATTGATTTACCAGCTTCTTCTTTTGAGTTTTACGATTGGAATACCATGGGCATGAATGTGACATCTGGTGAATATGAGATTTATTATGGTGATAGCTCTGATGCAAAGGACCTTAAAATGACTAAAATTATAGTTCAATAAAATACGCAATTGAATGACCAAACAGTTCAAAAATAGTTTAATAAAATCAAAACTGGTAACCCTTTTGTTTTCCTTTTCCTTTATTTTATCATACGGACAAAAGGCTGTAGTTACATCTCCCAACAATAAAATTAATGTAGCATTATTTAAAGAGCAAGATAGTGATAATGGCTCCTGGTATTTACAGGCCAACTACAACAATAATGGCAAAACCAGTAATGTTTTGCCTAAAATAGTCATTGGCATTTTACGAAGTGATCAAGATTTTTCTGACGAACTTACATTTTTAAAAGCCGATAAAGCCCAATCGATTACAGAAGAATACACCATGTTATTAGGAAAAAAGTCTGTTCGAAATAATGCAGCTAATGAAATAACCGTTCATTTTGAAAACCCTTCAAAATCCAAGCTAAATCTAATTATAAGAGCTTATAATGATGGAGTGACTTTTAGATATGAATTTCCAGAAAAAAAGGGTACATACACCATTAAAGAAGAGTTAACATCTTATAAAATTCCTGACAGTACAAGCCGCTGGTTAGAAAAATTTGATCTTTCCAACGAAGGGATTTACCATTATGCTAATACTGCCGAAAATCAACAAGACTGGTGTTACCCTGCACTTTTTAAAACACAGGATGATTCTGCTTGGTATCTTATTCACGAAGCGGATGTAGATAGAAATTATGCCGCTACAAAACTGAGCAATATCAAAGTAAAATCTGAGTATAAAGTCACGCTTCCTGCTAAAGATGAAGGCGTTGGCGAAGCTTTACCAAGCATTATCCTGCCATGGAAATCTCCTTGGCGCGTTATCATTATGGGAAGTCTTGCCAATATTGTGGAATCAACGTTGATTGAAGACGTTTCAACACCTTCTGTTTTAACCGACACCGATTGGATTGAACCTGGTGTTGCTTCTTGGAATTACTGGTCGCACAACCATGGAACCAAAGATTACCAAGTTGTTAAGGATTTTGCTGATTTGGCAGCAGAAATGGGTTGGAAATATACCTTATTGGATTGGGAATGGGATCAAATGCAAAACGGTGGTAATTTAGAAGATGCTCTAAAGTACATCCATTCAATAGGGGTAAAGCCACTAATGTGGTATAATTCTAGTATGTTTAAATGGGTAACCTCAACACCGGTCGACCGAATGAAAACCCATGAAAACAGGGTTGAAGAATTTACAAAGCTTAATAAACTTGGTGTATATGGAGTAAAAATTGATTTTTTCTTGAGTGAGAAACAAGACATGATGAAATATTATCTTGACATCCTAGAGGATGCCGCTAAATTTAAAATCATGGTTTATTTTCACGGCTGTTTGGTACCTCGTGGTTGGCAACGTACATATCCAAACTTAATGACCTATGAAGGTGTTAGGGGCGCCGAATGGTATAATAATGGTCCGGAATTAACTACTATGGCACCTGGACATAACAATACGCTACCCTATACCAGAAACGTAATAGGTTCTATGGATTATACGCCTGTAACCTTTACAAATTCGCAATATGCCCATATTACATCTTATGGTCATGAGTTAGCACTCAGTGTGGTTTTTGAGTCTGGAATTCAGCATATGGCAGATAGACCCGAAGGTTACAATAGCCTTCCAGATGCTCCTAAAACTTTTCTTAAACACGTACCTAGTAGTTGGGACGATATAAAATTTTTGGATGGCTATCCTGGTAAATTCACGGTTATTGCACGTAGAAAAGGGATAGATTGGTATATCGGTGGCATAAATTCAGGTGGTAGAGAGGAAAAAGTTCAGAGGTTAAAATTTGATTTTTTACCAGACGGGATATCTTATAAACTAACGTTAATTGCCGATGGCGAACACGATAAAGCATTCTCAACTAAGTATATGGTTGTTGATAAATCTAGTACAATTGATGTGAAAATGCTTCGCCGTGGTGGATTTGTTACGTATTTAAAACCAGTAGAATAAAAAATAGGAACTTAAAACTAATCTTAAAAAATGAAAAAATTAATTTTTATATGCCTCTTAATAGTTTCATCATCTGTTAGTTCGCAGAATGCAGAAGTATTAAGCCCCGATGGAAAAGTAAAACTAAAGGTTTCCATAGAAAATGGTAAACCCATATATTCAGTTACGTACAATGACAAAACCATACTTGAGAATTCACCTTTAGGACTTGTAACCAATGAAGGTTCCTTTCTTGATAACATGAGTTTTGTAGAATCGAGTAACGGAAAAGTAGACAAACATTACGTGCAAGAAAAGATCAAACGATCTTCTGTAAACTACGAGGCCAACAGTTTAACCTTTACAATGGCTAATGCCAATAAAAAACAACTAAGTGTTTTATTTCAAGTAAGTAACAATGACGTTGCTTTTAGGTACGAATTGCCTGTTTGGGGCGAAACCATGTCTTGTGTTGTAGAAAAGGAAGTTACAGGCTTTAGGTTTCCATCCCAGACTACTTCATTTTTGTCAAACATGATGAAACCAATGACCGGTTTTGCTAGAACTGCCCCAAGTTACGAAAGTGGATACACCTCTGATTCTCCTATAGAGACCAATACGGCTGAGTATGGCTATGTTTTCCCAGGGCTTTTCCATATTGGGGACAACGGGTGGGCATTGGTATCGGAAACAGGTGTTTCCAGTCTGTACTGCGGTTCGCATTTAAGTAAGTATAACGATGGTGTTTATACAGTGGACTATCCAGACCAAGACAACAACAACGGTTTTGGTAGTACGGGTGCCCAAGTGGGGTTACCAGGTATAACGCCTTGGCGTACCATAAGCGTTGGAGAAACCCTAAAACCTATTGTAGAAACCACCATTCCTTTTGATGTTGTGGAACCACTTTACAATGCATCACAAGATTTTAAATACGGTCGTGGTTCTTGGAGCTGGATCGTTTGGCAAGACAATAGTATGAATTACGAAGATCAAGTAAAATATATTGACTTGGCAGCTGCCATGAATCTAGAATACATTTTAATTGATGCTTGGTGGGATAAGAATATTGGTTATGATAGAATGGAAGAACTCATTCAATACGCTAAATCTAAAGGTGTAGGTGTTTTTCTTTGGTACAATTCCAATGGAAGCGCAAATGATGCCTTCATGACGCCACTCAATAAAATGAATACATCCATCGCTAGAAAGAAAGAAATGAAATGGCTTAAAGAAGTCGGCGTAAAAGGTTTAAAAGTTGATTTTTTTGGTGGCGACAAACAAGAAACCATGCGTTTGTATGAAGATATCCTATCGGATGCCAACGATTATGGTTTGATGGTCATTTTTCATGGTGCTACAATACCAAGAGGTTGGGAACGCATGTACCCTAATTTTGTAGGTAGTGAAGCTGTTTTGGCTTCAGAAATGCTTATCTTTTCGCAGGATGTTAGAAACAAAGAGTCGTTTTACGCTTCCTTGCATCCTTTTATCCGTAACTCGGTGGCAAGTATGGAGTTTGGTGGCGTTTTGCTAAATAATTTCTTGAACAAGGGCAATACCAAAGGGCAAGAACGTTTAACAAGTAATACATTCCAATTGGCAACCAGTGTTCTTTTTCAAAACCCGATTCAGATGTTTGGTCTTACTCCAAACAATTTGGAGGACACTCCAAAATACCAGTTGGATTTTTTAAGGTATGTACCAACCACTTGGGACGAAACTGTGTTTATTGATGGGTATCCAGGAAAATATGTGGTTTTGGCGCGCCGCCATGGAAACACATGGTATGTGGCTGGAGTTAATGCCCAAAAAGAGCCCCTTAACATGAAAGTAAAACTTCCAATGATTCCTGCCGGTGACTACTTGCAGCTTTACAAAGATGGAGACAGTCAAGGTATTGAGACAGTTAAACTGAAAAAGAATCAAGAAATTACATTAGAAATTCCTAGTAACGGAGGAGTTGTAATTGTAAATTAAAATGAAAAATATTAAAAACTATCTAAACAAACTATTATTGATTTTCGCAATCGGTTGTTCTTTTGGACAGAATCCAATTATTAGAAATCAATTTTCTGCTGATCCTTCTGCTAGAGTTTTTGGAGACAGAGTTTACGTATTTCCATCGCACGATATTTTAGCAACCAAGGACAGAGGTCGTGAGGGCTGGTTCTGTATGGAAGATTACCATGTGTTTTCTTCTGATAATTTAACGGATTGGTCAGATCACGGCACTATAGTGCAACAAAACAAAGTACCTTGGGTAAAACCAGACAGTTACAGTATGTGGGCACCGGATTGTATTGAACGCAATGGGAAGTATTATTTTTATTTTCCGTCTACTCCTAAAGATTCCATTATAGACGGAAGAGGCTTTACCATTGGTGTTGCTATTGCTGATAAACCCGAAGGTCCGTATACTCCAGAACCCTTACCTATTGCAGGTGTAAGAGGTATAGACCCAAATGTATTTATAGATAAAGATGGACAGGCCTATTTGTATTGGTCGGCTGGAAATATTTTTGCAGCCAAACTCAAAAATAATATGTTGGAGTTAGATTCTGAAGTTAAAACACTTGGAGAACTCCCAGCTAAAGGACTTAAAGAAGGTCCATATGTTTTTGAAAGAAATGGTATTTACTATCTAACATATCCACATGTTGAAAATAAAACAGAACGCTTGGAGTATGCTATTTCAGATAACCCACTAGGTCCTTTTAAAGTAACAGGTGTTATTATGGACGAATCTCCTACAGGTTGTTGGACGAATCACCATTCTATCATTAATTTTAAAGGACAATGGTATCTATTTTACCACCACAACGATTATTCGCCAAGTTTTGATAAAGCACGATCTATTAGGGCAGACAAACTAAGTTTTAATGCCGATGGCACCATTCAAAAGGTAATCCCTACCCTAAGAGGTAT
>JBNKYB010000045.1:0-10335 GCA_050300615.1 Flavobacteriaceae bacterium | reverse complement strand
AAACGCAAGTAAAACAGCACATACACTTTTAATAAACATCCACTATGAGTTTTAAATAAACATCCATAATTTATATCTTGAGAGACTTAATTATTAGAATTTTAAAACCCTTTAGCTTTTAAGAGTCGTATTAAAAATCTTATACCAAATATAAGAAAACACGGTAACATAATATACTTTAATTCACTAAAAATTACTTGTATTCCCCATTTAGAAAAAAAATTTTCAATCCCTATTGGAGAAACTTTAATAACTTGAAATGGAAAGAAAAACCGATTACTATTGAAAGGAATTAAGAATCCTACACCTTTACCTCCGGTCGTCATAGCATCTAAAACACCATGAGAAACTGTAGATAGAAAGATTACTGAGAACCATAGCATCTTTTTTTCTTTTCCTATTGTAACCATTAGTATTAATGCCCAAATGATGGCAAACAATATGGAATGTGTAAACCCTCTATGCCCTAATGGATGTGAATACGGAATACCTAACTTAAAACCTATCACATCAAAACCCGGAAGAATGGTTGAAAATACTGCCGCCAATAACAACCACTTGGTATTTTTATCATCTATGATTTTAGATACAGTATAGCCAACCACACTATGCCCAAATATAGATGCCATTTACTCTTTATTTTTTGAATCAATAATTATAGTTACTGGGCCATCATTAAGTAATTCTACTTTCATATCGGCACCAAACTGTCCGGTTTGGACTTGTTTTCCTAAATCTGTCTCTATTTGTTTTATAAAAGAATTATATAACGGAATGGCACTATCTGGTTTTGCCGCTTTAATATAACTGGGTCTGTTACCCTTTTTTGTTGAGGCATACAATGTAAATTGGCTTACCACAATAATGTCGCCATTAACATCTTTTATAGAAGTATTCATAACACCTTGCTCGTCTTCAAAAATGCGCAGATTCACAATTTTATTTGACAACCAATTGATATCCTCATTTGTATCATCATCAACAATTCCTAAAAGAATTAAAAGACCTTCATTAATTGATGCTACCTTAACACCTTCTATGGTAACACTTGCTTTTGACACACGTTGAATTACTACTTTCATTTCTTCCTATCCTAACTCTTTCCTTTGAAAAGGGAACTTTATGGTTTTACGGTCTTCCTCTGTGGGGAAGATTTAGATGGGATCATTCCCAATTATCGGTTCTGTAATGCTCATCTTCGCCCTCAAGTATTTGTAAATAGCTACGATACCTTGAAAAAGCTACTTCATCATTATCTAATGCTTTTTTTACAGCACAATGCGGTTCTTTTACATGTAAGCAGTTATTAAACTTACAATCTTGTTTTAGTTTAAAAAACTCTGGAAAATAATCCCCAACTTCTTCTTTGTCCATATCAACAACTCCAAAACCTTTGATACCTGGTGTGTCAATAATTTTAGCTCCAAAACTTAAATCAAACATTTCTGCAAACGTTGTGGTATGCTGCCCTTGCATGTGCAGCATAGAAATTTCTTTAGTTTTAATATCTAAAGAAGACTCTATAGTATTAATAAGTGTTGACTTACCAACACCAGAATGACCCGAAAACATACTTACTTTATTATGCATTAAAGCTTTTATCTTATCTACATTTTTGCCCGTGTTAGCTGAAACTCCAATACATTCGTAACCAATTTTTCTATATATATGAGCCAAATATTTTACTTCGTTTAACGTCTCTTCATCATAGATATCAATTTTATTGAACAACAAGACGGTTTTGATAGAATATGCATTGGTTGTGACTAAAAACCGATCGATAAAACTAGTTAATGTAGGCGGGTTATTAATTGTAATCATTAAAAAAACCTGATCTATATTAGCCGCTATAATATGTGTTTGCTTTGATAAATTAACTGATTTTCTAACAATATAATTAGTTCTATCATGTATGTTAAAAATAACGCCTGACTCTTGATCATTATCAGTTTCCAACTCAAAATCCACATAATCACCTACTGCAATAGGATTAGTACTTTTAATGCCTTTAATACGAAACTTTCCCTTAATACGACATTCATAAGTCTCACCCAACGTTGTTTTTACGGTGTACCAACTTCCTGTAGATTTATAAACAAGTCCTGTCATTCATTGAAAATTACTGTAATACAAATAAACAACTTTTCAATGTAACAAAAAGCGTATATTAGGGTCTTAATTTAAAAATCAACAACAAAATGAAAAAATTATTATTAGCCATTGCTATAGCATCCATCTCATTTATTGATGCTAAAGCACAAGTAGAGTACAAAGTTATAACTAGTGTAGAGTCTATTGTACCTAATGGTTTAGGGCGTTCAAGAATTATTAGCGCTAACGAAGAAAAAGATTATAAAGAATTTACTAGTACACAAACCGAAGATGATAACACGCGTAACAAATCTAAACGTGATGAAATACGAGTTAAAAACTTTGACGAAACAAAATTGTTGAACTTCTACAACCTTGGAGGCATTCGTTTTCAAAACATTGCTGCTAATGATGCCATTATTACTTCTAAAATTAACACTATGATTGCAGAAGGCTGGGAACTAGCTTTTGTAAATAGTGCTGTTGAAAGCGAATGTGGTAAAGGTGATAGTCAAGGAATTTTTATTACCCGCTATATATTTAAGAGAAACAAATAATAAAAAAAGCCTCGCAATGCGAGGCTTTTTTTTGCTAATTATTTAATATTTTTTCTTGATGATTTATGGACTCTTGATGAATGGCTTTAAACATTTTTAAAATAAATTCCTCACTTAATCCATGATCTTGACCTTCTAAAACCATACGTCCTAAAATTTCATTCCAACGTTTGCTTTGTAAAACTGCTACGTTTTTTTGTTTTTTAAGAGTTCCGATGCCATCGGCAGCTTTCATTCGTTTACCCAATAAATCAATAATTTGATTATCAATCACATCAATTTGGGCTCTTAAATTCTCTAAAGACTTATTATATTCTGCTTCAGAATTCGTTTCTTTTCTAATTTTCAAATCTTTCATAATTTGAATCAAAGTTTTTGGTGTTACCTGCTGAGAAGCATCGCTCCAGGCTTTTTCTGGATCATAATGTGTTTCTATCATCAATCCATCAAAATTTAAATCTAAAGCTGATTGAGATACATCAAAAATCATATCTCTTTTACCCGTAATATGAGATGGATCATTAATTAAAGGGATATCTGGATATTTGTTTTGAAACTCTATTGCTAATTGCCATTCTGGATTGTTTCTATATTTAGTTTTTTCATACGTTGAAAAACCTCTATGAATAGCTCCTATGTTTTTTACACCTGATTTATAAATTCTCTCAATACCACCTAACCACAATGCTAAATCTGGATTTACTGGGTTTTTAATTAAAACTGGCTTATCGGTACCCTCTAAAGCATCGGCAATTTCTTGCATAATAAAAGGACTCACTGTTGAACGTGCACCAATCCATAATAAATCAATATCATGCTCTAAAGCTAATTTTACGTGTGCTGCATTTGCAATCTCGGTACACACTTTCATACCCGTTTCTGCTTTTACCTTTTGTAACCATTTTAATCCTAAAGCACCAACGCCTTCAAACATACCTGGGCGTGTTCTTGGTTTCCAAATGCCAGCTCTAAAATAACTAACATCGGTATTTTTTAACTCATGTGCAATTTTTAAAACTTGCTCTTCTGTTTCTGCACTACACGGGCCTGCAATTACTAGTGGATGCTCTAATTTTAAATCATCTAACCAGGTTCTCATTTCTTTTTTGTTTTCCATAATTTTACTGCTTAAGCAATTCCTTTTAAAATATCTTTTATATAATTAGTGTTTTTCATCTCATTAAAAATAGCATCGAAATCATCTTGTTTCATCAAGTCTTTAAAATGAGTGAGGTTATTAATGTACTCTTCCAATGTTTCAATAACATTGTTTTTATTCTGTTTAAAAATAGGCGTCCACATTTCTGGTGAACTTTTTGCCAATCTTACCGTTGATGCAAATCCACTGCCTGCCATATCAAAAATATCGCGTTCGTTTCGTTCTTTGTCAATCACGGTTTTACCCAACATGAAGGAGCTGATGTGTGATAAATGTGATACATAAGCTATATGCTTATCATGTGCTTCAGGATTCATATAACGAATACGCATACCTAAGATTTTAAACAATTCTAAAGCCTTTTCTTGAAGTTTAAAGGCGGTTTTCTCAACCTCACAGATAATATTTGTCTTCCCTACAAATAACCCTTCAATGGCTGCACTAGGCCCAGAATGTTCGGTTCCTGCAATAGGGTGCATCGCCAAAAAATTTCTTCGATTTGGATGATTTTCAACTACTTTGCAAATTCCAACTTTTGTTGACCCTGCATCGATAACTAAAGCTGTATCAGATATCTTATCTAAAATAGTTGGTAGCAACTTTACAGTAGCATCTACAGGAATGGATATAATTACCAAATCTGCTTTATCAACATCATCTAGTGTCGCTTTTTTATCAATCAAATTAAGAGCTAGTGCTTCATCAAGTGTTGTTTCTTTTCTACTAATACCATGAATAACTGTATTCGGATTATTCTTTTTAATATCGATAGCTAAGCTACCTCCTATTAAACCTACACCTATAATATAAATATTTTTCATATCACCCTTGTTATTGCCTCTTCCAAAATTTCTGTAGTAGCACATAAAGAAAATCTTATATATCCTTCGCCTTTACTACCAAAAATAGTCCCAGGTGTTATGAAAATATGATTCTTTTTAAGCACCTCATCTATAAACTCTTCTGAATTTAAATGCGCTGGTAATTTAGCCCAAACAAAAAGTCCGGTTGCATTTTCATCGTACGTACACCCCAAAGCATCTGCTAATTGCCATACCAAATTTCTACGTTGTTGATAGACATTATTTAATGTAGAAAACCACATGTTTGTACACTTTAAGGCTTCTATGGCTCCTTTTTGAATACCATAAAACATTCCAGAATCCATATTACTTTTTACTTTTAAAATATTGCTAATATGTTCGCTGTTTCCAACAACCATTCCTACACGCCACCCTGACATATTAAACGTTTTGCTTAAGGAATTAAGCTCCAAACAAACCTCTTTTGCACCTTCAACATCTAAAATACTTTTAGGATTGTCACTTAAAACAAAGCTGTACGGATTATCGTTGACAATTAAAATATCATGCCTTTTACCAAACGCCACTAATTCCTCAAATAAGAATTTACTTGGTTGTGCTCCTGTTGGCATATGTGGATAATTAACCCACATAAGTTTAACCTTACTTAAATCTTGTTTAGCTAATGTTTTTAAATCTGGCAACCAATTATTTTCAGCATCCAACTCGTAAAAAACAGGTGTTGCTCCTACTAATCTTGTAACCGATTGATAGGTTGGATATCCTGGATTTGGAATCAATACTTCATCACCTTCATTCAAGTAAGCCATAGAAATATGCATAATGCCTTCTTTGCTTCCCATTAAAGGAAGAATCTCATTTTGCGGACTTAAAGACACATGAAAGTGTTCTTTATAAAATTTCGAAATAGCATCTCTAAGCTCTGGCAACCCTTGATAACTCTGATATTTATGCGCATTAGGGTTTGAAAAACTATTGGTTATAGCATCAATAACTTTTTTAGGTGGTTGCATATCTGGGCTACCAATTCCTAAATTGATGATTGGTTTTCCATTAGCAATCAACACATTAACCTCTCTTAATTTTTTTGAGAAGTAGTATTCTTGAACGGTATGCAATCTGTTAGCGACTTCAATCATAACTTTGCATTTTTGTATTCGCCTAAAATTTTTAATCCTTGGGTCATAATATTTAAAATAGATTTTGCTTTATCAAAATCTGAATAAGTTTCAAAAGTAACATCAACAAAAAAAGCGTATTTCCAAGGTTTCTCAATAATTGGCAAGGATTGAATTTTTGTTAGATTCAATTTACAATCACTCATAACATTTAAAATGGTAGCTAAACTTCCTCGTTTATGATCTGATTCAAATTTTAAAGATGCCTTATTAATTTCTTCTTTCGGGAATTCAGAATTGGTTCGTTTTACAATAACAAAACGCGTTTCGTTATGCTTAATGGATTGAATACTATGTGCTAAAACATCTAACTCAAAAATATCTGCCGCATATTCACTAGCAATAGCACCGATATTTTTGAGTTGATTTTTATGAATTCGCTCTGCAACCTCAGCCGTGTCCTTATCTTCCACCAATTTAATATGTGGATGCTTTTTAAAAAATTCTTTACATTGAAGCAATGCCATGGGATGTGAAAACACTTCCTTAATATCCTCGATATTCTGATTAGGCCAAGCCATTAAACAATGTTGAATATCTAAATAATGTTCTCCTACAATATGTAGGTTATGGTTGTCTATCAAGGCATAATTTGGAATGATAGATCCTGCAATAGAATTTTCTAACGCCATAATTACAGCATCACTTTCTTTGCTTATTAAGGACTCCACAACTCTATCAAATGTTAAACACTCTATAACATTAACAGATGTATCAAAAAATTGTTGTGACACAATATGATGATAGGATCCTTTTACTCCTTGTATGGCAACTGTTTTTATCATATATCAAAAAAAAGTCCCGATTTCCATCGAGACTTATATTCAAAATTTATCTTTTATAAATTACACATACAACGCCTCGATTCCTTTGCTAAAAAAGAAATAAAAAAAGTTGCTAAAATATGTATAACCTACTGTTGTTTTCATAATTGTGGGGCTAAAGTAAATAATATTTCAACAAATCAAAATTGTATAACAAGTTTTTTACAATTAATTTAAAAGTTTTAAAGATTTTAAGGCAAAGCTTCAAATAAATTATATAATCGTTATTTTTGAACAAAGAATTTTAATTATGTCTATAGAGGTTTCTGGTGTTTCTAAACTATACGGAACACAAAAAGCATTAAACAATATATCTTTCAAGGTTGGAAAACCTGAAATTGTTGGTTTTTTAGGCCCTAATGGTGCTGGAAAATCAACGATGATGAAAATTTTAACAACGTATATTAATGCTACCGAAGGACATGTTAAAGTGAATACCTTTGATGTTGACCAAAACCAAAAAGACGTTCAGCAAAGTATTGGTTATTTACCCGAAAATAATCCGTTGTATTTAGACATGTATGTTAAAGAATACTTAGCCTTTAATGCACAAGTTTACAAGGTATCAAAAGAACGGATTCAAGAAGTTATTGAACTTACAGGGCTAACAATAGAATCACATAAAAAAAACGGACAACTATCAAAAGGCTATCGCCAGCGTGTTGGTTTGGCTTGTGCATTATTGCATAACCCCGAAGTTTTAATTCTTGATGAGCCTACAACAGGTTTAGATCCCAATCAATTAGTTGATATTAGACATTTAATAAAAACGATTGGGCAAACAAAAACCGTGTTTTTATCAACTCACATTATGCAAGAGGTTGAAGCTATGTGCGACCGTGTGATTATTATTAATAAGGGTGAAATTGTTGCTGATAAAAAACTTCAAGAATTGAGGGACAACAAAGAACAAACTGTTATTGTTGAGTTTGATTATAGAGTAGAAGATTCCTTTTTAAAGAATTTACCTAAGGTAAAAACTGTAGAAAACACTCATGGTTTTGTTTATGAAATCACTTTTAAAACCTCTGAAGATATGCGCTCGCATGTATTTGATTTTGCACATGACAATCAACTAAAGATTTTACAATTAAATCAGAAAAATGCCAGTTTAGAAAGTTTGTTTAGGGAATTGACTAGTAATTAATTTTCAAAAATAAGCCGCCCTTTATATTGCTCTTCCACATTAACAATGGGTGGATGATTGACACAAATAACATTACCTGTTCCTGATATTTTTCCTTTAATTTCTTGAACAGGATTAACAAACATATCGTTTGAACTTCGATTCCATATAGTTACTTTTTGAGCTATCAAGTCTCTTCCTTCAAATCTGGAGTCTCCAGATGCAAAGGTGATATTCAAATTATTAGTTGTTCCTGATATATAACAGTTTGATAAATTATTAAAGACAACGTTAAAACTTGTATTATCAATCTGTAACCTAAAATTTCCAACAGTAAAGGTGTCTGGTGCGTTATAATCTTCGGACAAAATGGTTAGACTAGGATAGGTTAGCACCCCATCTGAACTGATATCATATTGGGTAGAACTACGTATTTCTGTAATATTTGGTGAGGTTATAGATACTTTGGTAGTTCCGTATTTACGTACATAGTTACAGCTGTTATTATCACTTAAAATTAATTTTCCGTCAGTAACAACAACTTCAACATCATTTAACAAATTTTTTCCTGTTTCAATCACCACTTTTTGCTCTGTTCCTTCTTTGATAATTAATTCAACATCACGATTAACTAAAATTTTATCAAACGTGTCTAGTGTAACTTCTTCTTGAATAATTGGTCCTGTTGTTTGAAAACAGTCTCCTGCATTTTCACTGTTACAGGAAACCAACAAAACTAAAAATGCTATGTGAACTAATTTTCTCACAATCTTACACCAATTCCAAATTCAACAGCCTCTGCTTTGGCAGCATGTGCTTTTAAGGTTAACGCTCCAAACCACTTGTTTCCAAAATAACGTTTTAATCCAACTCTAATATAGGTTCTACCTTCAAAATCAAACGGATAATACACATAATATCCTAATTGCGTTACTAATGAGATTCTATTAACAAACAATTCATGTCCAACAAATAATCCAATACGTTTATAATCTTCATTACCTGTAGTATTCTCATCTGGAAAAGCAACAGACCTATAATAAATATATTCTTTTAAAAAATTTGAGAAAAACACATCGGTTCCAAACTGTAAAGCACTTTTTTGGTTAATACGTTTATCTGCATAAGCAGACACAATATAAAATGGAAATTGCCCACTACCTATTACATCACTTTCATTAATACCACTTCTAAAAACAAAATTATATTTAATAGGCTGAGTAAATTTCTTATCTAATTCACTGATATCCATGACATATTCAGGATCTTCAACATCTAAATTATAGTTAACGCCAATATTAAAAGTAACGGAATTAATACTTGTATTAGGTGCTTTAACATTAGCATTGGAATAATGAATCATAGAGAACCCTGCTTGTAACCCAAATTGGTCGAAAATACGTTCCTTTTTATAATTGAGCATTAAGTACGTACTACTCATAATTTTAGATCCAAAAGCATTGTTTCGGTAATTCGTTTCCTTATCGTATGGATTAGTTGTCAACGCTAATCCCTGACCAATACGAAACATCAAGTTGCGTTTTAAAAAGTAAAAATTATAATGTGCATAAACAGAATAATTATTTCCTAAAACATCATTTTTTAAATTCTGATAAATAAAAGAAAATCCATAGTCCGGATAATTATAGCGTTGTTCCCAAGCTTTGTTTCCAAACGTTTTTTTATTCCAACTTAAAATAACACCTTCAGGATGTCCTTTAATTAAATGTAAAATATCATTATTATGAAGCGCTATGTTTCCCTTAAAATAATTAACCTCTATATAGGATGTGTATTGGTTTTCTTGTGAAAAGACACAAAAGGAGATTAGTAAAAAGGTGTAGGTTATAAAATACTTCATTAATCATTTTACTTATTGGCAAATGTAAGAGATAATTTAAAACAACTGTGACGCAATGGCCTTAATATTATCACTTTTACCCATAGAGTAATAGTGTAAAAATGGTACACCAGCTTCTTTTAACTCTTTAGATTGCTGTATGGCAAACTCAATACCTACTTGTCTTACAGCTTTGTTATCTTTACAATCTTCAACAGCATCAATTAAGTCTTGTGGTAAATCTATTTTAAAAACCTGAGGTAATATTTGTAAATGCCGTTTTACAGCAATTGGTTTTATTCCTGGAATAATAGGCACATTAACCCCTACTTGTTTCGCTTTTTCAACAAACTCAAAATACTTTTTATTGTCAAAAAACATTTGTGTTACCACATAATCGGCACCAGCATCTACCTTTTCTTTTAAACGTTTTAAATCTGTTTGTAACGATGGAGCTTCCATGTGTTTTTCTGGGTAACCAGCCACACCAATACAAAAATTAGCATTGTGTTCTACAACAACATCGTCATGCAAGTATTTACCTTGGTTTAAATTTGATATTTGTTGTACCAATTCACTAGCAAAAGCATTACCACCTTCAACAGGCTTAAAATATGGCTCATCTTTCATAGAATCGCCACGTAAAGCCATCACATTATCAAGACCTAAATAATGACAATCTACCAAAACATATTCGGTTTCTTCTTTGGTAAAGCCACCACAAAGTATATGCGGA
>JBNKYB010000044.1:0-8796 GCA_050300615.1 Flavobacteriaceae bacterium | reverse complement strand
ATGTACCTTGGTATGTTTCCCACCATTCCAAAGCGTTAAAACATCGGTAGCAACTTGAGCACCACTTCCCGAAGCTATAGCAAATTGACTGCGCCACCCAGCTAAAGTTCCGGCTACATACAATCCGTTTTCTATAAGATGGTCAGTGTTTTTTAACCAAATACGATTTTTATCTTTTGCTGCTCTTGGGTGTGGTTCAATATAAGGTTCAAGCCCCTTAATGGTTATTAAATTGGTGTAGCCAACGGCAATAACAACTAATCTCGATTGATATGAATTTTTGTTAGTTACAACTTTAAACCCATAATCAGCACGAATAATTTCATTAACTTTTTCGGCATCAATTTGTTCAACATGTGGATAAAGAGTTGATAATTGAGATTTACCTTCATTTAAGATAGAGGTTCCTTTAGTTCCTGGAGTCAACCCCAAAACATTATTAAATAAAGCGTTTTGTAAGTCTGATGTTTTTTGATGGGTAATAATCCCAATACGTTTGTCTTTAGCGTACAATGTTTTTTTTGCTGAGCCTAGCACCAAAGCACAAGACAAGCCAGCTGCACCGCCTCCAGCAATTAATACATCAAACATTAACCTTTATTTTTTACTTTTTGCTCTATGCGTTTAGAAATTCTAAGAATTTGCAAAAGAATTAAAGCACAAAGTGCTGCCAACATGGTTGTTAATGCTATAATATTCTCTTCTTCAAACGGAGTACTCATGTTAATTTTTGTTGCATTGAATACAACAAGTGCAATAGCAATAATACTTAGTATGATAGTTACAATTTTCATGATTAAACAAATAATATTTTAATGTTGTGGGCAAAAAGCTTAACAGCAATGGCTAGCAAAATAACTCCAAAAACTTTACGTATTATGTTAATACCGTTTTGTCCAATAAAACGTTCAATTTTTGCAGATGTTTTTAAAACTATAAAAATAACAATAACATTTAAGATAATGGCAATGATGATATTTTTCAAATCATATTCTGCACGCAAAGACAAAATAGTAGTTAAACTTCCAGGACCAGCAATTAAAGGAAAAGCTAATGGAAATACAGAAGCAGTCATGGGGTTTGTCTCTTCTTGTTTATAAAGCGTGATACCTAAAATCATTTCTAAAGCTATAAAAAATAATATAAACGAGCCTGCAACAGCAAAAGAGCTGACGTCAATACCAATAAGGGTTAAAATGCTTTTTCCTAGAAACAGAAATATAATCATAATAACACCTGCTATTAAGGATGCTTTTTCGCTTTGAATATGGCCTACTTTCTTTCTTAAATCAATAATAATAGGAATACTACCAATAATGTCTATTACGGCAAATAATACCATAAAAACAGTAAAAATTTCTTTAAAATTAAGTTGCATTTTTAAGCGTGTTTAAATTTTTTGCAAAAGTATAGTATTAATACTGATATATTAGTCAAAATAATATGAAAGTTTGGTTATTTTTGCAGACTTAAAATAAATAGCTTTTATGTTCCAAATAGGAAAAACAATTGTATCAGAAGATATTATCCAAAAAGATTTTTTATGTAACCTTTCTGCTTGTAAAGGAGCTTGTTGCATAGATGGTGAGGCAGGAGCACCATTAGATAAAGAGGAAACTAAAATCATGGAAGATATTTATCCAAAAGTAAAGCCATTTCTAAGAAGAGAAGGTGTTAAAGCTATTGAAGATCAAGGTGCTTTTATAACTACCGAGCTAGGAGATTTTGAAACCCCATTAATAGATGGTGCAGATTGTACCTATGTTATTTTCGATAAAAAAGGAACGGCACTTTGCGCTATTGAAGAAGCTTATAATCAAGGAGAAATTTCTTGGAAGAAACCAGTGTCTTGCCATTTATATCCTGTAAGAGTAAGGGAGTACACGGAGTTTTTTGGAGTAAACTATGAGAAATGGGGTATTTGTGATGATGCTTGCGTACTTGGTAAAGAATTACAGGTCCCCATATATAAGTTTGTAAAGGAAGCTCTCATCAGAAAATTTGGGGAAGATTGGTACTCTGAATTAGAAAAAGTAGCCGAAAAAATTACAAAATAATTATTTGTTTTTAGTATATAAAGTTACATTAAACAAAGTACTCTTTTGTATTTTTACCTCCTTACCTTAAAAGAGGTTTTGTAATGTTTAAGACAAAAAATTGTATCGTTAAATTCATCATTTTATTAGGTTTTATCCAATTTTTTTCCTGTAATCCTAAACGAGAAAGTAAAATTAACAAAACCCCTATAGTTTTACGAGATAGTTCTAATTCTGAAGAGTTTCTATACAATGAATCCGAACAAAAGTGGAAACGTAATCTTTCAGAAAGAAACAAGTTAGATAGCATTCAAAAAGAGATTGTTTCTTTAGATAAGCAAGGAAATGTATTTAGAGATAAAGCATTTTTTAAAAATGCACTAACGTATCATTTTAAGGCATTACAATTAGCAGAAGAAATAGATGATACGGTACAAGTAATTACCATATTAAATGATATTGGTACAGACCTACGTAGAACATTATCTAATGTAGAAGCTTCAAAATATCATTTTAGGGCTCTAGAACTAGCAAGAGAAAATCCGAAAAATCTAAAATCCAAAGCCATTGCCATGAATGGTTTGGGTAATATATTTTTAGCATTAGATAATCAAGATGAAGCTGAAAAGTATTTTAAGCAGTCGTTACAAATAGAGATTGAATTACATAGTGATTTAGGGCAGGCTATTAATTATGCCAATTACGGAGATGTAATGAAAATGAAAGGAGACCTAGACGCTGCTCTGAATTTTTACGAGAAATCTCTAAAAAAAAATGAGAATATAAACTCTAATATTGGGATTGCTATATGTAAAAACTCAATTGGGTTGATTTTTTTAAAACAGAATAAAGTTGACGAAGCTTTAACATTGTTAAGAGAAGCAGAAGCTATTTTAAAGGACTCTCCAGATGCTTTTCATAAAATAACAATGCAATTTTCGTTGTGTAAATCATTAATTAGCTTAAACCTTTTAAAAGAGGCAGAAAAGTCATTAGAGCAAATTTTTGAAACTTTAAAAAAAGTAAACTCGTTAGAAAATAAGCAAGTGGCTTATGAGCTGTTAACCCTTTTAAATAAAAAGCAAGGAAATTTTGAAAGAGCTTTAGAAACTAAAGAAATAGCAATTGCTTATCAAGATAGTACACTTACGCAAAACAACGAAGTTAAAATTTTAGAAATTGAAAACAGATACAAAAACAAACAAGCTATACAGCAAATAAAATATTTAGTTAAAGAAAAAAGCCTTATTGAAAAATCCACTTTAAACCAGCAACGCATATTTGTATTACTATTTCTATTAATGAGTTCTGTTATTGGGTTTACCTATTATATGTATCGAAACAGAAAAAAGGTAACCCAAGAATTAAGCAAAATTAACCAAATGAAATCTCGATTTTTTGGTAATGTTTCTCATGAATTTCGCACACCAATAACCTTAATTAAAGGACCTTTAGAAAAAATGCTGGAAGGCAAATTACCCAAACATCAAAAAAAAGAGGTTGAGATGATGTATAAAAATGCAAATAGATTATTGCATTTGGTTAATCAAATACTAAACCTATCAAAAATAGGCGCAGGGAAATTTAATATTAAAGTAAAAAAGGCAAATCTATCTAATGAGATAAAAGGTATTTCGCAATCTTTTAATTATTTAGAACACTCAAAAGCATTTGAATATTTGGTTAATGTTGAAGACAGTGGAGATGTGTGGTTTGATGAAGAAATAGTAGAAATGTTGCTAACTAATTTACTATCCAATGCATTTAAATTTACTCCTAAAAACGGAAGTATTATTTTAAAAGGTATTAAAAAAGAAAAGGTATACGAGATTATTTTATCGAATTCTGTAGAAAATATAACCGATAAAGATTTAAATCTATTTTTCAGTAGATTTTACAGTAAATCTAATCCCGCAGAACAAGAAGGTACAGGAATAGGCTTATCATTGGTAAAAGAGCTTTGCACTTTATATAAAGCAAAGATAGAGGTTGTAAAAACAGATAATCATCTTATTGCAATAACGGTTAAATTTCCAATAGACTTACAACATTTTAAATTTTCTGAAACAAACAAAGACTTTGCAAACGAAAAATTAGAAAACAATTTTAATGTAAACGAAAGCGTAATTGATAAAAAAACAAACACTAAAAAGAAGAGTATAGATAAAGATTTGCTTTTAATTGTTGAAGATAATACTGATATGCGCCAGTATATTGCAAGTATTTTTGAAGATAAATATGAAATATTAGAGGCAAAAGACGGTAAAGAAGGAATAAACCTGGCTCTAAACTATATTCCTAACATTATTATTTCAGATGTAATGATGCCAAAAATAGGAGGTATAGAATTGTGTAAGGTTTTAAAATCAGATTTAAACACTAACCATATTCCTATTATATTACTTACTGCGACTAACGATGAAACCATAATGTTTAAGGGGTTAGACGAAAATGCCGATGATTTTATTATAAAACCGTTTGCAATAAAAGTGTTAAAATCTAAGGTAAATAACCTTATAAATACGCGTAAAACACTTGCTAATAAATATAGAGGTGAAATAGTTTTAAAGCCAGTAAATGAATTGCTTAAATGGGGTAATAATTCGTTTTCTGACACCTTGAAACATGTTTTAGAGCATTATATTACAAACCCAGAGTTTAATGTTGAAGAGTTTTGTGGTTTAGCGAACATGAGCAGAACCCAATTACACAGAAAACTAAAAGCAACAACAGGTATGTCCAGTACAGAATTTATAAGAGTGCATCGATTAAAAATAGCTTCAGAATTAATGAAAAATAAAAATTTATCTGTTTCCGATGTCTGTTATGCCTCAGGATTTAGTAATACATCATACTTTTCTAAACAATTTAAAGAACTCTTTAAAATGTCTCCAAAAGAGTATAAAGAAAGTATATAAACAACTTTTTTGTACGTTCATTTATTATAATCAAAATAGCATAACTACCTGTTATAATGCTTTTTAAACATATAAACATAAAGTTGGAACATTTGCTATAGTAGAGCTTGTTAATAAAAGATAGTTTTAATCAATATTAAACTATCAAAATTAACAGAGCACTATGAAATTACTTAAAATCATTATTAGTCTTGTTTTCATTTTTGGTTTATCTCAACCAACAGAAGCACAATTCTTAAAAAAGCTTAAAGAAAAAGCTAAAAATAAAATTGAACGAGAAGCAGAAAAAAGAGCCGAAAAACGCATTAATAAAAAAATTGATAAAGAGTTTGATAAAGCTGAAGATGTTTTAGATGGAAAAGGCAAAGAAAAAAAAGAAGGGAATGAGGAAAATAGCAACAAAAATGAAAAAGATGCAAACAATTCAGAAAATTCAAATTCTAATAAAACCAATGCAAAAATACATAAACCTACTGTAGTTTGGAGCAAGTTTGATTTTGTGCCTGGTGATACGGTAATTTTTGAAGACGGCCCAAGTGCTGATGAAGAAAACGGAGAGTTCCCAAGTCGTTGGGATTTAGCTAAAGGAAATGCGGAAATTGCCAATGTAGACGGAGAAAACGTAATTATGTTTTTACAAGGAGGAAGTATAGTTCCTTATTTAAAAAACGCTAATAAAGACTATTTACCTGAAATATTTACCATAGAGTTTGATGTTTATTTTAAAGAAGAAAATCCATACCGCTATTGGTTGAGTTTTTATGATGATAAAAATCAAAGTAGCGTAACTGGTAATATAGAAATTTATGTAAATGGTTTAGAAATGGGTTCTTCAAATAAAAGATATCCAGGTACGGAATCCTTAAATTGGAATACAAACCACGTAGGAAAATGGCGTCATATTTCAGTTGCTTTTACAAAAGGAAAATTAAAAGCATATATGAATGAAACAAGACTAATTAATATCCCACATTTTGATGGAAATCCAACAGGTTTAACAATAAAAGCAGAAAACAATCCCGAAAAATATATAAAGAATATTCGTATTGCCAAAGGTGGTGTAAAGTACTACGATAGAGTGCTTTCAGAGGGTAAAATTATTGTAAACGGTATCAAATTCGATGTTAACAAAGCCTCTTTAAAACCAGAAAGCATGGGGCCTATTAATAAAATTTATCAATTGATGGTAGATAACCCAACGATAAACTTTAGCGTAGAAGGCCATACCGATAGCGATGGAGATGCTGCCTCTAACATGACCTTATCTAAAGCAAGAGGAGAATCTGTTATGGACAAATTAATAAGTATGGGTATTGCTCCAAATCGATTAAAATCAACTGGTTTTGGAGAAACCAAACCTATAGATAATAACAGTACGGCAGAAGGAAAAGCTAATAACCGAAGAGTTGAGTTTGTAAAATTTTCTGGGTCTTCAAATCAAAGCTCCAATAATAATAGCAGCTCAACATTTGATAACATTGATAAAAAAATGATAGGTAAAAAGTTAGAATCTTTAGCTGATAGCCCTATTCAAATTTCAAACAATTCAGGTATTGTGAATGGCAAAGGAACCATTATTCTTTATGCAACTTCAGATGGCAATATGGGGAAAATGCAAATTTTAGATGTTGATAAAGAAGATAATTACAAACTTACTATAAAATATGTAACCTATAACTATAACGGATCTATTCATAGTCAATCGAATAACCTAGAAGTTCCAGGGACTTATACGTGTGATTTAGACAAAGGAAATATTGAAGATGTCCTGCGATCGGATGAGGATTTTTGGTTTAATAGAGTAGACGAAACAAGCTCATCAATAAGGCCTTCGGAGATATCAATTCTAAGAATTTTAAAATAAATATCACAATGAAAAAAATATGCATTGTACTAATTGCGGTTTTTAGCATTAATCAAATTAATGCTCAATATAAAATGTCTAACGAATTACTAAAAACAGAAAATAAAGTTCGCAAATTAGATTTAGACAAAAAAGTCACTGAAGCATTTGATATTAATTTATCAGATTTTGAAACAATAACAGACGACGTACTATTTGATAATAATTTTGAAATAAAAAACGCCAATAATCTCAAAACTATGCTAAAAGTTATGGTTGATGCTAGAAAAAAAGGAAAGGTATCAAAGCATATTTGGGATAATCTAGAAATTGGAAGCATTTTTAATAATAGAATTCTTGAAGACGGAAAAATTAATACAGATGATTTTATTGGTGAATTACCAGGAGGAAATAATACTAATCTTGATATTGCCTCAGAATTTAGAGGAAAAAACAATAAAGTAGGTCCAGGTAGTAACAAATCTGGAGATCTTATGAACCCTGCAGGAAACATTGGGCAGGGTGGAGAAAACGGATTTAAAGGTGTTGGTGGCAATGATGCTTTTGGTACTCTTTGGAGTGTAGAATCTTCGCATTTTAGCTCTAAAGATTCTAATGGGTCATCAACAACTACATTTATTCATCATCACGATGAGGTTAGTAATGACAATGGCTATTCTTCAACCACAGATAAACAAACTTTTATAAGAGGCGATGGAAGTTCTACAACAAGGACAGTTGTTACGCAAACTCAATCTGATGGAAGTAGTAAATCTTCAGTAACAACAGAAACTAAAGATTCCGATGGAAACACACATTCAACTACAACATATACAGAGAAAGATTCCGATGGAGATATTACAGATCAAAAAACAACAGAAAAAAATGAAAAAGAAGATAATGACGATGAAAGTTGGGATCCAGAAAATCCAGATGGTAATTGTTATAAAACACCACCACCAACAGACGAAGAAATACAATCTGCAATATATAGAGCATTAGCCGTAAATGGTTTTGCAGGAGGTAGAGGTGATGATAGAACCGGACAAAAAAACGATAACATATCGATAAACCAGTTTAGCCCAGACAATATTCAAAATAAAGAAGGTTACATGGAAAACAAAAAAGTAGGAGGAAAAATAAATGCTAACAAGGTTTTAAAACAACAACAAGTAACAAATCCAGGAGTAAAAGGTAAACAATGAAAAAATGGGTGGTTATTAGTATCGTCGTAGTCACTTTTGCAGGTAGTTTAACAGCACAATCAAAATATATTGAAGGTGTTTGGAAACTAGCAGAAATAAAAGATGCAGGAGAAATTTATCCAGCAAATATGTACGTTGTATTTAACGCAACAGGAGAAATTAATGTTTCTGGTGCCATTGTAGGAACATGGTCCCAAAATGAAACCGAAAATTCATTAACCATAAGTTGTTCTTACTTAAGGGGACTTGAAGGTGAAAATAAAATTGAAGTACTAAGTGAGACCAAATTGAAATTAACCAATGCTCATGGAGATGTAAATAGTTTTCAAAAAATAAGCCTTTCAAAAAACAACCAATTGCACAACAAGATTATAGGAGATTGGTTTTTTAAAAAAATAGAAAAAAAAGGCAAAACAAATCTTGTAGGTTCATTAGTGGAATTTAATAAAAATGGAATTTTCTATTGGCAAGATATGGTATTTGGAACTTGGAATTATAAAGAATCGAGTAACAAGCTAATTTTTGACACCGAAGATTTTAAAGGAGAATACTCTATTTCTCAACCCAACAAAAATGAACTTGTTTTAAATGTTGGTGAAGACAAAATGTATTTTTCAAAAATTGATAAACAAAAAATCGTTGACGAAAATAAAGCATCCGGACTAATAGGAACTTGGGAGTTTAAGGATGTGCCATATTCTGGGGCAACTACAATTATTTCATTCAAAAAACCAGATAGGTTTGCCATTATTCAAAAAGAAGAAGGAATGTCAAGCAAGTTTGGAGGAGTTTGG
>JBNKYB010000043.1:0-116511 GCA_050300615.1 Flavobacteriaceae bacterium | reverse complement strand
CCGTTAGCCGAGGCGCTATTTACGCATTAAAAGCTCATGGTTTTAGAGATATTACTATCTGCATTCAAAGACCAGATCATGAAGTGCGAGAAGAAGTTTTAGATGTTCATTATGCAAGAATTAGAAACGGGAACAACAATGAACCGAGACTAGTTTTAGTAGAACACGATGGATCTGAACGACCTTTATTGGATTTAATTCATGATTCTGAAATCATCATTAATGGAACCTATCAAGATGTAGACGCCCCTATTAATTATGTAAATGAAGATGAAAAATCAATGCTAAAACCTGGTACGCTAATAATTGATGTGAGCTGCGATGAAGGTATGGGTTTCTATTTTGCTAAACCCACTACATTTAAAAATCCTATCATTTCAATAGATACAATTGATTATTATGCAGTAGACCACACGCCTAGTTATTTTTGGGAAAGTGCGTCTAGATCAATTTCAGCAGCTATGATTGTGCATTTACCTTCGGTTATTGGTGGTCGAGACCAATGGCTGGAAAACAAAACCATCAAAAACGCCATCAATATTGATAAAGGAGTTATTGTTAAAGATACGATTCTTAGATTTCAGAATCGTGAAAAAGACTATCCGCATTACGTGAAATAATTGGCATGTGTTTTATGAAAATTATTATCGGCAGTATTTTTCTAATTAGAATTTTTTGAATTGGTATCCTTTAGATATCAACTTATGTATTAATTCATCTAAATGTAAATACAATTTATCTTTTCTTAATGGATTTGTACCTGGATGAATAAGTAAATGAAAACCATTCATTCCTTTTAATTTTTCGTAGTTATAAATGCTTTCTAAAATAGCATCACTTGAAATATAGTTTGACATATCTGGAGTTGTATAATCTGCATTAGATCTCGTTCCTGACGAATAATTTATGGTTGTTTGATTCAACTCTTTAGCAATTTGCACGACCTCTTTATTACACCATTCATAAGGAGGCATAAAATACGAAGGATTAGCACCTAAATGTTGTAATATTTTTAAGTTATTCAATATATCCTTCTTTATTACATTTGGAGGGTGCAATAAGCTATCTTTTTTTGACCAATCGCAGTACAAAAGATGTTTATCGGAATGAGCTCCTACATAATGTCCTTGATTTATAATAAGCTTTACCAAATCAGTATGATTACGAACAAAATCACCTGTAAGAAAAAATGAAGCCTTAATTTTTTTGCTTTGTAAAACCCCTAAAACATGATTAAAACCTTCATAATAATCATGTCCAGTAAAACATAAATAAATATTTTTCTGTAAAGTATCAGACCTAACTAAAGCACCTTCTTGATCTATTATGTTTTGTGCTTTTGTAATATTAAGCACGCCCAAAATAAAAATAGATAAAATAATTCTATTCATTACTTAAGTGTGTCAATATGAGTAATAGTTCGGCAGAACCATCAAGTGTAGGCTCGTTAGTGCTGTAGTCCATCCAGTCATCTCTATATTTGATATGGCGTGGTTGTAAATACTCATATTCATCAGGTTCTGAAAGGTTAATGGCTATCATTTTTTCTAAAATGGTTGTCCAAATTGGTCCATCAACCAAACTTCCTTTAATAGATTCCTTATTGATTTTCCAAAAAGGCATATGAACATCTACTGGTGTGTCTGCATTTTCGGGAATCTCTGTAATCATGCTAGAATTCCAAGGATTAAGTCCTAGCAACCAATTAACGTGATCTTGCATTAAAGATCGATATTTTTTTGAACCTGTCATTTCTTCATATAGCATACATTGTGTTGCGACAGCAGCAGCAAGATTGTTTGAACACCACACAAATAAGTGTCCTACACCATAAGGGTTATCATTTGCTTTTTTTTGGATTTTTTCTAAGTTATGTTTATAATACGCAATCATTTGTTGTTTGTCTTTAACAGACCCCACTTGCCATAATGCATAATGTCCCATGTTAACAAAAGGATACATTTCATAATGACTAGTTGTATCACGCTCCATCCAAGACCAAGTTCCAATAATCTTAGCATATTTACGGGCATCCTTCAAAAGTTTCTTTTTTTTAGAAATTTTATACAATTGTGCAGCTGCCCATTCCATGTCATCTGCCCATGTATTCTCTTCATAGCGGTATGGTGCTCCAAAACTATTACCTTGCTGATATCCTTCATTTTCTTGCCCCATTTCATAAAGTTCAAAAGCAGCTTTCAAGCAAGTTCTTGCAAATGCCTCATAACCTTTTAAATTATTAAAAACCTCATAACCTAAAGCTAAAGTAGCAGCAGAACGCCCTGCCACGTTTGAAACACCAGTTGCCTGACTTTTATATTTTGAAAGCCCTTGAGGTTTTCCATTTGCAAAATAAACAGGTCGAAAACTATTGGGTCCCCAACCATAATCAGCATTCTCTTCATGAGGTAATTTAAAACCTCTGTGATCTCTGTCATCTGCAACTTGATGATAAAGCTCATTGGGTTTTGGATGGAGTTTTAAAATCCATTCAAGTCCCCACTTTGCTTCATCTAAAATATCAGGTAAATCATTAGCACCCTCTAATCCTTTTGAGTTAAATTTATCTTCAAACTTTTGGGGATTCATCTGATATGCCATAAGCAATCTTGCAGTTGTGTTACTTCCTGTGATAAGATATTTTAATTGATCGCCTGCATCATGCCAACCACCAGTAGCATCAATTTGTGTTGAATCTGGTCTAATTCCAAAAAAGCTCAATCCATCCTTTTGGTGACAGAACTTTTTAGTATGTGGATTAAAACCACAACGTTGCGTCCTAATAAACCCAACCACATCTTCTTGCCAATTTGGGTAATTGCCAACATGAAATGTGCTACTTACAATGTTCTCTTCTTCAAATTCAAAATAATATGTTCCCTCTTTCCTGAAATCTGAAAAGTCTACAACATAATAATTTGAAAATGGATACCAACCATTTTCAACAAACACTCCTATATATTCTTTTAATGCGACTCCCTTTTCATCTTTTAAAATCAATGAAGGCTTTATCAATTCTTTTTTACTTAAAATGATCGCTTTTTTTGGGTTATCGATTGGATATCCAGCCAAATTAACCCTTATCTCAACATCCTGACCTGCTTTAGAAAAATTATAACAAAAACAAAGCAGTATTATAATAATTCGAGTAATCTTCATATCCAATCTTTTTTTTAAAATCTAATTAGCTCTAATAATTTTAGGTTTTAAGCACCTCAAAATCTAAATTCATTTTATTAAAAGTATTAATCCTTTTGATATAAATACAGTAACCATAAATGCTTTTATAAAATTAATATGGATTTCCTTCAAAACTTAATTTTTTATGAATCCATTCTACCAGAATAATCTATTTGAGAATTTGTATAGCCTATTAGTTTTCACGCTTTATAACCAAAGTATCTAAACTTAATTTTAGCTTTAACCACTGTTTTAGTTTTTCACTATCTTTTACTTTAGATTGTTCATTTGATAAGGAATCAATCCATTTTACTGTAAAAACAGGAATCGTATCGGTTTTTATAAAATTGGTATTAATAACATTGGCAAAGGAAAACTGATCTAACTTTTCATAATTAATCTTCACCTCTTTTGCTAATTCATCAAAGGGGATATAATTCTTTTCTAGTTTAGACAACTGTCTTACCTTACTTTCTAGAAATATGATTTTTTGACTTTGAGATAACAAATCCAATGAGTCTCTTGAACGAAGCTCTTCCATATATTTGAAATTATCCAAATTCTTTGATCTGTTTTGATTAAATACTAACTGAGTATTATGTAAAGCGTGGTATTCCGTCATTCGTTTCTTAAGAAGCTCAATCGTAGAATCTGGAATTTCATCTAAACCAAATGTATTTAGCTCTATAGAGTGTGTTTTGCTATCTGTATAATTATAAATGGCATTTTGTTTTATGTATTCAAAATGTGGTAATACGGCTAGTTCATTATCAACAAATGCTCTAGCATCTCTGTTAAAATTACTTTCTTGTAACACTGATATAAATGTCCATACGGCAGGTACCATAACCACAATAGCAATTAACGAAGCTATTCTTCCAATACGCTTACGTTTAGCGGAATTAACGTACTTAAGCATAGGAAACCTGAGAACTTTTAAAACTAAAAAAGTTGCTAAACCAATAAAAATAGTATTAATGGTGAATAAATACATAGCTCCACCAAAATATTGCCAATTACCTTTTGCTACCGCATAACCTGCAGTACATAGTGGTGGCATTAACGCCGTTGCGATAGCAACTCCAAAAATAACTGAGGCAATAGTACCACGTTTAGTTCGTGCAATAATTAATGCCAGACCACCAAAAAATGCAATAAGCACGTCTCGAATATCAGGTTTTACACGACCTAAAAGTTCTGAAGTATCCTCACTTAGTGGAAATAAATAAAAGAATAAAAAAGCAGTGATTAAACTTAGAACAATCATTGTTCCCAAGTTAATTAGAGACCGTCTTAAAGTATCAACATCGTTAATGGCTAAAGATAAACCTATCCCTAGAATAGGCCCCATAAGTGGCGAAATTAACATAGCGCCAATAACAACAGCTGTAGAATTAGCATTTAAACCAATAGAAGCTACAAATATGGAGCAAACCAAAATCCAAGCCGTTGCTCCTTTAAAAGGAATATCGTTTTTAATGGCTTCTATTGTTGCGTCTCTGTCTGTATCTTCCCTAAAATCTAATAATTCTTTTAAGAACTTTTTGATACTATCAAACAGACCTTGAGCATCTTTTTTAACCTCTTCTTTGGATTGCTCTACCGACTCATCTCTTTTGGCATTTTCATCAGAGACATTTAATTTATTTTCTTCCATGTTGATTAATTAGCACTTGCCTACTAATATAAATATAAATTTAGATTTTTAAGTACTAAATAAATTAACCATATTGTTCTCCAAATGTATCTTTTACTTTGTTAAGCACTTTTTTAATATCCTGTTCTTTTGATTTAGGATAAATTAACAACACATCTTCTTTATCAACTATAATATAATCCTGCAACCCATCAACCACTACAATTTTATCTTTTTTGGTGCGTATCATATTACCTGTGGCATCTTCAGTTAATATTCTTGAATTAACCACTGCATTGTCACTGGCATCTTTGCCTAACTTGTCGTACAAGCTACCCCAGGTACCTAAATCATTCCAATCAAATTCGGCTGCAATTACATACACATTTTTAGACATTTCCATAATGGCGTAATCAACCGAAATATTTTCTGCCTTAGCATAATTTTCTTGAATAAAGTCATTCTCTTCATCCGTGTTATAAGCAGAAATCCCATTCTTAAATAATTCAAAAAGTGTTGATTGATTATTTTGGAATGCTGCAATCACACTCTTTACACTCCACATAAAAATACCTGCATTCCAAAGAAAATTTCCTTGTGCAATAAATTCTTTAGCGGTTTCATAATCTGGTTTTTCTCTAAATTGATTTACCGCTTTAATATCGCTATCGGCTGTTTTATCAAACTCAATATAACCATAACCAGTATTTGGAAACGTTGGCTGAATACCCAAAGTCATTAATGCATCATTTTCAGTACAAAAATCAAAAGCCTGTTGTACATTATTCGAAAATGTGGTTTCATCTTCAATCCAATGATCACTTGGTGCCACAATCATAACGGCATCTGGATTTTCTTTTTGAATTTTTAAAGACGCATACAAAATACATGGAGCTGTATTTCGCATAGCTGGTTCTAAAACTACCTGACGTTGTGTTACGCTTGGTAATTGCTCAAAAACTAAATCATTATAACGTTCATTGGTTAAAATGAAAATATTTTCTTGCGGAATTAACTTTGCTAATCTGTGAAAGGTTTTTTGAATAAGCGTATCACCTGTCCCTAACATATCATGAAATTGTTTGGGAAAATCTTGTGTACTCACCGGCCAAAACCTTGACCCTACGCCTCCTGCCATTAAAATGGCATAATAATTTTTATTCATATTATTAATTTAATAATTCAACTTCTGCATTTGGATTAAACAGATACAACTTTCCTGTTTTTATTTCTATACACTCATAACGCTTTACACGTTTTTGAGATTTTTTAAACACTTTACCATTGTATAGTTTAAATGTGCTACCTATTGGTACTTCAAAAATATACGTTTTATTATTCGGTTTATCAAATTGTTTTAACGCCAGTGCTAAATTAACATCCGTATCACTAGACGCCTTTGGGTTTTTAAAATGTTTTGCCAAAAGAGATAGCAAATCATTTGGAAAAATATTAGGATTTAAAAATGGTAACATCAAGTGTTGAAACGTTCTTTTCCACTCTATGCCGTGTGGTTTTATAAAACGCCCATAGGTTTTATAAGCTTCAAAGTGGGCGATTTCATGAATGAGTGTGATTAAAAATCGATATTTGTTTAAGTTTGAATTGATTGTTATTTGATGGCTACCATTAGGCAAGCGCATATAATCGCCATGTCGTGTTTTGCGTTCTTTTTTAATTTTTACGGTAAGGTTGTCATGCCTTAGCAGCTTTAAAACCTGTATCATGGCTTGATCTGGAATATACCCTTGGAGCATGTCTTGCATATTACAAAAATACAGGATTTATTGGAAGTTAAAAGATTGATTTTTTATGAATTTTAAGTAACTTCGTTTGAATAGAACACATATATTGAAATATTTTTTATCCTGATATCATCCACAAAAAACACATTAAATGAAATCTATAAAAAAGGATTTTTTTTCAGAAAAAGCAAAAGACTACGATAAACATAAGCCTAGAACAGAAAACGTTATAAATATTGCGCAAGGAATTTTAAAAGAGTCCTTTTTTTCAAAAGAAATGAGTATTATGGATTTTGGTTCTGGAACTGGGTTATTATTAACTGAAATTGCTCCTCACGTCAAAAAAATTACAGCAGTTGACATTTCAGCTTCGATGAATGAGGTTTTAAGGTCTAAAAAAGATATACTAGAATGTAAACTTGAAATAATTGAAACTGATTTAACAAAAGAAACATTTAGTAAAACATTTGATGCTATTGTCTCTTCTATGACAATTCATCATATAAAAAATGTATTAGAGTTGTTCAAGAAATTTTATTCATTATTAAATAAGAATGGGTTTATTGCAATTGCTGATCTTGACCTAGAAGATGGATCTTTCCACACAACAGATACAGGTGTATTTCATTTTGGATTTGATAGAGAAGAATTTCTAAATACCGTAAAGAAAGCAGGTTTTAAAGATTTAAAAATAGAAACAGTAAGTGTGGTTGAAAAACCTACAGGCAAATATCCTGTATTCTTATTAACTGGAAGAAAAAATTAGTTTTCAATCAATGATTATCTTTAAGTTTTATAATTAAACAACCTTTAAAAAGTTATAACATTTTTAAAAGTTGCCTCATATCACTAAATGTTTTGGTAGCCAATCCTTGCAATTCGTTATTATAATCATGGGCCGTAAAACCAAACACATCAAAACCTCCAGCAAGAGCTCCTTTAACACCTAATAAGCTATCTTCAACAACAACACATTCGTGTGGTTGAAACCCCATGGTTTTTGCTGCCCATAAAAACACATCGGGTTCTGGTTTAAATTTCTGAATAGTGTAACAACTAAATAGTTTACCCTCAAAATAAGGTAATAAACCAACCAAGTTTAAATTAAACTTCATCTTTGATTCCATACCACTAGACGCTACACAAAAAGGAACTTGTAATTGTTCAATAACGTTAGTTACACCTTCAATAGATTTTAAATTTTCTTCAAATTCCTCTAAACTTTTTGTTCTGTATTCAGCTTCAAAGGTTTCAGGAATAGTTTTTTTTGCTAATCCTTCTATAATTTTTACACATTCCTTAAAATGACTGCCTTTAAAGTGTTTCATGGCAAAACTTAAATCGATATCAGCACCAAGTTGGTTTGCCATATCGACCAAAATTTGATTGCCAATGGGTTCGCTATCTACCAATACACCATCACAATCAAAAATTACGCATTTGTATTTACTCATAAATTATCGTTTTAACGAAAAATGTCCATTGAACTCATTCTTATCATCTAATTTTACTGTAAACCAATAATCTGATGACAGCATTTTTTCTCCATTAAATGCCCCATCCCACCCAGAACCATTAGGATTAATTTGTTTTAATAATTTACCATATCTATCGTAGATAAAAATTTCCGCATTTGGATAGCCCATAATACCTTTTATTTGCCAGGTATCGTTCACTCCATCACCGTTTGGAGTAAAATATTTTGGGTAATCAATAATTGTTACATTTTCAGAATCTTCTCCACAACCTAATTTATCTCTTACAAAAACGGTGTAAACGCCTCCTAAAATATTATTAAAAGTATTACTATTTTGATAATTTATCCCATCAATAGAATATTCAAAATCACCATCGCCAGAAACTAAAATTTGTATATAATTGTCATCAGATAACTCTTTGTATTCAACATTAGTAATACTAGGCAGCTCAGAACGAATTAATTCAAAATCAAAACTATTTTCACAATAAACACCATTCATATTTTCCCCAACTGTAAGAGTGTAATTGCCTGCATTTACTAAATTAGCCTCATTAGTATTTGAAATAATTGTCCCATCTTGATATTCCCAATTATATGTATTAAAACCATTTGAAACATTAACAATTAAAGAAGGTTCAAGATTGCATAAAAAATAGCTTTCATCAAGGTCTACTTTGGGTAATTTGTTTACAACCAAATCAAAACTTGTTTCTGAATAACACAAACTGTTTAACTCATATTCTACCTTGACATAAATAGTTTGTGACCAAGCTTCTGTATTTTGAAAAGAAATAGGCAGTGGACTTTGTAATTCATTTCCGTTTCCATCAAAATACAAAATTTTTAAACCATTTTGATTTCCTATCAATTCATTCTCTATAGAAGAGGTATCAAAATTGGCAAAGCCATTTCCAAAATCGCAACTATAAAGTGTTTGGGGTTTATTTATTAGTGGTTGAGATGCTGTTTTTAAAACTAAAGGTGTTTCAGCATAACAACTTGTTAATGGATTTGTAACTCGTACCGTTATAACTTCCTGATTTGAAATTGAATTTGTATAAGGGTTTGGTAACGGATTTGGTAATTGATTTCCGTTTGTATCTAAATAAGAGACTTCCATACCTGTTTGATTTACTAAAACTTGAGATTCTACATTTGAGGTATCAAAATATTCTGAAATACCGTCGTTATTATCATCACAACCAATCAACTCATTTAAAGTATTTGCTACTGGCAATGGGTTTACTTTTAATTTAAATATCCCTTCATTATAACAGTTTGTATTTGTATTGATGACTTTTGCTGTAATTACTTCTTCGTTGGCAACTAAATTTTCAACAGCAGTTAAAGGAGGTTGTATTTGAGTACCATCTTCATGATAAAATTCAACATTTATATTTGTGCTATTAGCTATAATATTTTCCTTTACTAGTTGTAAATTAAAAAACGAAAAACCACTACTTTCACTTTCGCAAACAATTAAATCTTCAACATGTTCCATATTTGGTATTGGGTTCACAATTAAATCAAAAGTGGTTTCTGAATAACAACAGGAGTTGTCTCCATAAGCTACTCTAACCGTTATGGTTTCTCTATTCTTAACGGTGTTTGCAAATGGATTTGGCAATGTATAGTATTGATTACCTGCCCCATCAATATAAGTCACTTGTTTGTTTACTTGACTACCTAGAACTTGCTGTTCTACAGCAGACACATCAAAAGATGTTGATATACCAGAGTTAAAAGTGTCTTCACAAGCATATATGTTATCAATGCCATATGCATTTGGAGGCTCTTTAACATCAATAGTTTCGGTTAAATTCTCAACACTCCCATCATTACCTGTAACCATAGCTGTAACAGTATAGGTACCATCTCCTGAAAAATCATGAAAAGGGGATATATCTGTCGAGATATTATCTGTTCCTGAGGCCAGATCTCCAAAATTCCAAACTACAGAAGCGACATTTTCTTTTTTTTCTACTCTAAACTCTTTTAAAAATTCCGAACAAATACTTGTTGTATATATTTCAAATTTACTTTCTGCTACTATATTCTTATTGCCTGTCAAATTAATATAAAATTTACCGTTCGGACGCCCTAGCTCTTCTGTGGTAATATATTTCATATTACAATAATTATCATAGTAATCGTTCGTTCCACAACCTTTATACCATGAAAAGTCTGTATCCGTTTCTGTACCAGCAATAAACATGACGCCACTACCCCATACTATATCATGAACAACCTCAACTAAAATTTTATCAACTGCTGGTTTTATAATAATAGGTTCATCAAAGGTAATATTTATTATTTGTGGATTATATTGGCTAATATAAGGCACTCTAACAGATTTGCTACTTCCTATTAAATTAGATTCTGAAAATGAATCTGGAAAATTGTCATCAATTTTATAAATATTAAATTTAATACTTGCTCCACCATCAGAACCACTTATACCTACTTGACCAGAGTTTATAACATACTCTTCATTGGTTAACACCCCGAATTGATCCAAATCAAAAACTCTTGCCCAATAATACAAAGCATATGAGCAACTAAACATATTGGTTCTTAACAAATTGTCACCTACATTATGAGACAATCTTAATATATCTCCTGAGTTAGTAACATCAATAGCTTCACCTGTTACATTAATATAAAAATTTGCATTAGGTACTGGGTTATTAAGTTCTGACACTCTTGTTAAACTATAATTTTCATCACAACCATGGTACCATGATTCACCAGTATCATCAGCTGTCCCCGCAACTACAACCCTAGCTGATTCGGGATTATAAACATCGACACTTTTGTGTACCGTGACTAATATTCTTTCTGTACCTGCTGGAACAATAATGGGCTCTTCAAAATACACATCTATAATTTCCGGGGATCCATTAATTAACGGTGCTTGCCCATAACCACGAGTTCCCAAAACAGTTCTGGGATACAACGAATAAAAAAAATTAGGAAAGTTTTCATCAATACTGTAAACACTAAATTGTAAGTGGGCACCCGTATTAGATTCGCTTAAAGCAAATTGTAAAGAGTTAATAAAAAATTGTTCATTTGGTTTTATTCCAAAATCCGATAACTTAAAAATTTTGGACCAACCTTCATCCCTATCTTCACAAGAAAACATTCCCGTGTCGATAGGTGTATTACCAACATTATGGTTTAAAGTGATCTGTGCATTTAACGAAATCGAAAAACAAAACAAAAAGACAACTGAAAGAATATTCCTCATGAAAGCTAAAATAGGAAAACCTAAGAAATTATTTTCTGTTTTTTGTTTTAATGCAAAAATTAACGATAATTTATTTTTAAGGCGTAGAATTAGAAACCTGCAACAGTTTGCCATTGTAATATTTTTGTCCGTTAAGTGAAAAATCAAAAATTATGCATTAAACTGCCCATGCACTAATACTCAATAATCTCAAATTCACTACGCCTGTTTAATTGATGTTCCTCTTCAGTACAATCCAGCATAGGACATGGTACTATAGGCTGCAACTCGCCATAGCCTTGAAATTTCATACGGCGTGCATTTACGTAGCCTTCCAAAGCCAAATAATTTCTGGTGGCTTCTGCGCGTCTTTCAGACAGTATTTGATTATAGCGAACCGTTCCCCTACTATCGGTATGCGAACTTATTTTTAAATGAACATTAGGATAACGTTCTAATTTAGCTGCCAAAGCATCTAATATTTTTTTTGAATTGGCTCTAATGTTCCACATATCAAAATCAAAATAAATAGGTTCCAGTTGAAAGAATAATTTTCCGTCTTTCTCTATAACGGGTGGCCCTTCAACATCAATAAGTAGCGCATAACGTTCAGGGTCTTTCTCTTTTAAACTCTTATCAATATGTTTTTCAACTATAACCTCCTCAACTGGGTCTAGTACAACAGGTTCTGGTGGTGGTATTTTCTTTAGATAAATGACATGTTTTTGATCTTGCTCTTCTAAAACCTCAACTTGCAATGTGTTTGAATAATACGCATCGTTTTTTGCTTTAAACTCATAATTTCCAGCCAATAAATTAATATTAAAAACCGCTAAAGAATCTAACATATTACTATAAAGTTCATGATTTTTTTTGTCGTTTAATACAACTTCAGAATTTGGTATGTACCCTTTTGTTTCGGCATCCCTCACTTCAAATGTATTGATATATTCCCTTATAAAAATCTCTCCTGTTTGTTTAAACTGAAAAATATCATCACTTTTTTTATTTCTGTTGGAAGCAAAAAACCCTTCATCTTCACTGTAATAATTTAAATTAAAATCATCGTATTGGGAATTGATAGGGACTCCTAAATTTATGGGTGTTGTAAACTTGCCATCTACCAATTCTGAAACAAAATTATCAAGCATTCCCAAACCTAAATGCCCATTGGATGCAAAAAACAAATCGCCTTTTTGTGATATAAAAGGGAAATGTTCTCGGTTTTCGGTATTTATTGTTGCTCCTAAATTAATGGGAGTACTCCCTACCACATCGCCTATAATATCAACATACCATAAATCAAAACTTCCATAGCCACCTTCCATATCTGAAGAAAAATAGAGTTTTTTTCCATCAGGGCTTAAAGCTGGATGTTGGTATGAAAATCCGTTTTTATTAAATGGCAATTTTTCCAATGCCGTCCATTTACCATTAACTTTTGTTGTTTTATACAAATGGATATTGTTGTTGGATTGGTCATTAAACTCCTTTTTCCCGTTAGTATAATTACTTCTGGAAATATATAAGGTGTTGCCACCCTTGCTAAAACAGAAATTGCCTTCATGAAGTTTTGAATTAATGGTTTTTGTTAAAGGTATAACCGCACCAATGGTATCATTTTTAGCATCGACTTTAGTGGCATAAATATCCAAAAACGGTTGGTGTGTCCATTTATAGGTTTTTCCAAATAACTCGTTATTATCTCTATCGGAAGTAAAATAAACACTATCCCCAAATTTTACGGCTCCAAAATCTGAGGCCTCTGAGTTGAACTGAACTTTCTTTACTTTATAATCTGGATTTTTAAGTTTGAATTCCTCAATTGTTTCAATAGCACCTTCTTTATCTAACGATGCTGACACGTTTTCTTTATACAATTTAAAATAATCCAACCCCGTTTCGTAATCTCCCAAAGCCAATAATACTTGATATAATTTAAAGTTATATTGGTTGTCATAGGTTTTATCTTTTTCACCAAACCGTCCTTTTACCAATTGTTGCAGATAGCGTGACGCTAACCGATACTGAAACGTATTATAGTAACAGATAGCAATATTTTCAACGTCTTTTTTATGACGTTCTTTCGCTAAATCCAATTCATAATACTTAGCAGCATTTATATAATCTCCCTTTTCAAAAAAACGATCGGCTCTTGATTTCCCTTGTCCAAATGATATCTGCATCACAAACAAGGCTAGCATAATAAATGTAACTTTCTTTATCATATCAATAGAATCTTGGAGATGAATATTTTTTACTTAATCCTAACACATCAAATCTATAAAGTAATACAAATTCATGACTTCCATTATTATACGTCTTTAACTGACTTGTATTAAAATCATAGGCATAACCTATTCTAAGATTGGGTGTTACATTAATTCCGGCCAACCCTGATATAGCATCTTGATATCTATAAGATACACCAAGCTCGAACCTTTCTTTATATAATACATTGGCAGACACATCAAACGACAAAGGCGAACCCCCAACATATTTCACAACAGTTGATGGTTTTAACTTTAAATCAGTATTTACCTCAAACACATAACCACCCATTAAAAACACATGTGCTTTATCTTTATATACAATATCGCTATTTACATCTAAATCACTTGGAATTAAATTAGGTGAAGACAGCCCAACGTAATACTGTTGTTTAAACAAAAATACACCTGCCCCAATATTAAGTACTGTCTTTTTTTCATTTTGAAATAAAGGATCTGTACTTACATTACTTCCAAGGGCACTAAAATTTAAATGATTGAACCCCATTTTTAATCCGAAGGATACATTCAAATTATTATCTAATGTGATTTTATAAGCAGCATCTACGTTAAACACATTTTCGCTTGTATTGATGTTCCCTCCTATATTATCATTTAAATAGTTGATGCTTAATTCTATTTTTTCGTTTAATGGAATATTGGCAAATACATTGGCCGTTTTTGGTGCGCCATCTATGCCAACCCACTGTGTTCTATACAAACTACCTACTTCAACAATACCCAGTTCATCAATCATATAACCAGGATTTACCATACTCATATTGTACATATATTGGGTATATTGGGGTTCTTGTTGGGCGTATGCAGACAAACTACATATTATGAATACAACAAATATTTTAATTCTCATTCTATATTATTATCTGCTTAAATAAAAATTTCCTTGAAATGCTGGTGTTTTACCATCCTTGGGATCAAATACATAAAAATAAACCCCCGAAGACAATTCTTTGCCCAACGTTAATGATACATTTGAAATACCTTTAAAAAGTTCAGTGTTCTTATTTCCCTTGTAAACTACTGCTCCGTATCTGTTATAAATATTAATTTCAAAATTCGGAAAAGCTACTGGCAAATTACATAGATCAAATACATCATTTTCATTATCACCATTAACAGAAATGCCATCTTTAATACAATTATCACAATCTACATGATCCAGCGGTAATATGGTTGCAATCATAGAAACTCTATCCGATTCGCATCCGTTCTCATTAACTGCTGCAACAAAATAATCTTCTCCATCAATTAATACCGTATTAAAAGGTAAGGCATCTTGTGTATTTACAGTATCATACCAATTATAATCTTGTGCTCCACTTGCTTGAAGATTAGCAATGGTTGCTCCATCACTTGCACAAAATGTTTGATTTGTTGTTGATGCAATAGGAACAACTTCAATTGTTATAGCTATTAATGCTGTTGACAAATTACAAGAAGCATGTCCTTGGATTTGATATTGAAAATCATATGTTCCTGCATTTAGCTGAGATACATTTAACATACTTCCTGTTAATGCATTTGTACCATCTAAATCAACAAAAGTCCCTCCTGAATCTGCCGCAGAATCCAAATAGTCCATTAAATCTATTTGCAAGTCCGAACGACATACAGAGGCCTGCATATCATTGCCAGCATTTGGTGCTTGAAAGGTGTTAACTGTTATAGTTGCAGAACTTCCCGAACAAAAAACAGTTCCAGATGCATCAGTATTATCAGGAACCGTATAGGTATAATCTCCAGCAACAGATAGTGTTGGATCAAACATGGCATTAGGTCTAACCGACGTATATCCGTCAGGTCCTGTCCATGTTCCATTAGTATTAGGATGTCCTGTTAATATATCAAACAAATCAAATGACGCATTATTATTACAAACATCAATTGTAGAACCTATACCTGGCTGGTATTCTTCATATACCGTAAAAGATAAATTTGCTTGGTCTATACATCCATTGGGGGTTGTTGTTGTATAAGTAAAATCAAATAATTGCTGACCATTAGTTTCGGGAAGCGTATAAGGATTGGTAATTGTATTACCCGTAGTATTATCAGTCCAAGTTCCCATAGGCCCTTGATAAATAGGATCGTCAACCCCATTTGTAGTTAATAAAATAAATAAATCCAAGGGACTAGCAATATCTGGATCTGTTTCGCAAAACTCTAGATCTATAGTGTCTTCACCCGCATATAGTTTTGGAGAGATTGTTAAAACTACCCGAGCACTTTCAGATCCACATAAACCGGCATCATTTAATATAGGAGAACACGAATTAGGAGCATAAGTAAATCCTGAAAAACTATCCCCAGGACAATTAACCAAAGGAGAAACCTCATAATTAAAAATATATGTGCCTGGCTCAGCATTAAGTAAATCGATAGTTCCCAAGGCACTATATCCTGGATCATCATTAGAAATCAATCCTAATCTTGAAGGGCCAGAAACAAAAGTCCAATTTGTATTTTGATTGCTATAATAATCAAACAAAATACCATTTTCGGTAGTAAATTCTAATTGATTATATAAATTTATTGTATTCGGATTCGTTGGATCATCTTCACAAAACTCCAAAGTACCACGTTGACTAAAAGGTCTTAAATACTCATAAATTTTAAATCCAACTTTTGATTCTGTATCACTACACACCCCAGACCGTTGATTAACCGAATAAGTATATTCAAACTCTGCGCATCCAAACCTGGCTCCGTTATCTGCTATTATTTGTTTATAAATATCTTTAATATTAATTTTTGAATCCGATGGATTTGTTATCTGTCCATAAGCATCTGCAGACCAAACACCTTCAACATCTTCTTGCAACAAAAAAGTATCTTCCGTTAAATCAATATCATTATCATAATTTCCACCAATTATATCTAATTCACAAATACGCTTATTCTGTCCATATCCTGAAAACACTTGTCTAGAGACAGAAATATTAACGGTAGTTTCTGATATTGAACTACACGTTCCAATCCCACTTACACGATACGTCAATACAAACGTTTCTTGATCCACCAATGGAGGTCCTGGACTATATGGAATGGTTACTGTAAAAGCCGAACCTACTAAACTCACAAAATTGGGACTACTTCCTTCATAAACCCATTGCCCATTTAAGTGAGGGCTCGGTATCGATTCTAAAGATTGAAAAAGATCGACATCTGGAAGAGAAACACAAATTTCTGTTGGAGTAGAACCACTATCACAAACCTCTAAATTAACATCGTCGATATTTAAAACAGGCCTAGCAAATCCAGAAAAAGGCCCTAAAACAACATTAACGGTAGCAACTATGCCATCTGGACAACTAGAATTTGGATCAATAAGTTGAAATTGGTAATCGGTAATAGACTCTGATGCTTTACCTAAATCCCATAAATACAAGTCACCTGTTGTTTCATCCAAAGCAAAATTATACTTTGGGTCAAACCAAGTTCCTGTTGCTATAGAAATAGGAGTAACTCCTGAAAGGGCATTGTACTCATCATATAAGTTAATTATGCCATCTGGTGTTCCATCTGAATTACCATCAATAGTGGTCATATCACAAATAGTGATCGTTTCAACCTGATTACATTGGGCTTCTATTTTTGCTAAAGAAGACATCATTATAGCAAAAATCACAATGTTAATATTTTTCAATATGCAGTAAATTTAAAAATCACTGCAATATAATTATTACAAATACCTTTAACAGGTAAAAATTAAAAAAAGTTAAACATTTTTTTATTATTATTAACAAGAATTCACTTATTAAATCTAAATTCTCCTTTAGTAAATAAAAACATTAATTGACTGTTAATTTTAGGGCGTAGAATTTGAAACTTGCAGCAATTTCCCATTGTAGTATTTATTTCCATTTATGGCAAAGTCAAAGATATATTTTGCCATTTCCAAAGCGGTTGTTGGAGCTTGATAACCAGGAAAAGCTTCTTCTAGCATCTCGGTTTGAACCGCACCCAATGCCAAAACATTAAAACTTGGACCTTTTTCTTTATACTCTTCAGCCCATAATTCTGTTAACGTAATTACCGCTGCTTTACTAGAGCTATAGGCTGCTAAGCCAGGGAACTTCACACTACCTTGGACACCTCCCATTGAACTGATAGTAACCACATGACTATCCTTTTTCATAAAAGGCAACGTTAACCGAGTCATTTCGGTAACACCAAACACATTAGCTTTGTAAACGTATTCAAAATCTTTAATGGTTGTTTCTGCAAATGGTTTGTTTAAAAGTGTTCCTGCGTTATTTATTAAAATGTCAACCTGTTTCCATTCAGTTTTAATAAAATCGTTCACTTTTTTGTAATTGCTTTCGTTACTCAAATCAAAAGAAAAAGCGGTAACATTTTTAAGTTTAAGACCTTTGATAGGTTTTTCATTCCGCGAAAGCGCCAATACCTTATAATCAGCCTCCGCAAACAGTTTTACCAATTCAAATCCAATACCTCTGCTGGTTCCTGTTATAATTACGTTTTTACTCATTGTTCATTTTAATTTCTTTTGTTGCTGAATTACAAATATGTTCTATGGCAGGAATCATTTTATTAATCAAATTAGTCATATGATTATAATCTAATTTATCAGCTTCATCATCTACATGATGGTAATAATCATAATTAGATAAATCGCAACTTGAAATGGTTTGACAAGGCGATTTAAATTCCTCGTAAAAAGCAAAATTATCTGAACGTTTAAATAAATTATATTTAACGGCTACATCAGATCGTCCTAAATAATTTGAGCCTATTTGAGCATTCATAACCTCAGCTAGATTACTTAAATCGTAACCACTCACAAAAGCTTGATAATCTCTATCCTTAAAGGGCACTCCTATCATTTCAAAATTAAGCATCGTATATAAATTTATATTTTGCGCTTTTAATCTTTCTGCTAAATGTTCAGAACCTTTAAGACCTAGCTCTTCGCCAGAAAACAAAGCAATAATAAGGCTTCGTTTATTGTTTTTTACTTTTGAAAAATAGTTTGCTAAAGCTAAAACAGCACTCGTTCCCGATGCATCATCATTAGCCCCATTTGCAATAGAGTCATTATCAACAGTTTTTGCATACCCTATATGGTCATAATGAGCTCCTATAATAACAAACTCATTTTTTAATTTGGGGTCACTTCCTTCTATAACTCCCACAACATTATAACCAACAACATCTTTCACCTTAAACGTATCCCTATAAGTTTCAAAATAGGGCTTTATTCCATTTTTAGTGAAAACATTTTCAATATACTTAGCTGCAGTTTCTATGCCTTCTGCCCCAGTATTACGACCTTTTAATGCATCTGAAGTTAAAAATGCTACATATTCTTTAACTTCTGCTTTTGAAATTTCAGGCTTACTAATTTGATTATCAATAGTTGATTTGCAACTAACAATTAGTCCTAAACATAACAATACAATTATTTTTTTCATACAAGCTTTTTTATTTGAGTTTAAAGATAAAAAAACAATACGCTATACATGAACTTTTATCCTACAAACACAACTTTAATAAATCATATTGACTTCTTTTTTTGATTAATACACTAATGGATAATAAGAAACTAGGCTATCTTAATATTAAGATAGCCTAGTTTTTTTCGTTTAAGCGAGTGAATTTTAAAAAAGTTCTTACCCTTACTTTTTATTAATTTGCAATCCTTCATGTTGCCATTCAGCAATACCACCTTCAAGATCATATATTTTCACAAAACCAGCATCCACAAGTTTTTCAGAACACTTAGCACTCCGTCTTCCACTTTTACAATATACAATAACTGGCTTTTCCTTATCTAGTTTTTTAATATCCTCATCAAATGTTGGAGAGAAATAATCAATATTTTGTGCATTGGCAATATATCCTGCACTATACTCTTTTGGAGTTCTTACATCTATTAATTGCACATTATCCATCTTTAAAAGTGCCTGCATTTCTTCTGGAGTAACAACTTTTATTTTATCATCATACTGCCCTTTGCAACTTGTTAATGACACAAAAAACAACACGTAAAAAACAACTAATAGATTTCTAATATTCATCATATTATTCTATATCACCTTCCCATTGAAGCATTCCACCAATAAGGTTGTATGAATTTGCAAATCCCAATTCTTCCATAATCTTGCAGGCTTGACCACTTCTGTTTCCTGATCTGCAGTATACATAGTAATTTTTACTCTTATCGAGTTTTTCTAATTCAGAAACAAATTCTTGACCTCTGTAAATATCTATATGAATAGAATTTGGTATAATCCCTTCTGCTACTTCAGCATCTGTTCTTACATCTAAAATTACAGCATTACTATCATTTTCAAGCTGTTCTACCCATTCTTCTTGTGTTAAATCTTCCATGTTTATTTTTTATGAATTGCTAAAATAATATTTCTGTATGACTTATAACAAAAAAATCATTCAAGTACTATATCAAAAAAATATGCTAGACTTTTATGGAACAGCCTATTGCTTTAGTTTCTTTTTCTTTAACGTCTTCTCCTTTTAACAAAGCATCAACAGCATTCTCAACGTACTTTGTTTTTACTGCCGAGGTATCTTTGTAATTATCGTCAATAGCACCTATGTATTTAACCACATTTCCTTGTTTTGTTTTTTGTAACACAAATATATGGGGCGTTTTGGTTGCTCCAAATTTGGGATATATATGTTGCCCTTCGTCAACTAAGTATGGAAATGTATAACCCTTTTCTTTAGCCTGCATCTGCATGGCTTTAAAACTGTCTCCTGGCTGAGCCTTAGGATTATTGGGGTTAATGGCTATAACAGGATAACCCTTTGATGCATATTTTGTATCGAGTGCCTTAATTCTATCTTCATAGGCTATTGCAAACGGGCACGTATTACAGGTAAAAGCAATTATAAATCCTTTTGCATCGTCGTAATCTGATAAAGAAACCATATTTCCATCTACATTTTTTAATTTAAAATCAGACACAACGTCTCCAATTTTATAACCGTCATTTACAGTTGTTGTGGTATTATTAAAATCACTTAAAAAGGTGACAATCATAATTGATAATAAAAAAGGTGTTTTCATAAGCTATTGTTTTAAAAATTTATTGACTTGGTTTTCTAAAGTTTCATACGTAAAAGATTGCTCGAAAAACTCACTCTTACCATTTTTATAAATTATGGTTGCCGGAATTGATCCAGACCAATCCTTATTAATTTGTGGAATCCATGAGTTCATATCAACATCGTCTAAAGCAATAACTTTTGACGTTATTTTTTTATTCTCTATAAAAGGTTTTAACTTGGTTTCATACAAATGTGGAAAATCTAAACTTACCAAAACCACATCAACTTGTTTGTCCTTATATTTTTTGTTCAACTTCTCAAAATAAGGCAATTCCTTAACACAAGGAGCACACCAAGTAGCCCAAAAATTAATGACATGAACTTTGTCGTCCTTTTTATTTAAAAACTTTTTAAAACCATTAAAATCATACACATCTAGATGAATACTGTCGGTGTTTGTTTTAATGGCTTGTGCAGTTTCAACCTTTTTAGCTAATGCTTTATTGTTGTTTTTGTTTTGCTTACAACTGGAAAAAGTTCCTAATAAAATAATAAACCATATATATTTCATATGCTAAAACTACCTATTACATAATGAGATACAGAAAGTTTAACAAATTTTTAAATAAAAAAACAACAAAGTATTGTGTAGTTATATTGTCTTTTCTATATTTGGAGCAAATAAAAAACATGAACACAATTTTGAATAATACTTGGTGGTGGAACTTTCGAAACGTCATTTCGTGAAGTAGTCACTTAGTATATTTAAATTTAAAAATATCATAAAGGCTTGTCATTCACGACAAGCCTTTTTTAATGAATAAAAATGAAAACATTTAGCCTTTACACCCATTACAAAAAAATTCTAGCAGACACCATTACACCTGTTAGTATATACTTAAAAATTAGAGATAAATACCCCAATAGTATTCTTCTTGAAAGTAGCGATTATCATGCTAACAGCAACAGTTTTTCTTATATCTGTTTTAATCCTATTGCCTCTATTAAAATAGAGAATGAAACTATTGTGCAACAATTTCCTGATAAAACTTCTATATCGTCTAAAATTGATAAAAACACCAACGTTACAGAAGAGATTCATCAGTTTACAAAGCGTTTCAAAGTAAATTCAGATACCGATTTCAAGTTTATAAACAATGGTATTTTTGGCTACATTGCTTATGATGCTGTTAGATATTTTGAAGATATAGAGGTCTCTAAAAAAGAAAATTCTATTGCCATTCCAGATGTTTATTACGCGGTTTACCAAAATATCATTGCCATCAATCATCATAAAAACGAAGCTTATATTTTTGCACATTGTTATGAAAATGAAAGCAATATTGAAGACATCGATCACTTAATAAAAGCAAGAAATTTTGCATCTTATGATTTTACAGCAAATGGAACTATCGCTTCTAATTTAACAGACGAAGAATATAAACATCACGTAGAATTAGCCAAAAAGCATTGTGCTCGTGGAGATGTATTTCAGCTCGTATTATCAAAAAGTTTTTCGCAAGAATTTAAAGGCGATGAGTTTAATGTATATCGTGCCTTAAGAAGTATCAATCCGTCTCCTTATTTATTTTATTTTGATTACGGAAATTTTAAAATCTTTGGAAGTTCTCCAGAAGCACAGCTAATTGTTAGCAATGGAAAAGCAGAAATTCATCCCATTGCAGGAACCTTTAAGCGCACGGGAAACGATTTACAAGATGCCGAATTAGCCAAACAATTAAAAATAGATGATAAAGAAAACGCCGAACACGTTATGCTAGTTGATTTAGCAAGAAATGATTTAAGCAGACACGGCAGCCATGTCACGGTCGATACTTATAGAGAAGTTCAGTTTTTTTCGCATGTCATCCATTTGGTAAGTAAAGTAACAGGACAAAAACATAAAGAAACCTCAACCATGCAAGTGGTTGCAGACACCTTTCCAGCTGGAACTTTAAGTGGTGCTCCAAAACATCGGGCTATGCAACTTATTGAGCAATACGAAAAAACAAGTCGTTCATTTTACGGTGGGGCTATAGGTTTTATGGATTTTGATGGTAATTTTAATCATGCTATTATGATTAGGACATTTTTAAGTAAAAACCACCAATTACATTGGCGTGCTGGTGCAGGATTAGTTTCAAAATCGAACCCTGAAACAGAATTACAAGAAGTTTACAATAAATTAGGAGCATTAACAAAAGCTATTGAATTAGCAGAAAATATTTAAAAATGACGAAAATTTTAGTAATTGATAATTACGATAGTTTTACATACAATCTTGTTCATTATTTAGAAGATTTAGATGGTGATGTTACCGTTGTTAGAAATGACAAATTAACCTTAGATGATGTTGAACCATTTGATAAAATTGTACTATCTCCAGGTCCTGGTATTCCAGATGAAGCTGGCTTATTAAAACCAATTATTGATAGGTTTGCTCCCACAAAAAGCATTTTAGGTGTGTGTTTGGGGCAACAAGCTATTGCCGAGGTTTTTGGTGGTTCTCTTATTAACTTAGACGATGTATATCATGGCGTTTCAACAAAAGTTAAAATTAGTGTTGATGATGAATCTTTGTTTAATGGTTTAGAAAAAGAGATTGAAGTTGGCCGATATCACTCTTGGGTTGTTAACGCCAATTTACCTGAATGTTTAGAAGCCACATCGTTTGACGAAAATGGACAAGTCATGTCATTACGCCATAAAGTTTACGATGTTAAAGGCGTACAATATCATCCAGAATCTGTTTTAACACCAGATGGAAAACAAATTCTTAAAAACTGGATTAATTCTTAAGCTATGAAACACTTACTAAATAGACTTATAAATCACGAAAGCATCTCAAGCGATGAAGCAAAGCAAGCATTGGTAAACATATCAAACGGTATGTATAACCAAAGTCAAATAGCGTCATTTCTCACCGTTTATATGATGCGAAATATTACTCTTGAAGAACTAAGAGGATTTCGAGATGCCCTTTTAGAATTATGTATCCCTATAGACTTAAAAGATTTTAATGCTATAGATTTATGCGGAACTGGTGGAGACGGAAAAGACACATTTAATATATCAACACTCTCGTCTTTTGTAACGGCTGGTGCTGGTGTAAATGTAGCAAAGCATGGAAATTACGGTGTATCTTCCGCTTGTGGATCATCCAATGTTATGGAATATTTAGGCATTAAATTTTCAAACGATGAAGATTTTTTAAAACGCTCTATAGACAAAGCTGGCATTTGTGTATTACACGCACCACTATTTCATCCTGCCATGAAAAATGTAGCACCCATACGCCGAGAATTAGGTGTAAAAACCTTTTTTAATATGTTAGGCCCTATGGTAAATCCGTCTTTTCCACAAAATCAAATGGTCGGAGTTTTTAATTTAGAATTGCTTCGTCTTTATGGGTATTTATATCAGAATACCGATAAAAATTATTCGGTTGTTCATGCCTTAGATGGCTATGATGAAATTTCTTTAACGGGTAAAACAAAAGTTATTTCAAATCATTCCGAAAGTATGTTCTCTCCAGAAGATTTAGGCGTTTCTCAAATTAAACAAGAAGCGATTTTTGGAGGAAGCACGGTTGAAGACGCTGCCAACATATTTATGAATGTTATTAAAGGAAACGGTACCGAAGCCCAGAATAATGTAGTTTGTGCCAATGCAGGTTTAGCCATTGCAACAACCAAACAAATTACCCATAAAGAAGGTTTTGAAATGGCGAAAGAATCATTACACTCGGGAAAAGGATTAAAAGCATTACAAACCATTCAAGAATTAAGTAAATGAATATTCTAGATAGGATAGTTATAGATAAACGCAAAGAAGTCGATTTAAGAAAATCGTTAATTCCTATAAAACAATTGGAAGCATCCATTCTGTTTGCGAGACCAACTGTTTCATTAGCTAATGCGTTAAAACATAGTAATTCAGGTATCATTGCCGAACATAAACGAAGATCACCTTCAAAATCGGTTATCAATCAAAAATTAAATGTATTCGATGTTGCTAAAGGTTATGAAGATGCTGGTGTTTCCGGTATGTCTGTTTTAACCGATGGTAAATATTTTGGTGGATCTTTAGACGATTTATTAACTGCTCGTTCCAGTTGTAACTTACCATTGTTACGTAAAGAATTTATTATTGACTCCTATCAAATTATTGAAGCCAAAGCCTATGGCGCCGATGTTATTTTATTAATTGCGGCTATTTTAACTAAGGAAGAAATCAAACATTTTTCCGAATTGGCTAAAAGTCTAGAACTTGATGTTCTTCTTGAAGTTCATAATGAAGAAGAACTTCATAAATCAATCATGCCAAGTTTAGATATGTTGGGTGTTAACAATAGAAATCTTAAAACGTTCGAAGTTAGTTTAGACACAAGTAAAACACTCAGCGAACTCATTCCACACGAATTTGTAAAAGTATCTGAAAGTGGCATTAGCAATATTGAAGCTATAAAAGCATTAAAACCGTATGGTTATCAAGGTTTTTTAATAGGTGAAAATTTCATGAAAACTGATAATGCTGGCGAAAGTGCCAAAGAATTTATTAAAGCATTAGAATCATGAAGCTAAAAGTTTGTGGCATGAAATATCCAGATAATATCGAACATGTTGCTGCGTTGCAACCTGATTATTTGGGCTTTATTTTTTATGAAAAATCTGCAAGACATTTTAAAGGCGACATACCAAAACTACCTAATACTATTAAAAAAGTAGGCGTATTTGTTGATGCCGCTTTTGAGGAGGTTATAGAAAAAATCAACACACATCATTTACAAGCGGTTCAACTTCATGGTAATGAATCTCCAGAATATTGCAGAAAATTAATATCCGAAGACATTCAAGTTATCAAAGTATTTTCAGTAAAGGACAATTTCGATTTTAGTGTTTTAAAACCCTATGAGAGCATTTGTGATTTCTACTTGTTCGACACCAAAGGAAAATTACCTGGCGGAAACGGTTACACATTCGATTGGAGTGTTTTAAAAAAGTATCCATCAACAAAGCCTTATTTTTTAAGTGGAGGCATTGGTTTAAATCAAGTTGAAACAATCAAGTCATTTTTCAATAAAGAAGAATCAAAATACTGTTATGCTATCGATGTAAATAGTAAATTTGAAATAGAACCTGGATTAAAAAACATAGAAAAATTAAAAGAATTTAAATCTCAACTATGCCACTTAGAGTGATTTTTGAGCCACAAAAAAATTGTATCGAGAAGTCAAAAGGTCTCGATACAAAATTCTAAAAAAGAATTTCACTCGACCTGACAAAACAAAAAAATATGAAAAATTACAACGTAAATGAAAAAGGATATTATGGCGAGTTTGGTGGTGCATATATACCAGAAATGCTATATCCTAATGTAGAAGAATTACGCCAAAACTATTTAAAAATCATGGCTGAACCTTCTTTTAAAGAAGAATTCAATCAGCTTTTAAAAGACTATGTTGGCCGTCCATCACCATTATATTTGGCGAAACGTCTTAGCGAGAAATACAATACCAAAATTTATTTAAAACGTGAAGACCTCAATCATACGGGGGCTCACAAAATCAATAATACCATTGGACAAATTTTAATGGCAAAACGTTTGGGTAAAACTCGTATTATTGCCGAAACGGGTGCAGGACAACATGGTGTAGCAACTGCAACAGTTTGTGCCTTAATGGGGTTAGAATGTATTGTTTACATGGGCGAAATTGATATTGCACGACAAGCTCCCAACGTGGCTCGTATGAAAATGTTAGGTGCCAGCGTTGTTCCAGCTTTATCAGGAAGCCGCACCCTAAAAGATGCTACTAACGAAGCCATTAGAGATTGGATTAACAATCCTGTTGATACACATTATATTATTGGCTCTGCCATCGGGCCACACCCCTACCCAGATATGGTAACGCGTTTTCAATCGGTAATTTCCGAAGAAATAAAATGGCAGCTAAAAGAGCATGAAAGCAGAGAAAACCCCGATTATGTTGTAGCTTGTATTGGTGGCGGCAGTAATGCTGCCGGAACCTATTATCATTTCCTTCATGAAGAAGATGTAAACATTATTGCTGTTGAAGCTGCCGGATTAGGCATCGATTCTGGCGAAAGTGCCGCTACCTCTGTATTAGGAAAAGAAGGGATTATTCATGGTTGTAAAACCTTATTAATGCAAACCAGCGACGGACAAATTACTGAGCCCTACTCTATTTCGGCAGGACTCGATTACCCAGGTGTTGGGCCTATGCATGCACATTTAGCCAAAACCGGTCGTGCAAAATTCATGTCTATCACCGATGATGACGCCATGAAAGCTGGTTTAGAATTATGCAAATTAGAAGGTATTATTCCTGCCATTGAAAGCTCTCATGCATTAGCTATTTTCGAACACAAAACCTTTAAACCAGACGATGTTATAGTTGTAAGTCTCTCTGGTCGTGGGGATAAGGATTTAAATACGTATATCGATTATTTCAAATTATAGAATCATGGTGTTACCACAAGGGTCGGGCTTTTGCAACTCGCTCTCAAAAGAGGAGCTAAAACAAATTGCTCAATCCCTAACGCAAAACCCATATTCAAAAAGAACATTATTCGTGAATTAGTGGCAAAAACTATTATAAGATGAACAGAATTCAACAAAAATTAAAAGAAAACAAAAAACTACTATCTATATATTTTACGGCGGGTTACCCCAACCTTAACGATACGGTTTCCATTATTCAAAATTTAGAAAAAAACGGGGTTGATATGATAGAAATTGGTTTACCATTTAGCGATCCATTAGCCGATGGACCAACTATTCAAGCTAGTTCTACTCAAGCCTTAAAAAATGGCATGACTACTAAAGTGCTTTTCGATCAATTAAAAGATATTAGAAAAACCATTCAAATTCCATTAATTATCATGGGATATTTTAACCCGATACTACAATATGGCGTTGAAGCTTTTTGTAAAAAATGTGAGGAAATAGGAATAGATGGTTTAATAATTCCAGATTTACCCGTTGATGTGTATCATGATGAATATAAGGCTATATTTGAAAAATACGGACTTATTAACGTGTTTTTAATTACACCTCAAACAAGCAATGAGCGTATTCAATTTATTGATTCTATTTCAAACGGATTTATCTACATGGTCAGTAGCGCTAGTGTTACGGGAAGTCAGTCTGGTTTTGGAGTAGAACAAACAGATTACTTTAAACGAATTTCTGATATGAGTTTAAAAAACCCACAAATTATTGGCTTTGGTATTTCGGACAACAAAACGTTTTCTCAAGCTACTAAATACGCTAAAGGTGCCATTATTGGAAGTGCTTTTATAAAACACCTCAATAACAATGGAAAAAGTTCAATCAATAAATTTGTGCATTCAATTTTAAATTAAGACCCATTCAATGCACCAGTAATTGAAATTCTTTAATGGTAAGACTATTGTTGAATCAAAAAACACACAATAAATCCAAACATTGGTAGTATAAACGATCAAAAAAATGATTTTGATATTGATGAAAAGACAATAAAAAAATTCTCTAAAACACGACTTAATAAAAAGGCACCATTTATAGTAGTGCCTTTTTATTAAACATTTAACAACAAAAAATATTCATATTATTGACGAATTTGAGAACTTTGTAACTCAAAAAATTTGCTATGGAAACGGTTCAAAAAATAGTCATTGTAGGTGCTGGATTTGCGGGATTACGACTCGCACAAGATTTAATAAACAACCCTTCTTTTGAGATTTATTTAATTGACAAACACAACTTTCATCAGTTTCAACCTTTAATGTATCAAGTTGCTACGGCTCGATTAGAACCTGCAAGTATTTCTTTTCCGCTTAGGAAAGTCTTCCAAAAAGCTAAAAATGTAAAGATTAGAATTGCTGAAGTTACACATGTAGATTATAACAAGCAATTCATTACAACATCTATAGGAAAATTTGATTATGACCACTTAGTATTAGCAATAGGCTGTACTACCAATTATTTTGGAAATGAAAATTTGAAAGATTATGCCTATCCAATGAAAACTATTCCTGAGGCTATTCAATTAAGAAATCGTATTCTGCAAACTTTTGAAGATGCTTTAAACACCACTGATCAAAGCAAACTTCAATCCTTATTAAATTTTGTTATTGTAGGAGGTGGTCCAACAGGTGTTGAGTTGGCTGGTGCTTTATCAGAGATGAAACGCTATATACTTCCTAAAGATTATCCAGACAAAGATTTCTCAAAACTAACCATTTATCTATTAGAAGGAGCTCCCCATACGCTGAATCCCATGAGTAATGGTTCTAGAAAAATGTCACAAAAATATTTGGAAGAATTAGGTGTTATTGTTAAAACAAGTACCATTGTTAAAGACTATGATGGCTCTATAGTCACCTTAAACAATGGCGATCAAATAGCATCTAAAAATGTTATTTGGGCTGCTGGCGTTACTGGTAATTTTATTGAGGGCTTTCCTAAAGAAAGCTTTGCAAGAGGCAACCGTTTGATAGTAAATCGATTTAATGAAGTGGAACATTTAAATAACATTTATGCCTTGGGAGATATTGCATATATGGAAACTCCAAAATATCCTCATGGACATGCCCAAGTTGCAAGTGTAGCACTTCAGCAAGCCGAACTTTTAGCAAAAAACTTAAATAAACATAAATCTAAAAAAGAATTTGAATATACAGATAAAGGCTCGATGGCAACCATTGGTAAACGTAAAGCAGTTGTAGATTTACCTAAATTCAGCTTTCAAGGACGCATGGCTTGGTTTACTTGGATGTTTATCCATTTAATGCTTATTTTAAGTGTTAAAAATAAACTACTTATTTTTATGAATTGGTCTATTAGCTATTTTAACAATGACAGTACGTTGAGAATTATAATGAAACCTGCTATACAAAAAGTAAAACAAAAAATAGATTAAAATCATTTTAAGAGTTAATTACCTCCTACTCTTTTTCACTACCTCTACTTTTAAGCTAAAACGTTTTAGTGTTAAATTTATATAAAAATTCAAATTAAACAAACGTTTAATTTAAACGAATGTTTAATTTTGGGGCGTAATTTTAAAAAGTTCAAGATGGACTTAAATCAAAAGCAAATCGAAATATTAGAAACAGCCGAAAAACTATTTGCTGACAATGGTTTTGATGGCACATCGGTTAGACAAATTTCAAAAGTGGCAGACATAAATATTGCCATGATATCTTATTACTTCGGCTCTAAGGAAAAACTTTTAGAAGCACTTTTAATATACCGTATGTCTGATTTTAGAATGCAACTAGAATCTGTGATTTCAAAAAACAAACCTCATTTAGAAATTTTAGATGATATTATAAGCTTAATTATAAAACGCATTCATAGAAACAGAAGAACTCACAAAATCATCAATTTTGAATTTTCAAACGAAACTAGACATATTGATTTTAATCTTTATTTAAAACAAAAAAAACAAAATCTTAGTGTCTTTGAAGACTTTGTAAAAAGTGGACAGACTCAAGGAGTTTTCACTAAAAATGTAAACATACAACTTTTAATAACCACTATTCTAGGCACCTATTCTCATTTTTATTATAACAAAAAATATTACAAAAACTTAATGAATTTAGAAGATGATGTGTTTGTTGAACATTATGTTCATAATGAACTCACTCAACATATTCAAACCACAATAAAAGCTTTGCTCACCTATGAAAATTAAAATTTATATACTGTTATGCTTTGTATCCATTTCAAGTTTAAATGCACAAGAAACAGAACCTCTAACTATACAAAAAGCTGTAAGTATAGCGCTAAAAAACAGTGATGCTTCAAAGATAGCTGATACTAAAATTTCATCTGCAGAAAGCGAATTGAACATCTCTAAAAATCTTCAATATCCAGATGTTAAACTATCTGGCCAATATCTATACTTAACCAATGCCGATGTTAATTTAAAAATTAGTCCTGGAGAAAGTAGTTCAAGTACAGGAAATAGTAGTACACCAAAAGTTAATCAACTACTACTTGGACAAGCCAATGTAAGTATGCCACTATTTTCAGGTTTTAAACTTAAAAACACAATTAAGGCTAGTGATAACTTATATAAAGCGGCAGCATTTAGTGCTAAAAACGACAAAGAACAATTAAGTATTCATGTTATTAATGATTTTTTAAATCTATATAAAGCCACAAAAACTATTGATTTAATTCAGGAAAATCTAAAAAGTGCTCACCAGCGTGTTATAGATTTTTTGGCTATGGAACAAAACGGCTTGTTAGCCAGAAATGATTTGTTAAAAGCCCAGCTTCAAGAATCTAATATCCAATTATCACTCGATGAAGCCAAAAAAAACAAACATATTCTTAATTACAAATTAGTAACACTTTTAAAATTGCCTAAAAATACTCAAATTGAGACTTTAGACCCTGATTTTAATTTAGTCTCCAGTCAATTAAAAATTGATACAGATTTGTCATCAAGAGGTGATTTAGAAGCACTTCGCTACAAAGAAGAAGCTTCAAAAAACCAAATTAAAGTAGCTAAAAGCAAATATTTTCCGTCATTGGCACTAACTGGAGGATACATTGCTTTGGATTTACAAAATGCGATTACCGTTAATAATGCCATGAACGTTGGCCTCGGAATTTCATATAATCTATCCGATATTTTTAAAGCTAAAAGCGATATTAAACTAGCTAAAAGTAAAACCCAAGAACTTGAATACACGATTAATATGGTTTCAGACCAAATTAAAGTAGAAATAGAAAATGCTAAAGAAGACTACGAACTGGCTTTGAAAAATTATAATGTGTATTCAGAATCTGAAATTCAAGCTTTAGAAAATTATCGTATTGTAAAAGATAAATATGATAATGGCTTGGTTGATACTAACGATTTACTTGAAGCCGATGTCGATCAACTTCAAGCAAAGTTAAATGTAACCTATGCTAAAGCCAACATCTCTCAAAAGTATTACGAATTACTAAGTGCTCAAGGTCAACTAATAAGCTCAATAAATAACTAATTTTATTAGAATGGAAACAAAGAAAAAAACCAATAAAAAATTCATCATAATCATTTCAACATTAGTCCTTATAGGTCTAGTTTATGGTGGTTATAAAATCATGCATTCACTGTCTCACGAAGAAACAGATGATGCCCAAATTCAAGCAAACATGAATCCAATAATTCCTCATGTTGGTGGTTTTATTAAAAAAGTATATGTAACCGATAATCAACGTGTAAAAAAAGGGGATACTTTGTTTGTTATAGATGATAGAGATTACGTTGTAAAACTTGAACAAGCTGAAGCCAATTTAGCGGCTGCAAAAAGTGACTTATCAATTTCTAAGGTAAGTATTGATTCTTATAAAGCCAATACAGCAACAGTAGCAGCTCAAGTAAATTCTGCTTACAATAATATAGAAACTGCTAAAACCAAATTATGGAGAGCCACGAATGATTTTGAACGATATCAAAATCTGTACAATAACCATTCTATTACAACTCAGCAATATGAACAGGCATTAGCTGCTAAAAAAGAGGCAGAGCAACAAGTTAAAATGTTGGAAAGTCAGAAAAAAGCAACTCAAAGTCAGAAAAACGTAGCCTCAGAGCAAACTCATATTTCTGAAGAACAAGTTTCTGTTGCCGAAGCGAATGTAAAAAGTGCAGAAGCGCAAGTTGATGCAGCAAAACTTAATATAAATTACACCATAGTTACAGCGCCTATTGATGGACAATTATCAAACGTAAGTTTACAATCTGGTCAATTTGTACAACCAGGCCAATCCCTATTTTATTTAGTAAATACCGAAAGCAGGTGGGTTGTAGCCAATTTTAAAGAAACACAACTTGAAAAAATGAAAATTGGACAAACAGTAACTGTCCTTGCAGATGCTTATCCAAATGAGACATTTGAAGCCAAAGTTTCTGCATTTTCACCCGCTACAGGTGCCCGTTTTTCTTTACTACCTCCAGACAATGCCACTGGAAACTTTGTAAAAACAATTCAACGTTTACCTGTTAAAATAGACTTTACAAAAAATAACAATTCAGAAAGATTACAAAAATTACGTTCTGGGATGAATGTAGTTGTAGATGTCCATTTAAAATAAATCATGCAAGACGAAAACGACTTAGTTGAATACGGCTTTAGACGTGTCATCATAACCATAACAGCCATCTTATGTGCTTTATTAGAAATAGTAGACACTACTATTGTTAATGTAGCATTAAATGATATGCGAGGTAGTTTAGGAGCTTCATTAACAGAAATAGCATGGGTAATTACTGCATATGCAATTGCCAATGTTATTATCATACCAATGACAAGCTGGTTATCTAAACAATTTGGAAGGCGAAACTATTTTGCAACGTCCATCATTATTTTTACTGCTGCCTCTTTTTTATGCGGTAACGCCGATAATATTTGGGAATTAGTAACTTTTAGATTCATACAAGGTTTAGGTGGTGGTGCTTTATTAGTAACAGCCCAAACCATTATTACAGAAAGTTATCCATTAGCAAAACGTGGTATGGCTCAGGCTATTTATGGTATGGGTATTATTGTTGGACCAACACTTGGTCCTCCTTTGGGTGGTTATCTTGTAGATAATTACTCGTGGCCTTATATATTTTACATCAACTTACCTATTGGTATCTTAGCCACATTCTTAACACTTTTATATGTTAGAAGTCCAAAATATGGTTCTAAATTAAAAGCTAATCAAGTAGATTGGATAGGTATATTTCTCTTAGCAATGTTTATAGGCTCTTTACAATTTGTTTTAGAACATGGACAACAAGACGATTGGTTTGAGGATTCTGTAATACTTAGTTTAAGCATTGCTTCCCTTTTTGGGTTAATCCTATTTATTTGGCGGGAATTGACGTATGATAAACCCATAGTGAATTTAAGAGTTCTTAAAGATGGTAACCTTAGAATAGGAACTCTTATGACTTTTATTTTAGGTTTTGGTTTATATGGTTCTACATTCATCATACCAATATACACACAATCAATTTTAGGGTTTACTGCTACAGATGCTGGTTTAATGCTTATTCCAAGTTCGATTACCACAGGTATTATGATGCCTTTTATTGGAAAGATGTTACAAAATGGTGTTCCTCAAAAATATTTGGTAACAGCTGGTTTCTCTATCTTTTTTATTTACAGTCTTTGGATGTTTGTAGTGATGACACCTGATACCGGAACAGAACATTTCTTTTGGCCACTTGTTGTTAGAGGAGTTGGTCTCGGATTATTATTTGTACCAATTACCACATTATCACTTTCTACTTTAAAAGGTAAAGATATAGGTGATGGTGCTGCTTTTACAGGGATGACAAGGCAGTTAGGAGGTTCATTTGGAATAGCTATTATTACTACATTTATTGCACGAACTTCACAACAACACCGTGTAGATTTAATACCTAATATAAGCTCTATTAATTTTAGAGTACAAGAACGTATTCATGGTTTACAACAATTGTTTATCAGCAAAGGATATTCGTTTAATGAAGCCTTGAACAAGGCTTATAAAATGTTAGATCTTACAGTAACTAGACAAGCTACTGTACTATCGTATATGGATGTATTTTTGTTCCTTGGTGTATTATTTTTAATCTGTGTTCCTTTTGTATTACTAATCAAAAAAAATGCTGGTAAAGTTGAAGGAATTAGCAATGCCCACTAAGCAAACTAATATTTTCATTTATTTAAGATATTAGTATAAAAATTCACTTTATTTGATGACTCTTTTTTATTATATTGATTGCTATGAAAGACATTGAAAATATTGAGTTAACTTATTTAAGTTTAGATGACTATCAAGAGCTTAAAAAGGCAATGATAGAATCTTATACCACGATGCCTGATTCCATTTGGGATGAAGACCACATTAGAACATTAATTAAAAAATTCCCTGAAGGACAAGTAGTTATAAAAATAAATAATCATATTGCAGGATGTGCGCTATCAATTATTGTTGATTACGACAAATTTGATGATAACCACACCTACAAACAGATTACAGGAAACTATACCTTTAACACACACACCAACGATGGGGATATTATTTATGGTATCGATGTATTTATAAAACCAGAGTTTAGAGGTCTTCGTTTAGGCCGTCGATTATATGATTACAGAAAAGAACTTTGCGAACGCCTGAATCTAAAAGGCTTAGCCTTTGGAGGCAGAATACCTAACTACCATAAACATTCAGATAAATTAACACCTAAACAATATATTGAAAAGGTAAGACGCAAAGAAATTCACGACCCCGTTTTAAACTTTCAAATTTCAAACGATTTTCATCCAGCCAGAATTTTAAAAAATTATTTGGAAGGTGATGCATCATCTCAAGATTACGCGGTTCTTTTAGAATGGGATAATATCTATTACGAAAAACAAAATAAAAAGGCTTCAACCATAAAAAAAATAGTTAGACTTGGTTTGGTACAATGGCAAATGCGTTTATACAAAAACATGGATGATTTAATGCAGCAAGCTGAATTTTTTGTTGATGCCGTATCGGGTTACAGAAGTGATTTCGCACTATTCCCAGAGTTTTTTAATGCCCCGTTAATGGCCAAAAACAATCATCTTTCTACGCCTGAAGCTATTAGAGAGTTAGCAAAACATACCGATGAAATTGTACAACGTTTTTCCAAATTAGCCATTTCATACAACATTAATATCATTACAGGCAGTATGCCAGAAATGGTTGATGGAAAGCTTCATAATGCAGGTTATTTATGCCGACGCGATGGCAGTATGGAACGTTATGAAAAACTCCACGTTACGCCAGACGAAGCAAAAGTTTGGGGAATGGTTGGTGGCAACCAATTAAAAGCTTTCGACACCGATTGTGGTAAAATAGGGATTTTAATATGCTACGATTCTGAGTTTCCTGAATTAAGCAGATTATTAGCCGATGAAGGTATGGATATTTTATTTGTACCATTTTTAACCGATACTCAAAACGGGTTTTCCCGTGTAAGGCATTGTGCTCAAGCTAGAGCCATTGAAAACGAATGCTACGTAGCCATTGCAGGAAGTGTTGGTAATTTGCCAAAGGTTCAAAATATGGATATCCAATTTGCGCAATCTATGGTATTTACACCTTGCGATTTTGCCTTTCCTACCAATGGGGTAAAAGCTGAAGCTACACAGAACACAGAAATGATTTTAATTGCTGATGTTGATATTGATTTGTTAAGAGAACTAAATCAATTTGGTAGCGTAAGAAACCTTAAAGATCGTCGTAAAGATATATTTGAATTGAAAAAGAAGTAATCCTATGTCACCATTTAATAATTGGAAAATTATTTTGCTGCTCTGCTTAACTTTAGGCTTAGCTCCTTATTTTCCAGAGCCACATATAGTAGGTAAAATACGTTGGATTGCCGGCGGTGCTAAAGGCATGCAACTTATGGATTGGTTCGACACCTTGCTTCATGGATTTCCTTTTATTCTTTTAATTAGAATTATTATTCTAAAATTATTGAAAAAACATGGCACTTAATATCGTTCTCATTGAACCCGAAATACCCAATAACACAGGTAATATTGGAAGGTTAGCTCTCGCTTCTGGTTCTAAATTACATTTGGTAAAACCCTTTGGTTTCGAAATTGATGATACCCGCTTAAAACGAGCTGGACTTGATTATTGGCAACATCTTGAGGTTGTTTTTTATGAAAATATAGAAGAATTTTTCAATAAAAACAGCAATGAAAAAATGGTATTTCTGTCTAGCCATGGAACAAAAAATCATTGGGATATTCCGTTTGAAGAGAATCTGTTTTTGGTTTTTGGAAAAGAATCGGTTGGATTGCCCAAACATTTGACAGAAGCTCATTCAGAAAATCTTTTTAAAATTCCTTTATATAATGAACGTGTAAGAAGCCTAAACTTAGCCAATGCTGTGGGCATCGTTGTTTATGAAGGTCTGAAATATCTAAAAAAATAAGTTTTAGTGCTTTTCACAACTACAATAGGTATCGCTATTGGCTTTTTCAAAACACTCCTTGCCTTCTTTAAATGCAAAATAAGAAAGTATTAAAGTACCTATGCTATCTATATAAGATATTTGAAATAATTCATACAAACCGCTACTTACCAATAAAATAACAGACATGTATATGCACACCATTGTACAATTGGCATCCGCTAAAATAGGTTCTGATTTTAGTTGACTTCCAACGCTTCGCTTCCACAGCACTAATCCCCACATAACGATAATAGAAATAACAGATATTACTAATCCCCAAAATGTTGTTATCGGTTTATGATTAATCCAAATATTGTAAACACTCGTAATAACTAAACCTACAACAAGCATATAAAAAGCAAAGCCAGTAATTCTTAATGCGGTTCTTTCAAAGTTATCCCTCTTGCTATCAGGATTTTTTTTAATTCTTATAATCATATGAGCAATTCCTAATCCCGAAATAACTTCAATAAAACTATCTGAACCAAAACCAAATAAGGTTAAACTTTCATCTTCAAACCCTAAATACGTAGAAATAATACCTTCTAGAATATTATAAACAATAGTGAAAACAGCTAACCAAAATGCTATCTTATATAATTTCTCGTGAGAATTCATAACAATATATTTAGTTTATTGCCTTAATATACTAAATATAAAAATCTTACATTCGTTCTGGAACATTAATACCTAATAAGCTAAATGCATTTTTTATTGTTAAAGCTACTTTTTTTGAAAGTTGAACTCTAAATAATTTTTCATTCTCATTTTCGGCACCTAAAATAGAAACGTTCTGATAAAACGAATTAAATTCTTTTACCAAATCGTAGGTATAATTAGCTATCAACGCCGGACTATGAGTTTCTGCTGCATTTTGAATGACTTCAGGAAACAGTTGCAACTGTTTAATCAGTTCCTTTTCCTTTTCATGAAACGCAAGCGTAGTTACTTCTTTAGTTGTATCAAAATCCGCTTTACGAATAATAGATTGTATTCTGGCATAGGTATATTGAATAAAAGGTCCCGTATTTCCTTGAAAATCTATAGATTCTTTAGGATCAAACAATATTCGTTTTTTAGGATCTACTTTTAAGATAAAATATTTTAAAGCTCCCAACCCTATGGTTTTATAAAGTTCTTGCTTTTCTTCATTAGTATACCCCTCAAGTTTGCCAAGTTCTTCTGAAATTTCTCCCGCTGTTGATGCCATTTCATCAATTAAATCGTCGGCATCAACCACGGTTCCTTCTCTACTCTTCATTTTTCCAGAAGGCAAATCTACCATACCATAACTTAAATGATATAAGTTTTTAGCCCATTCAAATCCAAGCTTTTTCAAGATTAAAAACAAAACTTTAAAGTGGTAATCTTGCTCGTTTCCAACGGTGTAAACCATACCACCCACATCTGGATAATCTTTAATACGCTGAATGGCGGTACCAATATCCTGCGTCATATAAACGGCTGTTCCATCGGCGCGTTGTACAATTTTTTTATCTAAGCCGTCTTCGGTTAAATCGCACCAAACAGAACCATCGTCTTCTTTAAAAAATACGCCAGATTTTAAACCTTCGGCAACAAACTCTTTTCCTAATAAATATGTGTTGCTTTCAAAGTACAAGACATCAAAATCAACTCCTAAATTTTTATACGTTGTATCAAAACCTTCATACACCCAACCGTTCATCATCTTCCAAAGGGCAACGGTTTCTTCATCTCCAGATTCCCATTTCAACAACATATCTTGAGCTGCTAGTAAAATAGGAGATTGTTTTTTAGCTTCTTCTTCAGAAATTCCTTGATCAACTAAGGATTTAACTTCCTTTTTATATTCTTGGTCAAACTTCACATAATAATTCCCAACCAGTTTATCGCCTTTTAAACCAGAACTTTCGGGAGTTTCACCATTTCCAAAACGCTTCCATGCCAACATACTTTTACAAATATGAATCCCTCTATCGTTTATAATTTGGGTTTTATAAACTTTCTTGCCCGAAGCCTTTAAAATTTCGGCTACACTGTAACCTAATAAGTTATTTCTAATATGTCCTAAATGTAGTGGTTTATTAGTGTTTGGAGACGAATACTCGACCATAATAGCTTTATCATCTTGCTTTGGTGTTATAAAACCAAAATGCGTTTCATCTTTTACGCTATTAAAAAAATTGAGATAATAACCGTCTTCAATCTCTATATTTAAAAACCCTTTGACAACATTAAATGCCTTAACCTCATCTACATTCTCTACTAAATAATTACCGATATCGGTTCCTATTTGAACAGGATTCCCTTTAAAGAAGCGTAGCATAGGAAAAATAACAACAGTAATATCTCCTGCAAATTCCTTTCGAGTTGCTTGAAATTCTATAGCATCTAAAACAACATTATATGTTGATTGCACAGCTTTTATAACCTGATGTGATAACGTTTCTTGAAGGCTCATTACTTATAACTTTTAAGGGAGCAAAGATAAAACTTTTATTAATGTTTGTTTGAATAAATGGGTTTAATAAACCAATACAAAATAGAATATTTTGCCTAGTCGGTAAATTTTATAAAAAAAAGTTTGTTTGTATCTAGCATAACGTTTTGATAAACACCAACTATAAAACTACACGGAATTCTAAAAATTCATTTTTCACAACCTTTACAGTTCAAAATGCAATTAAAAAAATTGATATCAAATAATTATTTAAAATTTTTAAACATGTTTTTTTTCTATGATTTTTGCCGTTCATCTATTCATCGGTTTTTTGTAAAAAAGTCAAATTCATTTAATCTAATTTATTGGTAGTAAAACGCTGAAATTAGATTTTTAAAAGGGTTTTTACAATTTTTGTTTCCGTATTGCTATTACGCTATAATATTAGATTTTTAAAATAACAATAGTACAACTAACTAGAATAGTCTTAATTCCCTCAACAAGAAGCGTTCTATGATTATAATATTATTGGTTGTATTCAAATAATTGTATGGGGAAAATAATTACTTTGATTTTACTTTTATCTGTATTCTTTGGTTTCTCTCAAACCAAAGAGATAGATAGTCTTTCCATAGAATTAGCATTTCAAGAATCAGATACTACTAAAGTTGAAACATCATTAAAACTTATCAAAAGGCTTTATGATATTAAGGATTATGATAGAGCTTTAAAGTATATTATTGAAAGTGAAAAACTTTCAGTCAATGAAAACTATACTAAAGGTATTGCTAAAGTTACCTACTACAAGTCTTTAATTTATGCAAGTAAGAATGATTATATTAATGCTGTAACTGGTTACGCTAAAGCAAAATCACTATTTACTCAATTAAAAGATACTCTTGGAATAGCAAAAGTAAATAACAGTATTGGTTTAATTGAAATCAATAGAGGTAATTATGTAAAAGGCTTGCAGTACTCTTTAGCAGCCATCGACGAGCTAGACAAACATCATTTATATGTTGAGCTCTCTTCAGCATATAATAATGCAGCCAGAGCATATTATAAAATGAATGCTTTTGATAAAGCTATTGAATATTATTTAAAAGCACTCCAATTACAAAAACGACTAAAAAATAAAGATGGCATTATTGAATCTAATAGTCGTTTAGCAGAAATGTATTCTTTTCAAAAAGAGTATAGAAAATCCATTGAATATTATGAAACCGTTCTTGAAAATGTTGGTGATACCAATGATTCTATTCGAGGCAATATTTTACCAAAGTTAGGAGGAGAATATCTTAAGTTTAATGATTATGATACTGCTGCTAAGTATTTGCTTCAAGGTTTAAGGCTTAACAGAAAATCTAATAACAAATTAGGCTTAACAATTGCATTAAACAATCTTGGTGAATTGAATTTAAACCAAGGAAAGTTTATTACAGCAGAAGACCAACTAATGGAAGCCGGTGCACTAGCTAAATCTATTGATGATAAATCAGAATTACTTAGGCAGTATAAATTAATGAAGTCCCTAGATTCTACCAGAAATAAATTTGAAGCTGCATTTTTATGGCAACGTAAATATTATGATTTAAAAGATAGTCTTGAAAAAAAGGACATTGATAAAGATTCCATAACCAGTGCTAATCTTGAGTTAAATCCTGATTTTGAAACCAATATTGTTAATCCAGATTCAATTAAAATCCCCAAAGGTGGAGATCTTGAAAGTAAAGATAAATACAATCGTTTTAAATTAATTTTTTATGCGTTGTTAGCTGCATTAGCTATAGTTTCAACATTTTTAATTTTAATATTTCTTAAACGAAATAACAGTATAAAATACACACAAGAATTAGAAGAAAAGAATATTAAAATAGAATTACAAAACAAAGCCTTTCAAGAGCAGACAGAACATCTTGAAAATGTAAATAATGTAAAAGACAAACTATTCTCTATTGTTTCTCACGATTTAAAAGATTCGCTATCATCCATTAATGGTTTTATAGATTTATTAAAAGACGGATCATTAACAAGAGAAGAATTCGATAATTTAATTCCAGAGTTAAGTGAAAATGCAAATAATGCATCGTTGTTATTGTTTAATTTACTTAACTGGTCCAAATCTCAAATGCAATCTCTAGAACCAAATCCTAGTTTGTTTGATGTTCAAGAAGTTTTTGAAGATAAAATAAAATTAATTGAACAACGATTAGAAAGCAAAGGTATCGATTTAATAGACCATTCGTTACGCGATTTTGCTTATGCAGATAAAAGTATGTTTGAAATAGTCATTCAAAATCTACTAGCAAATGCTACAAAATTCTGTAAAAAAGGTGATTCTATTACAGTTTCAAATCATATTAGTAACGGAAGTTGTATTATAAGTGTTGCTGATACAGGTGTTGGCATTTCTAAAGAAAATATAGATAAACTTTTTAAAAGCAATTCCTTTAGCACCATTGGCACTAAAAATGAAAAAGGAACAGGTCTTGGTTTATCAATTTGTAAAGAATTGGTAGAATTAAACCATGGTAAAATCTGGGTAGAAAGTAATTTAAATGTTGGTAGTACTTTTTATGTACAACTTCCAAAATCTAAACCAGCTTAAATAAGTTTAAGCTTTTGGCAAAAATACTTCAGCCATCATACATCTTGCACTTCCACCACCACAAGTTTCTATGGTATCTAAAGGGCTTGATATAATGTTTTTATTATGTTTCTTTAAAGTTTCTAATTGATATTTTGATAATGAATCATAAGCCGATTGACTCATAATTAAATACAAATCATCGTTTACACCTCTTACTTGTAACATATTACCAGCAAAATTATTAACTTGATCTTCTGTAATATCAATAATTGTTTTACCATCTTCTTTTAAGTGCTTAATAACATTTTTACGTTCTTTTTTGTCATCAATACTCGACAAACAAATAACAGCAAACGTTTCTCCAAGACACATCATAACATTGGTATGGTATATGGCTTTTCGCTCCTCATTAACTGTTTGATTTGCCGTAAAAATTACAGGCGTATATTCAAAATCTTCACAAAACTCAATCAACAAATCTTCATCTGCTCTTGGTGATAATGCACAATAAGCTTTTCTATGAATTCTATCAAGTAATAAACTACCTGTACCTTCAAGAAAAATAGATTCATCTTCAGCACTTGTATAATCAACTATATCTTTTATTATAAACCCATCTGCTTCTAAGGTTTCTAAAATATCCTCACGACGTTCTAAACGACGATTTTCTGCAAACATGGGGTATAAACCAACCGTACCATTTTCATGAAAAGACACCCAATTATTTGGGAAAATAGAATCTGGTGTATCACTCTCCTTTATATCATTAACTACAATCACATTTACACCACTATTTCTTAGCTTTTCAACAAAGTCATCAAACTCCTTTTGTGCTTTGGCATTCACTGCTGCTGGTAATAAACTATCTAATTCCTTTTGGTAATAATTATTAACCGCCGTTTGCTCATTCATCCTAAAGTTAACAGGACGAACCATTAAAATGGTATTTGTAGTTTGTTGCATTAATGAAAATTTAATGATGCAAAAGTAAAACTAATTGTTTTGATAAATTGAATTTAAAGACTTCATTTTAACACTTATAAAAACTCAAGTTTACATGAATCTTTGTTAACTCAATTTTAAAACTCAATCTCTTATCAATGGTAGTGTAGAGCACCGTAATAAGCCTTCTTGTTTCGCTATTTGAGCATAAGGTACTTCTTCAACGGTAAACCCTTGCTCTCGTAACCAAGTGTTTAATCGTTTAAAGTTTTTTTCGGAAACAATCACGTTTTCAGAAATGGAGAACACATTACTGTTCATATTATACATTTCCTCTTTGGTGATTTCAAAAATATTGTCTTTACCAAAAAAGTCTACTAGCCATTCGTATTCCCTTTCTATCAAAAACCCATTTTTATGAAGAATTGCTTTATCTTTACCTATAGGCTGAAAACAACAATCTAAATGAAGTGCATTTTCCTTTGGGTCTGTATTTGATTTTCTCAATTCGAAACTCTTGACAGTTTTGTCTGGAAACAACTCCTGTATAGCAATTACTGCATCCATATTGGTTCTAGCTGTAATATAATCTGCATAATCATCTCCTGAGTAAGTCCCAATAAATATATAGTCATTCCAAGGCATAACATCTCCTCCTTCAGCATGACATTCTTCTGATAAAATGATTCTATTTTCAGGTGCTATTTGATTCCACAAAAAATCAATAGCGTGAATCTCCTCATCTCTATTTGGCAATATATTAGCCCGTATAATTTTGTCTTCTATAACAAATGCTATATCTCGGGAAAAAATTTGATTACAATCTTTTATCACTTCTGGCCGATATACCTGAACGTCATACTTTTTTAAAACAGCAGCAACAGATTCCATTTCCAAAATCATATCGGCTTCTTTTGGATACGTCCCTGCTTTTACGTGTTGAATACTTTTAGGATCGTAACAATCTTCTACTTTGGGTACTGGTCCATTGCTCTTTGCAATTCCTAAAACAACAGCACGTAAACGTGATGTTTCATTTTTTATATTTAGTTTTATCATAAGGTCCAAGATAAAAAAAGCTTCATAAAAAATATGAAGCCTTTAATATAATTATAACGTAAATTTATCTTTTATCAACGCCAATGAAAGCCCTTTCTGTAGCTCCAACATAAAGCTGTCTTGGTCTTCCTATTGGTTCATTATTCAATCTCATTTCTCTCCATTGTGCTATCCAACCTGGTAAGCGACCTAATGCGAACATAACGGTAAACATATCTGTTGGTATACCCATAGCTCTGTAAATAATTCCTGAATAAAAATCTACATTTGGATATAATTTACGATCAACAAAATACGAATCTCTTAAGGCTTCTTGCTCTAGTCCCTTGGCGATATCTAAAATAGGATCTTCTATCCCTAAATCTTCCAACACTTCATCGGCAGCTTTCTTAATAATTCTTGCTCTAGGATCGAAATTTTTATACACTCTATGTCCAAATCCCATTAACCTAAATGGATCATTTTTATCTTTGGCTTTAGCCATATACTTTTTAGTATCACCACCATCAGCTTTAATAGCTTCAAGCATTTCTAATACCGCTTGATTAGCACCACCATGAAGTGGTCCCCAAAGTGCAGAAATCCCTGCTGATATTGATGCAAACAAGCCTGCATGAGAAGAGCCTACAACTCTAACCGTTGATGTCGAGCAATTTTGCTCATGGTCTGCGTGTAAAATCAATAGTTTATCTAAGGCTTCAACTAAAACTGGATTTTGAACATAATCTTCATTGGGCTGTCTAAACATCATTTTTAAGACGTTCTCAACATAACCAAGGTTTTTATCTCCATAGTCTAAAGGCAACCCTTGTTTTTTACGCTCAGTCCATGCAACTAATACAGGAAATTTACCTAAAATCTTAACAATAGCTCTATACATATCCTCTTCTGAATTTACATTAACTATTGATGGATTGAATGCAGTAAGCGCACTAGTTAATGAAGAAATAACCCCCATAGGATGCGCAGTTCTAGGAAATGCATCTAAAATCTTTTTAATATCTTCATCTACAAGAGATTGAGCCTTAATATCATTATGAAACTTAAGATTTTGCTCTTCAGTTGGTAGTTCTCCAAAAATTAAAAGGTATGCTACTTCTAAAAAATCAGCTTTTTCAGCTAATTCTTCAATAGAATAACCTCTATATCTTAAAATACCTTTTTCACCGTCCAAAAATGTTATAGCACTTTCGCAAGAACCTGTATTTTTAAAACCAGAGTCTAATGTTATAATTCCTTTAGTGCTACTTCTTAAACTAGAAATATCAATTGCAGTTTCATCTTCTGTTCCTGATTTTAATGGAAAATCATATTTTTTACCGTTTACTTCTAAAGTAGCTTTTTCTGACATAAATAATAAAATTAATTTTTCTTTTTTTGCGGAATGCTAATTTACGAAAATAACTACTATAATTGTATTAACTAATTATAATTATTGGTTAAATTTTACACAAAAAAAAGCATTTATTAAAAATAAATGCTTTTGCCAAAAATATTAAAAAAATTAAATTGATTATTTACTTATTCTTAAATAAAAGGCAGCCACTAATTTTTTGTTCTTACCATCTCTTCTAACATTTCTGTTGTAACTGATTTTGGCCTTTCTAATGAATACCCTAAAGCTCTATCCCAAATGATATTTGATAATACACCAAATGATCTTCCTATAGAAAATAATACCGTATAGAAATCATACTGAGTAACCCCATAATGCCATTGTACGACGCCTGATTGGGCATCTACATTTGGCCAAGGATTTTTAGCTTTGCCATGTTCTTGTAAAATATCTGGAACAACTTTATATAGGGCATCTACATATTTAAATAATTCGTCATCTGGCATATGCTTTAAACAAAACTCTCTTTGAACCGTATACCTAGGGTCTGTTTTACGAAGTACGGCATGACCATATCCGGGTATTACCTGACCACTGTTTAAGGTATCCCATACGTATTTTTTCATTTCATCTTCTGATGGGATTTCACCATTCATCTGCTCTCTTAAGCCTTGTAACCATCTAAGAACTTCCTGATTAGCCAATCCATGTAAAGGGCCTGCCAATCCATTAATCATTGCTGATGTTGCATAATAAACATCGGAAAGTGAACTAGCCACTAAATGACCTGTATGGGCACTAACGTTTCCACTTTCATGATCTGCATGAATAATAAAATACATTCTTGCAACATCATCGTATGGTTTATCTTTTCCCATCATGTAAGCAAAATTTCCACCTAGATCTAATGAAGGATCTGGATATCGATGACCCTTTTCAGGGTGGTAAAGTTTGTTATAAATATAAGCTCCTATTAAAGGCATCTTAGCAAGCAGATTTGTTGCATCTTCAAACGTACAACTCCAATAATCCATCTTACTCATTCCTTTTTTATATCTCGTATTAAAATGAGATTCTCTTTCTAAACTCATCACTGCAGCCGATAAAATTGCCATTGGATGACTATTACTAGGAAACGCGTCAATAACATCCCAAACATATCTTGGTACGACCCTTCTGTTTTTAAAATCAACCATTAAATATTTAACTTCTTCTTTAGTAGGCATGTCCCCAGTAAGTAATAAATAATATAATCCTTCAACGTAGGGCATATCTGCTCCTTCTGGCTTTGGTAGTTTCTCTAAAACTTCAGGTAACGTAAATCCTCTATAACGAATTCCTTCAAAAGGGTCTAAATAAGAAATATCTGTAACCAGACTTTTGATCCCCCTCATTCCCCCAATTACTTGAGCAACCGTTACATGATCAATAACTGTATCTCCATGTTCTTTTAAAAGCTTAGCTGTTCTGGGTCTGTGTTCTTGAATTTTGGTGTATAATTTGTCCTTTAATTTATTCATTATCTTAGTTTTATTAGTTTGCATGAAGAGTTTATCTCCTAAATTTATTATATAATTAAGATTTAAAACATGACTTATGTCACTAAATTACAGACAAGTAACAATTGTTACATATCACCTAACCAAATAAAAAAGACATAAAAAAAGCCAAATTCTTTTGAATTTGGCTTTTTAAAAATATAGTGTGTTACTTTTATTTTATTTTAAAAGCATTTTCTTGCGGGAAATAAGCTGTTTCACCAAGTTCTTCTTCAATACGAAGTAACTGATTGTATTTAGCCATACGGTCACTACGAGATGCAGAACCTGTTTTTATTTGTCCACAATTTAATGCTACTGCTAAATCTGCAATAGTATTATCTTCAGTTTCACCTGAACGATGTGACATCACAGTTGTATATCCTGCATTTTTAGCCATATTTACAGCGGCAATAGTTTCTGTTAAAGAACCTATTTGGTTAACTTTAATCAAGATTGAATTAGCAATACCTTCTTCAATACCACGAGATAAACGCTCAACATTAGTCACATATAAATCATCACCAACTAATTGAACTTTATCCCCAACAAGTTCGGTTAAATATTTCCAACCTTCCCAATCATTTTCATCCATTCCATCCTCAATTGAAATAATTGGATATTTAGATACCAATTCAGATAAATAATCAGCTTGTTCTTTTGATGTTCTTACAACACCTGTATCACCTTCAAATTTTTTGTAGTTGTATGATCCATCTTCATAAAACTCAGCAGAAGCACAATCTAAAGCAATTTTAACTTCTTCTCCAAATTTATATCCAGCGTTATTAACAGCTTTTGCTATAGTTTCAATAGCATCTTCGGTACCGTCAAGTGTTGGTGCAAAACCACCTTCATCACCTACAGCAGTACTTAAGTTTCTGTCATGCAATACTTTTTTAAGATTATGGAAAATTTCAGTTCCCATTTGCATTGCATGTGTAAAGTTTTTAGCTTTTACAGGCATAATCATAAACTCTTGAAATGCAATAGGCGCATCACTATGAGAACCACCATTGATGATATTCATCATTGGCACTGGAAGCGTGTTTGCAGAAACCCCACCAACGTAACGATATAATGGTAATCCTAACTCAGCAGCAGCAGCTTTAGCAACCGCTAAGGATACTCCTAAAATAGCATTAGCTCCTAATTTAGATTTATTTTTTGTACCATCTAAATCAATCATCATTTGATCGATTAAGTTTTGTTCGAATACTGATGTTCCTAATAATTCAGGAGCAATAATAGAATTTACATTTTCTACTGCTTTCAAAACACCTTTTCCCATATAAGCTTTTCCACCATCTCTTAATTCAACGGCTTCGTGCTCTCCTGTAGAAGCTCCAGATGGAACTGCAGCTCTTCCTAAAACATCATTTTCTGTAACAACATCTACTTCAACAGTAGGATTTCCTCTAGAATCTAGAATTTGTCTAGCATGGATATTAATTATTATACTCATAAGTACTATTTTTTTAAACTTTTATTATTCAAATTTACGGTTTAATCTTCTTTTAATTTACATGTTTTTAAAGAATTACACAAATTAAAGTCTATAACGTTTTAGTAACATAAAAGCCTTAAAAATTATTTATATTTTTAAGGCTTTTAGTTAATTATTTTTAATGTTTTCAATAAATTGATCAAAAAGATAAGACGAATCATGTGGCCCTGGACTTGCTTCAGGATGATATTGTACCGAAAAACAGTTTTTAAATTTCATTGCTAAACCTGCAACTGTATGATCATTTAAGTGAACATGTGTAACTTCTAAATCTGGATTAGATTCTGCTTCTTCTCTATTAACGGCAAAGCCGTGGTTTTGAGAAGTAATTTCACCTTTCCCTGTTTTTAAATTTTTTACAGGATGATTTATCCCTCTATGCCCATTATGCATTTTATAAGTTGAAACCCCATTGGCAAGTGCAATAACTTGATGTCCTAAACAAATTCCAAAAAGAGGCAAATCCCGTTTTATAATTTCTTTTGCTAAAGTTTGAGCTTCAACCAATGGCTCTGGATCCCCTGGTCCGTTTGATAAAAAGTAACCATCTGGATTAAAAGATTCTAAATCCTCAAACGTAGCGTTATAAGGGAATACTTTTATATAAACATCTCGTTTTGCTATATTGCGAAGTATGTTCTTTTTTATACCTATATCCAATGCAGACACCTTATAGGTTGCGTTCTCATCTCCATAATAGTAAGGTTCTTTTGTTGATACTTTTGAAGCTAGTTCTAATCCATTCATACTAGGAAATTCAGAAAGCTGTTGCTTTAACTGCTCTACATTATCAACATCAGTAGTAATCACTGCATTCATAGCACCATGATCTCTAATATAACTAACTAAAGCTCTTGTGTCAACATCAGAAATGGCAAACAAGTTATTAGTGTTTAAAAATTCTTCTAATGAAGAATCGGCTGCTTCACGTGAATAGTCGTAACTAAAATTTTTACAGATTAACCCTGCTATTTTAACAGAATCTGATTCAATTTCATCAGCATTAGTTCCGTAGTTTCCAATATGTGCATTGGTAGTTACCATGAGCTGACCAAAATAAGAAGGGTCGGTAAAAATTTCTTGATAACCGGTCATTCCTGTATTAAAACAGACTTCTCCAAAAGCTGTTCCTTGTTTGTTTCCTACAGACTTTCCATAAAAAATGGTTCCATCTGCTAATAAAATAATGGCTATTTGTCTTTTTTGGTATTTCATGTGTTTCGAAAGGTTTGGCAAAATTGCAAAAAAATGGACAAACTGAAAACTTTATTTTTAATATTTAAAATATAAACTATTGTATTAGTGCATTATAATAATTAAAAATTTTGGTAAGATCCTCGACATTATTGTAATTCAACCTATTGTCTTTAGCAAATTCCTTTACTTTTGGCTTATAGACATCTTCAATTAAGGATAAAATATTTTTCTTTTTAAGCTTAAACTCTGAAAGTTCATCTTCCCCATCTTCCAAAATATAAAACTGTTCCTTTTTAATGAATCTATCTTCTTGTATTTTTTGCATAGTCATTGGATTAAGCTGGCCCTCTTTTAACTCTACCATATATTTTTTTAACAGCTTCTTATCTTTAAAAATAAAAATATTCTCAAAATAGGTGTTTCTTCGGAAGGCTGGATCTAAATAGCGAGTAAATAATTTATCATTAATTTCAATCTTTCTTACGTCACCACGGTCAAAAGCAAAAATAGAATCAGGAGAAATTTTAGCTTCAAATCTTTCTAGTTGAATATTATAATTTAACTGATTGACTGCATAGATTTTATTGTTAAAATAAACTTTTCCAACCTGTGACCAATCATTAAATAAATAAGTAGAACCTTTTACCTTATTGGTAGTTTCATTAGAAATAATCCATAAGCCACTAGAAAAATTACCCTGCCCAATTACATTTAGGTTATTAATAGGATTTTGTGCATTTATTGTATTTGAGATTATTATAACTAGTATTAATAAAGATTTGCTCATAATATAGAATCAGGATTCGAGTTATTAAATGATTTTTATTAAAAAAAATTTAATGCAAAAAAAAGGATAAACTGAAAACAGTATATCCTTTTTTATTAATGTTGTTACATTTATTCTTCTTCATCGTTTGTTGCCTTCGTTTCTACAACTGGCGCCTCTGGCTTTTCAGTTTTACTACCACCTCTTCTACTTCTTCTAGTTGTTTTCTTCTTAGCTTTACCAGCGTTGTAGATTTCGTTATAATCTACAAGCTCAATCATAGCCATATCAGCGTTATCACCTAAACGATTACCAAGTTTAATAATTCTTGTATATCCTCCTGGTCTGTCTGCAACCTTAGCGGCTACATCTCTAAACAATTCTGCTACTGCTTCTTTTTGTCTTAAGCGAGACATTACAATACGTCTGTTGTGAGTTGTGTCTTCTTTAGACTTAGTAATCATTGGTTCAACAAATTGTTTTAAAGCTTTTGCTTTAGCAACTGTTGTGTTAATACGTTTATGCTCAATTAATGAACATGCCATATTAGCTAACATTGATTTTCTGTGAGCAGTTTGTCTGCCTAAGTGATTTATTTTTTTTCCGTGTCTCATGACATTTGTTTTATCATCTTGCTACCAAACTCGACGTGCGAGGAGCAAAATATGATTAATTAATCTTTATCTAATTTATATTTACTTAAATCCATTCCAAAGTTAAGACCTTTAACTATAACAAGCTCTTCAAGCTCGGTTAAAGATTTTTTACCAAAATTACGGAACTTCATCAAGTCGTTTTTATTGAATGATACTAAGTCTCCTAATGTATCAACTTCTGCAGCTTTTAAACAATTTAATGCACGTACAGATAAATCCATATCAATTAACTTAGTTTTAAGCAATTGTCTCATGTGAAGAGATTCTTCATCATAAGTTTCTGTTTGTGCAATTTCATCAGCTTCTAAAGTAATTCTCTCATCTGAGAATAACATAAAGTGGTGAATTAATGTTTTGGCAGCTTCAGTTAAAGCATCTTGTGGTGTAATTGACCCATCTGTGATGATTTCAAAAACTAATTTTTCGTAATCTGTTTTTTGCTCAACACGATAGTTTTCAATACTATACTTAACATTTTTTATAGGCGTATAAATAGAGTCAGTAAAAATAGTTCCTATTGGTGCTGAAGCTTTATGATTTTCTTCAGCAGGCACATATCCTCTACCTTTTTCGATAGTTATTTCCATATTTAAACTCACTTTAGGATCTAAATTACAGATTACTAATTCTGAATTTAAAACTTGGAAGCCAGAAATAAATTTTTGGAAATCGCCAGCTGTTATTTGTTCTTGTCCAGAAATTGAAATCGAGATAGACTCATTGTCTATATCTTCAATTTGTCTTTTAAAACGTACTTGTTTTAAATTCAAAATAATTTCTGTAACATCTTCAACAACACCAGATATTGCTGAAAACTCATGATCTACACCTTCTATTCTAACTGATGTAATTGCAAATCCTTCTAAAGAAGATAATAAAACTCTTCTTAAAGCATTTCCTACTGTTAAGCCATAACCAGGTTCTAAAGGTCTAAATTCAAATTTACCTTCAAAATCGGTTGAATCAATCATGATTACTTTATCCGGCTTTTGGAAATTAAATACTGCCATATTTTTTTCTTCGTTTTAATTGTTATTTAGTTGCGCGGTTTATAAGTTTGAAGAAGTACGAATAAACCCTTTAGCTAAATACCAATATTGTTAATTTATTATTTAGAATATAATTCGACAATGAATTGCTCATTGATGTTTTCTGGAATTTGAAGTCTAGAAGGTACAGAAACGTAAGTTCCTTGTTTAGTTTCGTTATTCCATGTAATCCACTCATAAACATGATTGGAATTTGACAATGATCTTTCAATAGCTTCTAATGATTTCGATTTCTCTCTTACAGCTACAACATCTCCTGCCTTTAATTGGTATGATGGAATGTTTACCAATTCACCATTTACCGTAATATGTCTGTGAGAAACTAATTGTCTAGCACCACTTCTAGAAGGAGCTATGCCCATTCTAAAAACTACATTATCTAATCTAGATTCGCAAAGTTGTAATAACACTTCACCTGTAATTCCTTGAGCTGCTCTTGCGCTTTTAAACATGTTTCTGAATTGACGCTCTAGTACACCATAGGTGTATTTTGCTTTTTGCTTTTCCATTAATTGGATAGCATATTCAGATTTTTTTCCACGACGTTTGTTTGCACCGTGTTGACCTGGAGGGTAATTTCTTTTTTCAAAAGATTTATCATCTCCAAAAATAGCCTCTCCAAATTTACGAGCTATTTTAGTTTTAGGACCAGTATATCTTGCCATTTTAAATTGTTGTTTTAAGAGTGATTATGAATTAAGGTCTTAATCTTATCCTTCGATAATCGTTGATCTCTTGTTGATACTTGTTAATTATTTTTTTTCAGTCTGCAAATTTACGCATAAAAATTAATACCAACTGTATATTAAGCTGATATTAATTTTTAATATTTATGTAAATTATACTCTTCTACGTTTTGGAGGTCTACAACCATTATGTGGTAATGGAGTAACATCAATAATTTCTGTTACTTCTATACCTGCATTATGAATAGAACGGATAGCAGATTCTCTACCATTTCCTGGTCCTTTAACGTATACTTTCACTTTCTTTAAGCCAGCTTCTTGAGCTACTTTTGAAGCATCCTCTGCAGCTAATTGCGCTGCGTAAGGTGTGTTTTTCTTAGAACCTCTAAATCCCATTTTACCAGCTGAAGACCATGAAATAACATCGCCTTTTTTATTGGTAAGTGAAATAATGATATTGTTGAAAGAAGCAGTAACGTGCGCTTCACCAACAGCATCTACAATAACTTTACGTTTTTTTGTACTTGTCTTTGCCATATTTTCTAGTTCTTAGTTGTTAGTTGATAGTCGCTAGAATCCTAAACCTTTATAATTTCAAACAGATTCCTTCCAACGTCTAATTACTAAAGACTAAATTTCTAATTATTATTTAGTTGCTTTTTTCTTGTTAGCAACTGTTTTTCTTCTACCTTTTCTAGTTCTAGAGTTGTTTTTAGTACGTTGTCCTCTTAATGGAAGACCCGCTCTATGACGAATTCCTCTGTAACAACCTATGTCCATTAATCGCTTAATGCTCAATTGTGTTTCAGAACGCAATTCTCCCTCTATAGTAAAGGATGAAACAGCTTCACGAATGTGTCCAATTTGATCATCAGTCCAATCTTGAACTTTAATGCTTTCATCAACTTTGGCTGATGCTAAAATTTCTTTTGCTCTACTTCTACCTATCCCATAGATATAAGTTAAAGAGACAACTCCTCTTTTGTTTTTTGGTATGTCTACACCTGCAATTCTTGCCATAACTACCCTTGTCTTTGTTTGAATCTAGGATTCTTTTTATTTATTACGTAAAGTCTTCCTTTTCTGCGCACGATTTTGCAATCTGCACTTCTTTTTTTAATTGATGCTCTTACTTTCATCGTCGTATTAGTATCTATAAGTTATTCGAGCCTTAGATAAATCATAAGGACTCATTTCTAATTTTACTTTATCTCCTGGTAATAATTTTATGTAATGCATACGCATCTTACCAGAGATATGCGCTGTCACAATATGACCGTTTTCTAATTCAACACGAAACATTGCATTTGATAATGCTTCTATGATGGTTCCGTCTTGTTCTATTGCTGCTTGTTTTGCCATGGTATCTCTATTTAAGCTATTGCTTTTCTATTTTTACCAGTTTTCATCAAGCCATCATAATGTCTATTTAACAAGTATGAATTTACTTGTTGCATAGTATCAATGGCTACACCTACTAAAATTATTAATGAGGTTCCACCAAAAAATAACGCCCAACCTTGTTGCACTCCCATAATCTTAACTATTAAGGCTGGGAACACAGCTATAAGTGCTAAAAATATAGAACCTGGTAAGGTTATTTGCGACATTATTTTATCTAAGTATTCTGAAGTTTCAGAACCTGGACGAATACCAGGAATAAAACCTCCACTACGTTTTAAATCATCAGCCATTTTATTAGTTGGCACTGTTATCGCAGTATAAAAATATGTAAATATTATAATTAATATAGCGAATGTAATATTATAAGCCAATCCAAAAATATCTGCATAATTAGTTTGTAACCAAATTCCTGTTGCCGTTTCTTTTAATAACGACGATCTACCTATTAAACCAGGCACAAACATAATAGCTTGAGCAAATATAATTGGCATAACGCCTGATGCATTAAGTTTTAATGGTATATACTGTCTTGAACCTGCAGCTAAATTTTTTTCATAACTTCCAGATGCTGTTCTTCTAGCATATTGAACGGCAATCTTTCTAACAGCCATTACTAGTAATATACAAGCCAAAATAACAACAAACCAAATAACTAGTTCGAACAAAATAAGCATCACATTGTTTCCTTCTAATCTGTTAACTGCATTTTGAAAAAATGCTAATGGCAATCTTGCTATAATACCAACCATAATTAAAAGTGAAATACCATTACCGATTCCTTTGTCTGTAATTTTTTCACCCAACCACATAGCAAATATACAGCCAGTTACTAAAATACTTACAGATGAGAAATAAAATAATGGCCCTGTGCCCAATAAAAATGCACTCTGAGGAATACCTAATTGAGGTAAACTAGCTAAATATCCTGGAGCCTGTAATAAACAGATAGCAATAGTTAACCAACGAGTAATCTGATTGATTTTCTTTTGCCCACTAGCACCTTCTTTTTGTAGTTTTTGCAAATAAGGAATAGCAATTCCCATTAACTGAACTACAATAGAAGCAGAAATGTATGGCATAATACCTAAAGCAAATACTGAAGCCTTAGCAAAGGCTCCTCCTGTAAAAGCATTAAGTAATCCAAGTAAACCAGAATCAGTACTATTTGCTAAACCTTGTAGTTGCGCAGCATCAATACCTGGTAAGGTAACTTGCGCACCAAAACGATAGACTAAAAGCAAACCTAAAGTTATAGTAATTCGGTTTCTTAGCTCCTCTATCTTCCAAACATTCTTTATTGACTCTATAAATTTCATATTTAATATCTTATAAAATTACAACTTCACCACCAGCAGCTTCTATTGCAGCTTTTGCCGTCGCTGTAAACTTATGAGCAGATACTTTTAATTTAGACTTCAATTCACCTCTTCCCATGATTTTAACTAAATCATTTTTCCCAGCTAATCCAAGAGAGAATAAGGTTTCAAAATCAACAGCATCCTTAATTTTCTTGTCATCAACCAATTGTTGCAAGGTGTCTAAATTGATACCTTGATATTCTACACGGTTAATGTTAGTAAAACCAAATTTAGGAACACGTCTTTGAAGTGGCATCTGTCCACCTTCAAAGCCTATTTTCTTAGAATAACCAGAACGAGATTTAGCTCCTTTATGACCACGTGTTGCAGTGCCACCTTTACCAGAACCTTGTCCTCTACCTATTCTTTTTCCTTGATTTTTAACTGAACCTTCTGCAGGTTTTAAATTACTTAAATCCATTTCAGTATTTATTGTTATTTAATTTCTTCAACAGAAACTAAGTGATTTACTTTACTTACCATACCAAGTATACTTGATGTAGCTTCATGTTCAACAACTTGACCAATCTTTCTAAGACCAAGAGACTCTAGTGTTCTTTTTTGTCTTTGAGTACGATTGATTGCGCTTTTAACTTTAGTTACTTTTATTTTTGCCATCTCTATCGTGATTATGCGTTAAAAACTTTTTCAAGTGTAATCCCTCTATCTGCCGCTATAGTTCTTGCATCTCTTAACTGTAATAAAGCATCAAATGTAGCTTTTACAACATTATGAGGATTTGAAGATCCTTGAGATTTTGACAATACATCATGAACTCCAACAGCTTCAAGCACTGTTCTTACAGCTCCACCAGCAATAACTCCTGTACCAGGGGCAGCAGGAATAATATTTACTCTGGCTCCACCGTACTTACCTTTTTGCTCGTGTGGTAAGGTTCCTTTTAATATAGGAATTCTAACAAGATTTTTCTTTGCATCTTCAATGGCCTTTGCAATTGCACTCGCCACATCTTTAGATTTTCCTAAACCTTGTCCTACAACACCAGCTTCGTCACCAACTACTACAATTGCTGAAAAACCGAATGCTCTACCACCTTTAGTTACTTTTGTAACTCTTTGTACACCAACTAAACGATCTTTAAGATCTAATCCACCTGGTTTTACTAACTCTGCACTTTTGTATTTTCGATACATAATTTCTTAGAATTTAAGTCCTGCTTCTCTAGCTCCTTCAGCTAATGATTTTACTCTTCCGTGATATAAATATCCACCTCTATCAAAAGAGATAGTTTCTACACCTGCTTTTAAAGCTTTTTCAGCAACAGCTTTTCCTACTAATGTAGCAGCTTCTGATTTGGTAACTTTTGCAGAACTAATGTCTTTATCTCTTGAAGATGCTGCACTGATTGTTTTACCAGATACATCATCAACTATTTGAGCATAAATTTCTTTATTACTTCTAAAAACAGTTAATCTTGGTCTAGCTTCTGTTCCAGAAACTATCTTACGAATTCTGTTTTTGATTCTTATTCTTCTTTCGAATTTTGTTAATGCCATAACTTACTTATTAAGCTGATTTACCTGCTTTTCTTCTTAATACTTCACCAACAAACTTAATTCCTTTTCCTTTGTAAGGTTCTGGTTTTCTAAAACCACGAATTTTTGCAGCAACTTGTCCTACAAGCTGTTTGTCGTGTGATGTTAATTTAATGATTGGGTTTTTACCTTTCTCTGTTACTGTTTCTACTTTAACTTCTGGAGCTAAATCCATAACAATATTATGAGAAAAACCTAATGCTAGTTCCAATTTTTGACCTTGGTTACTAGCTCTATACCCTACTCCTACTAACTCTAATTGTTTAGTCCATCCTTTAGATACACCTTCAATCATGTTAAGCATTAAAGATCTGTAAAGACCATGTTTTGCTTTTTGGTCTTTTGAATCAGAAGAACGTGTTACTAAAACATTGCCATCTTCAACTTTAATATTTACAGAATCAAAATTTTGAGTTAGTTCTCCTAATTTTCCTTTTACTGTAACAATATCATCTTTGATATCAACTGTAACTCCATCTGGAATTGCTACTGGGTTATTACCTATTCTTGACATGTCTTATCTTTTTAGTAAACGTAACACAATACTTCTCCACCTACATTGTCTCTTTTGGCTTGTTTACCTGTCATTACTCCATGAGAAGTAGAAACAATGGCAATACCAAGACCATTAAGAATTCTAGGAAGCTCTTTTGAACTTGCGTATTTACGTAAACCTGGTTTACTTATTCTTTGAATCTTCTTGATTACAGGCTCTTTTGTTTCCTTATTGTACTTAAGAGCTATTTTAATAGTTCCTTGTACTGTGGAATCATCAAACTTGTAACTTAAAATATATCCTTGTTCGAATAATATTTTAGTGATGTCCTTTTTTAAATTAGATGCAGGTATCTCAACCACTCTATGGTTGGCACGCACTGCGTTTCTAATTCTTGTCAAATAATCCGCTATTGGATCTGTGTACATAATGCATTGATTTTGCGATTTTGGTTTTCAACCTGTGTTGAACCTTAAATCTGATTATTAATATAATATTACCAACTTGCTTTTCTTACTCCAGGAATTAATCCTTGATTGGCCATTTCTCTGAACATAACACGAGAAATTCCAAAAGTTCTGATATATCCTTTTGGTCTTCCTGTTAATTTACATCTATTATGCATACGAATAGGAGATGCGTTTTTTGGCAACTTTTGTAATGCTTCATAATCGCCTGCTTCTTTTAAAGCTTTACGTTTTTCAGCATACTTAGCTACTGTTTTAGCTCTTTTTACCTCACGGGCTTTCATTGATTCTTTAGCCATATCTTAATTCTTTTGAAAAGGTAATCCTAATTCGGTTAATAATGATTTTGCTTCTTTATCTGTTTCAGCAGAGGTTACAAATGTAATATCCATACCTGAGATTTTATTAACTTTATCAATATTAATCTCTGGGAAGATAATTTGTTCGGTAATACCTAAATTGTAATTACCTCTTCCATCAAAACCTGTTGCTTTTATTCCGTTAAAATCTCTTACACGAGGTAAAGCAGTAGTAACCAATCTGTCTAAAAACTCATACATTCTATCTCCACGTAAAGTTACTTTTGCACCAATTGGCATCCCTTTACGAAGTTTAAATGATGCAACATCCTTTTTAGATATTGTTGATATAGCTTTTTGCCCAGTTATAGTTGTTAACTCTTCTACAGCATAGTCAATTAACTTTTTATCTGCAACAGCTGCACCAACCCCTTTAGATACTACTATCTTTTTAAGTTTTGGTACTTGCATTACATTACTATAACCAAATTCGTCTGTAAGAGATGCAATTACTTTGCTTTTATACTCTTCTTTAAGTCTAGGTGAATATGCCATAACTATATTACTTCATTTGATTTTGTTGAAAATCTTACTTTCTTATCGCCTTCCATTCTGAATCCAACTCTAGTTGTTTCACCTTTAGCGGTTAACAACGATAAATTAGAAACATGAATAGGAGCTTCTTTCTCTACAATACCACCTTGAGGGTTTTGAGCGCTTGGCTTTGTGTGTTTTTTTACAATATTCACACCTTCTACAATGGCTTTGTTTTTATCTAATAATACCTTTTGTACTTTACCTTCAGATCCTTTGTGGTCTCCAGCAATTACTTTTACGGTATCTCCTGATTTTATTTTAAACTTTGTCATCTTATTAGTCATTAAAGCACTTCTGGTGCTAATGATACAATTTTCATGAATTGCTTATCACGAAGTTCTCTAGCAACAGGACCAAATACACGTGTTCCTCTCATTTCTCCTTGCGGATTTAAAAGTACACAAGCATTGTCGTCAAATCTTATATAAGATCCGTCTGGTCTTCTTACTTCTTTTAAAGTACGTACAACTACTGCCGTAGAAACAGCACCTTTTTTAATGTTTCCATTAGGTGTTGCATCTTTTACGGAAACTACTATTTTGTCTCCTACAGAAGCGTATCTTCTTTTAGTACCACCTAGAACACGTATTGTTAATACTTCTTTTGCTCCAGTGTTATCTGCTACCTTAAGTCTTGATTCTTGTTGTACCATAATTACTTAGCTCTTTCTATTATTTCAACTAATCTCCAACATTTAGATTTACTTAAAGGTCTTGTTTCCATGATCTTTACAGTATCTCCAATGTTACAATCGTTTGTTTCATCGTGTGCAACGTATTTTTTTGTTTTCAACACGAATTTTCCATACATAGGATGTTTTACCTTTTTAACCTCTGCAACTACAATTGATTTTTGCATTTTGTTACTAGTAACAACTCCTATACGTTCTTTTCTTAAATTTCTTGTTTCCATCTTATAGCAGAATTATTGTAATTCTCTTTTAGTTAATTCTGTTGCAATTCTAGCTACAGTTCGTCTTATTGAACGTAACTGAATTGGATTTTCTAAAGGAGATATTGCATGAGCTAATTTTAGGTCTGAATAACTCTTTTTGGTTTCACTAAGTTTCTCTTGCAACTCAGCTACAGATAATTCTTTAATTTCTGATTGTTTCATAATATCAAATAAATTATGCTTCGTAATCTCTAGCGATTATAAACTTAGTTTTTACAGGTAATTTTTGAGCGGCTAAACGTAAAGCTTCTTTAGCAATATCTAACGGCACTCCTCCTACTTCAAAAAGTATTCTTCCTGGTTTAACAACTGCTACCCAATATTCAACAGCACCCTTACCTTTACCCATACGTACTTCAAGAGGTTTCTTTGTGATAGGCTTATCTGGAAATATTTTAATCCAAAGTTGCCCTTCTCTTTTCATATAACGTGTAGCGGCAATACGAGCTGCTTCTATTTGACGCGATGTTAAAAAATCTGAGTCTAATGATTTTATTCCAAAAGTTCCGTTTGAAAGTTGGTGTCCTCTTTGAGAAAGACCTTTCATACGTCCTTTTTGCTGTTTACGAAATTTTGTTCTTTTAGGCTGTAACATTTTTCTTTACTTTATAAAAAATTACTTTCTACGACGAGGTTTTGAATTTCCACCACGTCCTCCGGCTCCACCTTTTCCTTGCTTTTTGGACAATCCAACAAGAGGAGAAAGTTCTCTTTTACCATATACTTCACCCTTCATGATCCATACTTTAACACCTAATCTACCATAAGTAGTATGTGCCTCAACTAAAGCATAGTCAATATCGGCTCTAAAAGTTGATAAAGGAATACGTCCTTCTTTATAGTGTTCTGAACGAGCCATTTCAGCTCCATTTAAACGACCACTAATTTGGATTTTAATTCCTTCAGCATTCATACGCATTGTAGCAGCAATAGCCATTTTTATGGCTCGTCTGTAAGAAATTCTGTTTTCTATTTGACGAGCAATACTTGATCCTACTAAAAATGCGTCAAGTTCAGGTCTTTTAATTTCAAAAATATTAATCTGAACTTCTTTACCAGTAATTTTCTTAAGCTCTTCTTTTAACTTGTCTACCTCTTGACCGCCTTTACCAATAATGATACCTGGACGAGCCGTTGTGATAGTAACGGTTACAAGCTTTAAAGTTCTCTCAATAATTACTCTACTTACACTAGCTTTAGATAAACGTACATGTACGTATTTTCTAATCTTATCGTCTTCGGCAAGCTTATCTCCATAATCATTACCTCCGTACCAGTTAGATTCCCATCCTCTGATAATTCCTAAGCGATTTCCGATTGGATTTGTTTTTTGTCCCATACTTCTATCTTAGCTTTGTGTGTTATTGTTAGCTCCAACTACAATTGTTACGTGGTTAGAACGTTTTCTAATTCTGTGTGCGCGACCTTGAGGTGCTGGACGTAATCTTTTTAACATTGCGCCACCGTCAACTCTAATCTCTTGTACTATTAATTCGGCTTCTTCAATATTTGCATCTTCATTTTTAGATTGCCAGTTAGCAATTGCTGATAACAACAATTTCTCTAATTTAGATGAAGCTTCTTTTTGACTAAATTTCAAAATACTAAGCGCTTTTTCTACGCGTTCGCCTCTTACTAAATCAGCTACTAAACGCATTTTTCTTGGTGATGTAGGACAGTTGTTAAGTTTAGCAAAAGCAATTTGCTTTTTCCCTTCCTTAATAGCGTCCGCCATTTGTTTTTTACGACTTCCCATTGCTTACTATTTTTTACCTTTATTTTTTGCACCTGCATGACCTCTAAAAGATCTTGTTGGTGAAAATTCTCCTAATTTATGACCTACCATGTTTTCTGTTATATACACTGGTACAAATTGACGGCCATTGTGAACTGCTATTGTTTGTCCAACAAAATCTGGAGTAATCATACTTGCTCTTGACCAAGTTTTGATTACTGTTTTTTTGTTAGCTTCAACATTTACAGCTACTTTTTTTTCTAATTTATAATGAACGTAAGGTCCTTTTTTTAATGATCTTGCCATGTCTTATTTCTTTCTACGTTCTACAATATATTTATTACTTGCATTCTTCTTAGAACGGGTTCTGTATCCTTTAGCAGGGATTCCGTTTCTAGAACGTGGATGTCCTCCTGAAGATTTACCTTCACCACCACCCATTGGGTGATCGACTGGATTCATAACTACTGGTCTAGTACGTGGTCGTCTTCCTAACCATCTTGTTCTACCTGCTTTACCAGATACTAACAATTGATGATCTGAATTTGATACTACTCCAACGGTTGCTAAACAATTTGCTAATATCAATCTAGTTTCACCAGATGGTAATTTAATTGACGCAAATTTTCCGTCTCTTGCCATTAACTGAGCAAAAGCACCTGCACTACGAGCCATTACTGCTCCTTGTCCTGGTCTTAACTCTACACAAGAAATTATAGTTCCTAGAGGAATTTGACTTAATGGCATGGCATTTCCTATTTCTGGAGCAACATTCTCTCCAGATACAACAGTTTGACCAACTTTTAAACCATTTTGCGCAATGATGTAACTTTTTTCGCCATCTTGATAATTCAATAAGGCTATAAAAGCGGTTCTGTTTGGATCATATTCAATAGACTTAACTTCTGCTGGAATTCCAGTTTTGTTACGTTTAAAATCGATAATACGATACTTTCTTTTATGACCTCCACCTAAATAGCGCATGGTCATTTTTCCTTGACTGTTTCTACCACCAGACTTTTTATTCGGAGCTAATAAACTTTTCTCCGGCTTATCAGTAGTTATGGCGTCAAATCCATTTACTACTCTAAATCGCTGTCCTGGTGTGATTGGTTTTAATTTTCTTACTGACATTTTTGTCTAATTACATGTTACTGTATAAATCAATCATTTCACCTTCCGCCAGTTGTACAATTGCTTTTTTAACAGCATTTGTTTTACCATGTTGAATACCTGTTTTTGTATAACGGGTTCTTCTATCTGGACGGACATTTATAGTACGAACTTTTTCAACAGAAACACCATAAGCAGCTTCAACCGCTTTTTTAATTTCCACCTTGTTCGCCTTTGTATTCACAGCAAATGTATAGCAGTTTCTTAACTCACTACTTGCAGTTGCTTTTTCTGTGATTATCGGTTTAATTAAGATATTCATTTGTTTCTTATTTACTTAAATTCGATTCAATTCCTTCTAAAGAGCTCTCTAAAAGCACAATTTGATTTGCATTCAAAATCTTATAAGTGCTTAATTCTGAATTAGTTATAACCTCAGACCCTTTTAAATTGCGTGACGACAAATATACATTATTATTTGACGCTCCCAACACAAAGAGAGATTTTTTGTTTTCTAAGCTTAACGCCTTTAAAACCGCAGTAAAATTTTTGGTTTTTGGAGCATCAAAACTGAAATCCTCAATCACAACAATTGACTTCTCACCAGCTTTAATACTTAACGCTGATTTACGTGCTAAACGCTTTAAACTTTTATTAAGTTTGAAACTGTAATTTCTAGGTCTTGGACCGAACATACGACCACCACCTTTAAATACACCAGACTTAATACTACCTGCTCTTGCAGTACCAGTTCCTTTTTGCTTTTTAATCTTACGTGTACTTCCAGAAATCTCAGCTCTCTCTTTTGATTTGTGAGTTCCTTGTCTTTGGTTTGCTAAATATTGTTTAACATCCAAATATACTGCGTGATTATTAGGCTCAATAGCAAACACATCTTTAGAAAGGTCTGCCTTTCTACCTGTGTCTTTTCCGTTTATATCTAAAACTGCTACTTTCATTATTTTCTAATAATTACATAAGAATTTTTGTGCCCAGGTACACACCCTTTTACAACAAGTAAGTTCTTTTCAGCAACTACTTTTAAAACTCTTAAATTTTCAACTTTTACTTTTTCACCACCCATTCTTCCGGCCATTTTCATTCCTTTGAAAACTCTTGCAGGATATGACGCAGCTCCAATAGAACCTGGTGCTCTTAAACGGTTATGTTGACCGTGAGTAGCTTGACCTACACCACCGAAACCATGACGTTTAACAACGCCTTGAAAACCTTTTCCTTTTGATATACCAGAGACATCAACAAATTCACCTTCTATAAAGTGCTCAACAGTGATAGCATCACCTAATTTGTACTCCTCCTCAAAACCTTTGAATTCTACGATTTTGCGTTTTACAGAAGTTCCTGCTTTTTTAGCGTGACCTTGATCAGCTTTAGTAGCACTTTTTTCTGTCGCGTCATCGAAACCTAACTGTACAGCTTTGTAACCGTCAACTTCTTCAGTTCTGACTTGGGTAACGATACATGGTCCAGCTTCGATTACTGTACAAGGAATGTTCTTTCCGTTGTCATCAAAGATGCTGGTCATACCGATTTTTTTTCCAATTAACCCAGACATAATTATTTATTTAATTTATTACTTATTTAAAAAAATTCAGGGTCAAATACTTTCAACCCTGAATGTATTTTTACCGTTTTTCCCGCGACCACATCGGTGGGACATGTTAATTCTTATAGAAATCGGAAATGCTTTAAAAATACACTTCGACTTCGCTCAGTGTTTATTCAACTTACAATTTTCAAAAAAGAAAATTGAGTTTCACTAAACTTTAATCTCTACTTCAACACCACTTGGTAATTCAAGTTTCATCAACGCATCAATCGTTTTTGATGAAGAGCTATAAATATCAAGTAATCTCTTGTAAGAACTTAATTGAAATTGCTCTCTAGACTTTTTATTAACGTGTGGAGAACGTAATACAGTGAAAATTTTCTTGTGAGTTGGTAATGGGATTGGCCCCGTTACAACAGCTCCAGTACTTTTTACTGTTTTTACAATCTTATCTGCTGATTTATCAACTAAGTTATGATCGTAAGACTTTAATTTTATTCTGATTTTTTGACTCATTTCCTTAAATTTTAAGCTTCAATGCCTTTAGCAGCTTTTATTACTTCTTCAGATATATTTGATGGTGTTTCAGCATAGTGTGAAAATTCCATAGTTGATGTTGCTCTACCAGAAGATAATGTTCTTAATGTGGTTACATAACCAAACATTTCTGATAATGGCACAGTCGCTTTTACAGTTTTTGCTCCAGCTCTATCTCCCATGTCACTTACTTGTCCTCTACGACGGTTTAAATCACCTACAATATCACCCATATTTTCTTCAGGAGTAATTACCTCAAGCTTCATAATAGGCTCCATAATTACGGCTTTAGCAGCTTTAGCAGCAGCTTTAAAACCTAATTTTGCTGCTAATTCGAAAGATAATTGATCAGAATCCACATCATGATAAGATCCATCTTTCAATGTTACTTTCATAGCATCTACTTCATAACCAGCCAATGGTCCATTTACCATAGCCATTTTGAATCCTTTTTCAATTGAAGGGATAAATTCTTTAGGAACATTACCACCCTTAATTTCAGAAATAAATTCTAAACCTACTTTTCCTTCTTCTGCAGGCTCAACAGTAAATACAATATCAGCAAACTTACCACGACCACCAGATTGTTTCTTGTAAACTTCTCTATGATCTGCAGCTTTTGTAATAGCTTCTTTGTACTCTACTTGTGGTTGACCTTGGTTTACTTCTACTTTAAACTCACGTTTAAGACGGTCAACAATAATATCTAAGTGAAGTTCACCCATTCCAGAAATAATAGTCTGTCCTGAAGCTTCGTCTGTTCTTACAGTAAATGTTGGATCTTCTTCAGCAAGCTTTGATAAAGCCATACCTAATTTATCAACATCTGCTTTCGTTTTAGGCTCAACTGCGATACCAATTACTGGATCAGGGAAATTCATTGATTCTAAAACAATTGGATGTTTTTCATCAGACATAGTATCACCAGTCTTGATGTCTTTAAATCCTACTGCCGCTCCAATATCTCCTGCTTCAATAAAATCGATAGCATTTTGCTTATTTGAGTGCATTTGGTAAATACGAGAGATACGTTCTTTTTTACCTGAACGGTTGTTCAAGATATAAGATCCCGCATCTAAACGACCTGAATATGCTCTAAAAAACGCCAAACGACCAACAAAAGGATCTGTCGCAATTTTAAATGCTAAAGCAGAAAATGGCTCTTTTACATCTGGCTTACGTCTTTCTTCTTTTTCTGTATCTGGATTAATACCTACAACACTTTCTCTATCCATTGGAGAAGGCAAATAACGACATACAGCATCTAATAAGAACTGAACCCCTTTATTTTTGAAGGCTGAACCACAAATCATTGGAATAATAGACATATCCATTACAGCAGCTCTAAGCGCAGCATGCACTTCTTCTTCTGTAATAGAGTCTTCATCTTCCATATATTTTTCTAACAGATTCTCATCATAAGCAGCAACTTCTTCAATAAGTTTGCCTCTTAACTCAGCAGCTTCTGCTTTTAATTCTTCTGGAATATCAATAACATCAAACGTAGATCCTTGTGTTTCGTCATGCCAAATAATAGCACGGTTTTTCACTAAATCAACGATACCTTTAAAATCTATCTCGTCACCAATGTTCATAACAATTGGCACAGCGTTAGATCCTAACATATCTTTAACCTGTTGGCATACGTTCATAAAGTTAGCACCTTGACGGTCCATTTTATTTACAAAACCAATACGTGGCACTTTGTAGTTATCTGCTAATCTCCAGTTAGTTTCAGATTGAGGCTCAACACCATCAACTGCACTAAATAAAAACACTAAACCATCCAACACACGTAATGAACGGTTTACTTCAACCGTAAAATCTACGTGACCCGGAGTATCGATAATGTTAAAATGATAACTTTTTGAATCATCAGTTGGTAAGCCATCTACTCTTGGGAATACCCATTCGCATGTTGTAGCGGCAGACGTAATAGTAATACCACGTTCTTGCTCTTGCTCCATCCAGTCCATTGTAGCAGCACCATCATGTACTTCTCCAATTTTATGAGAAACCCCTGTATAATAAAGTACGCGCTCTGTTGTTGTTGTTTTACCAGCATCAATATGAGCCGCAATTCCTATATTTCTTGTTAATTTTAAATCTCTTGCCATTTCTTATTAAAATCTAAAGTGAGAGAATGCTTTATTTGCTTCTGCCATTTTATGAGTATCAACTCTTTTCTTAACAGCAGCTCCTTCTTCTTTAGCTGCTGCTAAAATTTCTGAAGCTAAACGTTGTGCCATAGATTTTTCGTTTCTTTTACGAGCGTAACCAATTAGCCATTTCATTGCTGTTGAAACTTTTCTATCTGGACGAATTTGCATTGGAATTTGAAATGTAGCTCCTCCAACACGACGACTACGTACTTCTACGTGAGGCATCACATTTGACAAGGCATCTTTCCATGTTTCTAAAGCGGTCTTTTCTTCGTCAGTCTTTTTCGAATCTACAATATCAATTGCATCATAGAATACTTTAAAAGCTACAGACTTTTTACCATCCCACATCATCATATTAACGAAACGAGTTACTAACTGATCGTTAAAGCGTGGATCCGGTAAAAGGGGTCTCTTTTTTGCTGCTCTTTTTCTCATGTCTTCTTCTTAAAGTTTTAAATTACTTCTTAGGGCGTTTTGCACCATACTTAGATCTACGTTGTGTTCTACCTGCAACACCTGCTGTGTCTAAAGCACCACGAACAATGTGATATCTAACTCCTGGCAAATCTTTTACCCTTCCACCTCTAACCAATACTATCGAGTGCTCTTGTAGATTATGTCCTTCTCCTGGGATGTATGCATTTACTTCATTACCATTAGTTAACCTTACCCTTGCAACTTTACGCATTGCTGAGTTTGGTTTTTTTGGTGTTGTTGTGTAAACACGAGTACATACTCCACGTCTTTGAGGACAAGAATCTAAAGCAGCCGATTTACTCTTCTTGGTTATTTTGGCTCTTCCTGTTCTTACTAATTGTGAAATTGTTGGCATATATTTTATATGTTTTTTTAAATACCTCTTCTAAGAGGGCTGCAAATGTAGAAATAAAAAAGTATTTTTCAAACCCTAATTGATTAATTTTCACAACATAGACAATAATTTTTTAGCAACGCTATACTACACATAAATCTAGGATAGTATTTTAATCACTTTTTCTTTACAATGTAGGCTTTTGAAGAAATTTTTTAAAGTTGAAATTTATTGTAATTTTAATAGAAATAGAAAATTACAGGACACCTATTTTATAAGTAGTGATTTTCCGTTAGTTTTACACTATCTTAATTCATGTTCTAGTTGTGCAAAAAACAAAAATTTTACTCCTTATTATATGTATACATTTTACATCTAATATTTGGTGTCAAAATTTAAGCTTAAAAGTAACCAGTCAAACCAAGTTAGAAAAGCACGTTATCGATTCTTTAGATTACTTAAAAACCCATAAAGATTATACTTCTTTAATTTCAGAAATTGACACTGTTCAAAAAAAGCTTTATAAAATTGGTTATTTTGAAAACCTATACGAAACAACCAAAATTAACGATTCAACCTATCAAGCTAAATTTCAACTAAAAAAAAAGTATAAGCGTATACATATATATTATGATAAAAAATCAATCCCTCAATCTATCCTTAATTTTGTTTCCAAACAAGTCAACGACTCCTTTTTTGTTTTACCTATAAATAAGATTGAAAGTGCTTTACAAATTATTAATTCTAAGCAAGCAGAAAAAGGCTACCCATTTTCAAAACTACACTTAACCAACATTAGCATAGATAACAAAAGAAATTTAAAAGCAGATTTAGTAATTAACGACACTACCGAAAAACGTGTTATTAACGCTATTAAAATAAAAGGCTACGAGAAATTTCCGGAATCTTTTATAAAGTACTATCTAAAAATAAAACCTAATCAACCTTTTAATTTAGCTCTCATAAAATCTAAAACAGAACAACTAAACAACTTGCCCTTTGCAAATCAAATTAAAACACCCGAAGTTTTATTCACCAAAGATTCTACTAACCTATATCTATATATAGAAAAATCTAAAAGCAACACCTTTGATGGATTTTTAGGATTTGGAACAAATGAAACAACCAACAAAATAGATCTTAACGGATATTTAAACTTAAATCTAACCAATAATTTAAATTACGGTGAATCATTTAGTTTACTTTATAAAAGTAATCAGAATCAACAAAAAAGGTTTGAAGTTAACGCAGAGTTGCCTTATTTATTAAAAACCCCAATTGGCATAGAATTTCAGCTTCATATCTTTAAACTAGATTCCACATTTACAACCGTTAATCAAGCTGCTAAACTCCATTATCAAATAAATCCTAGACACAATATTTTTACGGGGATTAAAACAACTGAATCCAACAACTTATTAAACATTGATACTTCTGCTAATTTTGAAGACTATAAATCTAACTTTATATCTTTTGGATATGAATTCTCAAAACCGCAAATCAACAACCTATTATTTCCTGTAAATTCTAATTTACGTTTTGAAGCAGATTTTGGAAAAAGAAAACATTTAAATACAACAGAAAAACAAACCTTAATAAACTTTGATGCCTTTAAAATAATAAACCTAAACAGAAAAAATAGTCTTTATACAAGAGTGGCTGGTACCAGTCTTATTTCAAACACTTACTTTGAAAATGAATTATTTAGATTTGGAGGCATCAACTCCATACGTGGCTTTAACGAAAACAGCTTGTTTGCAACATCATATATACTATTAAACTCAGAATACAGACTTCAACTAAGCAACACCATATATATACACTCCATTATTGATGTTGGGTATCTAGAAAATAAAATAACCAAGGTAAATGAAAAACTAATTGGTTTTGGTTTCGGCCTTGGCATTTTATCAAAAGCGGGCTTATTCAAATTAAATTACGCTAACGGAAAGAATCAAGACCAAATTTTTAAATTCTCAAATTCACAAGTACATATTAGTTTAACCTCTAATTTTTAGCAATTAATATTACTATTCTGATTTTTTTCTAAAGAAATCCCAAATTTTAACCATTTTTTATTGTTTAATTAACTTTTTATTATGATTTTTGGCATTGACTAATTCAAATAATTATAAAATGAAAACAAAGTTTAGTGGAATTCTAACGCTATTCCTAGCGTTTGTTGTGCAACTAACGTTTGCACAAGAAAAGACTATTTCGGGGACCGTATCAGACAACACTGGTCTGCCTCTTCCTGGAGCAACAGTCTTAGTTAAAGGTACTTCAACAGGTACTTCAACCGATTTTGATGGTAAATATTCAATATCAGCTAGCCAAGGGGCAACTCTTGTGTTTAGTTTTGTTGGATATACTACACAAGAAATTAGTGTTGGAAGTAACAATACTGTTAATGTTACCATGAAAGAGGACGCTGAAGCTCTTGAAGAAGTAGTTGTTACGGCTCTTGGTATTAAAAGAGATGAAAAATCTTTGGGGTATGCTGCACAAAATGTAGGTGCCGAAGAAATAACAACAGTTCGGGATAAAAATGTTGTTAACTCCTTGAGTGGTAAGATTGCTGGTGTTCATGTAACTAATGCAAGTAGTGCGCCAGGTTCCTCAAGTAGGATTATTTTAAGAGGGGTTTCCTCTATTTATGGTAACGCCCAACCTTTAATGGTAGTTGACGGTGTTCCCATAGATAATAATTCTTATTCTCGCAATAATGCATTCAGCTCATCCGATACTAATACTTCCGACGGAGGTGTTGACACTCCCAATGGTTTAGCAGATATCAACCAAGATGATATTGAAACCATCAACGTTCTTAAAGGTGGTGCAGCTACGGCATTATATGGGATGCGTGGAGCTAATGGTGTAATTGTAATTACTACCAAAAGTGGTAAAATGGGTGCTTCCAAATTAGGTATCACTATTTCATCAAGCATTCAATTAGATCAAGTAGCATTAATGCCAAGTTACCAAAACTCTTATGGAGAAGGAAATAATTTAGATTATTTTGAATATAAAGATGGTTATGGCACTGGAAATGCTTATACAACTGGTTTAGGTGGTTTAGATGAAAGCTGGGGGCCTCCATTAGACGTTGGTTTAGAATTTATTCAATGGAATTCTCAACTTTATGGAGGAAAACCATTACCTTGGGTTTCAGCACCCGATGGTACAAGACATTTCTTTAGAACAGGTGTAATAACCAATAACAACGTCTCTTTAGAAGGTAGTGCAGAAAATTCAAATTATAGAGTGTCCATGGGTTATATGGATCAAGCAGGTATAATGCCAAGCACTGATTATAAGAAATACAATTTTGGCGGAAACGTTAATTTTGATTTATCAGATAAATGGTCTGCTGGAATTAGTGTAAATTATATTAAAACATCAAGTGATAACCTTCCTAGTATGGGTTACGACACTACTACTAATGGTACCCAAACCGCTCAGTTTGTATGGGCCGCACGTCAAATAGATTTTGCCGATTTAAGAGATTGGAGAAATTTACCTCTTAACACAACAGGTGTAAACGCAGGCACACCTCTAAACTGGAACCAAGCTTATAATAATAACCCGTTTTGGGCTTTAGAAACCAATAGAAATACCTTGGACAAGGATAGGATTATTGGTAATGTAAACATAGGCTATAAAATTCTTGATAATTTAACTCTTACTCTAAAGACTGGAATCGATTATTTTTCTTCACTTAATACGTCTAGAGCAGCCTTTGGTACTGCAGCTAATGAATTCGGTTACTATAACGAAACTCAACGTACAAGATCTGCAATTACGAGTGACTTTTTATTTTCATATCTTGCTGATATAAATAAAGATTTTAAATTAAGCTTGAATGCAGGTGGTAGTGTTTATACTAACAAATACCATAGAAATTATATTGGAGCTCCAGAATTACAACTTCCTAATGTTTATAACATTTCCAATACAAGAGATGGTGTTGACAAAGTAGTTTCTGCAAATTTCACAGAAAGCAGAATCAATAGCCTTTTAGGGTTTGGTCAAATATCATTTAGAGATTATCTATTTCTTGATTTTACCGGACGTAATGACTGGGCTAGTGTATTACCAGGTAATAATAATAGCTTCTTCTATCCTTCAGTATCGATGAGTGCTGTATTAAGTGATATACTGGGAGTAAGTAATTCGTCAGAATTGTCTTTCTTAAAATTAAGAGGAGGTTGGTCTAAAGTAGGTAGTGCTGGACCATTGAGCCCTTACAAAATTGAGGCCAGCTATCAATTTTCAGATACACCTTGGGGAACTACTCCAGTGGCCTTTTTACCTGGAACTTTATGGAATCCAAATATTAAAAATGAAACAACACAAGAATATGAAGTTGGTATAGATGCTAGATTCTTTAATAGCCGTTTGAAATTTGATGTTACTTATTATGACAAGAAAACAGAAGACGTAATATTACCAGTTTCTAAATCTGCCGCTTCAGGTTTTACCTCCGCATGGGATAATGCTGCTACCATAACCAACAAAGGTCTGGAAGTAAATATGGGCATTAAAGTGCTTAAAAATACAGATGGTCTTAATTTAGACTTAAATTTAAACTGGGCTAAAAACACCAACAATGTAAATGATATTGATGCAGACCCAACTACTAACGAGGGCTCAATTACATTGGGAGATCTTTGGAACGTAAGTGTACAAGCAAGAGAAGGTGAACCTATTGGAGTGCTTTATGGGCCAGCCTTTGCTAGAGATGAAAATGGAGCCATATTATATAAAGATGGTATAGCTACCTATGACCCAACGTTTCAAATTTTAGGTAATACTACTCCTGACTGGACTGGTGGTCTTGGCATAAACATGTCTTATAAAAACATTAGTTTCAATACCTTATTCGATGTTAAATGGGGAGGTGATGTATATTCTCAAACTAATTCCTGGGGTAAATATGCAGGTGTTTTGGAAGAAACTTTACCAGGCCGTGAAAATGGTGTGGTTGGACAAGGTATAGATGTTGATACTGGTACTGCAAATAATATAGTGGTTCCTGCTGAAGATTTCTATAAAGGTTTTTATGGATCAAATATAGGAGAATCATCAGTATATGATGCTTCTTATATTAAATGGAGAGAGATAGCATTAACCTATAGCGTACCAAAACGGATGTTGAAAAACATTGGTGTGAACAACATTTCACTTGGTCTTAATGTTAGAAACTTATTGATTTTATATAAAAAAGTTCCACATATTGATCCGGAAACTTCTTTTGGTAATTCCACTGGACAACAAGGTCTTGAATATGCTCAAACACCACCAACAAGAACCTATGGTATGAACCTGAATATAAAATTTTAAAAAATAAACTATGAAGACATATAAATTAATTTCTATATTTTCTTTAATAACCGTATTGCTTTTTAGTAGTTGTGATACAAATTTTGGAGAAATTAATTCAAATCCCAACGACCCTGCAACAGTACCAAGTAGTCTGTTGTTAGGTGGGGTTTTAAGATCTACAATCGATCGCGTTTATGATACATTCCTTGCTGGTGAATCACCACTTAACTGGGTGCAACAATTATCAAAACCTCAATATAACGATGGGGATTTATACAAACCAAGACTTAATAGCATCCAAACATTATGGGATGTACTATACTCAAGTGTGATTAAAGATGCACAGGATATGGAACGATTGGCTATAGAAGAAGGTAATGAACAAATGCAAGGAGTAGCCAAAGTAACTCAGGCCTACGCCTTTCAAATGTTAACAGATGCTTTTGGTTATATCCCATTTACCGAAGTTGGTGTTGATGGAAATTTCACCCCAGTTTATGATAGCCCTCAGGTTGTTTACGAAGGTATTATTGCATTACTTACAGATGCTAGTGCACTCTTAAGTGCTTCTGGTAGTATTGATGCGTCTCAAGATCTAGTATATGGAGGTGACGCTGCATTATGGAAAAAATTTGCCAATTCTTTAAAATTCCGCGCTATTATGAGAGCATCAAATGGTTCAGGATTTACAGTGGGAAGTCAACTTCAAGATTTGGTAAATACAGGAAACTTATTTAATTCTAACGATGATAGTGCCATCATTACTTATTTAGCAACTGCTCCAAATGCAAATCCTTATTACGAAGGATTAGTTCAAAACAGTAGAACAGCTGAATGGTGTGTTGGACAAAATTTAGTACAAATGATGGATGGAACTAAGTTTGGAGTTTTTGACAACCGTCTACCTATATATGCTGGTCAAGCTACTGATGGTGAATATAGAGGTTTGCCTGCAGGTATATCTAGTACGCCTGCAACAATTTTCACAGATCCATTATCCCTAATAGGAGATTATTACCTAGAACCTGCACTAGATGCCTATTTAATGTCATATTCTCAACTATTATTTTTAAAAGCGGAAGCTGCTGAAAAAGGGTATATCACTACTGGAACAGCTGCAACTTATTATGCTGATGGAATTGCTGCTTCTTTTGCTAGTGTAGGAGCTTCCTTAGGAAACTATCCAGTTGGTTATTCTGGTGGTACTGCTGGTCTTCAACAAATTGCAGAACAAGAATATTTAGCACTTTATATGCAAGGCTTTGAAGCTTGGGCAGAACAAAGAAGAACTGGATTCCCTGTTTTAACTCCAGCTCCTGCAGGTGTTATTAATCAAATCCCATCCAGACTCTCTTATCCAACCGATGAGCAATCAGATAATGGTGCAAATTTAACAGCAGCTATTTCGGCTCAAGGAGCAGATTTGTTAACTACCCCAATTTGGTGGATGAACTAATAAATAAAAATTAAAATGAAAAAAATGAAAACATATAAATATTTAGGATTGACTTTAGTGTCATTATTCTTCGCCATTTCATGTACTCAGGAAGATGTTGATGAAACACTAAAAGTTGATCATGTAGGAGGGTATATAGATGTTGTATCTTCTAGCTTAAGTTATGTTGTAGGTAATGACGCCTCATACCCAATTAGCCTTGTTGCATATAATGGTAATGACCCGATTGAGAAAATTGATGTATATAATACATATTCTACGAGCACGGGAGAAACAAGTAATACAGTATTGCTAAAAACTATTAATGTAACACCATCTGGGAATAAAGGTGGTGTAAACTTTTCAGTAACCTTTGAAGATTTGATACAAGGCGTTGTTTTTGATGGTGCGCCACTGCCTGCAGATGATACAAATTTAAATATTGGTGATGGTTTTACATTAACGTATGTTGCCTATGTCTCGTCTGGAGAATCAAGCACTTCAAAAGCAAAAACTAAATTAACTGTTTCTACACGTTTTGCAGGTAATTATAAAGTAGTAAGAGGTGACTATTGGAGATTAGGTGTTTTTAGAGATGATGTTGCATGGCCAGAACAAGTAACAATAGAATCTGTTGATGCAACTACCTATCGTATGATTAAATGGTATGGAGCTTTTGAAGGTGATGATTGGTACTTCCAAGTACAACCAGATTTAAGTATAACATACCCAACACTAGAAAATGGTGATCCTCAAGCTCCAACAGGTTACCCACAAACAACTTGTGCACTAAATGCAGGAGACTTAACTCATGTATTCTGTGGTGATTCTAACTATGTTGAATTGGACAATGATAATGGAAAAGACAAGATGTATATGACTTATGGTTATATGTATAATGTTGGTGGTTCTTCTGATGGTCCACGAGAATTTTATGCAATTCTTGAAAAAATTGTAGACTAATTTTAAAAAAAATAAGATGAAAAATAAATTTATCAAATATCTTCCCATAGTTCTGTTAACTTCCTTTTTATTAGGATGTGACGACACAGATGAAAATACTGGCGACTCCTCTTTAGAAGTAAATAAGCCAACGGTAACCATAAATTATCCTTATGCAACAAATCTTGACATAATTGAGTCTGATACAACTTATCCGTTTACTATCAGTATTTCCCAAGCAGTTTCTTGGGATGTTGCATTAAAAATCTCTGTTAAAAGTGGAACAGCTACTAATGGCACAGATTATTCTGCTCCTGAATATATAAATATTCCAGCGGGTTCAACCACAGGTACTGCAAACATAAAAATCTTCGGAGATGATATTTTTGAAGAAACTGAATCGTTCACCTTAATAATAGGAGATCCTGTGATTAATGCTACTGCAAGTCCTATTGAAGTTACTTTTAATATTGCCAATTTAGCGGATGATGCTTTAGCAATGCATTTAAGTTGGGCTATGTCTGAAACTACTACCGATAATTCTGGAGAAGCCATTGATCCTACCGATTTTGCTGATTTAATATTTTCGCTTTCTAGCACACCTGATAATGCTGGAGACATTGATGTAGCCGATGGTGGTAGCTTTGAGGATCTATTGATGGAATCTAGTCTTCCAGATGGAACTTATTATTTGTCAGCTAGTTTTTATTCAGCAAATGAAGATATTGTTAGAGATCTTAATTTAATGCTTGATTTCTCTCAACCTGGAGTTGCTGAATCTTCGTTAACTTTTCCAGCTGCTTTAAGTTCTGGTAATTCTTGTTCTAGCGTTTATTATCTCATGGCAATGGTTATAAAAAATGGTGGTTCTTATACAATAACAGGAATTGGGGAAAATAGTCCAGTTTTAGCGGCTTCATTTATTGGAACTTCAAGCGTTGTTATTGATGATTGGGCAGACTATCATGCTGGAGATTCAGTTGAAATAGAGGCTGGTACTAGTCCGAATGAATTTTGGATTAGAAATTACACAAATCCAGCTATTGCTAATGCTGCTACTGCATACTTAATTGTTACTATAGATCCATTAACTAGTACAGTAACTGCAATATCTAATGAAGACTATCAGTATGGATGTTCTAAAGGTGTTGTTACTGGGACAGGTGTTGTTAATGCTTGTTCAGGAACTATTGATATAGTACTGGACTTTGATTTAGGAAACTGTGGAGTTTATCCAGATCAGGAACTGGTTTTACAATTATAATATTACAATATTTAAATAGTTAAAAAACCACTCTTTAAAAGAGTGGTTTTTTTATACCTTTACCCCATGCAAGATCAAACACAAATTTTTGGAATACGAGCCGTTATTGAAGCAATAAATGCGGGTGAAACTATTGATAAAGTTTTTCTTCAAAAAGGTTTAAAGGGTGAACTTTTTACAGAGTTAGAAAGTCTTCTGAGGAAGAAAAGCATTAACTCATCATATGTACCTGTTGAAAAGCTTAACAGACTTACTAAAAACAATCACCAAGGTGTTGTTGCACAAATTTCTCCTATTGAATTTCACGATTTAGAGAATCTTGTTGTGAGTGTTATGGAATCTGGAAAAACACCTTTATTTTTATTGCTCGATCAATTAAGCGATGTTAGAAATTTTGGTGCCATTATTAGAACTGCGGAATGTACTGGTGTCAATGGAATTGTAATACAAAAAAAAGGAGGTGCCCCTGTTAATGGCGATACGATTAAAACAAGTGCTGGTGCTGTTTTTAAAGTTCCTATTTGTAAAGTAGACCATATTAAAGATGCTGTATTTTACATGCAAGCCTCAGGTATTAAAGTGATTGCTGCTACCGAAAAAACCAACAACACACTTTACGATGTTTCTTTTAAAGAACCTTGCGCTATTATAATGGGTTCTGAAGATAGAGGTATTAACCCATCAATTTTAAAAGTTGTTGATGATAAAGCTAAACTGCCGTTGCTTGGAGATATAGAATCTTTAAATGTGTCTGTTGCGTGTGGTGCCTTTTTATATGAAGTTGTTAGGCAGAGACTGAATTAGACTTACAAATTAAAAAATAATAATCACTTAACTATTTTCAGAATTATTTTTTTTTATAGATGTAGTTTATTTCAGGTTGCTCCTGCTCTACTTCTGTTTCTAATAGATCAATTTCAATAAAATTACCATCTTTATCAAAGTGCTTTAAAAAAGGGTCGTTGTCTTCATTGTAATGCTCCTGCTCCCATACATATTTTTTAGGCTTTGCTATTTCTCTTTTAAAAAATAAGGCAAAAAGCAAGCCCGTTAGCAAACCAGACAAATGCCCCTCCCATGAAATAGTCTCATCTACTGGAAACACATACCATATCATGCTTCCATAAAGAAAAATAACTAAAAGTGACAATGCTATAAGTCTGTAATATTTGGTAAAAACACCTTTAAAAAACATAAAACTAAATAACACATAAATTAATCCGCTGGCACCAATATGATAAGAAGGTCTACCGATACACCATGTTAAAAAACCTGAGATTAAAATTCCATAAATAATAACTTTCCATGCTATTGGTTTATAGAAATAAAATAAGGCCATTGATAATACAAATAACGGAATAGTGTTATGGTATATGTGTTCGATACTTCCATGAATAAATGGGCTAAAAATGACGCCCCTTAATCCTTTAAGAGTTTGCGGATAAATACCGTATTTACTGAAATTGACATGATATTGAATTTCGAATGTAAACACCGTCCAAATAATAAGCACAAAAAATACTGGGTATATTATAACTCCCCTATAGAATTTAAAATGGTCTTGATTATTCATTAATTTAAATATAGCAAATTACTTTCCATATTCAACTATGATGATAAATTGTCAGTAAAAAATCTTTGTTGATATTTATGATTTCACAGGAATAAAATTTTAATTTTACAATTATGAATGAACCATTAGCTGAACGCTTACGACCTCAAACTTTAGATGATTATGTGAGCCAGACCCATCTGGTTGGTAAACAAGGCGCATTAACGCAGCATATAAAACAAGGGCTTATTCCATCTATGCTTTTGTGGGGGCCTCCTGGCACCGGTAAAACCACACTTGCAAACATTATAGCTACCGAATCTGGCAGGCCATTTTATACACTTAGTGCCATTAATTCGGGTGTAAAGGACGTACGAGATGTTATTGACAAAGCGAAACAGAGTGGTGGATTATTTACCACAAAAAACCCTATTTTATTCATAGATGAAATCCATCGCTTTAGTAAATCGCAACAAGATTCCTTATTACAAGCTGTAGAAAAGGGTTGGATAACTTTAATTGGTGCAACTACCGAGAACCCTAGTTTTGAGGTTATTCCTGCCTTATTATCACGTTGTCAAGTATATATATTAAACGCCTTTAGCAAAAGCGATTTAGAGACACTTTTAAAACGGGCTATTGAGCAAGATGATACGCTCGCTAAAAAAAACATTAAACTACAAGAAACTAATGCCTTAATAAGACTTTCTGGAGGTGATGCCAGAAAATTATTGAATATTTTTGAATTGATTGTGAATGCAGATTCTAGTAAAGACATTATAATTACTGATGAAATTGTTTTAAAAAAGGTTCAAAATAATACAGTAAGATATGATAAAACTGGCGAGCAACACTATGATATTATTTCTGCATTTATAAAATCCATTCGCGGAAGCGACCCTAATGCAGCAATATATTGGTTGGCACGAATGATTGAAGGTGGCGAAGATGTTAAATTTATAGCTAGGCGTTTACTCATTTTAGCAAGTGAAGATATAGGCAATGCCAACCCTACCGCCTTAGTGATTGCCAACAACTCTTTTCAAGCAGTTTCAACTATTGGGTATCCAGAATCTCGAATCATTTTAAGTCAATGTGCAACTTATTTAGCTTGTTCTCCTAAAAGTAATGCTGCTTATATGGCTATAGGTAAAGCACAACAATTAGTAAAAGAAACAGGAGATTTATCGGTTCCCATAGATTTAAGAAATGCACCAACTAAATTAATGAAAGAATTAGGATATGGTGACACTTATAAATACGCTCACAACTACGAAAATAATTTTGCCAATCAAGAATTTATGCCAGATGATATAAAAGGCACTAAACTTTACGACCCTGGCAATAATGCCAGGGAAAAAGCACATCGTGAGTTTTTAAAACAACGTTGGAACGATAAATACGGATATTAGTTAAAACTTAATATTTAATGATTTCTGTTTTAAAGAACCGTTTTCATAATATTCAAGAATCCATTGACCATCTTTATTAAGTAAGGTTCCGTTTATGCCTTCCACCAAAAACACATTTTCCAAACTTGTTTTTTTGATTTTATAAACCACCTTTGGAGAACTGTCTACCAATTGGAAACCATTATTTATAGCTTGAGCATATAATACATCTGAACCTGATGATTCTGGTTGAGATACTTTAGGCATCTCTTTTTTTGCAGGAGTTTCAATTATTTCCTCTTCAACTACTTTCATTTGAGGTACTTCTGCTACCACTTCCGTTTCTTTCTTCGCTTTTAGTGCTTGAATCTCTTCTTTTAATTGTTGAATCTCGTTTACTACTGCATTAGTATTATTCACTTCTACTTTAGTTTCAACAGCCACGTCATTCTTTTTTGGAACATATTTATAATTAATAGTTTCAAATGATTTAAAAGCATCTCTTAAAGCTTCATTATAAGCCTTACTATATTCCTTTTCCCTACTTTCACCTGTTTGAGTTGTATATATTATTTGATCATTACAATCCTTTAATTCAACATTTAACTTCGTTTTAAAAAGGCCTGAATCTTTGGTAACATCTGATTTTAAAGCTAAACACCTATTTCTAACTAAATCTTCTGGATATGTATCACCTTCCATCAATGTTTCAAATCCATATTTATTAAACAAAAATTCAGTTAATTCATTTAATCTATATTGGTTTGCTTTCTTTAAAAATTCATATTTTTTTGGAACAATGACATACTTATACTCATTTAAATTGTATTGTGCGAATGTGCTCGAAATAACAAATAATACCGTTAATGTTGTAAAAATCTTAATCTTCATGTTTTTTAAAAATATAGTTAAACCCTAGTTGTAAAGATACACTTTGTGCGTTATATACGTTTTGATATTCTAAAAAATTGTCTGCCATGACATAAAAATTAAGATTTCCTATGTTAGCAGAAACTCCTAAACCTATATTACTAAAGGTATATGAATCTATAGTATATGTGGCTTTAGCCTGCAAGCCTTTAAAAATTCTTCTATAATAATACGCTGTTAATGCTAATTGTGGCTGCTTAGGTCTGTTTACAGCAAATAATTGCAAACCTACTGCATTTTGATATCCACTATCTGGAATTAAACAATTACATTCTTTACTTGTTTTTTCTCCAAAAGCATAGTTAACTGATGCATTTAGCTTTACTGGCCGCCATGTTGTATATTTTGTATATGATGTATCTACTACAAAAACATCTTCAAATTCCTTTTTTATCTCATTCCAATAGTCTTCTGCCGTTTGTCCTGTTCCTGTTGCTGGAAAAATAGGATTAACCCCTTCAAACACATAATTACCTTCAACTTTATAATTCTCAACATCTTTGGTGTGCCTTATAAAGCCAACATCCTGTAAACTTCCATCAACCATCCACTGTTTATTTAACTGATATGTGAATCCGACATCAAAACCTAAACCTAGGTTTCCTCCTAAAAATAGACGCTTCTTAATATCCTTTAAAGCTATATCAGAATTTGTATTATCATCTGTTAAACTTGATAAACCAGAGGTTCTCAATTCCAAATCTAAATTAAAAATATGATCGTAAAAATTATTAGCTCCTTCCACAGTCACAAAGTATCCTTTATTATTTGTAGAGGTTGCATTTATAATACTTGAATATATTTTACCTCTAACACCAAAAGTAAAATTCTTGTTTACTGTTTTATTATAACCAACATGAAAAACAGAGATAAGTTCTGCCTTTGCGTTAAAATCACTTGCCTTAAAAACCCTATTGATGTTTGATTGATTTCCTTCATACGCCAAAACAGCATAATCCTTAGGGAAATACCCTATAAAATCAAACTCTTGATATAAACCAAAACTTATATACTTATCTTTTTCATAACTGGTTCCTATTTTAAATCCTCCAGAAAATACTTCTAGCTGCTCATTAATGCTTAAAAAATCATTAGATTTCATACTGTAAATAGCATTTTGAAGTTTTAAATTAAAATCTCGACCATCACTGACAAACACATCATAAACAGTACTACCAGTGGTACCAACATTTGCATGGATATGAGATAGTAATGGTATTCCAAAATACCAATCATTAGTTACCTTTCCTCCAGGATTTAACAGTAAGGCTTGTGGTATATCAGAAAACCCATAAAGTATTTGTTTGTTTTGTGAGAAAGCAAAACACGATATTAGCATAATGATTATGAAACTATATCTCATTATCATCGCTCAATTTTTAAATAAAAAGATCCTTTAGACTTGAGTTTTATTCTTCCTAAAGTAGTTTCATTTATTGACTCGCCCGGAAGTATTTTTAATGTAAATACTAACTTCGTTGTATTTTTTAATGCCTCCAATGTATCATTTTCAAAAACTTCTAAGTGTTCTGTTACTAGAGGGCTATGATCTGGAGATTCACTTGAAGAAAAAGAAAAGCTATGCTGCAATTGATTACCATCATCATACATCTCAACCTCAACTATAAAACTTCTATTAATAGAGTTTGTTGTTTCAAATAAAAATTCGGCTTTAACAAGATTATCAACAACAAAACTATCATTAAAAAAATCAATATTTACAGAATCTTGAAGATATGATATTTCGTTTCCATTAACTAAAAACCTATTAGCAGGCTCGTCAATAAATACCAAACTAGACTCAAAAACTGGTGTTATTTGTAAGTCGTTTATTTGATTAAAATCTACATCCTTTGTACAAGAGATACAGACCAAAACACACAAAAATGCTTTTATGTAGTATTTAAAAATTCTATTGAACATGGTTTATAAAAAACGAAAATAATGATAACATAGTATCACAAATATTTCTTTAAATGAATTAAATTATCTATTTGTTTAATGTTGTTATCACAACTTTGATTAGTTACGTCAAAAAAGATAGTATCCATCCCTATATTGTTTGCTCCAAGTATATCAGCTTCATAATTATCGCCTATCATGATGCTTTTGTTTGCTGTAGTGTTAGCAATTTCAATGGCATAATTAAAAATTTTAGGATTGGGTTTTTTAACACCGACAGCTTCAGAATTGGTTACGGTTTTAAAGTAATGGTCTATCTTAGAATGCGTTAATTTTTTCTGTTGAACTTCTTTAAACCCATTAGTAATAATATGAAGTGAGTATTTTAAACTTAAATAATCAAGTATTTCAATGGTGTTTTCAAATAAATAGTTAAATGATGAAAGATGGGTAATATAATCTTCAGATAATTTATAAATAAGTTCCTTATTTAAAACCCTATCGATTGCCAAAAAAGCATCATTTAATCTTCTAAAACGCAAGGATTCTTTGTCTATTTTTTCTTCTCTAAACAGTTTCCAATATTGTAAATTAATAGGCTCGTAATGAAACAGAAACTCTGTTATATCAACATTAACCTCATTTAACTTAAAAATTTTCTCAAACGTTAATGCTGAATTTTTATCAAAATCCCAAAGGGTATGATCTAAATCAAAAAAAACATCAGTAATCTCATTATTCATTATTAGTAGATTCTATAATAATATTAAACAATTCTTTAAAGCCATTCCACCGGTCTAACTCACTAAAGGTATAATTATGAAAAACTGGAACAAACTCCCCATCTACCTTTTTTACTTCGTCTATAACTTCTTTTAAAACTTTCTTTTTATCTAACAAAGATTTTGTTTTTAATAACGCATAATCCATTAAATGATATGACCATACTTTTAAAGGTGTTTGCACTTCAAAATCTAAATCGTAAAACAAAAACGGTGTGCAAGTACCCGCTCTAAACCCTATATAATTAACATACCCCATGGTGTAATCTTCCTGAACTTCGAGCTCTATTAAATTCCTGTAAGATTCTGGTAAATTAAGTTTTGAAAATGATTGTCTAGAAGCTGTTAACGATGTGTTTATAATTGCTTCCATTCTTAATTTCTCCTTTTTTAAAATTACCGGATCATGAATAGCAAAATAAGATGCCTTTAAACCTACTTTACAGTAGTCTGCAACTTGTTTAATAAGAGATACGAATCCCTTTTTATTGGGGTTGATACCTTTATCGTAGGTTGTATAAGCACCAATTAGAAAAAAGAATAAAAATTTATGCTTGGTTTGTTTCTGTTTATTTATAATGTATTTAAATGTATCAAAAGGATCGTGCTTAAAACCAAAAACAACCATATACCTATTGTACAGACTTTTAAGTCTTAACCTACTTAAATCCTTTAAGGTGCCTCCAAAAGTTCTTAGTAACCCCTTCATCTTAAAATTATAGGCACAGGGAACATCAATAATTGGACTTATGCTATAAGTTCTCTGAGGAAACTTAAATTTTGGATACTGTTCTTGTAACTTATCTCTAAACTTGTAAGCCCAAATATCAACTACAGGTTGGTGTAAAAACCCATATTTAAAGGCTATACTTTCGGTTGCAGAAAACCGCCCAAATTCATCATTAACATGTGGTAAATATTCTTCATAACGTGATAACAAATAAAAAGATGCTGCAAAAATATCATAAGGAATATGACTTTTATCGCCATTTAAAAAGAAACATTTGGTATTATCCCAATCATGCACATTAATTTCAATATCTGACAACCCTTGTTCGTATAAAAGATCATGACTTTTTACAAAAAACTCATTACCCAATTGCTGTTTGGTATACGACATTTTTATACTATCGTGTGCTATAAATTCTTCGATAGTTGTTGTAAAGGACACATCAACACCTAATATTCTGGTACATATATGTTTAAAAACGTACTTTAATCTTGGGGTGATTTTATGAGTATAAACTAATAGCATTTATAGTATGTTTTCATCAGCAAAACTAAAATAGTTCTTTTCGGTTACAATCAAGTGGTCTAATACTTTTATATCTAAACTTTCTGAAGCCAATTTTAATTTATTAGTAATTTGCTTATCCGCCTCACTAGGTTTTAAGGTTCCTGAAGGATGATTATGAGCAAGAATTAATCCTGTAGCACCAACTTCTAATGCTTGTTTTAACACCAATCTCACATCAACCAAAGTACCCGTAATACCTCCTTTGCTTAATTGGTTTTTAAAAATAACTTTATTGGAATTATTTAAAAATATAATCCAAAATTCCTCATGTTGTAGTTCTCCAATAATAGGCTGCATCAATTCAAAAACTGATGTACTCGACGTTATTTTTTTCTTTTGAAGAGCATCTTCTCCTCTCCTACGTCGTCCTAACTCTAAAGCGGCTGCAATAGTAATCGCTTTTGCTTCACCAATTCCTTTAAAGGTCATCAATTGCTTTATGGACAGTTTTCCTAACTCGCTTAAATTATTACCTACACTTGCTAAAATGCGTTTAGATAAATCTACGGCACTTTCTTCTTTATTACCTGAACCAATTAAAATCGCTACCAATTCAGCATCACTTAATGCCGCTTTGCCCTTGTACAATAATTTTTCTCTTGGCTGATCATCTTGCGACCAATTTTTAATAGAGAACGAGGCTGGTTTTTCTTGCATTTGATAAAGATAAATATTGTAATTTTATAAATCAACAATCACTAATTTAAATTACCAATAACTTGAATTATCCTCCAAAGCAACATCAAGATAACAATAAAAATCACATAATAGACGTGATTAAAACCTATCCATTAGCGACTATAATTTCTGTAAAAAACAATGAACCCTACATCACACATTTACCTTTAATTTTTAGAGAAGAGGACGGAAAACTTATTGGTCACATTGATAAATTTAACCCTCAAGCGGACTTAATGAAAGACAATAACCCCATAAGCATTATTTTTTCTGGGCCACAATGTTATATTTCACCAAGTATTTACAGCACCACACAATTGCCAACTTGGAATTACATAAAAGTCCATTTAAAAGGAACCGTTAAAGCTATAGATAGCTCTGTTGCATTAAAAGAATCGCTTATTACAATGACTGCTTTTTTAGAACAACCTGACCATAAGTATGTTTTAGAACCTAATAACCCTAGGATGAATGCAGCGTTAAACTATATAAAGATGTTTGAAATTGATATTACCCATTGGGAAGGAAAATTTAAACTATCACAGGATAAAAAGCCACAGGATATTGCAAATGCTAAGGAAGAACTTATTAGAAGAAATCAAGAAAGTATTGCTTCTTTTTTAAACAAAGTATTTTAGTTTATCGTTTTTGCTTTTTAAGCATTTCCAAGTACATGTTCTCTACTTTAGTTCTGGCCCATGGTGTTTTTCTTAAAAACTTTAAACTAGATTTTATTGAGGGATTATCTGTAAAACACTTTATTTTAATTGTATATCCCATATATTCCCAACCATAATGAGACACTAATTCATTAATAATGTTTTCTAAGGTAATACCATGCAGTGGGTTATTAGGCTGAGATTGCATGTACTAAGCTTTTAATTTTTACTGCCTTTTCAAAATGATCTAGCTTATGTGTCATAATCCACCATTCTGCTACTTCCATTAACAATTCTGGGGTTTCATTTTTATTAGAGAAAAAAGCATAGAAAGACACCCCAACATGGTCGCCTTTTGCTGCTATTTTCTTATTGCAGACTTCAATAATTCTATCTCTTAAAATCTTTTGCATGCTTATTAACCTCGTCGTTTATTATTTTGTCGTCGTCTAGAATTATTACCGCCAGAACTTCTAGAATTTGTATGATTCCTCGATGAGTTTCTACCTTGTCGCTGTTGCCTTTTTTCTGGTTCTGTAGAGGCATTAGGATCGGGCTCAAAACCTTCTACAATATCACTTTCAATTCTAAAACCAAGTAGTTTTTCAATATCTTTTAAATAACTAGTTTCATCCGCACTTACTAAAGAAATAGCTTCACCACTGGCTCCTGCTCTACCGGTTCTGCCAATCCTATGCACATAATCTTCTGGAATATTAGGTATTTCAAAATTAATAACATGTGGAAGTAACGGGATATCCAGTCCGCGAGCTGCTATATCTGTAGCAACCAACACTCTAACATCACCACTTTTAAACCCTGCCAATGCTTTTGTTCTGGCTCCTTGACTTTTATTTCCATGAATAGCTGCCGAAGAAATATTCGCGCTAATTAAATTTTTACTTAATTTATTGGCTCCATGCTTTGTTCTTGTAAACATAAGTACCTGTTTCCAATTACCATCGGAAATTAATTTAATAGCTAAACCAGATTTTTTTCCTTTTGAAACGCGATAAATTTTTTGGTTAATGGCATCAACAGTCGAGTTTTCTGGTGTTGCTTCTACCATGACTGGCTCTCTTAAAATACCTTGCGCCAATTTTTTGATATCATGAGAAAATGTTGCTGAAAACATCAAATTTTGTCGTTTTACTGGCATTATTTTTATAATACGCTCTATATCTCTTAAAAACCCCATATCCAGCATACGGTCTGCTTCATCAAGTACCAAAATTTCAACACGTTTTAACGACAATAGCCCTTGGTTTTGTAAATCAAGTAAACGCCCTGGAGTTGCTACTAAAACATCAATACCTTGTCGTATAGTTGCTGCTTGTGGCTTTTGATTAACACCACCAAAAATTACTGCAGAACGTATATCCAAAAACTCACTGTATTCTTTAACATTAGCATATACCTGTGCAGCTAATTCACGAGTTGGGGTCAATATTAATGCACGTATTGGTCTAAATTTCTCTTTTGGATTTTCAGATAAAATATGTAAAAGTGGTAACGTAAATCCTGCTGTTTTACCAGTTCCTGTTTGAGCCGATGCTAACACATCATAGCCTTCTAAAATAGGAGGAATTGCTTTTTCTTGTATAGGACTAGGAGTTTTGTATCCCTTTTTGCTAATTGCTTTTAGCAAGGCTTGGGATAAGCCTAAAGAGTTAAATGACATATAAATTGGTTGTAAATGACAATCTTTTATAGTGTCATTTTTTTTAATTAAGTTGCAAAGATACGCTTATTTATTGGGATGTTGTATTTATTTAAATTTACCTCTATTATTTATGCCAAACTACCTTGATTATATTAATCTAAATTTTAATTATTTTCTGTTTGAATCCTGATTAAACTGTATTCAAAAAAGTTTTAAAAATTTAATTTAAAAAACTTCATTTATGAACCTGTGTTCATTATATTTGTAATAAATAAGTGAATTTATCTCAAGACGATATTGACAAACTTATAGTAGTGGAAAATATTGAATTTGTTAAAGATTCTGTTATAATTACAATTTAGCTGAATACATTTATAACAACATAAAACACTCTTGTTGTAACCCCAATATTTTATATAAAATAAAGCTCAGATGCAAATTACTACACTTATAGAAAACAAGCCTGCTAATGATATATTAAAGGCTGAGCATGGCTTATCACTACACATTAAAACTGATAGTCATAACATTTTATTTGATACGGGGCAAAGTAATTTATTTATCCAAAATGCTAATGCTTTAAAAATTGATTTAAAAGAGGTTGATGTCGTTGTTATTTCTCATGCACATTATGATCATATTGGTGGATTAATTGATTTTTTAAACTTAAACACAAAAGCAAAAGTTTATTTGAAAAAAGAAATTTTTGATTACCAGTATGCCTCCATTCGTGAGAACGCTAAAAAAAACATTGGCTATTCGAATAAATTACTAAATTATAAAGATAGATTTGTATGTCTTGGTAATGATATTTTAACTCTTGACAACTTATATTTTATACCTAGTATAAATAAAACCTACCCTTTACCTAAAGGTAATAACATTCTTTATAAACAAAAACATCACACATTTTATAAAGATGATTTTAAACATGAACTCATCTTTGCTATCAACACCAGTCTTGGGATTCATCTATTTTCTGGTTGTGCCCACAATGGTATTTTAAATATGATTTCAACGGTTAAAGAGGTTATAAACAATACTAGTATTAAAACCGTAATTGGAGGCTTTCACTTGATTGCTAGTAATAGTTTTGTTAAAAATGAAACTGAGGAAGAAATTACAGCTATTGCTAACGAATTAAAAAAATTAGCAAGCGAAGCACAATTTTACACAGGTCATTGTACAAGTGCCAGTGCCTTCAACACATTATCATCAACGTTAGGATCCAACTTACAAAATCTTGTAATGGGGCGTAACATTGAGGTATAATCCTAAAAATATAATACATAATTTTAAATATAACATAAAAAGATAACCCTATGAAAATTGCCGTTCCAGTTACAGACAACAACCAAATAGATGACCATTTTGGACATTGTAAATTTTATAATATTTACACTATTACAGAAGAAGATAAGAATATTATTAATGTAGAATCTATAAAATCTGAACAAGGTTGTGGTTGCAAATCTAATATAGCTAGTACCTTGGCAGAAATTGGTGTAAAAACCATGCTTGCAGGCGGTATTGGTAATGGTGCCATTAACGTTCTTAACAACTCTGGTATAGAAGTAATTCGCGGTTGTTCAGGTAATCCAACAGAAGTAGTAAAACAGTACACTAAAGGGCTAATTACCGATGGAGGTTCCAGTTGCAACCATCATGAGCATGAATGTAGCAATCATTAGTTAAAACATTATAATACAATTGCTTTATTCAGTATCTCTGCTATATTTATCTTGCCTTAACCATTAATCAAAAAAATAATCAAATAGTACCCTAGTTATGATTATGTTGTGTGTCATTTGAGAAACTAAATGCAAAAATCGAATTCAATATTTCTGAAAAATCAATTAACTAAATTTCTTTCCAAAATTGGAATTGAAGGTTTCCTTATGGAAAACTTTGATGAGATTGAATTTATAGTAGATTTTGACCCTGAAGAAAAACAGGAACCTAAAACTAATTCGGATGACATTATGAGACTTTGGTCTCTTCCAAACATAATTGGAAAAAGACTAAATTTGAATGACGTATGCGAATGGTTAGTTACTTATAAAAACGAAATACCTCTTTGGATTAAAATAAAATTGACTGACCAAAATAATGTTTTGAAATTATTGATAAGTAAAAGGTTTCGGAAAATGAAAATAATTGAGGAATGGCATCAATTGAATGAATACAAGCCAATACTGAAAGAAAAAAACGCCACACAACACAGTATATAAAAAATTGCTGGTGTTTGGCTTAAATAAAGGTCGTTGCTTGTTTTATTACGTCTGAATTTCCTTCGGAAATTCCTCGCACACAAAACCGCAACTTTCCATATACATAAACGATAATTATAACTAGGATACTTTGTAAACATGCTAACAAACATTACCCCTCAATGACCTTATTTAATTTTAAAACCACAAGAGATATATCAAACTGGAAAATTGTAGATGATGTAGTAATGGGAGGACGCTCCAATGGCTCCTTTGGTCTAACTAATAACGATTTTGGTAATTTTCATGGCAACGTTTCTTTAGAAAATAAGGGTGGATTTTCTATGGTAAAATATACCTTTGACACCAAACATGTTGGAGACTTTTCAAAAGTATGCCTTCATGTAAAAGGTGATGGCAAAACCTACCAATTCAGAATTAAAACGAGTCGTGGTGATGAGCATTCGTATGTTTGCCAATTTTCTACATCAAATGATTGGGAAATTATTGAAATTCCTTTTTCAAACATGCAGCCCACCTATAGAGGCAGACAACTACACATGGAAAACTATTCTGGAAAACAAATGGAACAGATTGCATTTTTAATTGGCAATAAAAAGGAAGAATCTTTTAAACTAGAAATAGAAAGTATTGAGATAAAATAGCTCATTTTTCTATTCCACATTTCCTTAATTAAAAAAACTCTTTACAACTCAATTATTCAAATCTAATGGCTTTTACTGGGGATATTTTAGTTACCAAATAGGAAGGCAGCAAAAGCATAAGCATACACAATACTAACGTTCCTATATTTAAAGCCAGTATATAGGTAAAATTGATATACACAGGTGCTTCACTTACGTAATATACACTTGGATCTAACGGAAATAATTTAAAATACTTTTGAGCATATAACAACCCTAAGCCTATCAAATTCCCCCAAAATAATCCCAAAATAATTAAGTAAGAGGCATTATACAAAAACAGTTTTCTTATGCTCCAATTATTACTTCCTAAGGCTTTTAAAATACCAATCATTTGAGTACGCTCTAGTATTAAAACCAATAGAGCTGTTACCATATTGATGCCTGCTACTAAAATCATAATAGCAATAATACCATATATATTTGTGTCGAATATTTTTATCCATTCAAAAATGGAAACATATTTTTCGGTTATGCTTTGTGCATTTAAAGTAGAAGGTATTTCTTGATAAATCTCCTTAGTTTTTTGGTCTAACTGGCTATAATCATCAATAAACACTTCAAAATTTCCCACTTCGTCATCATCCCAATTGTTAATACGTTGTATATGCCGAATATCACCAATAATATACGTGGCATCAAAATCTTGAAATCCAGAATTATAAATACCAACAATGGTATACGTTATAATATTAGGTAATTTATTGGGGTCATCTTTTCTAAATATCATTTGAAATTTATCACCCACTTTAAATTTTAATCGATTTGCAATGTATTGAGACATTAATACCTCTTCATTTCGTTTTTTAGTGTAATCAGGCAAGCGGCCTTCAACTAAAAAATCCTTGAAATAATCCCAACTATAATCGGCACCAACCCCTTTTAAAACTACACCTTCAAAATCAGTTTCGGTACGAATCACACCAAATTTGGTCGCTACTGCTTGAATGTGTTTAATACCATCAACCGATTTAAACTCTGGATAAAAATCTTGTTTGGTTGAAATTGGGGATATACTTTCTTGAGAATTATTACTATCAAAATTTGAAATAATTACATGGCCATTAAAAGCAACCACCTTATCACGTATTTTTTGTTGTAATCCTATACCTGTTGCAATAGCTATCATCATAACCACAATACCGATGGCGATAGCTGATATTCCAATTTTAATAATGGGTGCAGAAATACTACTTTTATACGCTTTACTCCCAATAATACGCTTTGCTATAAAATACTCGAAATTCAAATTACATTTTGATTATATAATTTCAAAAATACAGTTTTATTATTTGTTTTAGTATTGATTTACCACCGAAACTTTTCAAAAAAATTAAAGTAAAAAAGAAGGTAGAAAGATATAGAATCTAAACCAAAGTCGTTGGCTTTTTATATTTCTGAAAAGGTTGCTTTAACAAATTTACAATTTGACCGTTTTCAACTTCATCAGGAAATACATCAACACCAAAAACAAGTTCTTCTCTATCTAAATACTTATAGGTTCCTAATAATCTATCCCAAACAGAAAATATATTACCATAATTAGAATCTGTATATGGCAATACATAGTGATGATGTACTTTGTGCATATCTGGTGAAACTAAAACATAGCTAATTAATTTATCGATCGTCTTGGGTAATTTAATGTTGGCATGATTAAACTGTGTTGACACCAATGATAACGATTGGTATAGCATAACAATTCCCATAGGCGCACCAATAATAAACACTCCAAAAAGAGTAAACACAAAACGAATTACACTTTCTATAGGATGGTGCCTATTAGCGGTTGTAGTATCTACATAATGATCTGTATGATGCACCAAATGAACCATCCACAATGGCTTTACTTTATGTTCTACCCAATGTGGTACATAAGCTCCAAAAAAATCCATTAACAAAATACCCAGAATAATATATAATCCTAAAGACATTTCGGGCAACCAATTTAGAATTCCAAAATTATTACTCATCACCCAATCTGCTGACTTTAACAATAAAAAAGCCAATACAAAATTTACAATAATAGTTGTGAGCGTAAAAAATATATTAGGAACAGCGTGCTGCCACTTTTTATATTTAAACTTAAATAAGGGAACTGCACTTTCTAGCAACCAAAAAAACGTTAAACCTCCTACTAAAATCAAACTTCTATGAGAAGACGGAATGGTTTCAAAGTAGTTTAAAAAGTCTTGCATGTCCTTTAGTTTTTGCCTTTCAATATAGTAAAAAAAGAAAATAGTTTATTTTATTCTTTTTTTCATTTCTTCCACAATGTTAAAAGCTGCCGGACAAATTGCTACATTTTTAAGAGTAAGATTTGATATTTGTTGAAACTTTTTTCTATCAGTATGTGGAAACTCACTGCATGCTTTTGGTCTCACCTCATATATCGAACAATAATTATCGGCACCTAAAAAGGTACAAGGCACACTTTGAAGTACATAATCGTTATCTTCATCTATCCGCAGATACTTACTAATAAACTGTTGTGGTTTTAACCTAAAATGTTTTGAAATACGCTCAATATCTTTATCTGTAAATAACGGCCCCGTAGTTTTACAACAATTGGCACATTGCAAACAATCTGTTTTTTCAAACTCCTTTTCGTGCAGCTCTTGCATTACATAATCTAAATTCTTTGGTGGCTTCTTTTTTAGCTTAGTGAAGAATTTTTTGTTTTCGTTATGCTTATCTTTGGCGAGCTTTGGAAGATTATTTATAAAGTCTTGCATGGTGTAAAAATATGATATTTCATTGTCATTACGAAGGAAGGATGACTGAAGTAATCTCTAAAATTAAATTAACAGATTGCCACGACTTTTTCAAAGTCTCGCAATGACATGATTGAATATGAAAGACTTATTTGGGCAAGCCTTGTTAGATTATCAAAACGGGCAATTTTCTGAAGACATCATCACATCTACAAATATCTCGGATGAAGACGAATTACCTATTTCTTATTTGTTCAGGGATTATAAAAACATGCCGAAGTTGGAGCAAAAAGCTTTAAAATTAGCCAAAGGAACTATTTTAGATGTTGGTTGTGGAGCTGGAAGTCATAGCCTATATCTTCAAAAAAAGGGATTAAGCGTAAAAGCTATTGACATTTCAAAAGGTGCTATTGAAGTTTCCCAACATCGTGGTGTTTTAAATACTGAAGTAAAACATCTTTTAGATGAAACCGACACCTTTGACACCATTTTACTGCTAATGAATGGCACCGGTATTTTTCAAGAATTATCGCAGGTTTCAACATATCTAACACATTTAAAATCGTTATTAAAACCTAACGGACAAATTTTAATGGATTCATCTGATATTAAATACATGTATGAAGATGATGATGGCGGCTTTTGGATAGACACCAATGCCAACTACTATGGAGAACTTGATTACTTTTTAAGCTATAAAGGAAAAAAAGAAGTTCCTATGAAATGGTTATATCTTGATTTTGATACCTTAAAACTTGCTTGTGAAACCGTTGGTTTACACTGTGAACGGATTTTAGACGGAGAACATTTTGATTATTTAGCAAGATTGTATTAATTAAATACAGACTCACCACCTACAAACGTTTGTATTGTTTTCATTTCTGGAATTTCTTTAACGGGAACTTCCATAATATTTTTGTCAAGTATAATAAAATCGGCAAATTTACCAGCTTCAATACTCCCCTTTTCATCTTCTTCAAAATTAGAATAAGCTGCCCAAATAGTCATTCCTTTTAAGGTTTCTTCTCTACTTAAAGAATTTTCCATTTGAAATCCATCCTCTGGATATCCTTTTACATCTTGTCTTGCAACGGACGCATAAAAAGTTAAAAACGGACTTACCTGTTCTACGGGAAAATCGGTTCCTAAAGCTACTTTTCCATAATGGTTTAATAAGTCTTTATAGGCATAGGCTCCTTTTATACGCTCATGTCCTAACCTATTTTCTGCCCAATACATATCGCTAGTAGCATGCGTTGGTTGAACAGATGGAATAATATCATCAAACAACTTAAAATCTTCAGGAGAAATAACTTGGGCATGTTCTATTTTCCAACGTCTATCTTTTTTACCCTCCAAAGCATTCTTATAAATTCGTAAAACAGCATGATTTGCAGAATCTCCAATAGCATGTGTATTCATTTGATACTCTGAATTTGCAATTCGTTTTGCATAGTCTTTGAAAGTTTCAGAATCGGTTAATTGTAAACCAAAATGATTAGGCATATCACTGTAAGGCTTTCTTAGCAAAGCACCTCTAGAACCCAAGGCACCATCGGCATAAAATTTAAACGAACGTACATCAAGTTTATCTGTTTTAACAATACCTTTATTCAAATAATAATCTACATTTTTTGGAGTGCCTGAGACCATGGCATAAATACGTATTTTTAAATCGCCCGTTTGCTGTAGACTATCAATAATCTCAATATATTCTCTATCTAAACCTGCATCATCAACCGTTGTTAAACCATTTTCAAAACAAATATCTTGAGCTTCTAATAAGGCGTCAACAATATCCTTTCGGGATGCTTTTGGCATATGATTTTTAACTAATTCTTGGGCTCTATCAATAAGAATCCCAGTTAATTCTCCATCTTTTATAACTAATTCACCGCCATCAACTTTACTGTCAATTGTTACATTTCCTAAATCTAAAGCCGCTTGATTAACTAAAGAGGCGTGTCCATCAATTCGAGTTAATACAATAGGAGTATCTGGATATAATTTGTTTAGAAGCCTGTTATCAGGAAATTCTTTTTCGTCCCAATCATTTTGGTCCCAACCTCGTCCCCAAATGTGCTTTAAATCATGTTTATTAGAAAATTCAATGATTTTATTGACAACCTCATCAAAGCTAGTTGTTCCAACTAAATCTACTTGTTTCGAATTAAATCCTAAACCCAAAAAATGACAATGGGCATCAATAAATCCAGGCACAATAGTTTGTCCCTTTGCATCAATAAGACTATCTGATGTATACTTTTCTTGAATATCCTTTGAATTACCCACCTCAATAAATTTACCATCTTTGATGACAAAAGCTTCTGCTTTATCAAAACTTGAATTAACGGTATAAACATTAGCATTAATAACAACCGAATCTACTTTTATTTTTTGTTGACAAGAAGTTAATGCAGTAAGAACTAAAATGGAAAGTAATTTTTTCATCATATCTATTTTGGAATTGAGTAAAAATACAAAAAGCGTTCTGTTTTTGAACGCTTTTTGTTATTCTTTAAAATATATCTATTTAAAAATCAAACTTGTAGGTAGCACCTGCTAAAAGCTGAATTCGTTGTACAGGAAAATTTTGCCAACGTTGATATCCATCATCAGCTAGGTTATTGGCCTTTGCAAAAACCGAAAGTTGATCGTTTACATGATATCCCAAATGCAAGTTAGCATCAAAATAACTATCTAAATTATTAGTTCGATAAGTGACTGCTGGAAATGTTGTTAAAAGAACTTGATCTTTACGTTCTCCTACATAAAACACATTAGCACCAGCAAACCAATGTTCATTAATTTGATAATCTAAAAACAAGGAACCTTTAATATCTGGTAAATTCCATGCTTCTACTTGTGTATCGCTTGTATAACTAAAATATTCGGCTTTAATACCTAGTTTAAAATTTCGGTTAACATCTACATTTATTTCTCCTGCCAAACTAAATATATCGACATCGTCATATACAATACCAAAAGAATTTCCGTACGAGTAATCTTGTGATGTTGCTGTAATATTATTATTAATAAAAAGTGCCTTATTTCTATCCGATATATAACGCCCACTAATATTATAACTCATATTACTGGACACTTTTCCTTTTAAACCAACATATGCATTATATAATTGGTCTGTTGGCTGAATAAATAAGGTAGGAGATACAAACGGATTTTCAGTAGCAAAATCATAATATGAGTTTTGAATAAGACTACCTTTAACACCACCATAGGCTATTAAAATATCATTTACCAGTCTATAGGAAGCTGTTACATTGGGATAAATATACACCTTACTGTCATTAGCTTCTGTATCGTTTAAATAAAAAACCGATGCTCCTAAATTAACCGTTAAATCATCTTGTTTTAATTGATATTTAGGTGTGACTCCTATTTGAAAATTACCATATTTTAATTCGTCTGTGGTCTCATAACTTCTATCAAAAGCACCTCCCAAATAATCAAAAACGATGTCGGTTGAAATTTCTTCTCTGTTAATTGGGAGATCGATAGTCGACTTTATTACAAACCTATTTTCTCCAGAACCTTGATTATCGCCAAAGCGTCTAAACAAGAAACTTCCTGAATTAATATAAGTATTTTCAAACGTGACATCACTTCCTAAATGAGCTCCAAAAAATGAATGCTTTCCATCTATATCGTTGGCACTAGCTACGGTTACCATAGATTGTGGCAACCCGTACCAGTTATACATTTGATGTTGAAAACCAGCTTCAACATTCCAAGTTAAATCTCTTAATCTATTTGAATAGTTTACATTTATTTTTGAATTTGAAAACTTATCATCAAGAAGTAAATCTTCAATTCCACCTTGTGAAGAATGATGACTTATATAGCCGCTAACACTTTCGGTTCTACTAATAGCATTATTTAAATAAACTTCACCTAAAATAGTCGTGTAAGTTCCTACACCTAAAGTGGCATAATTATCATATAATTTAACTGGTTTTGATTTTTCAACCATAGCTGCTTTTCCCTTTGCAGGTGTAAATGTTGATGCCACAGGAAATGAAAAAATATTGTATTTAATATCCTTTTTAGTCGCTGTTTCTTCATCATCAATAGAAGGTGTTTCTTTTACCTTAAAAGCGTCAGATATAGTTGGCGTATATGGTTTTACAACGTTAATAACCCCTGTATTTATGGTATCTTTCTCCTGAGAAAATAAGAGTGTACTACTTAGTGTTATGAGGACTAAAATTATGTGATTTATGTGCTTTCGCATAGGTTTGTTTTTGATTAAAATAATGATTGATAAACTATTAATCTTCAGTTTTAATGGATGAATTTGTTTTTGCTTCTTCTGCTTTTATACGATCTAATTCTGATGTAGCTTCTGAAACTACATCATCAAATTCCTTAAAATTTTCAATAACACTTTCCAAAATATAAGTAGCTTGATAAGCATCATTAAGTGCATAATAATTCTTAGCCATAAGAACCAATCCTTTGGCACTAAAATATTTGTAACCCGAATAATCCTTAGCTAATTTTTGCACCACATTGTTTGAAGCCTCAAACTTTTGATCTTTGTTTTTAAAATATGCATTGTAGTACAAAGCTTCTGCTGCAGTTTCTCCTGTAGCAACCGTTTCAACCTTAGCATAATTTATTTTTGCTTTAGCTTCATCACCTGTTTTCATGGCAGAGCGAGCTATGATAAGATGAGCATCTGCCTCTATTTTGTTATCGATTTTAGAATTAGCCAGTACTTTTTCGGCATAAGAAACTGCTTCTTTATACTTCCCTAACTGATAATTAGCTTTCATTAAATTAGATTGTGCAAATACAACGTTCTGCGGAAAATTAGCTTCCTGCTCCAATCTATGTAATAACGGCATTGCTAGGTTAAAGTTTTTTGCTTCTAAATAAAATTGAGACAAACGCAATAAAGCTTCCTCGGTAAATTCATTTTGCAGAGCCTCAACAACATACTTATAATGAGGTGCTGCATTGGCTGCTAAACCTTTTTTGTAATATAATTGTGCCAAATAAAAATGAGCTTGTAATATGTGTGCTCCATTTGAGAATTGACTGATATACCCGTTAAATTGAGAAATTGCTTTATCTGTATTGTTATCTAAATATTGCTTTTCTGCCGCCTCATAGGTTGCATTTTCCAAATCGGAATCTGACACCTCAACATAATCCAGAGTTTTCACCCAAGACGCATAATCATTAACACGACCTAAATCAATATAAATTAAACGCGCCGTTGATACCGCTTGATTTGCCTCTGGTGTATTAGGGTAATCTGCAGCCACTTTTTTAAATTTATTCAATGCTTGCTCGCTTTTGCTTGAATTATAATAAACCAATCCTTGACGCAACAATGATTTTGGAACAAACGAACTCATTTTATACTCTGTATTCAAACGATTATACATTTGTATAGCCTTGTCTGTTTCGTTGGCTTTTACGTATGAATTTCCTAGCTCATACATAGCATCGTCACGTAATTTAGAATTTGGATAATCTATAATAAACTGTTCTAATTCGGCTATCTTTTTTGAGGCTTGCCCAACATAACCTGTACTAAGCGCTTTTTGAAAAAATGCATAATCAGAGTCGATTTCACCCAATTTATTTGCATCATTGTATGCCTTAATAGCATCATTATAATCGCTTGATACAAAATAAGCATCTCCTAAACGTAAATAGGCATCATTTAACCTTACTTTATCATCTTTTTTAGTAGCTACAAACTGACTAAAATAATGACTTGCTTGCTTATAGTTTTTAAGTTTGAAATAGGTATAACCTAGGTTATAGTCTATATTTTCAAACTCCGGAGTTGATTTTGAAATAGCTTGTTGCTCAAACTCTTTAAACCCTATTAAAGCATCTTCATAATTGGTTAAATTATAGTCCGTTTCAGCTTTCCAAAACGTTGCTCTAGCCGTATATTTATCATCTCTTGGCTCTTTTAAAGATTCACTAAATAAATTTCTAGCTTCTAGATATTGTCCTTCATTATAAAGCTCGACTCCTCTATAGAAGGCTACTTTTTGGTAAGCTACTTTATTTTCAAAACTGTTTTTACCTTGAAGTAATTTCAAGGCTTCTTTGTAATTTTTAGATGTAATGTAAGAATCAATTAAAAGAGTTTCTATCTCGTCTTTATAACTTGACTTAGGGTATTTATCAAGATACGAAGCTAAAACCTGAGGAGCAGACTGGTATGGATTTCCTATTTCATAACTAATTTTAGCATAATTAAGCCATGCATCTTCTTGAATTTTTAAATCATAAGTCATCTGTGATGCATTTCTAAACGCGTTAAGAGCCTCTTGCTTTTTATCGAGATATATGTAGCTCTCTCCTAAATGATAATAAGCGTTTTGAGCCGTAGCATCTTTTCCTCCTATTATTTTATTAAATTCTGAAATAGCATTTTCATAATCCTTTTGCTTATAATATGCATAACCTAATTGATAATAATCTATATTATTCCATTTAGCTGTTCTATCTCTTTTACCTTTTTTTCCTTTATAAGCCTTTAAATATGGAATGGCTTCAGCGTATTTTCCTAAATTAAAATAGCTCTCGCCTATAATTTTAGATAGTTCTGACACTTCATTTTCATCACTTGTTGGCAATCTATCTTTAGCTAATTCTATAGCCTTTTCAAACTTACCAAGTTTAAAATTTAAATCTGCTTGATAATATGACAGTTTTTCTTTGTAGCGCTCTTGGTCGCTCACTTGGTCAAAATAAGCATTTGCGGCATCGTAATCGTCACCTTCATAAGCCATAAATCCTATATAATATTTAGCTTGAGCCCCATACTCTTGAGAGTTTTCAACACGACTTAGATATTTTTTAGCTTCCTTATATTGTTTCGCTGCAAAAGCAGAATAGCCATTCTTAAAGTTGAATTCTTGCACTTCTTTATGAGAAAGAGCATCTTCATTTACCTTAGCATACCATTTTCTAGCATAGGCATATTTTGAATTTTCAAAATAGTAATCTGCTACATCAACAAAGGCTGTATTACGCTTAGGACTTGTAGGATATGTTTTTACAAAATCTTCAACTAATTTATCTGCATTTTGCTGATTTAAACGCACTGCACAATTAGCAATATAATAAGCACAATCTGATTGTAAAACCTCATCATCGGCTGTTTTTTTAACCGCTCCGAATAAAGATTGAGAGGCCAAATATTGTTGATTGTTATATAGTGTTAAGGCTTTTTGATAGTCTACCAAATCATTAGTATATGCCGCAGACTGTTGTGCTTTTAATTGTAAGCCAAAACAAATGGCTATCCAAAGTAAAACAGTATTTTTTAGAGTCATTAAAATTATGGTTTTATTTAAAATCAAAGATAATTTAATCTAAATCTTATAACGCAACAATCGTGCTATAATTATAAACCAAGTTATTAAAATTTAAAAAAAGTAATTCAGAAAGCTTAAGCCTTAAACTTTTAGTCCTTAACTTTTAACTTTAACTTTTTAGTAATACATTTACACTACTCAAAAAATTTACTATAATTTATGTCCAATCCTATTTTACAATTAAAAGATGCTTCCATTTCACAAGGAGATAGCCTTGTACTTACCAATGTTAATGTAGAGATTAATAAAGGTGAATTTGTTTATTTAATAGGAAAAACAGGCTCTGGAAAAAGTAGTTTTATGAAAATCCTTTATGGAGATTTAGTTCTTACCGAAGGAGAAGGACATATAGTTGGGTTTAACTTAAAAGGCTTAAAGGATAAGGACATTCCTTTTTTAAGACGAAAATTAGGTATTGTTTTTCAGGATTTTAAACTCCTATCCGATAGAACTGTCAATGATAATTTATTATTTGTTTTAAAAGCTACTGGTTGGAAAGATAAAAGCGACATGAATACAAGGGTTGAAGAAGTTTTGAACAAAGTAGGAATGAAAACCAAAGGTTTTAAATATCCGCATGAATTGTCTGGTGGCGAACAGCAGCGTATTGCCATTGCTAGAGCCTTACTAAATAACCCTGAACTTATACTAGCTGACGAGCCTACCGGAAATCTGGACCCGCAAACTAGTATTGAGGTTATGGAAGTTTTACAGGACATTAATAAAAATGGTAACACCATTTTAATGGCAACCCATGATTATGCTTTGTTGCTTAAATACCCTAGCAAAACCTTAAAGTGTGATGAAAATGAGGTTTTTGAAGTGGTGCAGCGGAAAGTATAAATTATGCTTTCAATATTAATTCCAACATATAATTATAATATTGTATCATTAGTTGATGAATTACACAAACAATGTGTTAAATGCAATATAAAATTTGAAATTATTGCACTAGATGACAAGTCTTCAAAAGAAATTATTTCTATTAATAGTTCTATAAATAAATTAAACTTTACTGATTACGAATTATCTAAAAGCAATAAAGGGATTGCAATTACACGACAAGCATTAGTTGATAAGGCATCATATAATTGGGTTTTATTAATAGATGCAGATATGAAACTAAAAGACAGCTTTTATATTTCAAATTATGTTAAAGCATTTAAACAAAACTATGATGTTGTCTTTGGGGGTATTATTTATGAAAATACACCCCCTGACCCAAACTGTGTGCTAAGATGGAAGTATGGTGTAACTTATGAGGCTATAAATGCTGAAAATAGGAATAAAAAACCTTACAAAATTACTTCAGCAGCCAATATTTTAATAAAAAAAAATACTTATAAAAATTTTTGTTTGGATAGTATTGGAAACTCCTATGGTATGGATATTTATTTTGGGCCCCAATTAAAACTTAACAGAATACCGGTTTTACACATAGACAACCAAGTATATCATTTAGGATTGGAAAGCAGTAAGACCTATTTAAAAAAAATAAGATTAGCTGTAGAAACGCTTCTTAAATTACATAATCAAAATAAAATAAAACTGCACGAAAATGATTTGCTCAAAACCTTCTTGTTTTTAAAAAAAACAAGATTCAATTATATTCTTTCTGGGCTCTATAAAGTTTTTAAACAAAACTTATATAAACATTTAATATCAAAAAATCCTAAAACGCTGCTGTTACAATTTTTCAAAATATCTTATATGTGCTATTATGATTTAAATAAAAAAAATTAGTCAAATGACTGGAATAATTCATGCCATTTCAACATAATATTTTTTAAATTAAATTTTTTTATACTCTCTTTTGCATTCTTTCCCATTTCCTGTCTTAACATGTCATCCTGAATCAATAATTTGATTTTATTAGCATAAGCTAGAATGTCACTGTTTTTGATAAGAAATCCATTATTTACATTTTTTATTAAGGATTTTGGGCCTAAGGTTTTATCAAAAGCAATTACAGGAAGCCCAAAAGCCATGGCTTCTATTATAGTCATACCAAATGCTTCTGAAGAAGACGTATTTAAAAGCATAGATCCTTTGCTGTAAACTAGATCAATATTTTTTGTTGGTTTAAATAGTTTGACATGATTGTCCAAATTTAATTCCTTGACTAGCTTTTCAAGTTTACTTTCACCATCTTTTTCACCGTAAATTTCAAGTGTCCAGTCTGGAAAATCAACAATAACCTTTTGCCATATTTTCAACATTATATCAAACTGTTTTTCTATGGAATGTCTGCCAATTGCCAATGCAATTTTATTATGCAAGGCGTTTATATTTTGTTGAGACTTAAACCAAAGTGGGTTAGATAAAACTTTAACATTATTGCCGTTCCATTGTTTTTTTTCTTCTTCATTCAAAACAATAAAAGCTTTGTATTTATCAAGGCTTCTATCTAACAAAAAATCAGCAAAATGTTTTTTTAAGTTTTCTACATGAGTATTAGTTTTAATGTACCTACTACCATGCCTTTCATATATTAATGCAGCTTTAGTATTTATTAAAAATGGTAATAAAGCTCCTTTAAAACCATTATCACAATTAATAATTACGTTTGGATTTATCTTATTTACTATTTCCTGAAGTCTCATCTTGTATTTAAACAAATGTCTCAATCCGAAATCTTTAAAATCAATTTTATGAAAAACTATGTTGCTATTGAATTCATAAAAAAAAGTATCATATTTATTGTTGGTTGTTATAACATGAATTGTATACCCGTAAGTTTCAATTAAATGGTTTAATTTGACTGAAAGTATTCTTGACACACCTCCCGAACCTTGTAAATTTGTAGTTATATAGAGTAGCTTTTTCAAAAAAATCAGTTTTCAATATTCATTAAATCTAACCACTGATTACCTATAACTTCTATTGAGAATTTTTGTATGCTTTTGAAAGAATTGCTCTTACATTTTTTATACAAATCTTCATCTAACAACATTGTATTTAAACCATTGGTTAAAGCCTCAATATTTTGGTCTTCGATTAATAATCCGTTTTCCTGATGACATACTACTTCCTTTATTCCGACAGAATTAAAAGCCACTACCGGAACCTCACAAGCTAATGCCTCAAGAATAACCATAGGTAGTCCCTCAAACTTACTAGACAATACAAAAAATTTAGATTTTGAAAAAAATTTATAGGGGTTGGATTCGAAGCCTGAAAAATGAACAAGTTCATTAACTTTATTTCTTTTTGCAACTTTTTTTAAATAGTGAAGCAATTTTCCTTGACCCAAAATTACCAAATGTATTTGCTGCTTAGGAAGCAGGGATTTAGCATAGGCTGCAATAAGCTTATCAAACTGCTTGGTATTAACATCAAAGGATCCTGCCCCAATAACATAGTTAAACCCAAAGTTTATTTCCTCTTTAGCTTTTTTTAAAATTTCAGGGATGACAATAGGATTGTAAATACTTGAAATATTTAATAGATTAGTGTATTTCAACTTAGCCATTTGCTCCATTTCATTAGTTAATGCTAACACTTTATAGCATTTACCATAAATAACTTTAGCCCAAAATACAGATTCAGGTAAGTAAACATTTAACTTAGAACTATGTATAGTATAAATTGTTTTCTTTCTATCATACACAAACCTTGAAATCAAAAACTCTTGGATTATTCTTTTTCTAAACCTAAAATCAATTATAAAATCAAATTGGTGATTTTTCATATACCTCCTAAAGTATATGAATCGTTTTAACTTGTTAAAAATAGTGTTTGACCTGCTTTTTAATTTCCCAAGGTTATATAACGTTCCTGAGTAATCATACCCAATTTCATCATGAATAATTATGTTATGTACTTCAAGACCTTTTTCATCAAAAAAGTTAGACAAATTAGCCATTACCCTGGCCGTACCACCTCCATGCAAATGAAAACCTATTAAAGCAATTCTCTTTTTAACCATTATGTTAAACAATGTTTCTTCAAAAATAAATGATTAATCCATTAATTCTATTTTTCTTTATTTTAAATTTATGCATCATTAGTATTCAATTATGACTTTGCTTTCCATACACCTTATCACATATAACAACGAACAGCACATTGAAGAAACAATTCAATCCATTTTAAAACAAAAAGTTGATTTTGATTATGAAATTGTAGTTGGAGATGATTGTTCTACTGACAACACACTTCAAATCATCAATGAACATAGAGATAGGCATCCTAAACTTTTCAAGATAAAAAAAAACAAAACCCAATTAGGAATTTTAAAAAACTTTAAAGCAACACTGGATAGATGCCAAGGTGAATTTGTTTTTGATATTGCTGGTGACGACATGTTAAAAACCAATGATGCACTACAAAGTATGGTAGATGTTTTACAAAGTGATTCCAGTCTTGGATTTGTGGATAGTGGATACGATAAATTATATGAAGGATCATTTAAAAAAATCACCTTCTGTAATAAAAAATTAATTGGCTCATCAAAAGAACTTTATAAACAAAAATTGCAATTAGGTCTTATAACGCCTGTTGGAATTTGCTTTAGAAAAACTTTTTTATATCAATTTGTTGACTTTGACACCTATTTAAACCAAAATATAACCATTGAAGATTATCCCATTTTGATTGATTTAGCAATGAACACCGATTTTGCTTTAATAAATAAATCTCTTCATATTTATAGAGTGCACAATGATTCATATTCACATAAAAAAACTTTTGAAAATCATTTATTTTTAAAAAAACAAATGAAAAAACTATTTGAGTATTTTAGTGAAAAGTACTCGTTTGACTCTCTGGTTATCAATACATTTAAAACTAATTATTACAAAGAATTACTGTTTTTATCTGGCTATTTTGAAAAAAGAGAGCTAGGTAAAGAAATGTTCAACAAGCTAAAATCTAAAAGTATTAAAGATTACATCCACTATTGGGCAAGCCAAAGTAAGATGTTTAGAAAACTGATTTCAATTATTTAAGTTGTGAGTTATACTCAATATACTCATCATAATCTTCAATATAATCTGTTGCTTTGTAAACATCAGATGCGACAACCAAACAAACCGCACCAGATGAAAAATTTTCTAACTCCCGCCAAATACTTGGTGTTATCAATAATCCCCTAGATGGATTGTTCAGTGTTATTCTGTTTTCATTTATTCCATCTTTAACCACAACATCAAAGCTACCACTTAGCGCAATTAAAAACTGATTTAAATGTTTATGTGCATGTCCTCCTCTATGAGATCCACTTGGCACGTCAAATAAATAGTAAACCCGATGAATCTGAAATGGTATAACATCTTTTTCAATTACCGCCAGATTACCCCTGGGGTCAGTTATTTTAGGAATATCAAGAATCTTTAAATCATGAATGTTTGCTTTCATCAATAGTTTTATCCTTTTTAAAAATATATTGAACTAAAAATAGAATGATTATTAAATATACCACATATCTTAAAAAATGTGCAAAAACGATGCCCTCAACTCCCATTTTTGAAACAAAGAAAACACCAAAAACATACAGTAAAACATATGAAATGATTTCTGTTAGAATAAAAGTTTTCCATGCCTTTTGTGCTATAAATTGATAAGCTATTATTATTGCTACAATCTTGACTAAATCACCAATTAATTGCCATTTGAACAAGTTCTGCATGGGTATAAACTCTTTACTGTAAAGAATTTGTATGATTAACTCTCTAAAAACATAAATCCCCATAAACATAAAAGCAAAAATTGGAATTATTATTTTATAAATACTCAAAAGTTCTTTTTTAAATTCATTTATGTTTTTCATTTTTGAATATTTTGGTAAAATATACAATGAATAGACACCCGTCATAAAAGATAAATAATAATTTGAAAGGCTCAACATAGAAGTCCAATAACCTGCCTCTTGTATGGATAATTTATTTATTAAGTAGTTTCTCAATTGAATTTCAACAATATTACTTAGAACAACTGCAGCAAAAGACATGGTAATAAATGCAACTAGTTTATTTCTGAAAAATTTATGAAATCTTATTTTTAAACCATAAAACAAATACATTTCACTTCTTGCAAAAACCAATAAGGATAGTATTTGAGCAATTGGAGTTAAAATAATGGCTAATAATGTGCCGGGTAAAGCATAGCTTGCAACCAGAGAAACAATAAGCATTGTGACTAAAGCATAAGCCGTAAAAGAAACAAGAGTTGCTTTTTTATAATTTGACTGACCATTAATTATTGCAAAGCATAAATTGAACAATGCTGTAAAGGGCAATGTAAAAGCAAGAATAACAAATAAGTAATTGTATTCAGGTGTCTTTAATAAGTAAGTGCTCCAATAGGTTGACCCTAAAAATAAGACCAAAAAAATAATTACACTCCCAATTAAACTATATGCTAATGAACTTTCGTACAGTTTTTTTAATTCATTAGGTTTTGATTCAAATTCAGATTGATATTTTAAAACACCTTGATCTATTCCTAAAGTTGAAGAAAGACCAAACAAATTCATGGCATTTCTTAAATTACCTACTAATGCAATACCATTTGGGCCTAAATAAACTGCTACTAACTTTTGCGAAACAAAACCTAAAACAGCTCTCAAAATTACTCCAGCAGAATTTACCGAAAACAATTTCACTAAAAAAAAGTCTTTATTTTTTTTTAGTGATTCCACTTAAAGAGATTTACAATAGAAACTATCTTTGAAATTTCATTTTTAGTCAACCCCAAATGCAATGGTAAACTCAAAATTTCGCTATGAATACTTTTGGTTACAGGCACCTTTAAGCCACAAAATTCTTTAAATGCTTGTTGTTTATGAATGGGTATGGGATAGTGAACAAGTGTTTCTATTCCATTTTTGAGTAAATAGTCTTTAAGTTCATTTCTTTTTTTACTTCTTATAACAAAAAGATGAAATACATGAGAATTCCAATCTAAAACACTAGGCAAAATTATAATGCTTGATTTAATCTTCTCTATGTAATATTTAGCAATAAATTTTCGCTTTGAATTATCATCGTCCAAACGTTTTAGTTTAATCCTTAAAAAGGCGGCTTGCAACTCATCCAATCTACAGTTATATCCCTTTAAATCATTTTCATAAGTAGATATTCTCCCATAATTTCTTAATTTAAAAATAATATCTGCCAATTCTTTATTATTTGTTGTAATGGCTCCAGCATCACCTAAAGCACCCAAATTTTTGGTTGGGTAAAAACTAAACGCAGCAGCATCAGAAACATTTCCTGCTTTTCTATCGTCTTTATAAACAGCACCATGAGCCTGGGCTGCATCTTCTATCAATAATAAATCATGTTGCTTACAAATTTTTTCGAGAGCTATTACATCATACAATTGCCCATATAGATGCACGCCCAAAATAGCCTTTGTTTTAGTTGTAATAGCTTGCTCTATTTTTGTTATATCTATATTGTATGTTTTAAAATCTGGTTCAACTAAAACAGGTTTTAAACCAGAGTTGCTAATAGCTAAAACTGATGCTATATAGGTGTTAGCAGGAACAATAACTTCATCCCCATTTTTTAGATAGCCAAGTGTTTTGTAAGCTTCAAAAATTAATCGAAGAGCATCTAATCCATTACTTGTCCCTACACAATATGTCGTTCCACAAAAATCAGCATATTCCTTTTCAAATAATTCAACTTGAGCACCTAATATATATCTGCCTGAATTTAAAAATTCATTGAATTTCTCTTTGAAATCTTTATGATATTGCTCATTAATTCTATGTAAGTCTAAAAAATGTATCATTTAAATATATTCGAAAGATTTAAATGATTTCCAGTATTTATTATATAGCTTTTTTGCGCCGTTAATGTTGCGCCAAAACTTTCCTTCCAGTAGGCTAATCCTTTTTTGATTTTCAAACTATTATCTGTTGAAGAGCTTCCAAAGCTAATATATTTTTTATCCCTGTAGGCGTTAATGATAGAGTTAAAAATAGCATCTAAAGACCCATTTTGAGACCGACTGTCGGTACCAGAACTATATTGAAAGTGTGCTACATTATCTGTAATAAACATAACAACACCTGCCAAGATCTCATCATTAAATTTGGCTGAAAAGAATACAATATTTTTTGGAAATTTTTCCATCAAGTATTTAATTTCATCAATTGTATGAACTGGATCCACACCAAATCTATCTTTGAGGTTTTTTTTTAAAATATGCTCCCAGAAAAAATCAATACCTTCATTTGAAATAACTAGTTCCTTTTCTCGAAATATTTTAATAGCCCGTTTTCTATTTCTATTAGGCAAATAATTTGATAAGTCATCTATCACAAAATAACTATCGTTTGTATATTCCTTTGCATCTAAAACAGATAAAATATAATCCATTTCTTCACTTAAATATTTATGATAAATAGTTGGTGTTTTTTTTAAATATAGTTTTTCAATTTTCTTATTTTCTAGAAACATTAACAAGCTTTTAAAAGCAAAAACAAAATCTTTAATCCTTATTTTATTTTGGACTAAAAAACCTCCATAGCTTAAACCTTTATGAGAATACACTATATGGTTTTTTATATTTGCTGGAAAAATGGCAATAAGCTTTTTATTATTGAAAACCATCAAAGAAAAATCCTCAAACCTATCTTTATGGTAATCCATAAAATCTCTATGAAATAAAAAGGTTCCATTTTTTGAAGTCATAACAAATTCATTCCACTCATCATAAAATAGCGGTGAATATTTGATGATTACATAGCTTTCCATTACAAATATATTTAGTTTGCTTTATTAACCGTATCGACTTTGAAAAGAGACGTTCCGAATATTAACAAAATTAAAACATAGTACATTAAGTAACTTACAAAATGTCCAATAACAGCTCCTTTAACACCATATAAATCAATAAAATAAATACTTGTTAAATAAAGGATAATTACCAAAAAAGCTTCGGTAACTATATAGTGCCAAAACATTTTTTTAGCTAAAAACTGATAGGCGATAACAATGGATAACACTTTTAAAAAGTCTCCTAATAATTGCCACATAAACAACTCTCCAACAGGCTGAAATTCATCTGAAAAAATAACAGTTACAATGTAAGATTTTAAAAAATAAATTAAAATTAAACCAAAGGCAAACATTGGCATAACCGTTTTATAAAAACTAAGAACCTCTTTTCTAAACTCTTTAACGTCTTCAATTTCTGAAAAACGCGGTAAAATATAAAACGCCATCAACGAACTAATGAGCATTAAATAATACTTAGAAATTCTGAGCATAGCCTCCCAAAAACCAGCATCTTTATAACCTATCGTATCAATTATATACGAACGAATAGCCAAAACAACCAAAGGCAATATAACCGCAGAGAATAGTGCCATTAAAGAATATGAGCTCATCTTCTTAAAAAAAGAAAAGCTTACCGATTTTACCTTAATAAGAGGAACTAAACTATGCCGGTTAATAATACCTACCAAGGTAATCAGACATATAAGAGACTCAGCTATGGCAATAGAAATTAAGGCACCATCAATTTTATTTTGATAAATTAAAAGTAAGGTTATTGAAACCCCCAAAATTTGTCCAATAATATTAATGATTATTAGCATTTTATAATTTGAATATCCATTCATTATTGAAAATGAAAACATATTCAGAGCATAAAATGGAAGTACTAACGCAAAAACCTTAATAACATAAGCGTAGTTATTATAGCTAGGAAAAATTAGATTATTTATGGTCTCTGCATTGAAATAGCAAGCGAAGGAAACTAAAATTGTTGCTATAAACCCAAAATAAAAAACAGTTGAAACAACCCTACTAAGTTTTACGGCGTTATCCTTAAACTCAGCTATATAACGCACTGTACCGTTATAAAATCCTAAAATAGAAACTGTTTGTACAGAACTTACAAAGTTTCGCAAATTCCCTATTAAAGCCAATCCTTCAACTCCAATAAAAATAGCTATAGCTTTTGATGTTAATATCCCCGCAATTATCCTAGTTAATACTGAAGCCGTTTGCAAAGAGGCAATCTTAACTAAAACCTTTTTATTTATGTAGTCTATTAATTTTCTCAATTAATATGATTTTGTCTTTTATCATGAAATAAACAACTAAATCCTATAAAAATTGCATAGCAATCTTTTAACATTATGCTTTTTCAATCGAGCCAAATATACAAAATCATTTATTGCCACTTAAAAATTTTGAATACAGATATATATAGAAAAATATTCTAATTCTTTTTGAAGGCTAAGTAATATAAATTAATAAAAAGTATGGCTAAGTTAGTTATGATAACAGGCTTAGATATTGGAGATAAAATAAAGCCATAAATAACAAATAGAAAACACCCGAAAGAGTTAACTAGCCGTAATTTTACTACAGACTTCATTAAAAAAGATACTAGTACTGTAGCCATAGCTGCATAACCAACCCACTCTATCACTGAAATTCCTATAAATTCCATATTATGCTATCTTGTTTCTTTTTCTTTCTACTTCGGTTAGATGAATTTTACGCAAACGTAAAAATTTAGGAGTTACCTCAACATACTCATCTTTTTGAATATATTCAAGAGCCTCTTCTAACGAAAATTTAATAGCTGGCACTATTTTAGCTTTATCGTCAGCTCCAGAAGATCGTACGTTACTTAATTTTTTAGTTTTGGTTACATTAACGGTCATATCGTCACCACGAGAATTCTCGCCAATAACCTGACCTTCATAAATATCTTCACCCGGATCAACAAAAAAGCGTCCTCTGTCTTGTAATTTATCGATTGAATACGGAATAGCTTGACCTTTTTCCATAGACACTAAACTACCATTTTGACGTTCTGGAATCCCTCCTTTTAATGGCTGATACTCTTTAAAACGGTGCGCCATAATAGCTTCTCCGGCAGTGGCTGTTAATAATTGATTGCGTAATCCTATAATCCCTCTTGAAGGAATAATGAATTTGCAAATCATGCGTTCGCCTTTAGCTTCCATACTCAACATTTCACCTTTACGCAACGAAACCATTTCAATGGCTTTACCCGATACTGTTTCTGGTAAATCAATGGTCATTTCTTCAACTGGTTCACATTTTACACCATTGATTTCTCTGATAATAACTTGTGGCTGACCAATTTGAAGCTCATACCCTTCTCGACGCATAGTTTCTATAAGTACAGATAAATGCAGTACACCACGGCCAAAAACCATAAATTTATCGGCACTATCGGTTTCTTCTAAACGAAGTGCTAAATTCTTTTCTAACTCCTTATTTAATCTATCTTTAATATGCCTTGAAGTTACATATTTACCATCTTTACCAAAGAAAGGAGAATCATTTATAGTGAACAACATACTCATTGTTGGCTCATCAATTGCAATAGTTTTCAATCCTTCTGGGTTTTCAAAATCTGCAACAGTATCTCCAATATCAAATCCTTCCAGTCCAACTAAAGCACAAATATCTCCAGCTTGAACACTCTCTACTTTTTTACGCCCCAATCCTTCAAAAACATGAAGCTCCTTAATTTTTGATTTTACTATCTTACCATCTCTTTTCACCAAAGAAATGTTCATTCCTGTTTTAAGTACACCACGTTGCAAACGACCAATAGCTATTCGTCCTGTAAAGGAAGAATAATCTAAAGATGTAATTAACATTTGTGTAGTTCCTTCTTCTATTTTAGGAGATGGAATATGCTCAATAACCATATCCAATAAAGGTTCAATAGTTTTGGTTTCATTTTTCCAATCTTCACTCATCCAGTTATTTTTGGCAGATCCATAAACGGTTGGAAAGTCTAATTGCCATTCTTCAGCCCCTAATTCGAACATTAAATCAAAAACAGATTCATGTACTTCTTCTGGCGTACAGTTTTCCTTATCAACTTTATTGATAACCACACATGGTTTTAAACCTAAATCAATAGCTTTTTGTAATACAAAACGTGTTTGTGGCATAGGTCCTTCAAAGGCATCTACTAATAATAAAACACCATCGGCCATATTAAGAACACGTTCTACTTCACCTCCAAAATCGGCGTGACCAGGAGTATCAATGATGTTGATTTTTGTGTCTTTATAAATCACAGAAACGTTTTTAGATGTAATGGTAATACCTCTTTCGCGTTCTAAATCATTGTTATCAAGAATTAAATCACCAGTATTTTCATTGTCACGAAACAAATGACAGTGGTACATAATTTTGTCAACCAATGTGGTTTTTCCATGATCTACGTGTGCAATAATTGCAATATTTTTTATATTAGCCATAATATGCCTTATTTTAAGCGTGCAAATGTACGTGATATTTTGGAATCTAGTTAATTAAATGTTATTTTTAATTTTTATATAAATTGAACTAACTATTTTAGTTAAACACTTGATTAGCAGATAAAATAATTTTATTTTTAATTATAATAAACAAATATAAATTGTATTTTTAATTCTCTCAACTCTCTCAAAAAAAAATGAAAACTTTAATTAATTATTCCAAATTTGTCCCTTATTTATATTTTATTGCTGTAACTACGTTATTGTTTACAGACATTAAAGGTATTAAAGCATATCCCATTTTACTATTTAGCATTCCTTTTTTTTGGCAAATTATAAAACCAAATAAAACTTTAAACTTTTCACTAGGTATTACCTTTTTATGTTTAAGTTCATACTTAATACTTATCTATTTATCCGATACATTTAGTATGATAACCATATCTCAATCGTTCAAAAGTCTTTTAATATTTAGCGGTTTTTTTGTGTTTACTCATTTTATTATGGCTTCATGGATATTAAGAAATAGTATACGTAGAAGCTTTTAAATACGTAACTTTGCATTTTTAAATGTAAAGATATGCGGCTTAATAATGTCCCTAAACTAAAACACACTAATTCAAATAATTTTTTCTTGCTATGTGGCCCATGCGCTATTGAAGGCGAAGACATGGCTATGCGTATAGCTGAAAAAGCAGTAAAAATAACCGATAAACTTGAAATTCCTTATATATTTAAAGGCAGTTTTAAAAAAGCTAACCGAAGTAGAATTGATAGTTTTACTGGAATTGGAGACGAAAAAGCTTTAAAAATTCTTGAAAAAGTCTCTAGAGCTTTTGATATTCCAACAGTAACGGATATTCATGAAATATCTGATGCCGAATTGGCCGCTCAATATGTTGATGTATTGCAAATACCGGCTTTTTTGGTCCGTCAGACAGATTTGGTAGTTGCGGCAGCAAAAACAGGTAAGGTTGTGAACCTAAAAAAAGGACAGTTTATGAGCCCTGAAAGCATGAAACATGCTGTTCAAAAAGTAAAAGATGCAGGTAACGACAAAGCATGGATAACCGATAGAGGCACTATGTTTGGATACCAAGACATGATTGTTGATTTTCGTGGTATTCCAACCATGAGAACTTTTGCACCAACCGTTCTGGATGTTACCCATTCGCTACAACAACCTAACCAAACAAGTGGCGTAACAGGTGGAAGACCAGATATGATTGAAACTATTGCCCGAGCTGGCGTTGTTAATAATGTAGATGGTTTATTTATTGAAACCCATTTTGATCCAGCAAACGCCAAAAGTGATGGCGCCAACATGCTTCATTTAGATTATTTAGAACAACTTTTAACAAATCTTATCGCTATAAGAAAAACAATTAACACCCTATAATTTATTTCCAAAATCATGAATTATTTTAACTACAAAGTCCTATTGGGCTTTACTTTACTATTATTTAGCATCAATATTTTTGCTCAAGATTCTGAACCCACAAAGTATACCGCAACAAAAAAAGGAAAGTTTTTTATAAGTTGGGGCGGAAATAGAGAATCATTTTCAAAATCTGATATTCACTTTAAAGGTGAAAATTACGATTTTACAATATACGATGCTTTTGCAAAAGACAAACCCAAAGGTTGGCATATAGACTATATTAATCCAACGAGAATAACAATTCCTCAAACCAATGTAAAAATTGGATATTATATTAACGATCATTATGCTATTTCTCTTGGTGTAGACCACATGAAATATGTTATGCAAAGAAATAGATATAAAACTTTAGATGGATACATAAACCTGCCACCGACAGAACCTGGCTCTATTTACAATGGCATCTATGATAATGAAGAATTCTATGTTTCTGAAGATTTTTTAAAATTTGAACACACTAACGGATTAAATTATGTGTATGCAGAATTTGCCAGAGTTGATGATATCTCCTCGCTTTTTGAAATTAAAAACACAGACAAATTTCAAATTAACCTTACCGAAGGGATAGGTTTTGGATTTTTATACCCAAAAACAAATACCACCTTGTTACAAAAAGACCGATACGATGAGTTCCATTTAGCTGGTTATGGTGCCTCTATAAACGTTGGGTTAAATTTTACATTCTTCAAGCATTTCTTTATTGAAACCGATTTAAAAGGGGGCTATATTAATATGCCAGACATAAGAACAACTAGCAATACGGCTGAAAGTGCATCGCAACATTTCAGATATTTACAACGCATCATATCTATTGGAGGCATCTTTAAAGTATAGAAATCAATAAAGGTTTTTAGCATTATTTAGAACATCTACTAAAACAGAGTCGTCAATAGACTCTAAAGAAACATACCGTAAAGAGACCATTTTTTTTCTGTTTTCAGTTATTAAATGGTCTTTATGCATTTGTATTTGTTGTCCTTTTACTAAACCTACATCGACATACTTTCTTTTATGGCTTGCATTAAAATAGCAAAATGGTTTTCCGTAGATATAATAAAATGGAATTTTATATTTATACCTTAATTCTACTTCAGGAATTACGTTCTCTACGATTACTTGCAAATGCATTAATATAGACCTATAAGGTTCTGGTTGATTGATGATATATTGCTCTGCAGGATTCACGGCTTAAAATAGATTTATTATTTTTTCAAACTTAATAAAATTTTATGATGCTCAATTAAAATAAATTTATTTACTTTGTATTTCAAAGTACTTTTATATGGAATCAAAAGATTATTTAAAAGATCTTAACGAGATAAAAGATTTAATGAATAAATCGTCTCGTTTTATTTCTCTAAGTGGTTTATCTGGAATACTCGCTGGCATTTATGCGCTCATTGGAGCTGCTGTTGCCTATTGGTTAGTAACTCAATACAGCTATGGAACTTTAATTCTTGATGGGCAAATTTTCAGATTAGTGTTGCTGGATTTATTTCTAGTGGCATTTTTTAGCATTATCACAGGCATTGTTTTAACCACTAGAAAAGCTAAAAAAAACAATGCTAAAATGTGGGATGCCACCTCAAAACGATTAGTAGTTAACTTTTTAATTCCTTTGGTTGCAGGAGGCTTATATATTTTAATCATTTTAAGTAACGGTAAATATGGTCAAACAGGTGGGTTAATGCTTATTTTTTATGGTCTGGCCTTAGTAAATGCCTCTAAATATAGTATTGGAGATATTAGATACTTAGGTTATATTGAAATCGTATTAGGCTTAATTGCTACTTTATTTCCAGGTTATGGGTTTTGGCTTTGGGTTTTAGGTTTTGGAGTGATGCATATAGTTTATGGAGCTTGGATGCACTTTAAATATGATAGGTAATAAATTCTATGGAAAACGTATCATTTATTTTATTAATCGTTGCATTTTATATTGTTATTTTTGGCACGCCATTACTAATATCATACTTAATATATAACTACATCAAAAACAACATATCTAATTCAAAATGGAGATTAATAGCACTATTACCTATATTCATTTTTACTTTTTGGACACTATTTTTTCAATAACATATTAACTATAAACAACAAGAATTCTGCATTGATGGAAAAATAAAAAATGAGCATAATTAACAACATAAACAAAGTTTTTGATCATCGTATTAGATTAGGCATTATGTCTGTTTTAATGGTGAATGAGTATGCTGATTTTAATATGTTGAAAGAATTATTAGGTGCCACAGACGGAAATTTAGCAAGTCACACCAAAGCCCTTGAAAAAGCTGAATATATAAAAGTAGAAAAGCAATTTATAGGCAGAAAACCCAACACTCGCTACTCTACTACAACATTAGGTAGAGCAGAATTTAAAAAACATATTGACGCGCTCGAAAAATTAATTAATAAACAATAACTATTTTTTTAATCTTTTACTTTGAATTTCAAAGTACTTTTAAATAAACTATAATGAAGAAAGCAACACTAATCATCGGAGCATTACTATTTAGTTCACTTTTTTACAAACAAAATGTTGGATTGAACTTGGCATTGTTTAGTATAATAACAATTATTGTCTTAGCTATTTATAATACAAAAGCATTTAAACAAAAAGAAACTATAGCCTTTTGTATAGTATATTTAA
>JBNKYB010000042.1:0-90099 GCA_050300615.1 Flavobacteriaceae bacterium | reverse complement strand
ATTATCCAGTGCTTTTTGAGTTAAATTTAAACGACCTGAATAGCGTTTTAAATCACTGTTTCTAAAAATACCTTCTTGATCATCAGCACTAAGTGATGCAAAATAGGACGATTGGCTTGAAGCTCCACTCATTGAAAAGTTGATATTCTTTGAAATAGCGGTTCTTGTTAACGTGTCTTGCCAATCTGTATCAGAACCTCCATCAATAAGTGTTCCTCCAATAGCTGTCACTTGTTTACGAAATTCATCAGCACTAAACACATCAACTTTATTTGCAAGCGTTGAAAAAGCAGTAGAAACTGAAAAGTTTATTTGAGTTTTCCCAAGTTTTCCTTTTTTAGTAGTAATTACAACTACTCCATTAGCTGCTCTTGCACCATAAATAGCAGCAGCAGAAGCATCCTTAAGAACATCAATACTTTCAATATCTTGTGGGTTAATAAAGTTTAAAGGGTTAGAGGCAACTCCATTGCCTGTATTATCAAGGGCAAACCCATCAACTACATATAGTGGAGTAGTTCCTGTACGCAAACTTCCTACTCCTCTGATAATAATGTCTTGTGACGCTCCTGGCTCACCACTTACCGATGACACATTTACGCCCGCTACCTTACCTTGCAAAAGTTGACCAGCATTAGCTACAACGCCCTTATTGAAGCTTTCACTCTTTAAAGAAGAAATGGAACCAGTCACATCAGATTTTTTTTGCGAACCGTAACCAACAATGACGACTTCATCTAAAGCACTGGCCTCCTCTTTTAAAGTAACGCTCAAGGTTTGGTTTCCTGAATAAGGTACTTCTTTTGTTTCATATCCTAAAAAAGAAAAAACCAAAATACCTTTGTCCTTATTTAATTGCATAGAAAAGTTTCCGTCAAAATCAGTAGAACTTCCTTTAGTTGGTTCTTCTTTTAAAACAATTGAAACTCCTGGTAATGGTATTCCATCTGTACCTGAAACGACGTTTCCAGTAACAGTTACTTGCGCAAAGGAATAAGATATAGATCCTAGAGCAAGAATCAATATTAAGTAAACTTTTTTCATTTATATAAAATTTTTGTTATTTATGACAAAAGTATTTTATGATGGTTTGGATAGGGGGTAATTTTGTTTCCAAGAAGCGGACAAACCATTCAAATTGGTGTAAAAAAACCATAAAAAAGAGTATTTTAGTTGCATTAACAATACCCTAACATTGAGAAAATCTTGCAGTAACAGGAATACTAAATAAGGTGTTCTTTAAACTCTTTAGGGCTTTTTCCAAAATACTTCTTAAAGGAGCGTCCAAAATATTTCGGGTCGTTATAACCACATTCAAAACTAACTTCAGATACGTTTAGTTTTTTTGTTTTTAATAAGGCCTCGGCTTTTTGTAACCTAAGCGACGTGATTATATCTGACGGTGATTGCTTAAAAGCATCTTTAAATAGCCTATAGCATTTGACCCTAGACACGCCCAACTGTTCCACAAGCATTTCCACGTTAAAGGAAGGGTTCTGTAATTCGTTTTTAATAATCTCAAGACTGCTTCTAAGCAATTTATCTTTAGAGGTTATCAAGGGTTCTTTTTCCGTTAAAATATCAAATATTTTTTTTTGAAATTTATTCTCTTCGGCTGCCTTTTGCTTTTTACTAATTAAGTAGGCTATTTTTTTACGTATAAAAGACTCACTGGCTGGCAATTGGATAAGGGTATCTATACCAAATTCTATCGATTGTTCGTGTAATTCATAATCAATATCCTCGGAGATATAAACCATTGGTGTTTTAATGTTTTTTGACTCTTTATTAGAGTTAAAAAAATATATCAATTCTTTTGAAAATTTGGTTTGATAAAATACTATTAAAGGGATATTTATTTGATTTACAGCCGTATTTAAATTTGAGACTGAGCTTTCAAAAATCAGATTATACTTGTTAGAATTCCCCAATACTTGATTGGCTGCCACATGATTTAGCTCATCGCTAAAAACTAAAATGTATTGCTGTTCAGACGATAAATCAATTTCTGAACTGAAATGTTTCCAAGAAATTGTTTCTGTTGGTCTGGCCTCTGGATTAATAATAGAGATTGGGATATGAATGGTAATTTGAAATCTTTCATTAGAAATAGTATCAACAAAATCTCCTTTTAAATCCTGCAACAATGATTTTACTGCTTTAAAGTAAGGACTATAATGCGATATGTTATACCAATTATTATTTAAAATGGAACTATTGGATACAACCTGAACTACCAAAAAACCACCTTTATTAAGAATTTTTATATTTAAGGTACTTTCCTCTTCTGAATATTTACTTATATCATTAAAAAAATACTGTACTAATAAACGCAAACGCAACACATCTGTTTCTACCCAACCAAGAGTACTATCTATATCGCAATTAAAATTAACCTTATTTGCTTGCAATGGTTTTTTCAGCTTGTTGATACTGCTTTTTAACATTGGGAACAGGTTGATCGCCGATATTTTCACAGAACCAATTTCCTTTATATGATCTAAATAATTCCATTGCGCCATAAGGTTCACTAATTTACCTGATTGATTAATTATGTCTCTTTGGGCTTTTGAATCATCCTTTATCAATACTGATGAAGTCTTTATTATTTGGGATATTGGTTCCTGAAATTCCGATAGGACAAATGTTTTAAACTTTTCTATTTCAAAATCCCCATTTTTAAGATTATTGTGCAATAAAAGAAGTTTCTCTTTCTGCTTTAAGATTTTATTGTTCTTTTTGTCAAGTTTTATATTGATTTTCTGAAGTTCTATTTTCTGGTTTTCAATCACCCGAGTACGTTCTATAATTTGTGCTTCTAAATTTTTTCGTTGGGCAAGAACCACTTTATTTTTAAAAAAAATAAACAGTATTGAAACAACCAAAATAAAAACCGATAGCAATCCATAAAATAATGCAGTTTCATAAAATGCCTTTTTAACATGCAGCGAAAAAAGCAAAGGCTTTCCCTTCCCATTTTCACCTTCTTTTACAAGAAAACCATAATTCCCAGAAGATAAATTTGTGTACTTAATCTTGTTTGTGCCAACTAATAAACACCATTCCTTATCTCTTCCTTCCAGTTTATAATAAATATCCTTTTTATCTTTTTTTGGAAATACAATGGGCACAACCTCAAGACTTAATTGATTGTCCCTAAAACTTTTTTCAATGGTAGCCGAGTAATTTTCATTACCATCAACCAACAATTTGATTTTAGCTTTCGGATGATTGAATTGTATATCGTTTGGGTTAAAATAATTTAGCCCATTTACACCACCAAAAAACAATACCCCTTTGGCGTCTTGGTAATAGGAACCTTCTGAAAATTCTGGTGCTTGCCAACCTTGATTAGGATTAAATACTGTAACCATAAAGTTTTCTTTATCAATGGCAGCAATTCCCTTAGTGGTACTAATCCAAACTTTATCACCATTCTCTAAAATTCCATATACCATGTGGCTTGGAAGTCCATCGATTTCAGTAATATTTTTAATCACTTTACTTTCACTATTAAAAACGCTTACACCACCTAAGGAAGCAATCCAGTAATTACCAGAAAACCCGTCAATATAAATTGAATAAACACTGTTTCCCAAAAGACCATTAGTAGTTGTAATCCGTTCTAAAGTGCCATCAAGTAGATTTAATATAAGAACCCCATTTTCTTCTGTTGCCAATACTACCGAGTTGCCTATTTTTTTTACACATCTAATATGATAATTGGTTAACAACTTCTGTCCAGTAAATGTTTCAAATTTTTCTTTTTTTAAATTGAATTTTGCTAAACCTCCCCAACAAGCAATCCAAATTTGATTGTTTTGATCCTCATAAATTGAATAGTTTCTATTATTGGGCAACTCTTTTATTTTACTTGACTCATAATGAACGTATTTATCTCCTTGAATCCGTAATATACCCGCATATGTACCTGCCCAAATTGTACCATCACTAGCAGTACATAATGTTCTTATGCGCTCCCAATCTGAATTTGAAGCAGCTTCCTTTACCTTAAATTTTTGATAGCAATGCGTCTCACTATTATAGAAATAGAGCCCTTTATTATAATATCCCAACCAAATTTTTCCATTATTATCCTTAGTTATTGCTCTTATGGTTTCGTTGGGCAAATGTGGATATTTAATAGGATGTGGTGTGATGGAGAAAATTTTTTCAGAACCACTATAAGCCATACTTAAGCCCCCATCTTTTTGTCCCAACCAAATATTTCCAAAATCGTCTTCATGAAGCTTTTCTATTTCATTACTTTTAAATGCATATGGTGTATATAAATCGTATGTATAGTGATTTATTTTATGGTTATTTAAATTCTCAGAATCATTAGGTATAATATAGAGTCCATTTCTTCGAGTTGCAAACCAAATATTGCCTAACTTATCTTTTAAAATATCATTTACAATAATATTTGGATATTTTGCTAATACTATTTTTTTTAAGCCTTTATAATCCTCTTGTTGTGGAGACTTGTACGGTATTTCTTTAAAAGATTCATCAACATATTCGAAGTAAACATTATTTGTTTCCACTAAAATATTTCCATTCTTAGATAATTTTATGTCTTTTGGGGTTGATTTAAACTTAAAACTTTTAAAATTGCCGTTACCAATATACTTATTTATATCTCCCTCTTTACTAATCAGCCATATATAGCCGTTGATATCTCTTTCTAACTTGGTTATATAGTTACTGGAAATCGTTTTTGGATTGTTAGTATCATGCTTATAAATTTTAAATTTATAGCCATCAAAATAGTTTAGACCATCCCAAGTAGCGACCCATAAACCACCATCTTTATCATTTACTATATCTGATACAGAGTTATTGGAAATGCCCTCGTTGGTCGTGAAGTTTTCAAACTTTATTTGCTGTCCAAAAGCTTGTATTGCAATAAAAAAAAGATTAATAATGCCCTCATTTTCACTTCTTACTTTGACCTACGAAAATACAATTGGAGCGTTACCTGATTATGAAGTTAGAGTTAAATAAATTATTGGGGATAAAACCAAAATTTGATGTTTTCTTAATAATTTCAAGAGAACAAAGACACATTTACTTTAAATAAAAGTAAATAAAACTTGAAACCTTTAGTGTATCAATCATCATCCTCATCAGATTCATGTCCGGCAAATGCCGATGGATATTTCTTTTTTCCTTTAACGCTATACCAAATGATTTGGTTTAAAATATCATCACTTCCAGAATCAATATGATCAAATTCTGGGCGCATTGATTGTTTTGCATAGGATAATGATTTTCCTTTTAAATTGGACAAATCAGGGTTCATTTCATTTAAAGGGATTTTATTATCAACATAGTTGAAAGGCTCTAATGATGGGGTATTTTGAAAACAATTAAACATCGGCAAAGCAGTAGCATCCATTAAATTCATGGGAGGTATTCCTAAAATTTGCTCTATGGACCTTACCACCGAAGTTTGATTATAATTCGTTTTGATTGTTTTTTTTAATCGGCTATAAGGACTAATAACAAAACCTGTTGTTCTGTAGGCAGACACATGGTCCCAACCCGCTTGCGAATCATCTTCTGTTACAAAAATAACAGTGTCTTTCCAAAATTTGCTTTTGCTTACAGCTCCAACTATTCGTCCCAAAGCCAAATCGTTGTCCGCAACCATGGCCCTTGGGGTTGGCATTCCCGGTCTTGTTCCTGTGGTATGATCTACTGATAATGCCATAACAACCAATTCTGGAAATGCGTCACCTGGCATATTTTCAAATTCTTTTAACTCCTCAATAAAAGCAGATGCCCTAATTTGATCTGTAATTTTTAAGTAATCCGATCCTGGATAATTTTGTGATAATAAAGGAGCAACCCTTGAAATGGTAGTTGTATTATGAAAATCTAAAGGTTTACCTGCTTTATAATTATTGTAAATTTCTGTCCAACTCAAATTTGGATCTACATTTGGTTCACAAGCCTCCCCATAAATTCTAACTGTTTTACCATGATCCGCGGCATTATTCCAAATAAATCCTTTTTCGTTATATACCATCGCATCATTTTGAACGTGCGGATAACTTCTAAACCAAGCTCTAACATTTTTTTCAACATAATCTGAAACCATCGCAGCATCAGTCCATTGATGTCCTTCAGCAGAGCACTTTCCAGAAGCATAGTAATTATCCATTAAAAAAAAATCTTTGGCAATCTTGTGTTGGTTAGGGGTAATGCTATCTCCAAAAATGCATAATTGGGGGCTTCCATCGCCCTCTGCCATATCTCCTAAAACTTGATCGTATGTTCTGTTTTCCTTAATAATGTATATTACATGTTTAAAAACAGAAGGTTCGCCAATACGCTCCGGCATTGGTTTAGCTGACTGGTTTTTTCGAGGAGAAAGTTTAGCTAGTTCTATTCTAAAATTAAGCATTAATGCTTTTACTCTTTCTGTGTATGATGCCAGTTTTTTATCATCTGGAATGGGTATTATTGAAACTGTTGCCCTTTGACGATGTGTATTATATGCTCCATTTTTTACTCCTACAGTTATGTTGTCTTGATTGCCCATTTCTAAACTATTTACACGAGCTCCCTCTCCTTCCAGATTGGTTACAAATAAGTAATTATTATAAATACTAAGCCCACCTGGATAAGCTTCTGTTGGAATAAAGCCTTGTAAACTGCTTTTTGTTTTTTCAGCTGCTAATTTTACAACTGCCAAAGCATTATCCATTCCATTAGCAACATACAAAGTAGAATCATCTGGACTAATTGCCATAGCATTCGGAGAATCACCAATAAAACCTTCTCTTCCATTGTCAATTTTCACCGAAATAATCTCATCTATTGATAGTGTTTCTGCATTAATAACATAAACGTTATCGGTATTACCATTACACACATAAATGTGTTGTTTATTATTACTTTGAATGATATCGTTTGGATGCCCTCCAACTTCTATTGATTTGATAATATGTCCATTATCAATTGAAAACACACTAACAGAACCTGAAGAAACAGCACCTGTTTCAGGGTTTATAAATGCTTTACCATAAGGCACTCCTGCTGTTTCCTGTTTTGAATCATTCTCTGGTAAATCACCTCCCCAATTGGTAACAAAGGCTCTGTTACTATTAATGACAAGCCCATAAGGCGCAACCCCTGTACTAACTGACCAAACTGTTTCTTTGGTCTGTAAATCTATTTTTTCAAGGGTATTATTTCCATTCAATACCACATATAAAAATTGTTTCCCATTTTCTGAATTAACAACTAATTCATTTGGCAAAGCAAGTGGTGCATCTCCAAATGGTATAAAATCATACGTAGTACTTATTTTTATTTTTTTTCCATCCCAGATTGCTTTAAATACTTTAGCAATCTTTTTTCCTTTATTGTCCCCACTCCAGAATATTTCTGTTAAACTATTTTCCTTTTTAACTTGAATACCGGAATAAGTACTCATAAAATCTTTGTACACTGCATTATCTTCATAAGACCATCTGCTTACAATTCTTTTTGTTTTACTATTCAAAATAGCTATCCCATACCTATCTTCAATAGCTAAAAAATCTGTATCTGGAATTGGCTGAATATCTAAACTATGGTTTTCTAAATCTGGGTTTCCATAAGAAACAACTATCCCTGCCGGATCAATAATACGATTATATGGCATTAAAACAGGAAGTGATACTCCATGAAGTGTTTTGAAATCGTAAGCATTATAATGCTTTGAGGTTTCATCTGTCTTTACGAAATACTCTTTTGTATAAGAGCTACAGGCGGTAAAGTAGATTGCCAAACTTATTAAAGCCATTTTTACGATTATGTTTTTCATGGTTTAAATGAGATTTAAAAACTTTAAAAATATTATGTTGCTAAATTAGTTGATGTGATAACCGTTAATGAAATGTACTTGTCAACTTTACTTTAATTAAATGTTAAATAATCATTCTATTTTATTAAACAACTAATTCGTATTGAGGGCTTCCCCAATATCAATAATGATTACAATACCTTAACATACAAAATCGCTGTATTTCAATGAAAACAATTATTTTAATCAAAGTATTTTTAAAAACATTAAAGGTGGATTAAATATAGTAAATTATGAAGCTTGAAAAAACAGAAGACTTTTTAAAAAAATTTGATTACAATTATCAACGAGATAGTGAAGAACTAATAGTTAAGATGGACTTTTCACACATGATATTTATTAATTTTTCCAATCCTGAAAAAATTGTAATAACCGATAAATTAATCGGTTGGAATTTTTTGACTGGATTATTAAATATGAGTGTTAGAAATGCCATTTTAGTTAATTTAATTGGAGGCTTTATTTTAAGTTTTATAATAGCATTTTTTGATTTAAAAACAGGAATCGTTTTGTTTATTGTATTATTGATTTGGGTCTCATTGTGGTCTTCTTTCTATATTTCAAAATCTGAAAACCTAAAACAAATTTTAATATATTGGAATACTTAGAAAATCATCTGATAAAATAAGACAGATCATTAGTTTTCACTAACTTAAATGCGACAGAGCCCAAAAGATCACCAAATAAGTATAAATTCAATCAAATAACACTGTAAATGTTAAAGTTTTATTAAAAGGGGCTAATTCGGTGTCACTAAATTTTTTAGACCTCTCAAAAACCTAATTAAATAGTAGGTTTTTAACTTTTCGGATAGTTCCTCTTTCTCCGCTTATAAAGCTCGTAACACTAGTGTTTACGGGCTTTTTTATTTTTTATAGTCAACTATTAGTCAACAATATTGAAAATCATCCTAAATTTGATAAAAATCAGATGTCATTCATGTCTTCGGTAAAATTACCACTGACAAAAGAAGAGACAATTTGATTAATCCTTTTTAAACACTGATTGACTATGGGTTTGCAATAGAACACTTTTGTTTATACCATGCTTCACAGCTATAAATTATTATAGGTTTATATTTTTAGTAGTGAGGGTGCATTATAGCCCGAACAGTAATGGTAAAAAATTGCATTTTACCTTTTAGAGTCCCATACTATACATAGACCCTAATCTCCCAATTTTGCTCAATTTTTTATCAACCAAAAGTTTATTTTTTAGAATTTCTTCCCTTACTAAGCTTATTATTTCTTAACGACAACACTAAAAAGATTACCCCAAAGATAACTCCACCATAAACGAGGGATGCTCTGTCTCTTATATCTATAAATCCCAACACATTAGAGAAACTGAAAAATATAAATAGTATTCCAAAAAGACCAAGTAATAGATTTGTTAAAGGGTTTACTGATTTGGAATTATTTTTAACTATGTGTCCTTCATCAACACCATTATAAAAGAATTTATAAATGTAAGGGAGAGTTTTTTAGAAAATCAGATTTCTTATATTTTAATATTGATTAAACAAAAATTAAATGAAAATAACTAATTTGAGCTACTAATTTTTATTTAAAAAAATAAATTGTAATATTGTAGGACAATATATTTTTAACATGAAAAAAACATTTTCAATTATCTGGTTGCTGTCTTTAATCCTCTCGTGCCAAAACAACGACTTTATTGCAACTACAAAAAGCTTTAATTATCCTGTTTTAAAAAATAAAGCAGACAACCCTGTATTTAGATTAGATATCTTTAATTCAACTAACAAAAACAGCACCAATAATATCTTATTGAAGATAAAAAACAGCAATACAACACCACTTAAAGCTATCCGAGTATTTTACTCTAAATCTGATTCACTATTTAATAATAAAACACAGTTTGGTAAAACTATTAGTAACATAAAACAAGTAGAAACCCTATTAGACAATAACATTATATTACAAAAGGGGCATAACTATTTTTGGATTAGTTATGAACTTAAAGAAGCTATCGACTTAACAAGTAAAGTTTCTGCATCAATTGAAGACGTTAAGATTAACAACAAATCTATTATTACTAAAGAAGACACCCCTAAAGCACTTCGATTAGGTGTAGCCTTAAAACAGCATAATGATGATGGTATTGATACCTACCGAATCCCTGGTTTAGCAACTTCCAACAAAGGAACTTTACTTGCTATTTATGATGAAAGACATGACTCCAAAAGGGATTTACAAGGAAATATAGATATAGGCCTTAGTCGTTCCTTAGATCATGGAAACACATGGCTCCCAATGCAAACAGTTTTAGACATGGGAACTTATGGAAATTTACCCGAGAAATTTAATGGTGTAAGCGACGCTTGTATATTGGTTGATAAAAATACAGGAACAATATTTGTCGCTGGATTATGGATGCATGGGGTAATTAATAATGAAGGCAAATGGGTAGAAGGCTTAACAAAAGAAAGTGAAGATTGGAACCACCAATGGAAAAATAAGGGTTCTCAACCTGGCTTAGGCATAAAAGAAACCAGTCAATTTTTAATAACAAAAAGTACCGATGATGGAAAAACGTGGAGTGACCCCATGAATATTACTCCTATGGTAAAAAATCCTAAATGGTGGTTGCTGGCTCCTGCACCGGGACATGGTATTACTTTAGATGATGGTACACTTGTTTTTCCAACGGAAGGACGAGATGAAACTGGTGAAACTTTTTCCAATATAACCTACAGTAAAGATGGAGGTAAAACTTGGTATACAAGTAATCCTGCAGCGAAAAACACTACCGAAAATATGATTGTTCAGCTAACAAATGGCTCTATAATGATGAACATGAGAGACAACGACAACAAGAACAATTTTACCGAAAACAACGGCAGAAATATAGCAGTTACTACAAATCTTGGTGAAACTTGGACACAACACCACACGTCTAATCATACGCTTATAGAGCCCCAATGCATGGCAAGCATCCATAAACATGACTATGTTGATAATAACGGTACTCGAAAACACCTGCTACTTTTTAGCAACCCCAATTCCAAAAAGGCTCGAACTAATCAAACCATAAAAGTTAGTTTTGATGATGGCAAAACATGGCCTGAAAAATACTGGCTGGAGCTGGACGAAGGTAAAGGCGCAGGTTATTCGTGTATTACCAGTATAGACGAGAATACTATTGGCGTAGTATATGAAGGCAGCCAGTCTCAATTAACCTTTCAAGTGATTTCTTTAAAAGACCTACTAAAAGAAAACCTTTAATCTTCTAAAGTCTGTCTTAAAAAATTCATTTCGTAGTAAGGGCTAAAATGGTCATGCATCAATTTACCAAATTCTTGCACGGTGCCATTTTCAAGACAATCAACCAAATCTCTATGAGTAATCTTACTGTTAATCACCAGTTTATTGTCCACTTTAGTTTCTAAACTTAAAACATAGTCAAATACTATTTTTAAATACTTTTGAAAGCCACACAGCGTTTCATTATTAGAAATTTTATAAAGTGAAGAGTGAAAACTTATTTCGTGGTCAATTTTATTAACCTTACCTTTATTGTTTTCGAAATTATCCACTATTTGCCTCAAATTTAAAATCTGCTCCTCTGTTATATTTCTATATATAGCATCTGCCATACCTATTTCCAACATAATACGTAATTCAAAAAGATCATGAAGTGTAGATTTGTCCAACACATTAGGATCCATAACCCTTTCTAAGGCTGAAAACAGATTAAGCTTTTCCAACCTTATCCCATTTTTTTTATTTGATGAGATTAAACCCAGCATTCTAAACCTGCTTAACGACTCCCTTACCACATTTCTACTCACATTCATTGTTTGAGCCAGTTCATTTTCGGTAGGTAGGTTATCTCCGGGTTTAAATCCGTTCTCTTTAAAGTAAACCCTTAAAGCCTTTTCTACCTGATCTACCATACTCATCTTTTGTATTGGCTTAAAATTGCCATTGCTTTCTTTCATAATTATTATTGAAGTAAAATTCTAGATAATTTACAGACAAAAATATAAAAGATTTTTGGTTAACATACATTTTTGTAATATATTCGTAAAATCATATTGTCCTACAATATAATTTACAAACAAAAACGAACTAAACATGTCTTCTAAATTATTAATACTTATTTTTTGTTTTATGGGCACTTTAGGTGTTGCCCAACAAGTTACAGTAACAGGAACAGTTACAGATGAAAAGGGACTTCCTTTACCTGGAGTAAATATTATTATAAAGGATACTTCCAATGGAACATCCTCAGATTTTGATGGGAACTACAAGATTATTGCAAATGCAAACCAAATACTTCAATTTTCCTATATAGGTTACAATATCTCGGAAGTTCAAATCAAAAACCAAAAAAAAATTAATGTTAGTTTAGAGCCTAACTTGGAAAAACTAAATGATGTGGTGGTTATTGGTTACGGAAAACAATCACGTAACCTCGTTTCAAGTGCTGTTTCAAAAATTGATGTTTCCCAAGTTGTTACAACGCCAGCTGCAAACCCATTACAAGCTTTACAGGGAAAGGTAGCTGGATTAACCGTATTGCCAACCTCTGGACAACCTGGTGAAGGTGCCAGCGTTTACATACGTGGTGGCACCCAAGAAAAACCTGGTGGTTCGGGTAACAGACCATTATATGTTATTGATGGCGTATACAGAACCAATTTAAATGGGTTGAACCCTACCGATATAGAATCGGTTCAAGTATTAAAAGATGCAGCGGCTTCTGCTATTTATGGGGCAAGAGCTGCTAATGGTATTATCATCATCACTACAAAATCTGGCGAACGCAATCAAAAAGGCTCATTTTCAATTAATTACAGAACAGGTGTAGCAGAACAATTAAATCGTTATAATTGGTCTACAGCTGAAGAGTATATTAGAGTTTCTCGTATAGCTGCAGCCAAAGGCATTAATCTTGAAAACCCAGGTGATAGGCTTTCAGGCACTAAATTTGGTTACAGTACACAAAATATCACACAACAAGGGCAATATGGATACAACCGAAACTCATTAGCCTTTTTAGATGATGTTATTGCTGCCGAAGGACAAGCCTATGTGGCCAATCTTCTGGACAACAAAGGGTACCAAACCATGAAGGATCCTGTTACTGGAGAAACCTTGATTTTTAAAGACAATCACTACGATGATTTAATATTCGTTCCTGCACAACTTAATGATGTTAACTTTAGATTTAGTCAAGGAAACGAAAATAGTAATATGAACCTTAGTATAGGGTATTTAGACCAAGAAGGTACTTTTTTAGGAACTGGATTTAATCGTTTCACAGGTTTGTTTAATGGCAATTTCGATGTTTCAAATAGGGTTTCCGTAAATGCTGGTGTTAATTTTAGTTATCAAAAAAGCGATGAAGTAAAAAATGCCAACAACTCTATTAACAGGTCTTCAAGACTTCCGCATACGCTTAGATTATATAATGACGACGGAACTCCTGCCTTAGGAGAATTAACCAGCTCGCCCAGAAACAGGCTACATGAATTGTACTATCAAAATGCTAATCAAAAAACGTATTATTACACGTTGAATTTCGGGCTCGACTGGAAAATTTGGAATAAACTGCATTTCAAGCCATCTACATCATTCTTTAGGGACGACTACAATTATAACTTTTTCGAAAAAGCGTCACCAGAAATCACTAACAGAGCCATGGCCAGAAGTGAAGTGGCCAATAATCAATTTTTAATTAATGGTATTTTTAGTTACGAAAACAAATTTGGCAACCACCATATAGATGCTGTTTGGGGCGTTAACTACACCAAAGAACGTAGGGAAGCTTTTTCTGGAAGCGGTGCCAATGGTTCAACAGATATTATTCAAACCCTTAATGGATCTGCAACCGACCAAGAACGTGTTTCCAGTACCATTGTAGAAAACAAACTCTTCAGTAATTTTGGTCGTTTAAGCTACGATTATAAAGGAAAGTATTTATTATCTGCCAGTTATAGAAACGATGGTGCTTCACAATTTGCCGCAAACAATCGTTTTGCTTTCTTTCCTGCATTTTCAGCTGGTTGGAATATCCATGAAGAATCCTTCTGGAAATCCAAAACATTCAATAAGTTTAAACTACGTTCTAGTTGGGGACAAGCCGGTTCTCTGTCTGGTTTAACCTTATCGGATACCCAAGGTCAATTTTCATCAATTTTCTATAACTCACAAGGAGGTTCCCTTCTTTCTCAATTAGCAAATACCGACCTAAGATGGGAAACCACTACCACATTTGATGTTGGTGTAGATTTAGGCTTTTTTAATAATCGTATCAACTTGCTTGTCGATTACTACAACAAACTAACCGATGATCGTTTAGTAGACCGCCCGTTACCACAACAAACAGGGTTCAGTTCCATTAGAGCCAACGTAGGTAGCTTACGAAATAGTGGTATAGAGGTAGAAATTGGAGCTAATGTTATAGACGGGGAAAACTTTAAATGGCATAGCGATTTTAACTTTGCTTACAACAAAACTGTCGTAGTCGACTTACCACATAACGGGCGCGCAAAAAACAGAATTAATGGTGGTATAGTTTACAACAAAAACGGTGATCTTGTTGAAGTTGGAGGGTTGGCAGAAGGTGAACGCCCTTATGGTATTTGGGCATTCGATATGATTGGAGTATATGCAACCGATGCAGATGCGGCCAACGCTCCTGTAGATATGCTGGTTTCTGGCTCTAAAGTTGGAGATCCAAAACACGGAGGTGATGCCATTTGGAGAGATGTAAATGGAGACAATATTATAGACGATAAGGATCTGGTTTTTGTTGGTTATGCAACTCCCGATAAACTGGGTGGTATGGTAAATACCTTTTCATATAAAGGATTTCAATTAAGATTTTCTCTCGACTACGCTTTTGGCAATGTTATTAATAACGGATGGAAAGCAAGGGCAAACGGTAATGCCAGAAACAATGTTATGACACTTACCGATGTTTTACAGGGTAATTTCTGGAAAGAACAAGGTAATATTGCCAAATACCCTAGATACGACAATGCTTCAGATGTTGATAACGGCTACCGAAACCACGTAAGAAACTTAGGCTCTAATGAAAATCTAGGACCTTTTGGAAGTACTAGTAACGGAACGGGAAGTACCCTTTACTTTGACAAAGGAGACTATATAGCTTTTAGAGAAATACGTTTATCTTACCAAATACCTCTTAAAGAAACAGGGCTAGATAAAATTGGGATTACCAATTTCAACATCAACACAAGTGCCAACAATTTAGGTTACTGGACAAAATACAGTGGTTTAACTCCCGAAATCTATGATGGTATCGACGAAGGGATTTATCCAAGACCATTTCAAATCACAATAGGCTTAAATATAACTTTTTAAAAACTAACAAGATGAAGTTATCTAAATTAATCATATTAATCATATTAATTAGCACATTTACCTTTCAATCATGTATTGAAAGTGTATTGGACACAGAAAATCCATCCAGTATTTCTACAGGGAACTTTCCTAAATCTGAAGACGATTTAAGAGCCATTTTAATTGGGCTTTACAATGGTGTTCGCAGTGAATACAATAGAACTACTTATGGCGAAGACCGTAGTGATTCGTTCGATGTCGGTTTAATTGGTTCCGTTTCCGATGCCTGGGGTGAAAACCTTTCTGGTTCCAACGGTCCCAACTGGCGCACAAACTACAACTTAATAAACAATGTAAATATCGTTTTAACAACTGCACAGAAAATAGAATTCTCTAGCAATACGAAAAAAAGGCAAATCATGGGTGAAGCCTATTTTTTAAGGGCTTTTATCTATTTTCAAATGGTAAAAATATGGGGAGATGTGCCACTTCTATTAGACCCTGTAGACCAAAATACTCCTTTAGCGGGAAGAACAGCTGCCAAAGATATTATGAATCAAGTATTTACAGATATAACCAGTGCAATAGACCAACTTCCATCTACTGGGTTTAGCTCTACCAAATATATGGCCAGTAAACCCGCTGCTTATGCATTAGAAGCAGACGCTAGCTTATGGTATGGCAAAGTATATAACGGTGGTGATGCTTACTACAATAAAGCCATTACGGCTGTAAACAATATTAGCGGGGTAAATTTACTATCCAAATTTGGAGATATCTTTGATATAAAAGAAAATAATGAAGTTATTTTCGCAAGCTTCTTCGACTTTAACGAAAAGGATGGCATGTACGCCAGCACTCTAACTTCTAGAGATATTCAAGTAGATCCTGTATTAAACCCAGATGTCCCTACTTCTACCAGTTTAAATGCCAGACACAATTATCGCCCAAGCGATAAAATAATGGCTCTGTTTACAGATACCAACGACCAACGTACCATTAGAAGTTTTATCCCTATACTTACTCAAGATGGTCCCGATGCTGGAACAGAACCCGATATTCTAAGTTATAGCCAAAACAAATTTAGAGGTACAAACTATAACAATGATACCTTTTACGACAACGATGTTATTATTTACAGATGGGGGGATTTGGTATTACTAAGAGCTGAAGCTAATGCTGCCATAGGAGATGCAGCTCATTTACAAGCAGCTGTTACCGATTTAAACCTAATAAAAAACCGTGCACATACAGCTCTATATTCTGGAGCTTTGGACAAACAATCTGTAGAAAAAGAAGTATTGAATGAACGTGGCAGGGAACTGTTTTTAGAACTGAAACGCTATTGGGATTTGGTACGTTTTAATGCTGAAAGTGTCATAAACATCTATACCGAAGTGCCCAATTTAGTTGGAAAAACAATTCCATTGCTGTGGCCAGTAAACAATAACATCATTGCTGAAAACAATCTTATTGAACAAACCGAAGGTTTTAATTAAAAAACATCTTAATAAATTATGAAATTAGATATAAACGGAATCATTGCAGCTGGGTTTAGCCCTTTTAACACCAATGGTGAGCTAAACCTAACAACTATCCCCAAGCTAGTGAACTCTCTAATAGATCAAGGCATAAAAGGTTTTTATATTAACGGAAGTACCGGTGAGGGTATGTCCTGTACAATTGCGGAACGTTTTGCAATAGCCGAAGCCTATTTGGAAGCTGTGAATGGACAGGTTCCCGTTATTGTGGGAGTTAGCCATTCTAGTTATAAAGTTAGTGCTCAACTAACGCAACATGCTGTTAGCAATGGGGCTTACGCTGTTTCTGCAACACCACCATCTTATTATAGTATAAGCAGTATTCAGCAACTGGTATATGCCGTAGAAAATATGGCCAATTGCCAAGATAGTATTCCTTTTATATACTACCATATTCCTGGAAAGACCGGACTAGGTTTTAAAATGATGGATTTTTTAGACGCCATAGATGGTAAACTGCCCCAATTGAAAGGCATTAAATACACTTCCAATAATTTAGATGATTACCAACGTTGTTGCGCAGAGTTTGGTGACCGTTATAAAATGTTTTTTGGGTTGGATGAGTTATATCTTCCCGCACTATCTATTGGTGCCGACACTTTTATAGGTAGTACCTACAATTTTTTATTGCCTAATTTTCAAAAACTCCACAAGTATTTCAACAATAACGATTATGAAAATGCTAGAAAAGAATACAACACCATCGTACTTTACATCCAAGGGTTTTTAAAATACGACGGATTGGCAGCCCAAAAGGCCATCATGAAAATGGTAGGCCACGATTTTGGCCCTACTAAGTCACCCGTATTGCCTTTAAGTACTTCTGAGTACCAACAATTGGAAAAATTTCTGTTAAATAATGGCTTCTTTAATTCTGTAAAAGACCCAATTAAAAATAAAGCTTAATACCATCTATGAAGTTATTTAACAACCATATTAGTATCTTATTATTATATGGCATAGCGTTACTATATAATTGTTCCAAAGATCCTGGAGGTAGTGTTATTGATGATGGTAACAATAACTCTTCTGAATTCCCAGGATCCGAGGGTCTCAATTTTATTTTCAAAAAAGCTATGGAAAACTATACCTGCTATAGAATACCTGCCCTTTTAAGAGTAGATAGCAATACGTTATTAGCTTTTGCCGAAGGACGCAAAAATAGCTGTAGCGACACAGGAAATATTGATTTAATTGTAAAACGATCGGAAGACAATGGGTTTACCTGGAGCAGCAATATTGTTGTTTGGAGTGATGCCGATAACACCTGTGGCAATCCTGCTCCCATTTGGGACGACAAAACGGGCAAAGTCATACTGCTTTCCACATGGAATAATGGAAGTGATGACCTTAGTAAGATTGTTAACGGTTCCTCTATTGACACTAGAAGGGTTTTTGTTCTAACTTCTTCAGATAAAGGTAAATCCTGGAGTATGCCAAAAGAAATCACCTCAACCGTAAAACAGAACAATTGGCGTTGGTACGCCACTGGTCCTGGTTCTGGCATTACAATTAAAAATGGCACTTACAAAGGCCGTTTGGTAGTTGGGTGTGATTTTATAGACAATAACCACAATGGATTTTCGCATATTATATATTCTGATGACCATGGAACTACTTGGTCGCTTGGAGGTGTTGTGCCTGAGTCTAAAACCAATGAATGTGAAGTTGCCGAATTATCTAACAACAACTTAATGCTTAATATGAGAAATTCAGGCACTGAACACCGCAGAAAAATAGCTACTAGCTCTGATGGAGGCATTAACTGGACTTACCTAGGTGTAGATAATACGCTTATTAGTCCTACCGTACAAGCTAGTTTACACCGATTTAGCTTTACCAGTAATATTCTTCTCTTCTCAAATCCATCAGATACCGATGAGAGAAAGAACATGACCATAAGGCTAAGTAAAAATGACGGACTAACTTGGACTGGTTCTCTTCTACTCAATAATGGCTTTGCTGCCTATTCCGATTTAGAGAACTACAACGAAAACCGTGTAGCCATTCTATACGAAGCAGGAGAAACTACCAACGATCGTTACCAAGGCATATCATTTGAAACCTTTGATATTTCTAAAATTAACTAAATAAATTTAAACTAAAACAAATGAAACTATTAAGAGTACTACCAATTATTTTTAGCTGCTTTGCTATAATCTTTTCATGCAGCGATAACAATACAGAACTTGCGACCATAGATGTCGATTTTACAGCAGATGTACAAAACATTACGGCTGGCACTACTATTAAGTTTAAAGACCTTTCCATTGGGGATATCTCTAAATGGGACTGGACGTTTGAAGGAGGTGCTCCTGCAACTTCAACATTACAAAGTCCCGAAGTTACATACGATACTCCAGGAACTTACAAAGTAACCCTTAAAGTAAGTGATGCTGCTAAAAACAAAGAACTAACCAGAGAAGCGTTTATTGTTGTTAAATCTTCTCAAGTGGTTGCCGACTTTGAAATAAACACCAATAGTTCTGTACAAAATGAAAATGTAATTTTCACAGATAAATCTACAGGCGATGCCACAAGCTGGAATTGGGAATTTATTCCTAAAACAGGAAGCACCATTACCTCAACAGAACAAAATCCTGTTATTGCATTTTCCGAACCCAATGTTTATTCTGTAAAATTAACGGTTTCTAATAGTGATTTTTCCGATCAAATTGTAAAAACCGATATTCTTACCGTTATTGATAATACTTCGGTAAGTGCCAATTTTATAGCAGATGCCACTAATGTCTATACTGGAAAATCAGTTCAATTTACCGATATATCTGTTGGTACGGCAGATACTTACACTTGGACTTTTGAAGGTGGTACTCCTTCTACTTCCACAGCAAAAAACCCTACCATAACATATAATACACCAGGTCGTTACAAAGTAACATTAGTTGCTAGTAACCCAAATAAAAGTTCTACTGTAGAAAAAACAGATTACATATACGTAGTTCCTGGAGATGGTTTAGCAGCGTTTTTCCCTTTTGACACCGATGCCACAGACGCTGGACCAAATATGCTAACCACAAACGCACCTGAAACCATTGTCTATAACGGTGTAGATCGTAAAGGTGCCGAAAAAGCTGCCGTTTTTGATAGTACTGCAGCCATTGTTGTTCCGGATAATGCAGCACTTAACTTTGATACTTCCGATTTTTCAGTTGGTGTATGGATAAAAACAGATATTACCTCAAAAATGATGCTATGGCAAGAAAGTGGTGCTTTAGCTGGTGGTGATAATCAAACTTGGATGCGTATGGGAGATAATACCACCTCTCGCCTTTTACGCTTTGATACCGAAGACTCAACTGGAGGAGCTATCATAAATGTTGGTGACAACAATATCACTTCAATTACTGATGGCCAATGGCATTTTATAGTTGGGGTTCGTGATGCAACACAAACCCATGTATATGTAGATGGCGTACTCATTTTAGATAAAGACGTTACACCTGCAAAAGACGTTTCAAACGAGCAGGATTTTAAAATTGGGGGACAAGAAAAAGGAGGTCCTGGTTCATTTGATACGGCTGTTTTCTTTAATGGTTTAATGGATGAAATGCTTATTTACAATAAAGCATTAACTCCAGAAGAAGTGGCTACTCTTTATAACTTATAATGTTTTAGTTTAGTTGATAAAAAAGATCATTAGGCTTTTCACTCCTAGTGATCTTTTTTAATAAACTTAAATTTGTGGTTATAATTATATATTGATTATCTCGTAAAACTTCTCCACACGACCGAAAATGAAAATATTCGTTAAAATATTATTAGTTGTAGCATCACTAAATCTCTTTAATTCACAAGTAGTTTATGCTGATATAAAGCTTCCCCCTGTTATATCCTCAAATATGGTTTTACAGCGTAACACGTCTGTTGTTTTATGGGGGTGGGCAGATGCTAAAGAAAGTATAACCTTTAAATTTCCATGGCTTAACGATGAAATAAAGACCAAAACCAATAAAGATGGCCACTGGAGAATAGCTATAAAAACGACTAATGACAAGAGTCCTCAAACAATAAAGATCTCAGGAAAAACATCTAATATCTTACTGGAAAATATTTTATTTGGTGAGGTTTGGCTATGTTCTGGACAATCCAATATGGAACAGACCCTAAAAGGATATTCTGGACAACCAACCTTTCATAATCTAGAAACACTTGCGAGAGCAAACAATCCTAATTTACGTCTTTTTACCGTTGAACACTGGACATCTAAAACACCTCTAAACCATGTGGGAAAATATAAAGAATGGCAACATGCATCGCCTGATAATGTAAAGGATTTTAGTGCCATAGCTTATTTTTTTGCCGAGCAATCCTCTTACCGGTATCCTTTTAGAACCGACAATTGGAGCAACTCCACAAAAGCTGAAGAATAAATTTAAAAAAAACAAAACTATCCAATGGAACAGCATTTAAAAATTACAACCAATTATAAGCAAATCAACATACTCATTATTATTTGGATATTACTCTTCTGCAGCAATTTTTACGCCCAAAACCAATCACACAAAAAAGACACCGTTAGCTTTAACTGGAGTATTGCTACCAAACTACCTAACAATCAAAATTACCCTTCAAAAGGATTAGCTGGCAGCTTTTCGGGCATTAACAACAACGCTTTATTAATTGCTGGAGGTGCTAATTTCCCTAAGGCTCTGCCTTGGGAAGGCGGTAAAAAAATGTGGAGTGATGCTATTTTTGCTGTCATAAAGGATGATGATGACTACCAGTGGTATACTTCCAAAAAAAATCTCCCTACCTCTATGGCCTATGGTATTAGTCTTGCTATACCAGAAGGACTTTTATGTATTGGAGGCAATAACGAAAATGGATTGGTCACCAATATTGTGTTAATTTCATGGAATTTTGAAAACAAAAAAGTAACTACTAAAACACTTGGTAATTTACCCGAAGGATTTCTTGTAACAGCTGGAGGAATTTACAATAATAATGTCTATCTAACTGGAATACAGAACAACGAAAACAAGTTTATAAAGTTACCTCTTTCAAAATTAATTAGCGGTTCAAAAGAAGCTGTTTGGAAAAGTTTAAAGCCTTGCCCTGGGGTTAACAGGCAAATGCCTGCCTATGCCATACAGAACAATGGAACATCTAATTGTTTATACCTATTTGGAGGGAGATCTTCTTCTTCAAATACAATGGAACTCTTAAATGATGGCTATTATTTCGATTTTGAAAAAGAGATTTGGCATCATCTGAAAAAATTTCCCCAAGTGATGGCAGCTCCTTCCCTAGCCTATGGTTCAAATTCCATTTTGATATTTGGTGGTGATGAAGGCGAAAGACTTTTAGATAGATCTTCCCTAGAACAAAAAATTAGGACCGCACCATCTGTTAAGGAAAAAGACTCTTTGCAACAACTACTAACCAACGAATATACAAACCATAGTGGATTTAGTAAAAATATATGGTCATTCAACACTATTACCAATACCATACAAATAGCAAGCTATATGCCAGAAATAGCACCTGTTACAACAAATGCAATGCTTTGGGATGCTAACATTATAATACCTATGGGCGAAATACGTCCGGGTATACGCACCAAAGATATTCTACAGGGTTCTATAAAAACTACACAGGGTAGCTTTGGATGGTTAAACTACACCGTATTAGCGTGCTATTTTGTAATACTTTTGGCTATTGGCATCTATTTTTCATCTAGGCAGAAATCAACTAACGATTACTTTACTGGAGGGGGTAGAATTCCTTGGTGGGCAGCAGGCTTAAGTGTATTTGGCACAGCGCTTAGTGCCATTACATTCATGGCAATTCCTGCCAAAACTTTTGCTACCGATTGGTCATATTTCTTTTACAACTTAAGTGTTTTATTATCGACCATTGTAGTTGTTTTACTATTTATACCTGTTTTTAGAAAACTGAAAATAACAACCGCTTACGAGTACTTAGAACAGCGCTTTAATCTTACTGTAAGGCTATTTGGAAGTGCATCGTTTATGCTATTCCAAATAGGAAGAATTGCCATTGTATTGTACTTACCCGCCATTGCTTTATCGCTTGTTACTGGTATTGATATTTCTGTATGTATTTTGGTTGTAGGTGCTTTTAGCATCATTTACACCTTAATTGGTGGTATAGAGGCTGTTATATGGACAGATGTGGTGCAAGTAATAGTTCTTATGGGTGGTGCCATCTTATCGCTTGTTGTCATTATTTCCAGTTTAGGAAGCGACTTCAAGCCTCTTTTTAACGAGGCTTTGAAAACACACAAACTCACATTAACCTATCTTGATTTTTCTTGGCAAAAGCCTACTATTTGGGTGGTTATAATAGGTGGTTTCTTTTCTAATTTAATAACCTATAGTAGTGACCAAACATTGGTACAACGCTATTTGACAAGCAAAGATGAATCTGGAGCTAGGAAAATTGCTTGGACAAACGCATTACTAATAATACCTTCTACTCTTATCTTTTTTAGCGTGGGAACTGCCCTATTTCTATACTACAGTAAATTTTCCAATGCCCTAGATCCTGTGGCTACAAATAATGATGCTATTTTCCCTTGGTTCATTATCAATGAGTTACCTGCCGGCATTTCAGGGTTGCTTATTGCTGGTTTATTCTCTGCAGCCATGTCTAGTTTAAGCAGCAGCATAAATTCTTCTGGAACAGTTTTTACCGTAGATGTTTATAAGCGATTTTTGCCTAATAAAAATGAAAAACGCTATTTGAAGGTTGCACGTATTTCAACTTTAATTTCGGGGGTTCTGGGTGTCTTATTTGCTTTATGGATGGCCACATTTCATGTGTCATCTTTGTGGGATCAATTTTTTAAAATTCTTGGCTTGTTTACTGGAGGTCTTGGAGGTCTTTTTGTATTGGGTGTGTGCTTTAAAAGAGCCAATGGAAATGGTGCTATCGCTGGCTTACTAGTTAGTAGTGTTATACAATATTGGGTTTCAAGGCATACCAATTTGCACATATTTTTATATGGAGGAATAGGGTTGTTATCTTGTGTAATTGTAGGTTATTTTGTGAGTTTGTTATTTAAAAACAAAACCGTATCGCTTTAGAGTACACAAAATAAGGCTTGGTATATTTTAAATTTAATTATATGGAAGTTGTTATTTTGGATACTGAATATACTGGCTGGGAAGGATCTTTTGAAAGAAATTGGAGCGGATTAGACGAGCACCGAGAAATTGTTCAAATTGATGCGATTAAATTAAAGAAATTGGAACGATGTTCCATACTTATCAAACCAACACTATCCCATAAAGTGTATAAGTTATAAATCGAGGGTTTGTCTTTTTTAGAGTTGGCCCTTTTTTCAAATATAGTCAAAAAAAACTGGTTTAAAATAATGCCCCAGTTTCTAATAGATTTACTAAATAAGCCTACTCCCGTTTTAGCACATTTGCTTCTCATAAGCAAAAACTCACGTTGCAAAACAAAAGAGCTAAAAATTTATCTCTCGCAAACGGTATCAAAATGAGCCTAATATTCAATCATTAAAAATCAATTTAAGTTTGTTAACATAATATTAGCAACTATATTCCACAATATTTAATTACTTTTACGTTTTATTTCTCAGAAAAGAATAAATGGATTACAAAAAACAGATTGGTAAAAACATATTAGCATTATTGCTTTTTACGGCTTTAATGTTACCTACCACCGTTCAGTTTTTTCATATGCTTGAAGGGCACGATCATGTTGCCTGCACTGAAAAATCCACCCACATCCATAAAACCATTCACAAATGTGAGATATGTTCTTTTCATTTTGCCTCTTTCAATTACAATGTAGCTGAATATCCAGACTTATTATTAACAAAAGCACCTGTAAAAGCTGAAGTAAACCTTGATCCACTACAGTTACATTCCTTTAAAATAACCAATACCCAATTACGCGCACCACCAATTTTTTCTTAATAAACAAATACTATTTATTATGTTAATTAAGAATTTATATGCGTACATATGCACTATTGATACTGCTACTATGCAGTATTACATCTATTTCACAAAATTGTAACAATACACTTTCTGGCACGGTCACGGATCTCCATGATGGATCTCTGCTTGTAGGCGCAACCCTTATCATTGCAGGTTCTGAAAAAGCAGTGATCACGGATCTTGACGGAAAATTTACCATTTCAAATCTATGTGATGACACCTATAATATACAGGTGTCGCATCCCTATTGCCTAACCAAAGGGTTTACCGTTAAAGTATCCGGAAATACAACCAAAAATTTTAAACTGGAGCACCATTTGGAAGAACTTAACCAAATTACCATAGAAGGAAAAGTTTATGGCAACAAGTCTAAAACAATGCTTGAAAACACGATTACAAAGGAAGCATTGGAACGCTTTAGCAGCGGTAGTCTCGGCGATGCTCTAAACAGTTTAAGCGGTGTTTCTTCCCTTAATACCGGAAACACGGTTATAAAACCTTTGATTAATGGACTGCACAGTAGTCGTGTGGTCATCATCAACAATGGCGTTCGGATGGAAGACCAAGAATGGGGTGCGGAACACGCACCTAATGTTGACATTAATTCCGCTGGAAATCTAACTTTGATAAAAGGAGCAGGAGCTTTACAATATAGTGGTGATGCCGTGGGTGGCATTATTGTGGCAGAAGCACCAAAAGTTCCCGTTAAAGATAGTCTTTACGGTAAGACCTTATTTACTGGAGCAAGCAATGGACGTGGTGCTTCCCTCACTTCTCAAGTGACCAAAAGCTATCAAAGCGGATGGTATGGAACCTTGCAGGGAACATTGAAACGTTTTGGTGATTTTGAAGCACCTGATTATATATTGAGCAATACAGGCACTTTTGAACGTAGTGCTTCGTTGCTCTTAGGCCTCAACCGTTTTAATTATGGAATAGAAGGCTATTATTCATTCTTCAAAAATGAGATCGGGATATTAAGGGCTTCCCACTTGGGAGGTGCACAGGACCAAATTCGAGCACTAAATAGCAATAGACCTTTAATAATAAATGATTATACATACAAAATCAATGCGCCCAAACAAAACGTTACCCATCATTTGGCACGAATAAAGGGATTTAAAAAATTTGATGGTATTGGAAAATTGAGCCTACAATACGATTTTCAACGCAACAATCGTTTGGAATTTGATATCAGACGTGGGGCAGATAAGAATGATGCCTCGCTGGATTTACAGTTGGACACCCATACCTTGATGCTAGACTTGGATTCTCATTTGACCGATGCTATAAACCTTAAGGCCGGTATAATGGGAAGGTATCAAAAAAACTTTGCAGACCCCAATACGGGAGTACGACGGTTAATACCCGATTATGATAAATACGATTTAGGAGTATATGCCATAGCAGGTTACCAATTGAACGACCAATGGTTTTTGGAAGCCGGTGGACGGTTTGACTATACGTACATGAATGTTTTTAAGTATTATCGCTCTTCTTTTTGGGAATCCCGTAACTATGACGAACTCTTCCCTGAAATAGTGGTTGAGGAATTGAACAATCAGGTTTTGACCAACCCACAACTGAATTTTCACAACCCTTCGGCAACTATGGGAGCCACATATACTTTTGAAAAAGATTATAAATTGCTGTTCAACTACTCCTTGGCATCACGTGCACCAAATCCTTCCGAACTTTTCAGTGAAGGGTTGCACCATTCAGCCTCTAGAATAGAGCTAGGTGATTTACGTTTCAATTCTGAAGTCAGCCATAAATTCTCATTGACATTTCAGCGTAAAAATGACAATTTCAGCTTTTCAGTAAGCCCGTTCATCAACATCATCAAAAACTTTATAGTTATCGAACCTACAGAAATACAACAAACAGTAAGGGGCAATTTTCAAGTTTGGGAATACCGTCAAACCAATGCGCAACTGCTTGGTGTGGACATAGATGCATCCTATTCTTTTGCCAAAAACTTTCGGTACGACCATCAGTTTTCTTTGGTCAAGGGGTATGACCGTACAAGAGATGAACCATTGATAAGTATGCCCCCCGTTAATACGAAAAATGAAATTGTCTATCAAAATCGGGAATTCAATAATATTAGATTGTCATTACAGAGCGAATACACCTTTAGACAAAACGAGTATCCCAATAATAATTTTGAAGTATTCATCCCCGAAACGGAAACAACCGAAAAGGTCGATGTAAGTACGCCGCCCAGAGCGTATCACTTGCTGAATTTTAATTCCAGTATCGATTTTAAAGCAACTAATAAATCGACACTTACAGTAGGTTTTGGAATCACAAACCTATTGAACACCTCATACAGAAATTACCTAAACCGTATGCGCTATTATGCAGACGATTTAGGCAGAAACTTTTTAATAAACCTCAAAATCAATTATTAATATTTTAAAATTAAAACAACATGAAAAAAGTAAAATTTTTAAGTACCGTATTATTTGTAAGCCTATTATTTACAGCTTGTTCAAAGGATGACAACAACCCCGATCTAGTAAACGAAAGTGAGGTAATTACCACCATGACGGTAACACTTACACCCGACGGAGGTGGAACGCCTATAATCTTACTGAGCCGAGATTTAGATGGTGATGGCCCTAACGCTCCTGTTCTTACAGTCTCGGGAAACCTAGTGGCAGGCACTACTTATAATGGCTCCATTGTTATGCTGAACGAAACGGTAAATCCCGCTGAAAATACTACCCTGGAGGTTTTAGAGGAAAACACAGACCACCAGTTTTTCTATGTTTCCAATGGCAATCTTGATGTAACCACAGATTACAGTAATTTTGATGATAACAACAACCCACTCGGAACAGAATTCACGTTAACCGCAGGTGCTGCAAGTTCAGGTTCGTTAACCATTACTTTGCGTCACGAACCCAAAAAACCGAACGATGGAACATTGGCAGACGCTAGTGGTGAAACTGATTTTACAGCTTCGTTTAATATTACGATAGAATAGATTTGAATTTGCCCCTTTTCTTTGTACAAGTAGAATACCCTTTATTTGAGGTAAAGGGTATTTTTACAGCTACATGCCTTTTACCGCGCCAGAGTTGCGGATTTACTTTCTGAGCTGTAATTAAATGTTTTGTGTTTAAGTTTTAACTGTAAAATCAGTATAAAGAAAATTTAAACCAGATCGATAAAATTGAGAGAGCAGGCTCTTTACAACCAACCACAATAAATAACACTATGAAAAAAGTATTAAGTTTTTATGACGTAAAAAGTAAGTCGAAATTTGAATCAAAAGAATATTAAATAAAGAAAAAACAACCGCTACTCCGCAGTTACAAAATCCCTTAATAGGCCTCACAATTGTTGGAGAGTTTTATCCAAAGAACAGGATGAGCAACTTAAATAACAAAGAAATATGTAGCCAAATAAGTAAAAAACATTTCAAAATGCTTAAAAAGTGGCAGTCATTTCTTGATATTAGTCATTGGACTATTGTATGTGAACCAATTAATGAAATGCAAGTCATGGATGATTTTAAAGGAGACATGCCTGGCCATGAATTTGTCGGGATTGAAATCGATTTGATAAATCAAAATGGAATTATTTACCACACAAGACCCTTGCAGGATGATGATATTGTACATGAATTGCTGCATGTTCGCTTTCCAGATTGGAGCGAACAAAAAGTGAACTATTGGACAGACTTAATTATAGACCAATCACAGACTATTAAAAAGTCCCAAAACATGTTATTTCTAGATAGACAATACCCTTAACTTGACAGCTACAATTGGTGAGATTGATTTCAATTTCACGGCCTCGTTTAATGTTTCCACAGAACAGAGTTAGTCTAAAAAACGGTATTTTATATGTAAGTGTTTTACCAAAATTTTTGCACTACTTAAAATAATATTTTAATTATTTGTTATTCAAATTACATAAAAATAATCGAGATATCAGATAAACTGTAATATATAGGAAACGATTTCACTCCTCTTTGAGGTATAAAACTCCTTATGGAATAGAAGTAGAATTTCATAAACTTAAAAATGTAGGATAGGTCTTTTGCAACAGCAGTTCTCTCTGGTAGCTTAGCCGAACTGCTTGCACCTTTAACTCGGAGCTTTAATAAGTGTATTCAAACAAAAACACTTTAAAACAAAAAAACATAGATTGGTCAATATCAGCAGAAAAATTTTAAAACCCAAAACCCAATTTAAAAGCAAAACGAACACCATCATCACTATGAAATGCAGATAAGTTAAGGGTCATCATATCAACCATATTCACAAAAAAACCACCACCAATAGAAGTATGCCAAGTTTTAGAATTATCATTATCTAACCAAACACGACCATAATCAAACCCACCGTATAATCCCATACTAATCGGCAACAAGCCTGTTTTTAATTTTCGTAAATTAAAACGCAGGTCTGTACTCTGTACAAAAGCATTCTTTCCTGTAAACCTTTGGTTTCTGTAACCTCTTAATCCTGTATCTGCACCTATATTGGCCGCTTGATAAAACTCATAACCTTTACTAAAATTCAAATGTCCTCTTAAATTGGTAGCCAACACAAGTTGCCCATTTGGAATCAATTTATAATCAAAACCCAATTGGGGTATTAAATATGTAAATTCATTTGAATTATCAATATTAGATTTGTAACCAAATACCAAACTGGTTTTCATTCCCAAAGTTGGAAAAGCTATATTGCCGTAATTTTCAAAACTGTAACTAACTTCTGCTCCTAAAAAATTATTGCTTACATCTATATTATCCCCTATAAATTGGTTTATAAAACGTCCTTCCGTTTCTTCTACTTCATTAGCTTCATAAGACATACCTATCTTGAAAACTCCTCCCATTTGCCCTCTCCAAACTAAAGTTGGAGATATTTTAAATATTCTTATTTTAACCCGATTGTAATCCATTTCAACATTCAGACCATCATTTTCATTCGCTTCAGGGTTTGAGGATTCATTACCATACCCAAAAAAGTTTATGGCATAATTAGGACTCGTATATATGGCATCAACACCAAGGTTCATATTTCCAAGGATTTTTGAAAACTCTCCATAATAACCTAATTCAATACCGTTAGTAGCAAAATAATAGGATGCCTTAAAAGCGTGCTGTGAAGTAAAAGGATTTTGTTCAAAACCATAACTTTTGTATATGTTGGAAACCCCAATTTTTAATCCGTCGTCGGGATTTGCCCCTATAGTTGGCATGAATTGATTCGAACTGTTTTTTAATTTTTTATAGTCATATACATTCGTCTTATAATCATCGGTCAATTTCTTGCTTCCTTTACTCGTAGTAAACTCGTTTTTTTTGGATTTGTAGTCATAAATTTTCACTTTATCTCCATTCTCAATATCATAAGTATCTTTATTCTGTCCTCCCACTAAACGGAGTTTAATGGGTTTATCACCATCTCCATATACTTTGAACACATCATCATCATCCAAGCCATAAATCCAGATTTCTTTGGTTTCGTCATAATTATATGTCCTATCATGAAAAACATCTGACTTTTTTCCTTTTTTAATCCTATATGCCTTTACTTCTGTAATGCCATTCGGCAAACGCTCTATTTCAAACCAATCATCTTTATTAGTCCCTTTAACCACAGCATATTTATTAATGTGATCATAATATGCATCTGATATTTTTTGCAAATTTGCCAACCTTCCTTTTAAATTGTATTTGATTTTTGCTACGGTTTCATCTCTAACTTCACTTGGAAAATTCAAAAATGCTTTGTTTATAACGTCATCTGAAATGTTTTTGACTATGTAATTAACCTGTTCATTCCATACTCCTCTTCCAGACTGATTAATTAAAGCCACATCTAATGGATAAGGCTCTAAATTGAACCATTTTGGGCTTTTCAACTCTTTACTATAGCTTTGCATTAACCGCAATGAGGGAATCACCTTTGTTGCTAAACTTAACAAAACCCCGTCAGCCATAATTGAAAAAGCTTGATCCCTATCTCTAGGTACAGGACGATATATCGTTTTACCATTCTCTTTAAATTTTGCCCAGCGCCATTGGTCTTCATGCCGATCCCAATCTCCAATAAGCATATCAAATAAACGTGCCCTAATATAGGCAGGTTCATCTAAAACAAAATCTTCGTCCTTATTAAGTTTTTTCAATAAATCATCGGTACTGATCAATTCATTTGAAAAACCAAAACTAGCTTTATCTCCATGTCCTGAATCGGCTCGCTCCTCAATCATATACAATTCATCACCAAATTCCATATTGAATTCCCCTAAAGCTTTTTGTTTGGGCACATAATACAACTTTGGGTTTGTATGATATATCCCAACCGCATCAGACAATATCCCAATTGTGAAAGGTGCATAAGGATGGGCTCCAGCAAATACATCCATTAACAAATCTTCTGTATAAGTATCTTTAAATTGTCCTTCAACATACTGATCTTTAAAAGCCACTGCCTGTAAATATTGAACGGCACTTTTTCGAAGGGCGCGCATCACATATTCCTTACCTTCTTTATCCAACAAGCGCAATGACCTGGATTGGTGCCCGCCTCCTTTTCTAATTGGAACAACACCCCCAAACAAAGTATCAAGATTTACAGTAGCTGCTTTTATTTTTGTACTATAATATTTCCGGTAACGTTCACCCCATAAAACCTTGTAAAGCCCCCTCTTTTCCGTCTCCTTTTCTGAATAAATAGAGGACACTGTTTCTGTTGGAAATGACGTTTTAAATTTAGATGAAGCTTCATTTTTTTTATCTTTTGGAAGCACTTGTGTTTCAAATACATCTTTTTTATCATTGACCGAAAAAAAGCGCACGAATGAAGAACCGTCTTTAAAAACATCTAATCTTGCAAATCCAGGCGTCGCATAGGAAAACAAACCTCCCCCAACATTTCTGGTAGCTGATAACTTAGAACCTGAACCACTAATTATTTGTGGTAAATTATCCTGCACAATGTATTGCAGATTGTGGTCATGTCCCGACACAAAAATAACTTTATCATTTTCTTGTGATATGGTTATAATACGCTTTCTTAACTCATTATAACGCTTGTTTTGTATATCTACTTTAGCCAAACCACTTGTTTTCCTTACTACATTTTTTAATGTTCCAAGCACTGGTAGCGGAGACATGTAACTGGCAAATGAATATTGGCCTCCGTGCGACCCATTGGTAAACATTGGGTGATGAATGGCTATTATGGTTGTTTTTCCTCTAGCTTTTTTTATATCGCCTTCAAGCTCTTCAAAAAATTTGGTTCTTGTTTTTATATCACAATCATCATTCATTGTCGGATGATTGTCCCAATTGGTTAAATACCATTCGGAATCAACTACAATCAAAACAATATCATCAGATATATCAACTTTATCGATTGGGCAGCCATTTTCTGGTACAAACGTATGTTTTCCTAATCTATCTTCAATAAAATCTTCTTGTCGTTTCAATCCCTTTAAACCATTGGAATACCAATCATGGTTTCCAGGGATAAAAATGGCATTTCCCTTAAAATCCTTTACAGCTTCAATCTGAACATCAAGTTGATGCTCAGCATACCCCCTTCCTTCTTCATCTTTTTTTGGTAACCCATTTGGATAAATATTATCTCCCAAAAAAATGACCGTACTGTTTCCAGTAGCTTCATTTAATTGCGATTTTAAAAGCTTTAGTGCATTTGTTTCATTATCCAATGGCGAATTACCGGCATCTCCTATCAAATAAAATGAATGTGCAATCGTTTTATCTTCTGGAAAGCTTTTTAATTTTACTTCATCTGTATATTGTGGTTTATAAGTTGCACAGGACATAGAAAAAAAGAAGATAAAAATGATGGTTTGCCTAAAAGTCACTATATAGAGATTAATTATTATCTTAGTAAAAATAATACTTTAAATGGATCAACTGCTTATTGACGTAGAGAATTATGTCTCTAACTTGCTTAGAGCGAAACTATCCCATAAATTTATTTACCATAATCTAGGCCATACACAACGCATTGTAAAATTTACCCAAGAACTTATTGAAAATGAACCAGTAAATGAAAGTGATGCTGAAATTTTATTGATCGCAGCTTGGTTTCATGATACGGGTTATATCAATAAAATTGAGGCACATGAAGAGCAAAGTGTAAATATTGCATCTGAATTTTTAAAAAATAAGAATGTCCCTTCAGAAAAAATAACAGCCATTTCGGAAATTATTTTGGCTACAAAAATGAGTTATGAACCTAAAAACCTACTTGAACAAATAATACGTGATGCAGATTGTGCACATATTGGAAATAAAGAGTTTATTAATATAAGTGAACTTTTAAGATACGAATGGGAACAGACTTGCGAAAAATCATATAATGATATTGAATGGGCTCAAGAGAACATTTCATTTCTAACCAAAGAACACCATTTTTATACAAATTATGCTATCAATTCTTGGCAAAGTGGAAAAGACAGGAATTTAGCTTCTCTTTTTAAGATATTAAATAAATTTAAACAAGGAGAAAAAAAGAATAAAGCCAAAAATGAGGCTTTAACTATTAAAAAAAAGAAAGCTAAATTACCAGAACGTGGTATAGATACCATGTTTAGGGTCACATTGCGAAATCACATTTCCTTAAGTGATATTGCAGACACAAAAGCAAACATTTTGCTTTCTGTAAATGCCATTATTGTTTCATTGGTTTTATCTAATTTAATACCAAAACTTGACAACCCTTCTAATGCCTACTTAATTTATCCAACAGTAATTTTTACGCTTTTCACGGTTGCAGCCATGATTTTATCTGTTCTAGCCACTAGACCAAATATTACCAGTGGAAAATTTACTAAAGAGGATGTTAAGAACAAAAAAGTGAATTTACTGTTCTTTGGAAATTTTCACAAGATGAAATTGGACGAGTTTGAATGGGCCATCAACGAACTTATGAATGATAAAGAGTACCTATACAACTCAATGACCAAAGACCTTTATTTTCTTGGGCTCGTTTTAAACAGAAAATATAAAATTTTAAGAATAACCTATACCATATTCATTATAGGTATAGTCGTTAGTGTTATTTCTTTTTATATAGCATTTCAAAATGCAGGAATTACAAATTAAGTCTTTAATTCTTTCATTAAATCATTATATGTGTAAAATTCTTTTTTACTTTCATCTTTATGATATAAAATGCTTACTCTAATTGCTTTTAAACCTGTAACGGCCTGTAAATCCTGCAATTCTACTATTTCTATGTCTTTATCTAGATAATTCTTCGATTGCAAAAATTTAACATAGCTCAAATATTCCTTTTCATCCTCTTTTTGGGAATAGACAATGGCTATTTTACCTTTTTTGGTAACACGCTCTTTAGTGCCTTTAATAAAAGCTTTATCGACACGTTTTTTTACAATTTCATACCGTGCATTGTAAGTCCCATCAACATCAAATTGCTTTTCATCCATTCTAAAACTAATCGATAGCGGTTGGTTAAACACCAAAATCATCGACGCGACATCTAATTGCATGGGAAATTCATTTTTCATTTGATAGTATTCATTTTCCATCTCGCACATGACTTGTAATTGCCATAACCTTAAATTATACAAATAGATAATATTAAAACTCTCTTCTTTGGTAATGGCTTCACCAATATACATGTTATGCTCAACGCCATCTGTTTTAAAGCGTTCAAAATAATGTGGGTACATGTTTTGGGCGTCTACTTGTTTTTTATCAAGAATTCTGGCCATCTTTTTATTAATAAAAGAAATGGTTTCGTCGTATTTTTTTCTGTGAATATATACGGCATTAAGTTTATTGTCAATGCTGTTCATATATGAACCAATATCTTCTTTCAAATATTCTATTGTGGATAAATGCTTAAATAATGGATTAATAACATGACTCAAAAATCCAGAAATTTGATGCTCACTGTCCACTTGAAAATGGTTATTCAAGCCTATCAAAAAATCATTGATTTGATAAATATACTGCTCGTAAATTGGTAAATTTTCTACTTCAAAGGCTTTTTCTATGATTTTTTTTACTGTTTTTAGCTGTAAAGTTAAATCATTTTGGGTCGCCAAATTTCTAGCTTCTGAAGACTCTTTAATATCAATTTGTCCATATAAAGGATAAATGTTTTCAAACGAAATTTTATTGAAGACAGCATTATTTCCTTTAAACTGTTCTCTAATAAACTGTTTTGCCTCTTGTTCAAATTTCCAATAAACACTAGGATGAATAGATGTGCATTCTTGTTGTATGACAGCTTCTATTAAATTTTGTTCTTCTCTTTTTGATCTTAAAACAGAAGCGACAATAAATGGCATAATATCTATTAGCTTATAGGCATTGATACTATTGAGTATTTTTGGTTTACTTGAGACCAATTCTAAAACCCCCAGCAATTCGTCATTGTTTGCTATTGGTGCTAAAATGACACTCTTTATACCTTGCTCTTTAAATGCTTCAATTTGAGGTGATTTGTTATTTAATGACTCATACAATTTATCAACATCAGAAACTGCATAAAACTTATTTTCATTCAATAGTCGATTATAAGAACCATGACAAAGCAACTTCTTGCAATTTTTAGTACCACTACCATTCAATAAAAAACTATTAATCCCTTCTCCATAAACAGGCTCAAAGGTATTCTCTGATTTATTATAGGAAGAAAACCCAACTTTTAAATCCTTTATACCTAAAAACGATCTAAATATTTCATGAAAATCTTCCATGAAACAATCTTGATGCTTATCCTTATCTGAAATTAATGCTGACTTAATGTTGGAAATCGATTGATCGTCGGTTATGTCAAAAATATTGGATATTACAAACCCTTTAAAAATATAACTGTTTGGCGGAAATTTTTCTTTCCACAAATCTATATTGTTAAAATTATCCAGCAATTCGTCATAATCTTCCTGAGTTATGGGCTTTGCTAGATCTGTTGGAACTATTTCAGCAAAATCAGCATTATAAAGAATTTTATAATAATGGACTATGCCCTGTTTATCTGGAATTTCATAATAAAATGGCCTTTTGAAATTTATATTATAACCATAGCAAACGTTTAGAACAACATTACATGCCACAATATACATATCATCTATGGGTATGTTTTTTATTTTCAGTTCAAAACCTTCCCCAGCATCTTTTATAATTTTTGTAAACCGTTCAGATAAATTAAAAATGGTATTTTTAAATGGAATAGAAGCTGCCTTTATTTCGTTATTAGTTAAAATAGGATTGAAAGAATCGTGAAGAATTTCATTTATTTCCTTTTTATATATTTCCAATAAGGACAAATCGGTAAATCCATCTCTAAGCTCAGGATAATCTGCACCAATTTTTATGATTCGTTTTGCTTTTTTGGCTACAAACTTATCAGCACTAGCCCCAAGACTTTCATATTGCAATAATAATTTATTAAAGCTAATTTTAAATTGTAATGGCAACTCTATACTTTTGATATTCTCCATTTTTTTGAATCTTCCTAAAATCTTTTGTAAAAATACAAATAATATAGATTGGTCGTAAAAGTCAATATACTATCTCAGTATAAGTTATAAAAATAATTACAATATCTGACTTATATTTCACTAAACAGGTTCTGTCACATCTAATATGGTTTACTTATAATGAATCATATATTTGGTCAGAAAAAAGATGTTCAACGACCATTGTTTTCCAAAGTCAATTATTGTTCAAGCCGTGTATTATAAATTAAGACTCAGATTAAGCGGAGTGGTTACTTTTACTCGGACAGAAAATTTAAGACTGTTTGTTACTCTAAACAAATATCTTAGAAACATAAAAAAACGATATTACAGTACAGAGTTAAAAGAACAACTCCAATTTTCAAAGTATCTTCTCGAGCATACACTTTACTCTTTGGGTGTCGAATAGCGACCTTTTAAATTCAAAACAAATCAAATTTAATGCCCCCTAAAAACTTGAAAACCACACGATTCATAAGAATTGTGTGGTTTTTGTAGCTATTTTACTAGTTTTTAGTGACCTCGACAGGATTCAAACCTGTAACCTCTTGAGCCGTAATCAAGTGCGCTATTCAGTTGCGCCACGAGGCCTTTTTTGTGAGTGCAAATATAGTATTTTTATTAAATTAGAGCCAAACAATTTATTTCAAATTTATAAAATCACTATTTTTGAACATGACAAATAAATTACTGCAGCAAAAATTCAATCAAATCCTAGATGACGACCTATTAAAAGAGATCTTTGAATCAGGTATTTACAAGGAATTTAAAAAAAATGATATTATCATAGACATTAATCAACCTTTAAATTATATTCCGTTATTATTAACTGGAACTATTAAAATTTTAAGAGAAGATAATCATGGAAATGAATTGTTGCTTTATTTCTTAGAATCTGGAGATACTTGTGCCATGTCCCTTACTTGCTGCTTAAAAACATCAAAAAGTAACATTAGAGCTGTTGCAGAAAGTGATTCAAGTTTAGTGTTGATTCCTACAAATAAAATTCATTACTGGTTTCAAACTAATGACAGTTGGAGAAATTTTATTTTAGAAGCTTATCAAATTCGTTTTAATGAAATGCTAGAAACTATAGATACATTGGCGTTTATGAAAATGGATGAACGGGTTTATAAATACCTAATTGACAAAGTAAAACTTGCAGCATCAACTAGTTTAGATATTAAACATAATGATATCGCTGAAGATTTAAATACGTCTCGTGTTGTAATTTCAAGGATTTTGAAACAATTGGAAAATGAGAAAAAAATTAAATTAAGCAGAAATAAGATTGAAATCTTGAATTTTTAAAAAAGCTTCTTTTATTAATACTACACCACTTTAACATGGAATATATTTTAAATCCTTGGCCTTGGTATATTTCTGGGCCCTTAATAACATTTGTGATGGCTTTATTGCTCTATTTTGGTAAAACTTTTGGCATGTCATCAAACCTTCAAACCATGTGCTCTATTGCTGGAGCAGGAAAATTTATTGATTTCTTTAAATTTAACTGGAAAGACAGTACTTGGAATTTAGTTGTTGTTTTAGGTGCTATTATTGGTGGTTTTGTTGCAAAATTTGTATTATCAAACAATGCTCCTACTAAACTCAATCCTAAAACCATAGAAGAACTACACCAATTAGGTTTTAATAATGCTGGAAAAACACTTGTCCCTAACGAAATATTTGGTTTTGATGCCATAACTAGTTCTCACGGCCTCATTATTTTAATAGTTGGTGGTTTACTTGTCGGTTTTGGAACTCGCTATGCTGGAGGTTGTACATCTGGACATGCTATTTTAGGACTTAGCAGCTTACAAAAACCTTCACTCATAGCAGTAATTGGTTTCTTTATTGGTGGATTAATCATGGTTAACCTAATATTACCATACATTCTATAAATTATGAAGTTTTTAAAGTTTTTATTGGTTGGAATGTTTTTCGGAATTGTGCTCGTTAAATCTGAGGCTATTTCATGGTATCGTATTTATGAAATGTTTCGTTTTCAATCGTTTCATATGTACGGAATTATAGGAACCGCTGTCTTATCAGGAATCTTGTTTTTACAAATTTCAAAAAAACGACATATTAAAAGTATCTTGGGATCAGAGATTTTTGTTCCCAAAAAAGAAGATGGATTTATAAGATACATCATAGGAGGAGCTATTTTTGGATTAGGCTGGGGGCTTATTGGTGCTTGTCCAGGCCCGATGTATGTTTTAGTAGGAACCGGAATTTTTAGTATGCTTATTGTTATTTTATTTGCTATAATAGGTACTCTTATCTATGGTGCTATTAAAAATAAACTTCCTCATTAGTATGATATGGATTACACCTTGATTTTTGGATATATCGGAGCTCTTATTATTGGTTTGGTTTTAGGACTTCTAGGTGGTGGCGGTTCTATTTTAACTGTTCCGCTATTAGTCTATGGTTTAGGTTACAACCCTGTTATTGCAACAGCATATTCATTATTTGTAGTTGGTTCTTCTTCATTGGTTGGTACCATTCAAAAATTTAAAAGTGGACTAGCCGATTTAAAAATTGGGCTTTCGTTTTCATTTCCATCATTTTTAGCCGTTTATCTTTCTAGAAGATATTTGGTTCCAGGATTACCCGATGTGTTTTTTAATATTGGAAATTTTACACTTACAAAAGATGTGGTAATTATGACATTTTTTGCTATCGTAATGCTCTTTGCATCATTTTCAATGATTAGAAATAAAAAGGAAGAACAAGACACAACTACTAATCAGCCTTATTACAAAACATTTATACAAGGTTTAGCAATAGGTGCTATTACTGGTATTATTGGAGCTGGAGGTGGATTTTTATATGTACCAGCTTTAGTTCTTTGGTCTAATTTACCAATGAAAAAAGCTGTTGGAACGTCTTTAATTATTGTAACTTTAAACTCGTTAATTGGTTTTACTGGTGATATGCAAACTATAGAGATTGATTGGCTTTTTTTACTGTCATTTTCTTTCTTTACAATTATTGGTATTATATTAGGTGTGTTCCTTTCAAAATATATAAGTGGCAAAAAACTTAAAAAAGGATTTGGATGGTTCACCTTATTTATGGCTTTTTATATCATCTATAAAGAATTTAAGAACTGAATGTAATGATTATCACATAGAAACAAAGAATGTTTAATATTTTTACATTTGAAAAAATTAAAAAATGAAAATAGAACAAATATATACAGGTTGCTTAGCTCAAGGAGCTTATTACATTGAATCTAAAGGTGAAGTAGCTATTATAGATCCTTTAAGAGAAACGCAACAGTATGTTGATAAAGCTAAGCATGAAAACGCGAAAATTAAATATATTTTTGAAACTCATTTTCATGCCGATTTTGTATCAGGACATATTGATTTAGCAAAAAAAACTGGTGCAACAATTGTATTTGGACCTAGTGCTGAAACTAGTTACGATACCTACGTAGCAAAAGATAACGAAATGTTCAAATTAGGAGATATTACTATAAAAGTACTACATACTCCTGGTCATACTTTAGAATCTTCAACATTTCTTCTCATTGATGAAAACGGAAAAGATCATGCTATTTTTTCTGGAGATACCTTATTTTTAGGAGATGTTGGAAGACCTGACCTTGCTATAAAATCTGATTTAACCAAAGAAGATTTAGCAGGGATGTTATACGATTCTTTACGAAAAAAAATCATGCCATTAGCCGATGATGTTATTGTATATCCTGCACATGGAGCGGGTTCTGCTTGTGGTAAGAATCTTAGTAAAGAAACCGTTGGTGTTCTTGGAGAGCAAAAGAAAACTAATTATGCGCTTAGAGCCAACATGACCAAAGATGAATTTGTAAAAGAAGTTCTTGACGGCATCCCTCCTCCTCCTCAATATTTTGCTAAAAATGCCATGTTGAATAAATCCGGGTACGATTCGTTTGAAACTGTTTTAAAAAGAGGTAATACACCTTTAGAAGTTGATGAATTTGAGACCATTGCAAACCAAGAAGGAGCCTTGGTATTAGACGTTAGACATGAAGATGACTTTGTAAGAGAACACATTCCTAATTCTATTTTTATTGGAATTGATGGTGCATTTGCGCCTTGGGTTGGTGCATTAATTACTGATTTAAAGCAACCTATTCTTCTAGTAACGCCTAAAGGAAGAGAGGAAGAAACCGTAACGAGATTGTCTCGTGTTGGGTACGATAATACTTTAGGATATTTAAAAGGAGGTTTTGGCAGTTGGAAAGAGTCTGGTAAGGATATTGATGTTTTAGATTCAATTTCTCCAAACAATTTTGTACACAAAACAAACACAAACGACTTAAATATTCTAGACGTTAGAAAATCTGGCGAACATCAATCTATGTACTTAAATCTTAAAGGTGTTAAAAATTTTCCTTTAGATTTTATTAATGATAATTTGCATATCATTGATAAAACTAAAACCTATTATATTCATTGTGCTGGTGGATATCGATCTGTTATAGCAGCATCAATTTTAAAAGCACGAGGATTCTATAATTTAGTGAATATTGAAGGTGGATTTGATGAGCTTAAAAAAACAGGAATACAAATGTCAGATTTTGTATGTCCTTCAACTCTATAATTAATTAAATTTTTTATATCATGAAAAAAAATATGGGAAGTGCAGACAAAGGTATCAGAATAGTAATTGCATTAGCAATTGCTGCTTTATACTATTTTAATGTAATAGAAGGTATGTTGGCTTATGTATTAATGGCCTTTGCTTTAATTTTCTTATTGACAAGTTTTATTAGTTTTTGCCCGCTTTATTTGCCATTCGGAATTAATACTTGTAAAAAGAAATAGCCTTTTTAAACAATTTCGGCACTTAAACCTGCTTCAAGCAGCAAGGTACAACGAGGCTTTAAATCCTTGTAAGACCCAGTTTTTACGGTACATTTACCATTGTAGTGTACAATTAAAGAACATTGCTCTGCTTGTTCTGGCGTGTGGTCGCAAACATGCATGAGCGTTTCTATAACGTGGTCAAATGTGTTAACATCATCGTTATGCAAAACGATTTCTTTTTGAGAGACCAATTTTTCATCAACAAGGCGTTTTTCTGATATTTTTTCTTTAGTACTCATAACAAAGATTTTTACTAATTTAAAAATTTTAGCGAAACCCACAGATTTCTTTCTAATTTTTCTTCAAATTTTAACAGATGCTTTTCACATTCTTCTTGTATCAAAGGAATGTCATCATTATAAAAACCACTCAAAAACAAAGTTCCATTTTTATTTAAACAAGACGCATAGGTTTCCATATCTTGTAACAAGATATTACGATTAATATTTGCTATAATAATGTCGTATTTATTTCCTGTTAAAACACTGGCATCTCCTTCTATTACTGTAATATGCTTACAATTATTACGCTCTACATTTTCAAGACTATTTAAATAACACCAATTATCATAATCTACCGCATCAATTGGTTTGGCGCCTTTCATTTCGGCCAAAATAGCTAGAACACCTGTACCACAACCCATATCTAAAACCGATTTATTTGTGAAATCATTTTTTAAAATATGCTGAATCATCATGTGCGTAGTTTCATGATGCCCAGTACCAAAACTCATTTTAGGCTCTATGATGATATCATATTGTGTATCAAACTTTTTATGAAAAGGTGCGCGTACGGCACAAACATCATCAACCACAATAGGATTGAAGTTTTTTTCCCATTCTGCATTCCAGTTGGTCTGCTCAATGTCTTTAAAAGTGTAAGTGATTTTAAATTCGTCTGATTCTAAAATCTGGATATCATTTAAAATATCTGCATTCCACTCTTCTTTTTGAATATATGCTATAACACCCTCATCGGTTTCCACAAAGCTTTCAAAACCAGCATAACCCAATTCTGCTATTAAAATTTCAACACCTGGTTGAAGTGGAGAAACGATAAACTCGTATCCTATATAAATTAAATTAGACATATTATTTATTTGTTATGAAGCAAAAAAGCGTTACTCACGACTAACACGTAAGTAACGCCCAAAACTATTTTAAAAAAATTAAAATGCGTTGACTATGGCAAAAAAGTCGTCTGCATTAAGTGCTGCCCCACCTATTAAACCACCATCTACATCTGGTTTAGAAAAAATTTCTTTGGCATTGCCTGGCTTACAACTTCCTCCATATAAAATAGATACGCTGTTTGCTACATCGCTACCGTATTTAGCTGTTAATGTTTTTCTGATAAATGCATGCATATCCTGAGCTTGCTCTGGACTTGCAGTTTCGCCAGTACCAATAGCCCAAACAGGCTCATAGGCTAATACTATGCTTTTAAAAGCTGAAGCTTCTAAATGAAATAAGGCTTTTTTGATTTGACTTTCTACTACAGACTCATGATTACCAGATTTTCTATCGGCCAATACTTCACCAAAACAGAAAATAATTCGCATGTCGTTTGCTAATGCTGCATCTACCTTTTTAGCAAGTGACTCATCGGTTTCATTAAAATATTCACGACGCTCACTATGTCCTAAAATAACGGTTTTAATGCCGACACTTTTTAACATACTTGCACTAATCTCACCTGTATAGGCTCCATTTTCGGCAAAATGCATGTTTTGTGCAATCACCTCGATGTCTGTACCTTTTAATGCTTCGAATGCCTTATATAAATTTGTAAAGGTTGGTGCCACCATAACCTCTGCATTCGATGTTTTTTTAGCGTTTTTTAAATCTGTTATTAATGATTCTGTTTGAGCTAAATCATTATTCATTTTCCAGTTTCCTGCTACTATTTGTTGTCTCATTTTATTCTAACCTTCCCAAAATAGAAGGGCTTTTTTATTAATAAATATGTTTATAAAATACTTTTAATTTTTGTATCGTCGGCTTCTACAGCCTTAAATAATTTAATATGACCTTCTTTATCTACCACAATGTATCTTGGTATCCAATCTAAACCAACGAACGTTCCAAAAGGTCCTTTCCAGCCAGATTGCATGAAATAATGATTGCCTTCTACCTTATATTTTTCAATACCTTTTTTCCAAGCTTTTTGTGTTTTATCTAGGGATAGAAAAATATAGGTAACTTCTGGATGCTCTTTTTGCAATTCTTTTACTTTTGGCATTCCACCAACACAATCTTTACACCAAGATGCCCATATATCAATAACCAAGGTTGAGCCTTTATGAGCTTCTAGGATATCCTTAAATGTGATAGCTTCTCCTTGTAAGGTTACAAATGTATCGTTTAATGCTTCTTTTGAAAATGCTGTTGGGTCTTGAGCATTACAGCTAAAAAAAGCTAAGAAAACTAATAAGATATATTTAATTTCTTTCATCTTTATTGTTTTAATATTCTTAAATATTATTTCAAATTACAAATTTACTCTAATTTAACTTTTGCCTGTAGCCTAAGATAAATTATGTTATTTATAAAGCGGATAATTACAAAGAATGCAATGAATTATAAAAGATTCAAAATTTACATAAAAACAGTCGGTTTATAATTTCAAATCATCAATATCATTCCAGTGCACCTTTTGCATAACGGTACCTTTATGTAAAACCAAAATCCCTGGGTTTGAACGCACAACTGCTTTAAGTGCTTTTTCATCACATAAATAAAAATCAAAATTAAGATGATATCTCTCTTTTAATTTCTGCTTTGCTTCGTCGCCTGAAGCCGATAACCCAATAACGGTATATCCCATTTTCAAGGCTTTATCTGAAAATGCTTTTAATTTTCTAGCGCCTTCTAATTCCATTTTATCCAGATTGTACGATACAATCATTATTAATTTGTCTTTTTCTAAAAACTGTTGCGTATAGTCTCCATCATTAGTTTCTATAGAAAAATCAACAACTGGTGGTTGGTAGCCTTCGTCAATCACTTTGGTCTCTACAGAAACAAAGTCTCCCTTTACTGATGGATACGAGCCATTGGTTGTTATAATTTTATCTTTACCATCAACTTTAAATTTCCAAGTATATTCTACCACGGGTTTTGGCGCATCTTCAGGAATTTTCATCCCTTCTTGAATATTTGCTCCTATGTGATACGGTCTAAAATCTACCGTTGGCAAATGCATTAGTACATGATAACCAAACCAAAAGCTAAATATAAAACTCAACAAAGCCAAAAATGTTACGGTTAATTTATTGAAAACAGGTTTGACATGTTTTACACCAAAGAATAAAATAAGAATAAAAAATAAGAGTATAATATCTTTTGTAAAGCTTTGCCATGGTGTGAATTTTATAGCATCACCAAAACAACCGCAGTCTTTTACTTTATCAAAATATGCAGAATAAAATGTTAAGAATGAGAAAAATACAATCATTAACAACAAACTCCAAACTGTAAATTTTGGCTTATATCCAATCAATAAGAAAACGCCTAAAACAACTTCATAAACAACTACTAAAACAGCAATCATTAAAGCATAGTGCTCTAAAAAAGGTAAGTTAAGCACCTCTTCACTAAAATATTCTTGCAATTTATAAGAAAACCCTAGCGGATCGTTAAGTTTTATTAATCCTGAGATAATAAATAATATACCAACAAAGAGTCTAGATATATTTACTAAATATTTCATTTTTTTAAAATTTATTTTTCTTCATTTAAATGTATCAAAGCAAAAACGGCATAATTAATCATGTCTTGATAATTGGCATCGATACCTTCGCTTACCAAAGTTTTACCTTGATTGTCTTCAATTTGTTTAACCCTCAATAATTTTTGCAAAATTAAATCGGTTAAAGAACTCACTCTCATATCTCTCCAAGCTTCACCATAATCGTGGTTTTTGTCTTCCATAAGCTGCTTGGTTACAGATACTTTTTCATCATATAACTCTGTTGCCTCTGTTGTTGATAAATCTGGTTGCTCTACAATTCCTTTATCCAACTGAATTAAGGCCATAATGCAATAATTTATAATACCTATAAACTCGCTTACTTCGCCTTCATCTACTTTTCTAACTCCATTTTGCTGTAAACTTCGTATACGCTGTGCTTTTATGAAAATTTGATCTGTTAAGGATGGCAAACGCAGTATTCTCCATGCACTTCCATAATCCTTCATCTTTTTAATAAATAAACTTTTGCAGATGTTTATAACAGCATCATATTGTTTTGAAGTGTCTTGCATTGATTACTTTGAATTTTCTGTAAATTTCGCTTAAATAGTTTAAAGTTCAAAGTTAAAGGCTCAAAGATTTAAGGTGTATAATTTCACGTTAAAATTTCAAACTATTTTTAGATAATTAGGTTAACTTTGAACTCTAATACACTGAAAACCGATTGTTTCTAAATGACTATTAATTGCAAAGGAAAACTTATTGATTTATCCTCACCTAAAGTAATGGGGATTTTAAATATAACTCCAGATTCATTTTATGATGGTGGTAAACATAGCCATGAAAAAGACATTCTAAAACACGTTGAAAAGATGTTGCTTGAAGGTGCTACTTTTATTGATGTTGGTGCTTACAGCTCTAAACCCAATGCTGATTTTGTAAGTGAAGATGAGGAATTAAAACGTATTATTCCCGTAGTTACCTCTATTATAAAAACATTTCCAAATGTGTTACTTTCTATTGATACCTTTAGAAGTAAGGTTGCTAAGCAATCCATAGAAATTGGCGCAGCATTGATTAATGATATTTCTGCTGGCAAACTAGATAAAAACATGTTGCAAACTATAGCCAGTTTGCATGTTCCTTATAGTATGATGCACATGAAAGGAACACCACAAACCATGCAACAACATGCCAATTATCAAAATATTACCAAAGAACTATTGTTTTATTTTTCTGAACGAATTGCTGCTGCAAGACACTTAGGAATTGTCGATTTAATAGTTGATCCAGGTTTTGGTTTTGCAAAAACGAAGGAGCAAAATTTCGAATTATTAAACCATTTAGAACTTCTTGATGTTTTAGAATTACCCCTGCTTGTTGGTATTTCTAGAAAGTCTATGATTTATAAAACCTTAGAAAACTCAGCAAAAGAAGCTCTTAACGGAACAACCGTTTTAAACACCATTGCATTACAAAAAGGTGCCTCAATTTTACGTGTGCACGACGTAAAAGAAGCCGTAGAATGTATCAAATTAGTTGAATCTTTAACATGTTAATTTTATAAATGAAACCTATTTTTTATTGCTTACTACTTACTATGCTAGTTTCTTGTGGAAACGAAAAAGTTGTTCAACTTCCAGAAATACAACATTCAGATATTTCAAAAATAGATGATGTCTCTGCAGCTTATTTATTTTACGACGAAACCATGCCAGATAGCGTTGAACTCAATAGAAAAAATTTAATTAGCACAACCAATTGGTTAGTAAACGTTGACAAACGCTTAACATTAGGACAGGCTATTCCTAAAATTATGTACATACAAGCAAAAAAACGAGATGCCAAAATGCACAAAAACGAAAATGCCAAAAATTATTTTACTTGTAACGATATCAGCATAAAAAACCTAGGATTTATTGAGTTTACAAATGTTTATTATCATAAAAATGGTTTTAACACTTACTTAGAAAAAAATAAAGCTAATCAGCTTATTTCCATTAAAGTTAACTCACCAGATTCAATTATTATGTCTTTTATGTTTAATGGAACTACTTTAAGTCATTCATCAAGCTACACAAAACTATTAGAACATTTAAAAACCAATCTCATCAATAAAGGTAATGCCATAATAGTTTTAGAACTAAACAAAAATCTCTCTTTTCAAGACTATATTACTTTAAAATCTACACTATCAAAAATTGATTTAAAAAATGTTTCGATAGCTAATGATGAATTTGTTTTTAATTAGCTATATTTTATTAAATTTACCAAAACCCGTGTGCCTTGGATATTTTTAAAGACCTTTTAAAATTTACCGTTGTTGATGTTATAGATGTCATCTTGGTAGCACTTCTTCTCTACTACATATACAAGTTGGTAAAAGGCACGGTTGCCATTAATATTTTTCTGGGTATCATTATTATTTATTTAGGTTGGAGACTAACCGACTTTCTTAACATGGAGTTGCTATCTAGCATTTTTGGTGGTTTTATAAAAGTGGGGATTATAGCACTTATTGTTGTTTTTCAGCCAGAAATTAGAAAGTTTCTATTGATGGTCGGATCAACAAATTTTAGTAGACGTCGGAATTTTTTAAAACATTTTAATTTTTTAAAAACTGAAACAGGCGATGAAACCAATGTAGAAACTGTTGTTTCTGCTTGCAACAAATTAGCGGCGAGCAAAACAGGGGTGCTAATTGTTTTTGAACGTAATAACAGTTTAGACTTCCTTACAACTACAGGAGATGAAATGAATATTCAGGTTACCCAACCAATTATTGAAAGCATATTTTTTAAAAATAGTCCGTTGCACGACGGTGCTATTATCATTAAAAATAATATTGTAAAAGCTACTCGAGTTATACTTCCTGTTAATAATGAGAAAATCATTCCACAACGTTTTGGTTTACGTCATAGAGCTGCTATTGGTGTCACCGAAAAAACAGATGCCTTAGCGCTTGTTGTAAGTGAAGAAACTGGGCATATTTCTTATTTTGTTGATGGTGAATTTGTTGTTTTTAAAGATACCGATGAACTTATAGAACGTATTAAAAAGGATTTGGTTTAAGCAACTGCCTCTTTTAAAAACTGAACTTCATATAAATTTTTGTAGTATCCATTTGGCTTCTTAAGCAATTCATCATGTGTACCTTGCTCTACAATATTACCTAAATCCATCACAATAATTTTATCGGCTTTCTTAATGGTTGCCAGTCTGTGAGCAATAATGATAGACGTTCTTCCTTTGGTAATTTTATCGGTTGCTGTTTGAATCAATTGCTCAGAATAGGCATCTACTGATGATGTGGCTTCATCTAAAACCAAAATACTCGGATTGGTTACATAGGCTCTTAAAAAGGATATTAACTGACGCTGTCCCGAAGACAACATAACACCCCGTTCTTTTACATTATAATGATAACCTCCCGGCAAACTGGAAATAAACTCATGGATACCAATATCTTTGGCGGCCTGAACAACTTGTTCTTCAGTAACCTCGGGATTATCAAGGGTGATATTACTTAAGATAGTATCTGCAAATAAAAAGACATCTTGTAACACAACCGCTATTTGCGATCGTAATGATGAAAGGGTTACATCTTTTATGTTAATATTATCAACTTCAATAGTCCCATCATTAATTTCATAAAACCTATTTAATAAATTAATAATGGTCGATTTACCCGCTCCTGTTGCTCCAACAATAGCAATGGTTTCCCCTGCCTTAACTTCAAACGAAATTCTATTTAAAACAACTTCGTCTTCAACATAACTAAAAACTACATCTTTAAAGCTGATTGATCCTTTAAATGATTCCGCTACCAACTTACCTTTATCATCAATTTGCGAGGTAGTTTCTAAAACTTTAAATACCCTATTTGCAGCGACCATGCCCATTTGTAAGGTATTGAAATTATCGGCTATCTGCCTTAAAGGTCTAAACAACATAGGAATAAACATAATAAACGCTGTTAAATCTCCTTCTGTTGTAGTTCCTGTAAGTACCACATTTAATCCTCCATACCAAGCTATCAATCCTATGGTTATTGACGCAGAAAGTTCTGCAATAGGAAAAAATATAGAGTTATACCAAACTGTTTTTAACCAGCCTTTTTTATGGCGTTCATTAATTTCTTTAAACTTACGATATTCTGTATCTTCTCGTGTAAACAATTGAAGGATTTTCATACCAGTTAATCGCTCTTGCACAAATGAATTTAAATTGGAAACCTCTGTCCGCACCTCTTCAAACGCTTTTTTCATATACTTTTGAAAAATTCTTGTAGCAATCAATACTATTGGGAGCATTACAAAAACAATTAAGCTCAATTTCCAATTCATAAAAAGCATAAATACAGAAACCACTATCATGGTAAGTAAATCTCTAAAAATAGTAAATAAGCCTTGTCCAAAAATATCTGCTATTCGTTCCATATCAGTCACTGCCCTTGTAATCAATACACCCACCGAAGAATTATCATAATACTTCATTTTAAAACGAAGCAAGTGATTAAATAATTTAACACGAACATCTTTCACAACATTTTGCCCTAACCAACCTGCGTAAAAAATAAATGATAACTGACCAACAACTTCCATAAGCAACATAACACCCATGACAATAACATAGGGTAAAAAACCTTCAATATCCTTAGTTGCTAAATTATTATCCATTGCCAATTGCAATATTTTTGGTCTAACAGCCCCAAAAAGAGCAATTAAAATAGTAGCAACAAGAACACCTATAAAAACTAATTTATAAGGCTTTATATAAACTAATAATCGCTTAAATAAGTTTATATCAAAAACTTGTTCTTTATTTTCTTCCATCTATATTTTTATGTCTTTTGGATATTCTATTGCCGTTAAATACAAGGCATGAGCCGGCACAGAATAACCTGCTTCACTTCTATTTTTTGATAAAATTATATCATTCAAATCTGAGACCTCTATTTTTCCTACACCAATATTAACCATAGTCCCAACAATAGCCCTAACCATGTTTCGTAAAAATCTATCGGCTTTTATTATAAAATGTAATTCATCATTTTTAATAAACCATTCCGCTTTACTAATGGTACAATTATACGTTTTTACATCTGTATTACTCTTTGAAAAGCATTGAAAATCCTTATATGTAAATAATATTTTTGATGCTTCGTTCATTTTTCCAATATCCAGTTGTTTTGTAAAATAATAGGCGTTTTCAAAATTAAATGCATTTTTTTTTAATGCAATTCTGTAAATGTATGTCCTACTTACTGCATCAAACCGAGCATGAGTTTCTGGTTTAACCTTAAAAACAGTATGTATTGCTATATCTTTTGGTAAAAAAGAATTTAGCTTAAATACCAAATTTTCTTCTAAAAACTCAACATCAGTATCAAAATGGGCAAACATTTGTAACGCATGAACGCCTGCGTCTGTTCGTCCTGCCCCAACAATAGCAATTGGTTGTTTTAAAAGAGTTGTTAAAGCCTTTTCAATAACTTCTTGTACAGAAATATCGTTAGGCTGGTTTTGCCACCCATGATATGCATGTCCATTATAAGAAAGTTCAATAAAATACCTCAATCTATTTTGATACTTTTGTTTAAACAACAAAGATAAATAGATTTACGACTTTAGATTTACCATTAACAATTTATAATGACAAAAATTTTATTGCTTTCTGACACCCATAGTTATATAGATGATGATATTTTAAAATATGTAAAAGAAACTGATGAAGTATGGCATGCTGGAGATATTGGAGATATTACAATAACAGATGCCATTAAAAAGTTAAAACCTCTCAGGGCCGTATACGGAAATATAGACAATACAATTATCCGTTCTGAATTTCCTGAGCACAATAGGTTTATATGTGAAAATGTTGATGTTTGGATAACTCATATTGGTGGATATCCAAAAGCATATGATGTTAGAGTTAGAGAAACCATAAAAGCAAATCCTCCAAAACTATTTATATCTGGGCATTCACACATATTAAAAGTCATTCCAGATAAAAAATTAAATCTGCTTCATATGAATCCTGGTGCTGCCGGAAAACATGGGTTTCATAAGGTAAGAACAATGCTTCGCTTTACTATTGATGGCCCAAAAATTGACAACCTAGAAGTTATAGAATTTAATAAACGTTATTAAAAAACCCAAAGCTTTCACTTTGGGCTTTAACGCACTAATACTACTAAGATGTTAGGTTTATCGCAATCTGTCTACAGATTTTACGAGATCTTCATCCTTTTTAATGGCTTTATTGGCTAATACCAATAATACGATAGAAATGATAGGAAGAAACATCCCAATACCTTTCTCAGAAACAATAGTTTCTCCAGATAAATTTAGAGATAGATACACAAAAAATCCTAGTAAAAAAAAGTTTAATATGATATTAAGTCGCCCCAAAACAAACTGAAGCTTCCTGTTTTTAAACATGAAAATTGAAATGATAGCCAATATTGCTGATCCTAAAAATAAACCTAAGGAAATAGAATTATCCATAGCAAAAACAACTAGACCATCTTTTGTTTTCCATAAATTAAATACAAAAATGAGTCCAGAAGAAATTCCTGCTACTAAAATTAAATATAAGGTTTGTATGCGTTGTATCATCTACTTTTTATAAATCAGGATGCAAAAATAATGGTTTCTTTTATAAATTTCACTTAAAAAATTAAAATAAAGTTGTATTATTGCAATGTTAATTCTCAACGACCACTAAGTTAGGTTGTTAATTCTTCAGATTAAAAATCTATTTTTTTTCAGAACCAAACAAACTTATATTCAAATTTATATATTCAAGTAAACACCAAATGTTTGAAATTTCACAATTAAACGCAAAAAAACTCACTGAATTACAGGAGATTGCTCAAAAATTAAACGTTCCAAAGTATCGTTCAATGAAAAAATCAGATCTAGTTTATCAAATACTAGATCATCAAGCAGCAAACCCAAAAGCTGTAGCCGATGTTATAAAACCCTCGGAAACCCCTACAGACAAAAAACCAGCTGCACCACGAGCAAAAAAGCCAAGAGCACGCATTCAAAAACCTTCTAATAAAGCCCCTATAAAAAAAGAGGAATCACCTAAAGAAGAGGTAAAGACTCCTGAAGCGAAAAATAAGCCGGCTGATAAACATGTTGAAAAGAAAAAACAGGAAGAAAAACCAGTTTCAAATTCAACAAACACACCAAACAAGCCTAATAAACCAAGGGATACTCATAAAAATCAACCTAAAAGAGAACATAACCCTCAACAGAAAAACCAGAACAAAAATCAAAATAATGGCAATAAAGATAACAGAAATCGTTATCGCGAGCCAGATTTTGAGTTTGATGCTATTATAGAAAGTGAAGGTGTTTTAGACGTTATGCAAGATGGCTACGGTTTTCTAAGATCATCAGATTACAATTATTTATCATCTCCAGATGATATATATGTTTCTCAGTCTCAAATTAGATTATTTGGATTAAAGAAAGGAGATACTGTTTTAGGGCACGTTAGACCACCAAAAGAAGGTGAAAAATATTTTCCTTTAATCAAAGTCATTAAAATTAATGGTCAAAATCCTGATGTTGTTAGAGACAGAGTTTCTTTTGAACATTTAACACCATTATTTCCTCAAGAAAAATTCAATATTGCTGAAAAACAAAGTACGATATCTACTCGTATTATGGACTTATTTTCCCCCATAGGAAAAGGACAACGTGGTATGATTGTATCGCAACCTAAAACAGGTAAAACCATGCTTTTAAAGGATGTGGCAAATGCAATAGCTGCCAATCATCCTGAAGTTTATTTAATGATTTTGTTAATTGATGAACGACCTGAAGAGGTGACCGATATGCAACGTAATGTTCGAGGGGAAGTTATCTCGTCTACCTTTGACAAAGAAGCTCATGAGCATGTTAAAATTGCTGATATTGTATTGGAAAAAGCAAAACGCTTGGTAGAATGTGGTCATGATGTTGTTATTCTATTAGATTCTATTACACGTTTAGCAAGAGCATATAATACGGTTCAACCTGCATCTGGAAAAATATTGAGTGGTGGTGTTGATGCCAATGCGCTTCATAAACCAAAACGATTTTTTGGTGCCGCTAGAAATATTGAAAATGGAGGTTCGTTAACCATCATTGCAACGGCTTTAACTGAAACCGGATCAAAAATGGATGAAGTTATCTTTGAAGAATTTAAAGGAACAGGTAATATGGAATTACAATTGGATAGAAAAATATCTAATCGTAGAATTTTCCCTGCTATCGATCTTACCTCTTCAAGTACACGTAGAGATGATATATTATTAGATGCCAATACCATTCAAAGAATGTGGGTAATGCGTAAATATTTAGCGGACATGAATCCTGTTGAAGCTATGGAATTTATTAATGACCGTTTTAAACAAACAAGAAACAATGAAGAGTTTTTAGTATCTATGAATGGATAATTAAACTTTTAATTGCACCATAAAAAAAAGCTTTGAGTATTCTCAAAGCTTTTTTTATAACCAAACTTTTGTAATTATATGAAACGAAAAAAGCCTTTCAAACGAAAGGCTTTAATATATTATTATATATAACTAGATTATTTTTCTTAAAGAGAAGCTACATGCTTAGCTAAACCAGATTTAAGGTTAGCCGCTTTATTTGCATGAATAATATTTTTCTTTGCTAATCTATCAATCATCGAAGCTACAGAAGGAAGCATAGTTTCTGCTTCTTTCTTATCTGTTAGCTCACGCAATTTTTTAATTGCATTACGAGTTGTTTTATGTTTATATCTATTTACAACACGTTTAGCTTCGCTGCTTCTAATTCTTTTTAACGCTGACTTGTGATTTGCCATTAGTTCTTTTTTATTATTTAATTGTAGCCCGTAGGGGAATCGAACCCCTCTTACCAGGATGAAAACCTGGCGTCCTAGCCGATAGACGAACGGGCCATTTGTTTATAGCACAATAATAAATTTTATTTATATTTTACTAACTATGCTTTTCAAATAACTCTCAATGTCTCCATTGCGGATGCAAAAATACAACTATTTTTAAATGTCGCAATAGTTAGATAATATTTTTTTTAAAAAAAATAATTAATATGCTTTTGCAAACAATACTCTGCGTTTTGAAGGCATTCCTGTAAGCACGCAAACCCCTTCTTCTTCCTTGTTATTCAATGGAATACATCTAATAGTTGCTTTAGTAAGCTCTTTTATCTTTCCTTCTGTCTCATTAGTACCATCCCAATGTGCAGAAATAAATCCTCCTTTTGTTTCTAAAACTTCTTTAAATTCTTCAAATGTATCTACTTCTGTTATATGAGAATCTCTATAACTTAAGGCTTTATCAAATAAACTTTTCTGAATTTCTTCAAGTAACTCCTCTATTGTACCTGTCAATTCACTTAACTTAACAATCTGTTTTGTTAAGGTATCTCTCCTAGCTATTTCAACCGTTCCATTTTCTAAATCTTTAGGTCCAATAGCTATCCGTAAAGGAACACCTTGTAATTCATGCTGCGCAAATTTTGCACCAGGACGCTGCGTATCTCTGTCATCGTATTTAACAGATATGTGTTTACTTCTTAAATCCTTTAATATTGTATTAGCAACTTCTGTAACAGCATTTAAATCCTCTTCACTTCTATAGATAGGTACAACAACAACCTGATTTGGTGCTAAACTTGGAGGTAAAACCAGACCTTTATCATCACTATGGGTCATTATTAAAGCTCCCATTAAACGTGTAGAAACCCCCCAAGAGGTTGCCCAAACGTAATCCTGCTTGCCTTCTTTATTTGCGAATTTTACATCAAATGCTTTTGCGAAATTTTGACCTAAAAAGTGAGATGTTCCTGCTTGTAACGCTTTTCCATCTTGCATTAATGCCTCGATACAATATGTTTCTTCTGCGCCTGCAAAACGCTCACTTTCTGTTTTAACGCCTTGTATTACAGGAATAGCCATAAATTTTTCTGCAAAAGTGGCATACACATTATTCATTTTAGTTGCTTCTTCTAAAGCTTCTTTTTTAGTTTCATGCGCCGTATGTCCTTCTTGCCACAAAAATTCTGCTGTACGCAAAAACAAACGTGTACGCATTTCCCAACGCACTACATTGGCCCATTGATTAATTAACAATGGTAAATCGCGGTATGATTGAATCCAATTTCTATATGTATTCCAAATAATAGCTTCACTTGTTGGCCTAACAATGAGCTCTTCTTCTAATTTTGCTTCAGGATCTACTCTTAATTTCCCTGGTTTATCTGGATCATTTTGAAGTCTATAATGTGTGACAATAGCACACTCCTTTGCAAATCCTTCTGCATTCTTTTCTTCAGCTTCAAAAAGACTTTTTGGAACAAATAATGGAAAATAAGCATTTGAATGGCCTGTTTCTTTAAACATTCTATCTAATTCGGCTTGCATTTTCTCCCAAATTGCATACCCATATGGTTTAATAACCATACACCCCCTAACGGCTGAATTCTCCGCCAAATCAGCCTTGACCACAAGTTCATTATACCATTTTGAATAATCTTCAGTCCTAGTTGTAAGTTTTTTGCTCATATCAGTGTTTTGGCATAAATATTGTGATTATGTTAAATATAAAAATAGTTCAGCAAAACTAACTATTTTTGTTATGTCCAACAATAAAATTATACAGATATGCTATTTACTAACTACTTAAAAAGAAAAATACCATTTTTAGCCATTTTAGGATTGCTATTTGGTTTATCATCATGTGGTTCTTATCAATACGTTGGTGTCGATAATGATGGTATTTATGGATCCTCATATCCCAACAATGATTATCAAGAAACTGTTGTTGTGGCTCAAAATAATCCAAACAAAAATAATAGTTATTATGAAAATTATTTTAGAGATAAATCTTTAGAATATGATGCTATAACTAATGGTGAAGTGTTTACCGACATAGATTCTTATGAAGGGAATTATGTTGAAAATGATACTATTAACAACAATTATCAAGGATATTCAGGTTGGGGACAAAACAATAGTTCTGTTACTATTAATTATGTTGATAATGGTTTCAACTACTGGGGTTGGAATACTCCTTATTATTACAATAACTACTGGAATCGTGGATGGAGCATTTGGGGATATTATGATAATTTTTGGTACAGACCTTATTATTACGGTAATTATTACAACAGTTGGGCTTATTATAATCCATACCGATACAGCTATTATGGAAATCCTTATTATTATGGTGGTTATTACGGCTATTACGGAAATCATGTGTATAGCAGAAGAGGCCTATCATACAGTGCTAGTAGACGAGGTAGCTTATCAGCAAATTATGATACAAATCTATCCAATAGAACTGGATATTCAAGAAATTCTACCTACAGTACATCTAGAAGAAGCTCTGTAAAAACTAACTCAAATACTGTAAATAGATATAGTAACTCTAGAAATAGATATAGTAGCACAAGCCCAAGAGTATATACTAACACACAACGTAGAACAACAGCCTCAACACCAGCTCCTAACTCTACAAGCAGATCATCTTCTGTTAGAAGAAGTTCTACACCTACAAACAATAACTACTCTAGAAGATCATCATCTAACTCTACGCCCTCACGTAATTATAGTACACGCAGTAGCAGTAGCTCGCCGAGTTACTCAAGATCATCTTCTTCTATGAGAAGTAGCAGCTCTGGTAGTAGTAGAAGTTCATCATCTTCAGGCCGAAGACGCGGATAAAATTAAGACATAAACAATACAAAAAAAAAAAAATACACATATGAAAAAGATAACCTTATTATTCATAGGCATCCTATCTATGCCTTTTATATATGGCCAGAATATATCAGATGCACTTAGATATTCACAAGATGAGATTCAAGGAACAGCTCGTTTTAGGGCATTAAGCGGTGCTTTTGGAGCTCTTGGAGGCGATATGAGTGCTGTAAGTTTAAACCCTGCCGGTTCTGCCGTTTTTAGTAGCAGTCATGCTTCTTTTACGCTTTCAAACTTAGACTCAAAAAATGATACGCAATATTTTAACGGGTTTAACAGCACCTCTAATTCAAATTTTGATATTAATCAAGGAGGAGCTACCTTAGTATTTGTGAATCATGACACGAGTTCTCCATGGAGAAAATTTTCTTTAAGCGCTGCCTACGATAAAACTAGAAATTTTGATAATAACTGGTTTGCAGCTGGAACAAATACTAATAACAATTCTATTGATTTATATTTTTATGACTACGCTAATGGGTTACGATTAGATCAAATTTCATCTTTTGACGGTGAAACTTATTCTCAAGCATATTTAGACATTGGTAACTCGTACGGTTTTGCAAATCAGCAAGCATTTTTAGGATACGAATCTTACATATTAGAACCACAAAGTAATGATGATGCTAATACTGTATACACATCTAATTTAGGAGACGGAACTTTTGATCAGCAATACACTTATGCTTCAACAGGCTACAACGGCAAAATTACTTTTAATGCTGCACTTCAATATGAAGATAATTTATATTTAGGAATAAACTTAAATTCTCATCTTATAAATTACGACCGTTTTACCCAATTATATGAAACTAATTCTAATTCAGCTTCTTTAATTAACGAGATAGATTTTGAAAACACGTTATCAACCACAGGATCTGGATTTTCATTCCAATTAGGTGGTATTATGAAAATAAGTCCTGAATTTAGAATAGGCCTTGTTTACGATTCCCCTACTTGGTACACTATCTCGGAAGAGACTACACAATATATTTCTACAACTTATGGAACCGACAATCCTGTTATTGTCGATCCACAAATTGTAAATGTTTATCCAGATTACAAACTGCAAACTCCAAGCAAACTCACAGGAAGTTTAGCGTATGTATTTGGTGAACAAGGTCTTATTAGTTTTGATTATTCTAGAAAAGATTACAGTGCTACAAAGTTTAAACCAACTTCAGATTCCTATTTTGCTAGTCAAAATAATCTGATAAGTTCAAATTTAACAGAAGCATCTACCTATAGATTTGGTGGAGAATACAAATACAAACAATTTAGTTTTAGAGGTGGTTACCGTTTTGAAGAAAGCCCTTATAAGGATGGTGTAACTGTTGGTGATTTAAACGGGTATTCTCTTGGACTTGGCTATAATTTTGGAAATACCAGATTAGATATAACTTATGATCAGGCAGAGCGCGACTCCCAATATCAATTATTTAATAAGGGACTTATTGATAAAGCTAATATTAACAACAAAAATTCTAATGTAACTGTAACATTAAGTTTTAATATTTAATGTAGTAATTACTCAAAATAAAAAAGCTTGAAAATTAATTTTCAAGCTTTTTTATTTTCAATGTAATTTAACAACAAAAAAACAGACAAATAGATTAAAATTAATGTTTGCTAATACAAAACATAAGAAAACTGTTTTGCTTATCTTTGCAGACTAAAAACTTGATTTCTGTAGCAGATGAAAATTGAAAACAACATAGATGAATTTGAAGCTTTAGGGAACGATCATATTGGAACATCTTCAAATACACCGATGAGAAGTGACGCTTTTAAACTTTCAAATGATGAAAAAATGGACATCATAAAAGATGATGTACGTCATATCATGGAAACATTAGGCCTAGATTTAACCGACGACAGTTTAAATGGTACACCCAACAGAGTGGCTAAAATGTTTGTAAAAGAAATTTTTAGCGGTTTAGACCCTAGCAAAAAACCAAAGTCATCAACTTTTGAAAATAAATATAAATATGGTGAAATGCTTGTGGAAAAAAACATCACCTTATATTCAACATGCGAACATCATTTACTTCCTATTGTTGGAAAAGCTCATGTAGCTTACATTTCTAACGGAACTGTTGTTGGCCTTTCAAAAATGAATCGCATTGTCGATTATTATGCAAAACGCCCACAAGTTCAAGAGCGTTTAACGCTTCAAATAGTTAAAGAACTTCAAGAAGTATTAAACACAAAAGATGTTGCCTGCATTATAGATGCCAAACACCTTTGCGTTAATTCAAGAGGCATAAGAGATATTGAAAGCAGTACGGTAACTGCTGAATTTGGAGGTAAATTTAAAGACAAAGCCACTCGAAGAGAATTTCTTGATTATATTAAATTAGAAACAAAATATTAGTACAAAACACCTACTAAAACAATGCATCTTTACAAGCATCAACAAATAAAAATTTACAATACCCTAACAGGGCAAAAAGAAACCTTTAAACCTATTAACGACGGTTATGTTGGCATGTATGTATGCGGGCCAACCGTATACAGTAATGTCCATTTAGGAAATGTTAGAACCTTTATGTCTTTTGATGTTATTTTTAGATATTTAAAACACCTAGGATTTAAAGTCCGTTATGTTAGAAATATCACTGATGCTGGCCATTTAGAAAATGATGCTGATGTAGGTGAAGATCGTATTGCAAAAAAAGCTCGACTAGAAGAAATTGAACCTATGGAAGTGGTTCAACGCTACACCGTTGATTTTCATAACATTCTTGATACATTCAATTTTTTACCACCTAGTATAGAGCCTACAGCTACAGGACACATTATTGAGCAAATTGAATTGATTAAAACCATCCTTGATAACGGATTTGCTTATGAGATTAATGGCTCTGTGTATTTTGATGTTCATAAATTTAATGAAACTCATGATTACGGTATTTTAAGTAAACGTAAACTTGAAGATTTAATTCATAATACACGTGAATTAGATGGACAATCAGATAAAAAGAACCCACAAGATTTTGCCCTTTGGAAAAAAGCAGAACCACAACATATCATGCGTTGGCCATCACCTTGGAGCGATGGTTTTCCTGGATGGCATTTAGAATGTACAGCCATGAGCACCAAATATTTAGGTGATCATTTTGATATTCATGGAGGTGGTATGGATTTAAAATTTCCGCATCATGAATGTGAAATTGCTCAAAACGAAGCAGCTAAAGGACAAACACCAGTTAATTATTGGATGCATGCTAATATGCTGATTATGAATGGTAAAAAAATGGCAAAGTCCACAGGGAATTTTATTTTACCCGGTGAAATTTTTACTGGAAATAATCCAAATATCACCAAAGCCTTTTCTCCTAGTGTGGCTCGTTTTTTTATGCTACAAGCACACTACAGAAGTATTTTAGACTTTACAAATGAAGGATTATTAGCTAGCGAAAAAGGATTTTACAGATTGATGGACGCTATTAATGTATTAGACAGTTTAAAGACTTCTGCAACTTCAACCATAGATATAAATAAATGGAAGCAGAGTTGTTATGATGCTATGAATGACGATTTCAATACACCTGTTCTAATCGCTAATTTATTTGAAGGTGTTAAATATATCAACCAAATTAAAGATGGTTCTGTTAGTGTTACTGATACTGATTTATCTCTATTAAAAGACACTATTCAAGCTTTTGCTTTTGATATTTTAGGCTTAGAAAATAGCAACAACACAGAATCTGGAACCGATAAGTTATCAGGAACTGTTGATGTACTTATTAAACTAAGACAAGAAGCTAGAGCTAACAAAGATTTTGTTTTATCTGATAAAATACGTGACGAACTGGCTGCTGTTGGCATAGAGCTTAAAGATGGTAAAGAAGGTACGACGTTTTCTGTAAACTAAGTATTGTAGAGCACTATCGATAACTACTTTATGATTTCAACTTTATAATAGGTTTCGACTAAGTTCAACCAGACAATCATAATAAATCATTATTTTTTAATGAAAAAAATACTCATCGCACCGTTTTTGTTTTTAATAAAAATCTATCAGATTTTTATTTCACCATTAACACCTGCGAGTTGTAGATACAGCCCAACATGTTCGCATTATGCAAAAGAAGCTTTAGAAAAACACGGGGTTTTAAAAGGTGGCTGGCTAGCTTTAAAACGTATTTTTAGTTGTCATCCTTGGGGAGGTAGTGGTTATGATCCTGTACCTGATAAAGATGACAACTAAAAATGCATTTTCTTAATGTTCTGGTATATTTTTCAAAATCTCTAAAACAAACTTCCAATATTTTTGAGCCGATGAGATTTGAGCACGCTCATCTGGAGAATGCGCTCCTTTAATAGTTGGTCCAAAACTAATCATGTCCATATTTGGATAATTCTGACCTAAAATGCCACATTCTAAACCTGCATGACATGCTGCTACATGCGGTTTTTCTCCATTCATACTTTCATACAAACTAGACATTACTTTTAAAATAGGTGAATCCATATTAGGCGCCCAACCTGGATAATCACCGGTGAGTTCAACTTCGCAACCTGTCAATTCAAACGTTGCTCGTAAAGCATTTGCTAAATCTATTTTAGAACTTTCTACAGAAGAGCGTGTTAAACAACCTATATGAATACCCCCTTCCTTTACCAAGACTCTAGCAATATTATTAGATGTCTCTACTAAATCTGGGATATCTGCACTCATTCTGTAAACACCATTGTGAGCCGCATATAAGGCTCTTGTTAAACCTTCTTGAACACCTAAATCCATTATCATTTTAGGAGTTTCACATGTTGAAACCACTATTTCTAAATCGGGCTCCATTGTTTTTAATTCTGCTTTTATGGTGTTTGCTTGTTTGTTCATTTCTGATAAAAAAGTAGCTTCATGAATGGCATCAATAACCACCAAGGCATTACTTTCTCTAGGAATAGCATTACGTAAACTTCCACCATCAATTTCCGAAATACGTAATCCAAATTTTTCAAATCCATCAAACAACAAACGATTCATGAGTTTATTGGCATTGCCTAACCCTTCATGAATTTGCATCCCCGAATGGCCTCCTTGTAATCCTTTTACAGTAATAGAAAATCCTATTTTAAACTCGGGTGTTTCTTCTTCTTTATAAGTTCTCGTAGCAGTTATATCAACACCTCCTGCACAGCCAACACCAATTTCATCGTCTTCTTCTGTATCTAAATTAAGTAAAATACCACCTGAAAGTAAGCCCCCTTTTAACCCCATAGCTCCTGTCATTCCTGTTTCTTCATCAATGGTAAACAACGCTTCAATGGCTGGATGTACAATGTCTTTACTTTCTAGAATAGCCATAATAGTTGCAACTCCCAAACCGTTATCGGCTCCAAGTGTTGTGCCTTTAGCTTTAACCCAATCGCCATCAACAACCATCTCAATTCCCTGTGTATCAAAATCAAAATCTGTATCATTATTTTTTTGGTGCACCATATCTAAATGAGACTGCAACACCACAGTTGTTTTTGATTCCATCCCTTTCGTAGCAGGTTTTTTAATAATGACATTACCTACTTCATCAACCATAGTTTCAAGCCCAAGGTTTTCGCCAAAATTTTTCATGAAAGCGATCACTTGTTCTTCCTTTTTCGATCCTCTTGGTACTGCATTTAAATCAGCAAATTTATTCCAAAGTTCTTTTGGTTCTAATTCTCTTATATCTGAATTCATCATGTTTATTTTAGTTTTACAAAGGTAGTTATTACAAATTAGGTTCGATAAAGATCTTATAAATTTCATTACTATTTAGTTTCTTTTCAATAAGAATTAAATATGCAAAATCATGAGGTAACGCAACCTTTTTATTGTTTCGGCATCTTCAAAACAAAGAATTGAATAACATGAAAACTGGATACAACTTAATAATAGCACTTCTTCTGTTAGCCTGTCAAAGTAATACGGACATAGACATAAACTCAGAAAATTTACTCATTGGCAATTGGGTTAATCCTAGTTACGAAAATGAATCTATTACGTTTCAACGAGCTGCTAGCTTAAAGAAAAATGCTCCAGGAGTATCTTTTCAGAAAAATTCTGTTTTCATAGAAAGAACATCTGGTTGGTGTGGCACACCTCCATTAACTTTTTATGATGAACAAGGAACTTGGGAAACACAGGATTCTCTTATTTTAATAACTAACGAAAATTTTCCTGGAAATTTTAACTGGAGAATTATATCTCTTGATAACAAGCAATTAATTGTTAAAAGAGAATTATCTGAACAAGAAAAAGATTATCAAAATTTAATGAATATGTTTGATGAAATTAGTACGCTATCAAATAGTGTTTTATGTACAGATTCAAATGAATGGAATTTCACACCCTATGGAGCAAAAGCATGTGGTGGACCACAGAGTTTTATTGCTTATTCAAACCAAATTGATACCACACAATTCTTACAAAAAGTTGAAGCCTATACTTTAGCTGAGAAAGCCTACAATGTTAAATGGTCAATTATATCAACATGCGATGTACCTCAAGAACCAACATCTATAGAATGCCAGAATGGATATCCTGTTTTAAAATATTAATTTACCAATCATCATTAATAAACATTTGTTTATTTTTGATTCATGCTAAAAAACAAAAAAACCTTAATAGCTCTTTCTATAATTCCCCAATATTTCTTGGTAAAATGGCTATCACATTATCCAGACTTTATTGAAACTTATTACAGCAATGGTTTGTATCCTTATATCTCAAAAATGTTTCGGTTTATGCTGGACTGGATACCGTTTTCGTTTGGCGATTTAGTATATGGATTTGCGATTATTTATATAATTAGATGGGTTTTTAAAAACTTTAAGCGACTAAAAACGGATACAAAAAATTGGTTTATAGATGTATTTTCAGCAGCATCCATACTCTATTTTGCGTTTCACTTGTTTTGGGGCTTAAATTATTACCGATTACCTCTTCATAAAAACCTTGGTCTTAATTCTAACTACACCACAGAACAACTTTTGGAAGTAACCAAAAAATTGATTGCTAAATCCAATGAAATTCAATTTGATATTATAAAAAATGATACACTACCAATTGATATTCCCTATACTAAAAGCGATATTTTAAACATGGTGCCTTTGGGCTATAGTGCCTTAAAAAAAGAATATCCCCATTTAGAATACTACCCAAAAAGCATCAAAAAATCATTGTTTAGTTTGCCGTTAACTTATATGGGTTTTAGCGGTTATTTAAATCCGTTAACCAATGAATCACAAGTAGACGCCTTAATCCCAAGCTACTTGTTCCCAACAACAGCATCACATGAGGTTGCCCATCAATTAGGTTATGCTGCCGAAAATGAAGCTAATTTTATTGGTTGTTTGGCTGCTATTAATCAAGATGACATGTACTTTAAATATTCTGGCTACACCTTTGCCCTTCGCTTTTGCCTAAATGAAATTTACAGGCGTGATGAAACATTATTTAATTCCATTACCAAAACTGTTAATAAAGGCATTTTGAAAAATTACCAAAACATGCGTGAATTTTGGGACGCTTATCAAAATCCTGCCGAACCGTTATTCAAAATAACGTACAGTTCTTATTTAAAAGCTAACAAACAAGATAAAGGCATGGAAAGTTATAGCTATGTAGTTGCACTATTCGTAAACTATTTTGAAACAAAAACATTATAAAAATTTGTGTAAAATTAAATTACATTTGTATTTGTTATGAACAAACACATATCAAGTATACAAAATCCATTAATTAAGCAACTAGTCCAATTAAAAGACAAGTCGCGCGAACGTAAAAAAACAGGACTTTTTTTAATCGAAGGAAAACGTGAAATTAGTTTAGCGTTAAAAGGCGATTATGAGTTAGATACCATCTTGTTTTATCCTGAATTAATATCTGAAATCCATATAAACGAATTAATAAACGAACACGTTGAAAAGATAGAAGTTTCAAAAGACGTTTACGAAAAACTAGCCTACAGAGATACGACCGAAGGCATTCTAGCGGTTGCAAAAAATAAAATACATTCTATATCTCAATTAAAATTCAATACTAAAAACCCACTGATTTTAGTTGCTGAAGCTCCCGAAAAACCAGGAAATATTGGCGCACTTTTAAGAACTGCCGATGCCGCTAACGCAGATGCTGTTATTATTGCTAACCCGAAAACCGATTTATACAATCCAAACATTATACGGTCTAGTGTGGGATGTATATTCACTAATCAAGTGGCAACAGGAAGCTCCACCGAAATTATTACCTTTTTAAAATCAGAAAACATTAATATTTACTCTGCTATTTTACAAGAGTCTGTTGCATATCACACACAAGATTATACAAAATCTACTGCTATTGTTGTTGGTACAGAAGCTACTGGTTTAAGTGATGAGTGGCGTATAAACTCAACTCAAAATATTATTATTCCTATGCAAGGAGAAATAGATTCTATGAATGTGTCAGTTGCTGCAGGAATTCTTATTTTTGAAGCGAAAAGACAACGAGGGTTTCAATAAATATTGCATAGGAACAATTGAAATATTCTTTTTAAAACAAAATTATAATTTTAAAAATTTGCTGCAACTTTTTAAAATCTTGCAACGACGAAAACATCAAATATGACAGCACATACCCTTTTTTATATCATCATAGCTATTATTAGTATCAATTTTATAGTTGATAAAATTTTAGATGCGTTAAATGCTAAACATTTTAATGATGAACTTCCGAATGAATTAAAAGACGTATATGATGAAACAGAATATAAAAAATCGCAACAGTATAAAGCAACTAAATATAAATTCGGACTTATAACCTCTACATTTTCATTGCTATTAACCTTAGTATTTTTATTTTTTGATGGTTTTGAATTTGTAGATAACATTGCACGAAGTTTTACTGATAACCCAATTCTTATTGCTCTAATTTTCTTCGGTATTATTATGATTGGTAGCGATATTATCACCACACCATTTTCATATTACAGTACTTTTGTGATTGAAGAAAAGTTTGGGTTTAATAAAACAACGGTTAAAACATTCGTTCTTGACAAAATAAAAGGTTGGCTAATGATGGTGATTGTTGGCGGAGGTATTCTTGCGCTAATTATTTGGTTTTACCAGTCTACTGGCAACTATTTTTGGTTATATGCTTGGGGGCTAGTCGCCGTATTTACCTTGTTTATGAATATGTTTTACTCGAAACTTATCGTCCCTTTATTCAACAAACAAACTCCTTTAGAAGAAGGTAGTTTGCGAGATAAAATTTCAGAATACGCTAAAACAGTTGGGTTTAAACTTGATAAAATTTTTGTAATTGATGGCTCGAAACGTAGCACCAAGGCCAACGCCTATTTCTCTGGATTTGGAAGTGAAAAACGGGTGACGCTTTATGATACTTTGATTAACGATTTAGAAGAAGAGGAAATCGTTGCCGTGTTAGCGCATGAAGTTGGTCATTATAAAAAGAAACATATTATTTTCAATTTAATAAGTTCTATTTTACTCACAGGATTAACGCTTTATATTTTGTCGTTATTTATTTCAAATCCACTATTATCGAATGCTTTAGGTGTTGAAGTTCCCAGTTTCCATATTGGGTTGATTGCTTTTGGATTGTTATATTCCCCAATTTCTGAAATTACAGGTTTAATTATGAATCTGTTCTCAAGAGCTTTTGAATACCAAGCGGATGATTATGCCAAAAACACTTATAAAGCCAAACCGCTTATTACCTCGCTTAAAAAATTATCAAAAAACAGTTTGAGTAATTTAACACCGCATCCTGCTTATGTGTTTATGCATTATTCGCACCCTACACTCTTGGAACGGATTGTTAATTTGAGGAAATAAGTTTCCTCTTATACGTTATTACAAGAAATGAGGTTTTTAAAAAAAATTTAATCTGTAATAACAGAATTTGTTACACTAATCGGCGTATCTGCATGCGCAGAAATACTAGGGTATGAAGGATACCAAGAACCTCCAATATTCTTTTGAATTGTAGAGTTATTGATGACAATATTTCCTGAATGGTCATTAGAAACAAAAAATATGGCAGCTCCATATGCATTGACTTCATTTGACTCTATAAGTGAACCCATAACTTGAAGTGTCATAGTATTTCCATCATTATAAATAGCGCCTCCACTACCGCCTCCGGGTGTTCCTGATTGACTAGGGTTTCCACCATTTCCAATAGCTTTGTTGTATGAAAACAAGCTATTTATTATAGTCCAAGACACGCCAATACTACTTATTGCTCCACCATTTGATCCTGAATTACCAAATCCTTCTTTACCACCAAACGTACAATTAACAATGTATACGGGTTGATTATTATATTGACTAAAAACACGCAGTGCTCCTCCTCCAACATCTGGTCCAGTAGACGCACAAACATTGTTAAAAAATCTACAGTTTACAGCTTTAAACCTTCCACCACGAACCCAAATAGCACCTCCTCCGTCATATTCTGATTCATTATTAGAATTTCCATTCGCAAATGTTATATTTTGAACGGTAAGTCTTGGAGTATCTTGATTTTGACAATGACTTGTTGTCCAAACTTGATTTTGGTCGCAAGTATTCATGTATAAAATCCTTGTTTGATTATTACCACTTAAAGTCACTAATCCTCCTCCATCGATTACAACATCTTGACTAGCATTATTAAATACTTTAGCGGGTTCGTTAAGTATTATTGTAATAGGGTCTTTTCCACAGTCAAATACAATTTTACCACCTTTTGACACAGCATCAATAACGAGCTGGCCAGTACAGCTTTCCGGAGTACCGTCTCCAATAACTGTATCCGGATTAGAAACGTCTTCTAAACTTGCTTCGGAAGGAATAGGGTAATTGCCATTTGGATTTCCTGCTGGAATACCATCAAATGGATTCTCAAGTGGATTTTGAACTATGACCGTATCTGTTCCATCTTCATTACTACAAGCACTTAAAAGAAAAATTAATAATAAAACAGAACGCTTTAGAAAAAGTAAATTTGGTTTCATATTAGTAAGCAGGTTACATGTAAGGCAAAACGAATTTACACTTTTATTACTGTTTTACAAGTAGTTAGAGCTAAAAAAGTAGTATTGATAATCGATAAAGTGTCTTTTACCGAAAGTTACGTTTAAAATAGAACGACATAATTAAGCTTCCTAAACATTAATTTTTATAGTTTTTCTCCGTTTATAAAAACTGTTTCTATTTGATGATTTCCAAATGCGTAAGGAATACATCCATATGAATTAATAGACTTGGTGAGTATTAAATTTGCTCGTTTACCTTTGGTAATCGAACCTACTGTATTTTCTAATCCCATGGCGTAAGCTCCGTTAATTGTCGCTGCATTGATAGCTTCTTCTGGCGTCAATTTCATTTTAATGCAGGCCGTAGACACCACAAAATTCATGTTTCCGGAAGGCGACGAACCAGGATTATAATCAGTTGCCAAGGCAAATGGCAAACCAGCATCAATAAGCTGCCTTGCTGGTGTATAAGGAATTCCTAAAAAGAACGAACAGCCTGGTAAACCCACGGGCATGGTTTTCGTATTTTGAAGTGATTCTATGTCCTCTTTACCCATCTCTTCAAGATGATCAACGGACAACGCATGATGCTTTACACCTGCCTGAACGCCTCCAATGGACGTAAATTGATTCACATGTATTTTAGGTTGTAAACCATAGGTTTTTCCTGCTTGTAAAATGCGCTTGGTATCTTCAACTGAGAAATAGCCTTCTTCGCAAAAAACATCAACATAATCTGCTAAATGGGCCTTTGCCACCAAAGGTATCATCCTATCTATTAGCAGCTCTAAATAACCTTCTTTATTATTTTTGTATTCGTTAGGAATGGCATGTGCTCCCAAAAATGTTGCCTTAATTGGAATTGCATAATTTTCCTTTAAACGTTTAATAACACGAAGCATTTTTAGTTCTGCTTCTACCGTTAAACCGTATCCAGATTTAATTTCTACAGCACCTGTACCGAGAGCGACAACTTCTTCTAACCGTACTTTACTTTGTTGGTATAAATCGTCTTCGGAAGTTTCTTGTAGCCGTTTTGCTGAATTTAAAATACCTCCACCTTTATTGGCAATTTCTTGATACGTTAGTCCATTTATTTTATCGACAAACTCATTTTCTCTATTTCCAGCATAAACGATGTGCGTATGCGAATCGCACCACGTTGGCAATATCATCTTTCCGGTAGCATCAATAACTTCTGAAAAATCAAGATTCGGACAATCTCCCATCTTACCAAAATCGGTAATTACCCCATCTTCAACTACTAAAAATGCATTTTTAATGGTTGGAAGAATTTTCATGCTTTTTCCAGATACAAACGTAACAGGTTCCGTTCTTACTTGAATTAACTCTTTTATATTTTTAAATAGTGTCTCCATTAAAATAAGTTGTTTATTATATCATCTTCAACAAGATTAGGCAAAGTTACTTTTAAATTTGGAGATCGTTCCATTTCACGTTTTATGGCAAATAAAGCTTCCTCGTTTCTTGCCCAGCTTCGGCGTGCGATACCATTGTTTACATCAAAAAATAGCATGTTTTTTAATCGCTCTTCAGCTTCTTTTGTTCCATCTAATAACATACCAAAACCACCATTTATGACTTCTCCCCAACCAACACCACCGCCATTGTGAATAGACACCCAAGTAGCACCTCTAAAGCTATCACCTATCACGTTATGAATAGCCATGTCTGCCGTAAATTTACTGCCATCATATATGTTCGATGTTTCTCGGTAAGGGGAATCAGTACCACTCACATCGTGATGATCACGTCCTAAAACAATAGGACCAATCTTGCCTTCTGCTACTGCATTATTAAACGCTTCAGCTATTTTGGTACGTCCTTCGGCATCGGCATACAAAATACGGGCTTGTGAGCCAACCACCATCTTGTTCTTTTTAGCATCTTTTATCCACGTGATATTATCCTGCATTTGCAACTTAATTTCTTCTGGCGAATGTTCCATGATGTCTTGTAAAACCTTTGCAGCAATAGCATCAGTTTTATCTAAATCTTCAGGTTTTCCAGACGTACAAACCCATCGGAAAGGACCAAAACCATAGTCAAAACACATAGGTCCTAAAATATCTTGAACATAGGAAGGATATTTAAAATCAATCTTATTTTCAGCCATCACATCAGCTCCTGCACGTGATGCTTCTAATAAAAACGCATTTCCATAGTCGAAAAAATACGTGCCTTTCTCAGCATGCTTATTTATAGCTGTCGCATGTCTTCGTAAAGATTCTTGAACTTTTTCTTTGAAAAGGTCTGGTTCTTCACGAATTAAACGGTTGGATTCTTCATAAGAAATTCCAACAGGGTAATAACCACCTGTCCATGGAATATGCAAGGACGTTTGATCGGAACCCACATGAATAAAAATATCCTCTTCATAAAAACGCTCCCAAATTTCAACCACGTTTCCAATATAAGCGATAGAAATAACTTCATTAGACTCTTTCGCTTTTTTGACTCGATTAATCAAGTCCTCCATAGTGTCAATCAACACATCAACCCAACCTTGTTCATATCGTTTTGTAGCTGCTTTGGCATTCACTTCAGCACAAACAGTAATACATCCTGCTATATTTCCAGCTTTTGGTTGTGCTCCACTCATTCCTCCTAACCCAGCGGTTAAAAATATTTTTCCTTTTGAATCGTCATCTTTTTTCAAGATTTTCCGAAACGCATTCATTACGGTTATTGTAGTGCCATGAACAATGCCTTGCGAACCGATATACATAAAAGAACCTGCTGTCATTTGTCCATATTGTGTAACACCAAGCGCATTAAATTTTTCCCAGTCGTCTGGCTTTGAGTAATTGGGAATCATCATCCCATTTGTAACAATTACTCTTGGTGCATTTTTAGATGATGGAAATAAACCCATTGGATGACCAGAATACATGTGTAAGGTTTGCTCTTCTGTCATTGTCGCCAAATACTGCATAGTCAAAAGATATTGAGCCCAATTTTGAAACACAGCACCATTACCACCATAAGTTATAAGTTCTTCGGGGTGCTGAGCTACGGCAGGGTTTAAGTTATTTTGAATCATGAGCATGATTGCTGCAGCTTGTGAACATTTTGCAGGATATTCTGAAATAGGTCTGGCATACATCTCATAATCTGGTTTGAATCTATACATATAAATTCTACCAAACGCTTTTAATTCATCTGAAAATTCTTGAGCCAATTCTTCGTGCCAATTTTTAGGAAAATATCTAAGCGCATTTTTAATAGCCAACTGTTTTTCTTCTTTAGACAAGATATCTTTTCGCTTAGGCGCTCTGTTAACACCCTTTGAAACAACTCGCTTTTTAGGTAATGTTGTTGGTATTCCTTGTAATATCAATTCTTTAAAAGTCATCTTTTTATTTGATTATTTTACTATAAAAATTCGATTTCTAACCATTTCTATTAACTCATTAATATCATCTTTAAGAATGCGATCTTCTTCTAATTTAGCAACCTTACTTCTAATTATTTTAAAGTTTGCTTCAATAATTTTTGAAAACGTATTTGGTCGTCTAAACTCCATTGCTTGAGCAGCGTACATGAGTTCAATTGCCAATATTTTTTCCAGATTTTCTAGTATTTGGTTGAATTTACGTCCTGAAATACTTCCCATAGACACATGGTCTTCTTGTCCTAAAGACGTTGGAATACTATCTGCTGATGGCGGAAAGCAAAGTGATTTATTTTCGGTTACTAAGGCTGCTGTTGTGTACTGCGGAATCATAAATCCAGAATTTAAACCACCACTTGCGGTTAATAATCGTGGTAAACCAAATTTACCTTCAATAAGGAGATAACAACGTCTGTCGGCTATATTTCCTAGTTCTGATGCTGCAATCGAACAATAATCTAAAGCCATTGCTAATGGTTGCCCATGAAAGTTGCCTCCTGAAATAGCTTCGGTTTCACTTAATACAATAGGATTATCTGTGACCGAATTCATTTCAATCTCTGCCAATTCACTTAAATGATAATAAGCATTTCTTGAAGCCCCATGCACTTGCGGAATACAACGCATAGAATACGGATCTTGAACGCGGGCACAATTTTCGTGAGACTTAATGTTTTTAGAATTTCTAAATAACATACGCATACGCTCGGCCACTTCTAAATTTCCTTTAAACGGACGAATACTATGTAATAATTCTTTAAAAGGAGACTCACTACCTTGATAGCCTTCTAAACTCATGGCTCCAGTAACATCTGATAAATCGAGCAAATAAGCCATTTTATGCAAGCCCCTTATGGTATGCGCTAAGATAAATTGTGTTCCGTTTATAAGTGCTAAACCTTCTTTAGCTTCTAACTCGATAGGCTTTAAGTTGTGTTTATCTAAAACGTCTTTGGCAGACACCAAATCATTACCTACCCAAAATTCGCCTTCGCCAATAAGTGGCAAAAACAAATGAGATAAGGGTGCTAAATCTCCCGAAGCTCCCACAGATCCTTGCTCTGGAACAACAGGTAATAAATCGTGCTCTATAAAATAAATAATACGCTCTACAACTTCCAATCGGATACCAGAAAACCCACGACTTAAAGCATGCACTTTACAAATCATCATTATTTTAGATAATTCTTTTTCAATAGGTTTACCCACACCAACGGCATGAGTAATTAATAAATTTCTTTGGAGCGTACTGGTTTGTTCCGGTGAAATTTTCACATCACATAACGGTCCAAAACCTGTATTAATACCATATATAGCCTTACTAGACGCCGCCATTATGGCTACCTTTTTTCTACAATCTTGAATTTTAGTTATAGCATAATCAGATAAAGAAGCAGTTAGAGAACCTCTGGCAATAGCCATTACTTTATCTACAGTAAGTATGTCAATTCCGTATACGAACATATTTTAAATATTATATCTGTTTATTACAAAATTATCGATATTTTTAATGCTTAATAAGACTATTATTTCAACATATTAATAACTATGAGTTATCAATTAGAATTAAGACATATCAGATATTTTTTAGCCGTAGCAGAAGTTTTACATTTTAGAAAAGCGGCTGAAATGCTTTTTATTTCGCAACCAGGATTGAGCAGGCAAATAAAAGAGATGGAAGATAACTTAGGCATTAAGCTATTCGATAGACATAATCGCGAAGTAAAATTAACTCATACTGGATTATATCTAAAAGAGGAATTATCTAAAAGTTTAAAAAATTTAGATACCATAATAAATCATGCGAAACTACTGGAAGATGGCAAAGATGGTAAGCTTAACTTTGGGTATGTGGGTTCAGCAATGCAAAAAGTCATTCCTGAGATACTATTACAGTTCACTAAAAATTATCCTAGCGTACTGTTTAGTTTAAAAGAAATGGATAACAACAAACAAATTGAAGGGCTACTAGCACAAGATATAGATATTGGGTTTGTAAGGCTAGACAGAATTCCCCGAGGTTTAGAAAGTCACCCTGTTTTAAAAGAGTCATTTTGTTTGGTATTGCCAAAAGATCATCCCATTAACACTTCAACATTTAAAAATCTATCACAGTTTAAAAAAGAACATTTTATATTGTTCGATCCCGATTATAGCGCCTCCTATTACGAAAAAGTCATGAACATTTTTGATGGTAGTGGTTTTAACCCTATCGTTTCACATAATACCATACACGCTGGTTCCATTTACAAATTGGTCGAAAATAATTTTGGAGTTTCTATTGTTCCTAAGTCATTAATTAGTGAAACCAATTCAAACATAAAATTTATCGAACTAAATAAAATAAAACAGAGAACAATCTTATCTGCTATCTGGAATAAAGACAACCAAAACCCTATTTTAAATAATATTTTGTCACTAATTAAGAAGCAAAAAATAATATAGTTCTATTGAAAAATAAAAGACTATCTTTGCCGCTTGAAATCCGATAACGGATTTAATTCCTCAGAGTGAGGATGTGTTGCTAGAAGTTTAGGTTTAAGTATGTCGATTCCCTTCTTATGTAACACCACATAATATAATCGAATACTTATACAAAAGAATGAACACATTCCAAGATTTAGGTCTTAATGAAGACTTATTGAAAGCCATTACCGATTTAGGGTTTACTAAACCAAGTGAAGTACAAGACAAATCCATTCCTATTTTATTGAATAATGAAACCGATTTGGTAGCATTAGCACAAACAGGAACAGGAAAAACGGCCGCTTTTGGTTTTCCTATGCTTCAAAAAATTAATATTGAAAGCAGAACCACCCAAGGTTTAATTTTATCGCCAACCAGAGAACTTTGTTTACAGATTACCAACGAAATGAAATTGTATGGTAAATACTGTAAAGGACTTAATGTTGTTGCCGTTTATGGTGGATCGAGCATCACAGACCAAGCTAGAGACATAAAAAAAGGAGCCCAAATTATCGTGGCGACACCTGGTCGTATTAAAGACATGATTAGCAGACGTTTAGTTGATATTTCTAAAATTGAATATGCCGTTTTAGATGAAGCTGACGAAATGCTAAACATGGGGTTTTATGAAGATATCACCGATATTTTATCAAACACACCCGAAGATAAATGCACTTGGTTATTTAGTGCTACCATGCCAAAAGAAGTATCGGTTATTGCTAAAAAATTCATGGAAAATCCACAGGAAATTACTGTTGGCAATAAAAATGAAAGTACCAGTAATGTATCTCACGAATATTATTTAGTAAACGCTAGAGACAGATACAATGCCTTAAAACGCTTAGCTGATGCCAACCCTGACATCTTTTCAGTTGTGTTTTGCAGAACAAAACGGGATACTCAAAAAGTCGCTGAAAATCTTATTGAAGATGGTTATAATGCTGGTGCTTTACATGGCGATTTAAGTCAGAACCAACGTGATTTGGTAATGGGTTCGTTTAGAAAAAAACAAATTCAAATGCTAGTAGCAACCGATGTTGCAGCGCGTGGTATTGATGTAGACGATATTACACACGTTATTAACTACCAATTACCAGATGAAATTGAAACCTATACACACCGTTCTGGACGAACAGGGCGAGCTGGTAAAACAGGCGTTTCTATGGTTATCGTTTCTAAAAGTGAAGTACGTAAAATAAAAAGTATTGAGCGCATCATTAAAAAAGAATTCGTAAAGAAAGATATACCAGATGGTATGGAAATTTGCGAGGTTCAATTAATGTCGCTTGCCAACAAAATTAATGGTACCGAGATTAATCATGAAATAGATAAATATCTTACCAATATTAACGAACTGTTTGAAAACACTACCAAAGAAGAACTTATTAAAAAATTCTTTTCGGTAGAATTCACCCGTTTTTTCAATTATTATCAAAAATCTAAAAACCTAAATATTTCTGAAAACTCCAGTGACAGAGATGACTCTGGACGTGATTATAGAGGAGGAAAATCTGATTCTACGCGTTATTTTATAAATGTTGGTAGTAAAGATGGGTTTGATTGGATGAAGCTAAAAGACTTCTTAAAAGAGCAATTAGACCTTGGTAGAGATGATGTTTTTAAAGTTGAAACCAAAGAAAGTTTCTCATTTTTTAATACTGAAAACGAACTAAAAGAAAAGGTTCTAGCTTATTTTACCGATTTTAAATATGAAGGTCGCTTTGTAAACGTTGAAATATCTGAAAACCGTGGCGGTGGAAAACGTGGTGGTAGAAGACGCGATGATAGAAAAGGGGGAGAAAGACGATCTAAACCAAGAAGTGATAGAAAACGTTCCGATAGTAATTCAAAACCTAGACGCTCTGGTAATTTTGATTCTAAATCATCAAAACCAAGTTTCGACAGACCAAGACGTTCAAGACGATAATATTTAAACCTCTTTGCTTTTATCAAAGAGGTTTGTTAATTTTAAGTCAAAAATATTACGTAGACCTAATATTTAGTAGTTTGTTTACTATTTTTACGTCTAATAAAAAGTCTCAATGAAAAAGTATCTACTTCTACTTACCTGTATATTTACAACCATGTTTTGTGTTTCGCAAGAAGAAACAACCGTAAAAGGAGTTGTTATAAACAGTGCAGATGACCAGCCACTTGAAAATGTAAATATTGTTAACCTAAATCAAGTTGTAGGAACTTCAACGAACAATAGAGGTGAATTTGAAATTAATGCAAAACCCGACGACACATTACATTTTTCATATTTAGGATTTAAATCTATTGAAGTAAGAGTCACTAATGACTGGCTAAAATTTGGTAGTTCAAAAATTGAATTAACAGAATTAGCTTTGGCTCTTGAGACAGTAGTTGTAAATCAATTAAAACTTACGGGCTATTTAGCGGTTGATATTAAGCAAGTTCCTATCAACAATAATAATTATCGTTATAGCATATCAGGTTTACCAAGTACAGGTTATGAAGCTAGTTCTCCTGGTGCCATAACTAAAATCATTGGATCTATTTTTAATCCAGCTGATTTTTTGAATAGAATGTTTGGAAAAAAATCAAATGAGCTCAAAAAACTTAAAAAAATGAAGCAGGATGATGAAATTAGAAATCTTCTTGCCTCTAGATTTGATAGGGAAATGCTCATGGCTTTATTGCAAGTAGATCGTATTGATTTAGACGAAATTGTCAGTCAATGTAATTATTCAAAAGGATTCATCCAAACAGCTAACGATTTACAAATACTTGATGCTATTAATGAATGTTATGAAGAATATAAGTTGTTAAGCAGAGGAAGAACAAACAAACTATAATAGACTTATTAGCTCTTTTCTAAAAGTCTTTTTAAATTAGCTAAGCCTTCTTCAAAGTCCTTACCAATAGTCTGATCCAGATTATAAAAAAGCATTAAAATATTCGTTGGGAATTTATTTTCACCTGAAAAACTCCAAGTAACTTTTGTTTGCATTTTACCTAAATCTTCTACTTTAGTAACTGCATTTGATATAGACTTCCACGGCCTATAAAACCGTAGTTCGGTTTCAATTGTTTTATTTTCAACAATCTTAGTAATTTCTTGTTCTCCTAAACCAACTTCACTGTTCCCTTGCCATTTTGCAATAAAACCAACGCTTCCGTCCTCTCCTATAAACTCTTGCTTAATGTTAACATCTTTCTTTTTCCATGGCGACCAATGATCTTCATTTTTTAAATATTTTAAATAATTAAACACACCTGTATATGGTCTGTCAATAATAATACTTCTGGTAAGCTCATAACACTTAGGAGCCCATAATGAAAGTGCTGTAATAATTACTATAACAACAAGAAAACCTATTAAAATAAGTAGCATTAAATATGGGTTAGTTGGTTAATTATGTTAAAAATAGAAAAAAAATTCAATCATATTAAATTAAAGAATAATTAGCCTAAAAAATGTAAAAAATAGTATTTTTAGTTAATGAAACACATTGTAATACTTACTGGAGCTGGAATGAGTGCTGAAAGTGGTCTTAAAACTTTTAGAGATGCTAATGGACTATGGGAAGGTCATGATGTTATGGAAGTTGCTACACCAGAAGGTTTTGGCACTAATCCAGAACTTGTCTTGGAATTTTACAATCAACGCCGAAGACAATTATTAGGGGTCACACCCAACTCTGGACATATTGATTTAGCCCAACTTGAAACTGATTTTAAAGTGACAATCATCACACAAAACGTTGATGATTTGCATGAACGAGCTGGAAGTAGTAAGGTTATTCACCTACATGGTGAATTATTAAAAGCCAGAAATATAGTTGATGAATTTTCAATTATTGATTGGAAAACAGATATTAAATTGGGAGATACTTGCCCTAACGGGCATCAATTACGCCCACATATTGTTTGGTTTGGAGAAGCTGTTCCCATGATTGACCAAGCTATTGATATTTGTATGACTGCTGATATCTTGGTCATTATTGGGACTTCCATGCAGGTGTATCCCGCTGCTAGTTTGATGCAATATACACCTCAAGGAATTCCTATTTATTTCATCGACCCAAAACCTGCTTTAAAGACTCAAAATAATTTAACTGTTATTGCTGAACCAGCTACCGTTGGAATAAAACAGTTTAAAAAACTCATAAAAACCAAATAATGCATTTTAAAACCTAAGGAGGGCTATATAATAAATCATAAAATTTCTATTGAATTAAATAGTACGTTCAGAACGGATTGAGGATTACGCTTTTTGAAATATCTATAGTGTTCGCCTATGCCATTTTCCGAATAAAAATAAGATGTAAGCAAAAGATTAAATTGTTTAAAATAGTCGTTTTTAAATGCTTGTTTCGTTTGTATTTATATGTTTTTGAATTTCAGCAATAGCCTCTTTTACAATTTGTTTGTCAAAATCAAAAAGAATAAACGTTCTTTCCTCTCCATCATAGTTCATTCTTATTCTTTCTTTAATTTTGATTATTCCACTTTTGGGAGCATGTACAAAAAGACTCAATATGAAGAGTATTACAGTAGTTAGTTTATCAGTACTTTTCTCTCTAAACTCAATATCATACAACTTTGAATATAAAAAAATACCACTCTCTTTTTTATACTGATGATTAATGATTTCAAATCCAGTCCTATTAAGGACTATCTTCAGAAGTGGTGACTTTTTTATAATAAATTCCTTTTTCATTAAAATTACAAGGCTACTAGAAACAAAAATTATCGATTATTTCCTTCACATGAAATACCGGCTAACGAAGTTAAATAATTTTGAAACTAAAAAAACAACTAAACATTACTTCTTTAAATCTATCTGCTTTAAATTTTCGATACGGTTTCGCACCAAGAAATCATCAATGGTTTCAAAATGCTCAATAACACGTTGGTCTTTAAATTCAAATACTTTTTGAGATAATCCTTGAAGAAAATCACGATCATGCGACACCAAGATTAAGGTGCCATCGAAAGCTCTTAATGCCTCTTTTAATACATCTTTCGACTTTAAATCTAAGTGATTTGTAGGCTCATCAAGAATCAATAAATTAACGGGCTCTAAAAGTAGTTTCACCATAGCTAAACGCGTTTTTTCTCCTCCTGAAAGCACACTCACTTTTTTATCGATATCGTCTCCTTTAAACATAAAACCTCCTAAAATGGTTTTAATTTGCGTACGAATATCGCCTTCGGCAACCTCATCTACCGTTTGAAAAATAGTTAGGTTTTCATCTAATAACGATGCTTGGTTTTGGGCAAAATACCCCACTTTTACATTATGACCTAAACTGCATTTACCTTCAAAATCGATTTCACCCATAATAGCTTTTATCATGGTTGATTTTCCTTCGCCATTTCGTCCAACAAATGACACCTTTTCTCCTCTTGAAATAGACATGTTAGCATTTTTAAATACCACATGATCGTCGTAAGATTTCGATAAATCTTTAACAGTTACTGGATAGTCTCCAGATCGTGGTGCAGGTGGGAATCGTAATTTTAAAGCAGATGTATCAACCTCATCAATTTCAATAATCTGTAATTTTTCCAGCATACGTTCTCTGGAATTTACCTGATTGGTTTTAGAGTATGTACCTTTAAAACGTTCGATAAATGCTTTGTTTTCTGCAATAAATTTTTGTTGTTCGTTATAGGCTTTCACTTGATGAATTCGCCTGTCCTCTCGTAATTGTAAGTAATGCGAATAATTAGCCTTATAATCGTAAATACGTCCCATAGTAACTTCTATGGTTCTATTAGTTATATTATCTATAAAGGCTTTGTCATGCGAAATTACCATAACAGCCTTAGCCTTGTTCATTAAAAAATCCTCCAACCAGATAACCGATTCTATATCGATATGGTTTGTTGGCTCATCTAATAAAATTAAATCTGGTTTTTGTAACAATATCTTAGCGAGTTCTATACGCATTCTATAACCGCCACTAAATTCGCTAGTAAGTCTGGTAAAATCTTCTCGCTTAAAGCCTAAACCAGCTAGTGCTTTTTCAACTTCGGCATCGTAATTAATATCTTCTAAAGCATAATATTTTTCACCTAAATCTGATACCTTGGTAATGATATTCATGTAATCGTCGGACTCGTAATCGGTTCTTGTTTCCAATTCCTTATTAAGACGATTTATTTCATCACGCATTGTAAAAATATGAGCAAAGGCTTTAGAAGCTTCTTCAAAAACGGTACAACTATCTTCAGTTAGTAAATGTTGTGGTAAATAAGCGATAACGGCATCTTTTGGAAAACGAACGTGACCTTTAGAAGCTCTTTGTTCTCCTGCAATAATCTTCATCATGGTCGACTTTCCAGCACCATTTTTACCCATAAGGGCAATTTTATCGTTTTCATTTATTGTAAAAGACACATCGCTAAACAATGCGCTGCCTCCAAATTCTACGGCTAAAGTATCAACTGAAATCATTCTATTTTTTTAAGTGGCAAAGCTATAAAAAAGCACGATGCAAAAAGAAATAATCTATTTATAAAAATAGCTCACATTCAATACATTAAAAAGAGTATCTTCGCGCCTTGCAAAAAACAACCCTATGAAGCGCATCAATGAATACAAGAAACTCTTTAATGTTGAAAAACAGATTAATCTTAAAGACCTAAAAACTACCTACAGAAATTTAGTAAAAGAATGGCATCCTGATAAATTTCAGAACGGTGATGCTTTAGCGATTGAAGCCGAAATTAAAAGTAGACAAATCATTGATGGTTATCATTTTCTTGTGAGCATTGCACCAGAAACCATAGCGGCAAATTTAGATGATTTCAACAAAACCATTAACAGCCCAATTATCGATTGGCATCATAAAGGCATGCTTCTCGAAATAACCTTTTTGGATGGCAATACTTATGAGATTTTTGGTGTGAATAAAGCCTTATACATTAAACTTTGTCAGTCTGATAAGATAAATCGCTTTGCAAAACGAAATATTTTCAACACGTATACCTATAGAAAAATTAAAAAAAGTGAAGTTGCTGCTTAACTAGTCGTTTTTAATTCGTTGTAAGTCCAAATCGTGAAAATCAAAACTGAAATCTATATTTGGTGAAATTCCTTTCATTTTAATGCTTTGAGCCAAACCATTTTCATCTAATGAAAACATGGCAAACGCATCGCAATTCATGTCTTGATATTCCCATTTAATAGCAAACGTATTAGCGTTATAAAAATACATAGCCCCATTAAGCTTTGGAGAACGATGTGATTTCATCCACAATTGGTCTCCTTTTTTAAAAACTTCCATAATTCCGAACCAACTATCCTTATATTTACCTATATATTTAGATTCATCAATTTTTGTTTTTTTATTGGCCGCAACTGTTTCCCATGCTTTTTTGCTTACCTCATCCCCTTTTTCTCCTCTAGATTTTAAAAATCCTTCCAACTTATCGGTCCATTTAAAATCATCTAATCCTAAATAGCTGTCTTCAATTGTTGATGTAACCACATAAAATAATCCGGCACCACCTGGTTCTGTATTTGTTAAAACTACAATACCCAAATTCAAATCGGGAATTAAGAGCGTTTTACTTAACATCCCAGGTAATCCACCAGTATGAGACACTTCCATATTACCTAGTTTATCGGTTAACTCCCACCCTAAACCATATCCGGCAAAGTGTGAATTGTATCGTGGATTTCTACTTGCTTCTTGAACGGTATGGATCTTCCACATTTCTCGCTGACTTTCCTCAGAAAACAGTTGATTTTCTAAATTTTTGCCATATTTACCTTTATTTAATTGAACAAGCATCCATTTACTAATATCATCTACGTTGGAACAAATACCTCCCGCTGCCCCATTAATTTGATGCCCAAAATCTGGTAATACTTTGAGGTCTCCAGAATCGCCATTATGAGGGGACGCTAAACTATTTTTATTTTCAATTTCATCAGATGAGGCATATGAATTATCCATTTTTAATGGTTCAAAAATTCTTGATTTTATGAATTCTTCCCAGCTCATACTACTCACTCTTTTTATTAATTCTCCAGCAACTATATATAGTAAGTTATCATAATCCCATTTAGTTCTGAAAGCAGACACTGGTTTAAAATGTTGAAAACTAGCCAACAAATCATCTATTGTAAAATCTGAACCATCTGGAAAGAACATTAAATCTCCCATACCAAGACCTAAACCACTGCGATGTGTTAACAAATCTTGAATGTTAAAATTCTGTTGCACATAAGCATTATACATAGTGAATTCTGGAATATGATCTACAACTTTATCTGTCCATTTTAGTTTGCCTTCTTCAACTAACATAGCTAAAGCTGCCGTTGTAAAGGCTTTGCTATTGGAAGCTATTGCAAAGTTTGTGTGCTCATTTACAGGTTCATTTGTTAGTTTCGACTTTACTCCAAAGCCTTTTTCATAAATTACCTTTCCATCTTTTACAATGGCTACTGCAGAACCTGCCACATTAAAGGTTTCCATAGCATTATTTACCAAAGAATCAATTTGTGTACTTGTAAGTTGAGCAAATAAGGTGGTATTATAAATTACCAAAAAAAGAACCGTAATAACAACTCGCTTTAATTTCATAAGAATAATTCAATTAGGTTTTTATAAAAGTAAGATATTTATCTTTTAAGGACGCACTATCATAATTATTATTTAAGTAAGAAAAATACGCAACCTTTTACTTTTACTCTCATCTATAAGAAAAAATAACCCATGAAAAACAAACTTCTTACTCTATTATTAATTATTTCTGTCTTAATGGTTAACATTAGTTGTGATACTAATAGTGCTTCAAACTCTCAAAACATAAAAGCTTATAATACAAGTTTAGAAAATTGGAAGCATTTAAAACTTATTAGTGGAGCCTCATACGTATATGAAATTAGTAGAGGATCCGTTTTTGGATTTGGAGGTACAACCCAAATAACAGTTAAAAATGATATTGTAGTTTCTAAAACTTATGAATCATATTCAATTTATGATGAAAACAATACCTACCTTGGTTATGAAAATAGATTAATAATGAGTTCATACACCGAAAACTCTGAAACACTTGGAACCAACACTGAAGGTGCCCCTCCAGTTACTATTGACGAATTATACAATACTTGTTTAAGTGAGTATTTATCAGTAGATCCTGATACAAACACTATTACTTTTAATGTAAATGATTTTAATATTATAAGCGACTGTTACTATGTTCCTGATGGATGTCAAGACGATTGTACGTTTGGAATTACCATTACTAACTTTAAATGGTTAGACCAGTAACTTAATTGTTTTTATTTTTCTCTTCAATCCATTTACTCATAAACTTAGTACTTTGCATCGTGTGATGATGAAGCATTTGACCTGTGAAGTTATCTAACCTATGCGCTTTTAGGTTACTTTGAATAGCATTTATTTTATATATAAAATCTGAAACAAAAAGTTGTTTATCAAAACGTGCATTCATCACTAAAAAGCCATTTTTTTGTTTGCCATTCCAAAAAATTTTATCGGTATATAATTCAATAGCTTTTTTAGCAAACTCATGAGCCTCATCTGCTATAAATCCATTAGGTTCAAAACCACCAAACATACCTTCTGCAGCAATCGATGTCATAACACATGGTGTACCATTAGTCATAGCATCAATAAGCTTACCTTTTAGTCCTGCGCCAAAACGCAAAGGTGCTAAACATACTTTGGCATTTTTCATAATAGAACTCACATCCTCTGCAAATCCTTTAATTATAAAACCTTCCTTTTTATCATTAAGTTGACTGACCTTTTCTGTAGCATAAGCACCGTAGATATGTAATTCTACTTCTGGAAGTTTTTCTCTAATTATCGGCCATATTTTGTCTTTTAAAAATAAAACAGCATCATAGTTTGGTGCATGCAAAAAATTACCAATTGAAATAAAATGTTCTCGTTCTTTAATCTTGGGAAGCCTTTTTTTTTCCTCTGCTGAAAGTGGCTCTGTTAAAAAAGGTAAATAATATAATAAATGATTACTTACTTTAAACTGATTTTTTAATATCTCAATTTCTTCTTCTGAAATAATAAGACTTAAATCGCACCTGTAAATACTAGCTATTTCTCGTTTTGAAACATCATTAAACAAATAGAACTTATCAAAAACAGATTGGAGTTTAAGTGCCTGTTCTCTTCCTTTTCGTAAACAATGTAAATCTTCGGTATCTAAAACTCGTAACGCATCTGGGCATTGTTCGGCAACACGCCAGCCAAATTGTTCTTCAACCATAAAACGGTCAAACACAACAATTTCTGGATTTAATTCTTTTATAAACTCATCAAAACTTGAATTATTTAATTCAATACTAACTTGATTAATTCCAAGACTACTTAAATCAAACGCATTATCTTTTTTAGCACAAGTGCTTGCAAATGTTATGCTATAATCATTGGACTGAAATACTTCTATTAATTGCATCATCCGGCTTCCAGCGGCAGAACTTGTAGGTTCCGGCCAAACAAAACCAATAATTAATAGACGTTTTGACATTAAATTTGCAAACACATAAGAAACTTATACAGACGTAGACTATTGAGGTTTAGGTTCTAAACCATATTTTACTCTAACTTGTTTTGCCCAGTCTACAACTTCTTTTATTTGTGCGTCTGATAATTTTGCATCTTTATGTATCCAAGTATAGGAGTCCATTGGCATCCATTTGTTTTCAACCATTTTAATGAATTCCTCCATTTTATGATCTTTTCGCTTTGTAGAATTACCTACCCAATTTGAAAAATTAAAATGCCTTTTTCCGTCTTTAATATGCTCTGCTAACCAATAATTTACAGGGGTAATATTGTTATACCATGGGTACACGGTAAAATCGCTATGACAATCATAACAACTTACCTTTAAAATGGTTTTCACATTTTCTGGAGGATTGGTTTCATCTAAAAAAGGTTGCACAGAAGCTAAGTCTCCTTGATTTTTAGCAGGTCCGAAAAACTGAGCTATTACAAATAATACTAATAAGACTAAAAGGATTTTTTTTATTGTTTTCATTTTGGGTATTTTTAAAAAATAAAATTAAGAAATTATTTAATGACTTTGGAAAAATTATACAAAGAGTTAAACTATGTATCTGCGCTACGTGAAAACAGGCAAAAATATGCCAATATTGTTTTAAATGATTTAAGCTTATTACCCAACCTAATAACTATTTTGTTTATGGTAGATGACAAAGTTTCTTGTAAAGCGACATGGATTTTTGAATATGCTTGTGCAGAAAATATTGAGATTATTATACCTTTTTTAGATGAATTTACAAATAATTTAAACAAAGTTCATTTAGATTCTGCCGTTAGACCCGTTGCCAAAGTATGTGAGTTTATAGCTAAAGCAAACTATTCTAAAGAACCTAACCAAATAAAAAACAACCTTTTACCAAAACATAAAGAGTCTATTATAGAATCTTGTTTTGATTGGATGATACGTAATGAAAAAGTAGCTGTAAAAGCATATTCTATGAATACCTTATATCTTTTTGGAAAAGATTATAAATGGGTACATCCTGAACTTGCTCAAATATTAGAACAAGATTATACGCATCAAAGCGCAGCGTTTAAAGCAAGAGCTAGACATATTTTAAAAAAAATTAAAACTAAAAAAGGGTGATTTTATAGTTTCATTACCTTTTTTAATTCTTCTTCAGAAATAATTAATAGTTTGTTTTTAACGATTCTCGAAGTTAATATTTTACAATCATTGTTCCGTTTAAATATGTCTTCAAGAATAATGTAGGATGTGCCTTTTTAAATTCTTCATTATTCAACAAATTAATGAACAAAAAATCATAAATAGTAATTCGGTATTAGCTTTGTAAATAACTATCTTTGCCAATTCTTAAAAAAACTAAAAGCAAATGTCATTATCAGAACTTAATGCCATCTCTCCAATCGATGGAAGATATAGAAGTAAAGTAAACGAATTAGCACCTTATTTCTCTGAAGAAGCACTAATAAAGTATCGTGTTTTAATTGAAATTGAATATTTCATTGCGCTTTGCGAAATTCCATTACCTCAACTAAAAGACGTTTCAAAAGATGTTTTCAAAGAGTTAAGAGATATTTATAAGAACTTCTCTACCGAAGATGCCTTAGCTATAAAAAAAATTGAAAGTATTACCAATCATGATGTTAAAGCTGTTGAATACTTTATTAAAGAGAAATTTGACGCATTAGGTTTGTCTGAGTTTAAAGAGTTTATTCATTTTGGATTAACGTCTCAGGATATTAATAATACGGCTATTCCTTTAAGCATAAAAGAAGCTGTTGAAAACGTTTACACCCCAGAATACCATGTAATTTTTAAGAAACTAAAAGAACTAGCTGAAGATTGGGCAAACGTTTCTATGCTTGCAAGAACTCATGGGCAACCAGCATCTCCAACACGTTTAGGAAAAGAAATTGAGGTTTTTGTGGTTCGCCTTGAGCAACAATTTTCAACCTTAAAAAACATACCTAATGCAGCAAAATTTGGTGGTGCTACTGGTAATTATAATGCGCATCACGTGGCATATCCAAACATTGACTGGAAAACGTTTGGAACTAAATTTTTGAATAAAACATTAGGATTACACCATTCTTATCCTACAACTCAAATAGAGCATTACGACCATATGGCGGCTTTATTTGACAATTTAAAACGTATAAACACCATACTAATTGATTTGAATCGTGACATATGGACTTATGTATCTATGGACTACTTTAAACAAAGCATAAAAGCTGGTGAAGTAGGAAGTTCTGCAATGCCACACAAAGTAAACCCTATTGATTTTGAAAATAGTGAAGGTAATTTAGGAATCGCCAATGCCCTTTTTGAGCATTTATCTGCTAAACTTCCTGTTTCCAGATTACAACGAGATTTAACCGATAGCACCGTATTACGAAATGTAGGGGTTCCTTTTGGGCATACTTTGATTGGATTTAAATCTACCTTTAAAGGATTAAACAAATTATTATTGAATGAAGCTAAGTTTGAAGCTGATTTAGAGCAAAACTGGGCTGTAGTTGCTGAGGCAATTCAAACTATTTTAAGACGAGAAGGATATCCAAATCCTTATGAAGCCTTAAAAGGTTTAACCAGAACCAACGAAAAAATAAATAAGACCTCTATTTCTAATTTTATTAGCACTTTAAATGTAAGCAATACAATAAAAGAAGAATTAAATCGTATAACACCTAGTAATTACACCGGAATTTAGTTTATGCTGACTGATAAACAATCTTTAATGCTTTGTGGTTTATTGGGTGTTGGTATTTTTGTATCAGGAATCCTAGATGTATTAGATAATTTTATTACTAAAACAATTCTTACTATTATATTTTTAATAATTGTCACCAATTTAATTGTTGCAAAATCTTTAAAAAAATAAAAAAAGGAAAAAGAACAAGATTAATTTAATTAAAAAAGGCTTGCTAAAATTGCAAGCCTTTTTTAATACTTATAACTATCTTCTTATTTTTTAAAGAAATCCATAATACCTCCCAGTTGAGACTCATCGATATTTGAATTTCTCATAGCATCTGCTAAGGTCATCATTTTTTCTGGACTCATGTCATCACCTAACACTCTAACAATTCCAAAACCCATATCTTTTGAGCTCGCAAAAACTATAAACTCATCAGCATTATCGTCATCCCCAAGGTACTTTACAACTACTTTTGCGTTTTTATCATTAAACTCAATCAAGTCATTATATTTTTTATTCTTAAGGATAGCTTTTACTTTGGCTAATTCGGCATTAAATGTTTCTACATTATTTTCATCTAGTTTATATCCTAAAAAATTTAGTCGTTTTACAGAATGATACGCTTCCTTTTGCGTTTCTGTTAACTTTGTTTCATCTAGATTAACAATTGATACAGGAAGATCTACAGTTGTAAAGTTTCCTGACTCTTGATTATCTACAAAATAACGTTGTAACGTAACACCGTCATTACAGCCTACTATAAGCAGAGCTGTAATGATGGTTAATAGTAAAGTTTTAACTGGTCGTTTCATGATTGATTAGTGTTTTTTATTAATGCTTTTTCTCTAAGTGTTCTCCACCAGGAATATTCATTTTTTCAGTAAGCTTAGAAATTTCATTCAAGTCGATATCTCCTGTTAAAGACACTACAACGGTTTCTATTTTTCTTTGTTCACCATTAATGGTAACACCATTTTCTCCCATTTTTTTGTCAATACCATTAACAAAGATTAAAAGTTCTTTTACATGGTCTGCATCTTTCCCTTCTTTAACGTAGAATTTTACTTCAGATCCATCATCTTTTACTTCCATTAATTCTTCTAATGAACTTGAGCGAGATTTTACCCATTTAGAGATATCTACCGCTATCGCTTTGTTATCTGTCATTATAGTTTTAAAGCTTGTTATACTTTTAACCATATCCATATAAGCTTTTGCCTCTGGTTCTTCTATATTAATACCCATTTTTGCTATCATTTGAAACATTTTAGGCTTAATGGATACATAGGTCACATCTGAATTATCATTATACTTCTCAAAAACATCTTGAGCTGATGATATTGCTGGCATTAACATAATTGCCATTACGAATACTACTAATTTATTTTTCATTGTAATTGTTTTTATACTGTTTAACGTTTTCATTATTAATTGGTTTATTATTTAAAAATTAAATTTTTTGTGTTTTCAATTTCATTAAGGTAACCAAGGGTAGCGGTTCCTTTGTTCAATTCATCTAAGTAACTTACTGTAGAAGTTCCTTTATTGAATTGAGTTGAGATCATGGCCAACGATTTAACAACTTCGTTATAAGCCTTTTGTGGGTCTTGATATGTTCCTAAATCATTTTTTGTGTTTGATTTAAAATAAAACCCTATCATAAGAACTGCTACTGCTGCGACCGATAACCATTTATAGTTAAATATATTTTTAGTTTTTAATGGAACGTCTTTAGTAAATTGCTCTTGTTGATTTCCCAAAAAATACGCAAACATAGGTTTATATATTTCTAAATGTGGTGCTACAGTGTCGCTGGTAAAATAGTTTTTCAACACTTGCTCTTCTTTTAGAGTTGTTTCTCCGTTTTCGTACTTTTCAAGTAACTTTTCTATATTATTTAATACCATAACTGTGTGTATTAGTTAATCTTTCTCTTATTGTTTTCCTTGCTCTAGACAAGGCTACTCTTACTGCCGTATTATTCATGTCTAGCATGTCGCATATCTCATCCAATTCATACTGTTCTATATCTCTTAATTGAATAATCATTTTTTGTTGTTCTGGCAAATCTGCAATGATTCTACCTACCCAATCTATACTATCTTTTGCCTCTAATTCCTTTTGCAAGGATACTTTATGGTCTTGATAGTTGCTATGCACTATTTTTAAATTTTGTGCTTGTTTAGACTTTAATTTGTCTAAACAAAAATTCTTTGTCATGGTCATTGAAAAAGCCTCTATATTTTTATAAGCTTCAAACTTTGACTTATTGTTCCAAAGCTTTATAAGAACTTCTTGTGTCGCATCTTCAGCTTCCTCTGTTGAAACCAACAGTCGTTTTGCTAAACGAAACACTTTATCTTTAAAGGGCATGACAATATTTAAAAACTCTGTCTGCGTCATTTTAATTTTACTTTGGTTGTGGTTAGTTTAAAATGCTCTTTTAGGGCGTTTGATATTACGACGAACTACAATCAATTTTGTTACATTTATTTTTTTTATATATAATATGTAAGTAAATTTAAAGTTTTAAAGACTAAGTATTCAAAAATATGCTACTTATGAAAATTTCAAAGCCCCTAATCATTGTTTTTATTGCAAGTAGTTTGTTAACAAGTTGTTTTAAAGACAATGATGACAACGCTATTTCTTCAAGGGACATCAATGATTTTGTTTGGAAAGGAATGAACTCTTGGTACAATTGGCAAACCGAGGTCCCTGATTTATCTGATACGAAAGATGATAATTCTAGCTCATATGCTGCGTATTTAAATCAGTTCAGCAGTCCAGAAGAACTCTTTAATAGTTTAAGATATCAATATGGAATTACAGATAGATTCTCTTGGTTTATTGATGATTACATTGTTCAGGAACAACAGTTCCAAGGTATTTCCAATTCTTTCGGGATAAAATTTCAAGCAGTTCAAATAAATAATAATGGAGATATAATTTTATATATAGAATATGTTGCCGACAATTCTCCTGCTAGTAACTCCAATATTTTAAGAGGAGATATTATTAATGCTGTTAATGGTACCGTATTAAATACATCAAACTTTAATAACGTTGTAAATGATTTATATAAAGAAACGGTTACATTATCTTTTGTTACAGAGAACAATGGTGTATTAACTCCTACTGAAGACAAAACCATTACGGCTACCATTGTTTATGAAAACCCCGTGTATCTTGCTAAAGTATTTAATAATATTGATGGAAAAAAAGTGGGATATTTAGTTTATAATGGGTTTAGATCTTCATACAACGATGAATTAAATGAGGCCTTTGCTGCTTTTAAAAATGAAAATATAGATGAACTCATACTTGATTTAAGATTAAATGGAGGAGGATCTGTTGCAACCTCGTCGTATTTAGCTAGTATGATATATGCAGATGCTGGTGAAGGAATATTTGCGAATTTAGAATTTAACTCAAAACACACAAACGAAAATGGCTCTTATAATTTCAGTAACACTTTAAATGTTTATAAT
>JBNKYB010000041.1:0-74050 GCA_050300615.1 Flavobacteriaceae bacterium | reverse complement strand
AACACTTCGAACTTTTGGGTCGCCCTCAGGAATCCTCACGCCTGCTTCGATAGCATCTAAAGCTGACTTTCCATTTTTTAACTGTTTCCAAGTTTCTTCATTGGCTGGTAAACCATGGTTCCATGTAGAAATAATTAATGGTTTCTTTTGTGAGAGTAATGTGGCAGAAGTTTCTTCTAACTTATTTTCTGAAGCATTTTTACAACTTAAAAATGTACTTGCTCCTATGGCTCCTAGTGCTGTTGTTTTTATAAAGTCTCTTCGGTTTGACATATGCTTATTTTTTTAATTATAGATTTTAGAAGATAAAGCCATGTCGGCCTTTCTGTTTTTATTTGGCTTATTTCCCATGGTAAAAACCAATTCGCCTCCTTGTTGAATTTCTTTGTGTGTAATAAAATTTCTGTCTATTTCTTTTCCATTCAAGCTAACAGATTGTATATAGACATTGTCATCACTGTTGTTAATTGATTTAATCACAAATATGTTGCCATTTTCTAAATTAATGGTAGCTTCTTCAAACAACGGAGACCCAAAAGCATATACGCCTTGTGCAGGATTTACAGGATAAAACCCTAAGGAACTCAATATATACCATGATGACATTTGTCCGCAATCTTCATTACCGCAATGTCCATTAGGTTCGTTTTTATATTGGGTTTTTAAAATTTCCCTGACCAATTTTTGGGTTTTCCATGGTTTACCAATATAATCGTATAGATAGGCTACATGATGACTAGGCTCATTTCCATGAGCGTATTGACCAATCATTCCTGTACTGAATATGGGAAGTTTGTCATCTGGTGATGGATTTAAAGTAAACATAGAATCCAGCTTTTTTTCAAAAGCATCTTTGCCTCCAACCGCTTGTATTAAACCTTCAATATTTTGAGGAACCGACCAAACATATTGCCAGGCGTTGCTTTCACAGAAATAAGGCGTATATTCTTTAGGAATGAATTCTTTTATAAAATGACCATTAGCCAATTTGGGACGCATAAACGTACTTTTTGAATCGTAAACATGTCTCCAATTTTCAGAACGATTTAAAAAATAGTTATAATCATCTGTCTTATTCAATGCTTTTGCAAATTGGGACACACACCAATCATCATAAGCATACTCCAACGTTTTCGAAACCGACCAGTTTTCATTGTCTTCAGCAGCAGGAATATAGCCTAAAGTTTTATAAGTTTCTAACTGTCTGGAATCAGCCATAGAACTTTTTTTGCAAGCTTCATATGCTAAATTAATATCAAAGCCTTTAATACCTTTAAAATAAGCATCAACAATCACAGGAATAGCATGATTGCCAATCATCATATTGGTTTCATTACCCTGCATGGACCAAACCGGTAACAGTCCTGTTTCTTTATAATGTGCCAATAACGAGTTTATCATATCCGATACGCGTTCAGGATGCATAATGGTATATAATGGATTCGCCGCTCGATACGTGTCCCACAATGAAAACGTATCATACCTATCGAAACCATCTGCTTTCATAATACTATCATTTGCGCCTTTGTATTCGCTATTATAATCACTTAACAAGGTTGGTGCCAACATAGATTGATACAGCATGGTATAGAAAATAATCTTTTGATTGTCGTCTGATGATTTAATATTTATTTTTTGAAGTTGTTTTTCCCAAATAGCATTTGCTTTTTCTTTGTAGGCTTCAAAATTAAAATCAGGTGCTTCTATTTCAAGAGATTTGTATGCACCATCTATTGATGCTGTAGAAAGACCCGTTTTTAAAATTATAACGTCATCATCCGCTGTACTATAATCCAATATGATTTTTGAATTTTTAGCTTCAACCGGATTTGTTGTAAGCGTATCATTTTTAAAAATCTGGTATGATTTAAATGGTTTTGACAATTTGATAGCAAAATAAACGCGCTGGTCTCTAGCCCATCCTGTAGATTTTCTGTAACCTTCAATGGTTGTTCTATCAACTACATGAATGTACGTATCGGTAGGTGCATCCCAATTTAAGGCATAGCCTAAATCGATATGAATCTGTGACAAGCTATCTTTTGGAAATGTATATTTATGAATACCCGTTCTTGCAGTTGCCGTAAGTTCAACTTTAATACCATAATCCAATAAATCTACTTCATAATATCCTGGTGAGGCTTGTTCTTTATCATGAGAAAATCTGGAAAATGGTTTATAATTGTTGGTTGCAATCCGTTTAGAAAACCTGCTATTTGTAGGCATCACTAAAATATCATACAAATCGCCTGCACCGGTGCCTGATAAATGAGTATGTGAAAATCCGGAAATGATAGAATCTTGGTAAAAATAGCCTGCAATTCTGTCCCAACCGGGAATACCTATATCAGGACTTAATTGCACCATTCCAAAAGGAATGGTCGCTCCAGGATACGTATTTCCAGGACCATCTGTTCCAATAAACGGGTTTACGTAATGAGTTAACTCAATGGAGACAATATCTTTAGATTGCTCACAATTAAATAATAGCGATACACAAACTAAACATATAAGACCATATTTACTCATTACGTTCTCTTTATTTTAAACTAGCTTTCGTTTCTTTAATGGTGTTCAAATATTCATCCGACAAGGCATTTCCATCAAAAAAGGTAACGCCTTTAGCACCGTTTTCTTTAGCTAACAGAATAGCTTCTTTAAGTTGTTCTTTAGACTCAAATCCAGGAATATAAATACCGGTATTTAACTTAGTTTCTTTTGCTTTTAAATCAGTCACGCCCTGCTTAGTGGCAAATCCTATCCAGTTTAGTCCTTCATTATAAAAGTTATGATAAATCATAGGATACACTTCATCAATATTCCATTTATCCCAACGTTGACGCACCATATGATCGGCCATTTCTGGATAAGGAAATACGGCAGCCGTTAATATTTTACCGTGTTTATGGGCAATTTCATAAGCATGATTTACAACGTTTCTGATTTGATTTAAACGAAATTGCTTCCATTCCATATCAATTTCTGGATGTTCCATTTCTCTAGGGTCTCTACCAAACTTTTCAATAAAAGCATTAACACTAGCATCTGAATAATCAAAATCGTAATCTGGTAATTCTGTATTTTGAACTAAGTTATATTTAGGCAATAATCCCACAGGTAAAAATACATCAGGATACCGTATATAATCTAAATGTATACTTTTAACACCATCTACTTTTGCCAGTCCTTCTAACAAATCATAGATATGTTGACAGGCTTCAGGATTACTAGGAGATAACCATTGATAATAATCTACATAGGGTCTATCATCAAAACATGATTTTCCGCTTCTGCTTACCATATACCAATCTGGGTGTTGCAAAGCAATAGAATCTCCTGGTCTATTCATGGTCATAATCCAAGCATGCACTTTTAAACCTTCATTAGTTGCTAGAGGCACTAATCGTTTTAAAAGTTCTGGATCTGTGTTAGTGTTTATTAAAACTTCATCAATGCCTGCTTTTTTATATTTTTGAAATTCAGCAACATACTCTTCATTTGATTTTTTTGAATCCGCAGAAGTCCATACTCCAAAATTAAAGGCTGGTTCAATTTCTTCTTTTGTTATTGGCTTTGCTTCTTTATTAGCACATGAAAAGAGGCTAATTACAAACAGTAGTAATACGAGTTTTGATAGTTTCATAATAGTTTATTTTGATACAATTTTTCCGTTTTCTTTAATAATTAAAGTTTTATTTGAAAAAGGACTCTTAATTGAAATATTGAATCCGGTTGAATGATTTTCTAAAGAAGGCTTTAATATGTTACCATCAATAGAAACAGGTTCTTTTGAAATGTTATCTATTGAGGTTGCCCAAGATTTGTGATCTTTATAATACGCTTTTTGTGCTCTATACAAACTATACAATTCCCATTTAACTTTGTCATCTTGTGGAATTGAAAATGTGTCTTTTGAACCAATTTCTTTTGAAGAAAAATAGACATACCCCCATTTCTCTGGTTCATGCATATTAATGACACCTATGGGAGACCATACCCAATTATATTCAGGAAGAAATTCACCGTTTGCATCCTTTTTCCGTTCATATGTTCCATTTGTAACCGAATGCTGCCAGTTGACTCTTGAAAAATCTACACGCCAAAACTGGTCTCTTGGCACATTATCTTGGTAATACGATGTTTTGTAAGCAGCCCATGGAATCGCTAATTCTATTTGCCAACCTTCATCTGTATCAGATGGATTATTGATGGTACCGTTTATCTTAACTGCTGATTTTAATCCAGTTAATGTCCAATCATTTAAAACCACATTCCCCAATTCTCTATAAGGCTTATTGATGAACAAATCCCAAACGGTATTCAACGCATTCATTTCTAATTCGTAGTAATTATAAGTGTCCCCATCAGGATCTATAAATACCTCAAAATCGTTATTGTAAAAAATAATGGTATCACGTTGCTTTAAAGTCGCCCAAACATGAGGCTCATCCAGTTTTGCCAGAATGTAAAAGTAGGTGTCATCCCAAAGCATTTTAACCTGTGTCTTGTATTTAGGTTTTTTAACACCTTCAATATCAATAAAAGCATCCGTCCACTGTGCTTGTTTCCAAGACGCTTCGGAATCATCACCATCAATAACTATTTTTTCTGATGTATTATAAGCAATATATGTTCGTGGGGTGATGTCCTTGCTTGATTGCGCACAACCAAACAAGGATATCAAATTTACTGCTATTAATACTATCCTAAACTTGTTTTGCATGTTTAATTATAAACTGTTATTCTTTGTAAATTCAATGACTTCACTTAATTTTCCAAAAGCCATTGCAACAACCGTATCTGCTGCACCGTAATATACAGCTAGCTTATCTTCTTTAATATCGTGTAAGGCAGCACATGGAAATACCACATTAGGTACATCCCCATTTTGCTCATAAGAAACCGCAGGACCCAATAAATAAGGTTGCGTTCTATACTTTACTTTATCGGGTTCATTTTCTTCTAAAATAGCGGCACCCATAGCATAACGAAATCCGTTACAGGTATTGATAACACCATGGTATAACATCAACCATCCTTCATCTGTTAAAATTGGAATTGGGCCTGCGCCAATTTTAGTACATTGCCACGCACTGTCCTCAAAAGGGGCTGCTTTCATAACACAACGATGCTCTCCCCAATATTTCATGTCTGGACTGTAACTAATGTAAATATCACCAAACGGCGTGTGGCCGTTATCACTAGGTCTACTCAACATAGCATACTTTCCGTTTATTTTCTGAGGAAATAAAACGCCATTTCTATTGAAAGGTAAAAAGGCATTTTCACATTGAAAAAATTCCTTGAAATCGAATGTGTAACCAATGCCAATTGTTGGCCCATGATAGCCATTACACCAAGTTATCCAATAGCGGTCTTCAATAAACACAACCCGAGGATCGTATTTATAATCCGAATCTATCATATCTGTATTACCGGCTTGCATGACAATAGGTTCATGATTAATATCCCAATCAATTCCGTTGTTGCTAAAACCTGCAAAAATATTCATTTGTACCGCTTTATTATCGCATCTAAAAACGCCGGCAAATCCATCTCCAAAGGGCACCACTGCACTATTAAAAATACTATTGGAAGATGGTATGTCGTACCTATTTATAATGGGGTTTTCAGAATAACGCCACATAACGTCATTACTGTTTTCAGGTTTATCTTGCCAAGGAATATTGCTCACTTTTTATTATTGTTTTATTATTGAACTTAATTTGATTTTTGTTTTCTATAAAGATAAGTTATACTTACTTAATCAGGTAGTCTTCTAACTCTATCCAACCAAGTATATTTTAAAATGATTGAAGTGACTAAAAACACAATCAACGAAATTATTGTCTTTGGATAGTCTCTAATTAACAGAAATATTGGCAGCACAATCATACTGGATTGCCATACAATTCCTATAACGCAGTTTAACATATCTCTTGAAAAATCTTTATTCTTTGTAAAAGAGGCGTCTTCAGATTTTAATGTATTATAAACCGGCTTCCAAAACCCCCAAGGTCTTACATTGGTGTAAAACGATTTTAATACATCAATATTTGTAGGTTTTGTTAAGAAGGTTCCTAAAAGTGACCCAATTATTGAAAACCCAAATATGATTGGAAATAAGTAAATAGCCTGTAGTTCTGATAAATTATAAAAAAATGTTCCTGTTGTAAAGTTTCCTTTATTTTGATCTAAAACAAATTGCAATGAAGCTATCACAAGTCCTGAAAACATTCCCCAAAAATACCCCCATCCATTAAAACGCCACCATACCCATTTTAAAAAATTGGCTGCCACATAACCTCCAAATAAAGAACTTGTAATCCACAATGTTAATGAGTTAATAGAGTCTGCAAAAAAGCCCATAAAAACACCTAAACCTACAACTACAAATGAGGCTATATGGCTTATTTTAATATAGTGCTCACTTGTTGCTTTAGGTTTAAAATATTTCTTATAAATATCATTAACTATATAAGCTGGCCCTGCATTTACAAATGCAGAAAATGTGGACATAAAAGCTGCCAATAGTCCTGCTAACAATAACCCTTTTATCCCCACTGGTACGTGAAAATTTATAATTTTTGGTAATAATATTTCTAAATCGGCACCACTTAAAGCTGTATTTGAAGCCATCTCCGGAGCCAATGTAACTAAAGCAATAACAACAATACCTGCAATTAATAAATACCTTGGAATAAATAAAATTAAATTGGTAAAACCACTCATGTAAGCTGCCTCTTTAACTGATTTTGTAGACAGTATCCTTTGTAAGTCATAGCTTGGTATTGGCCCAGCAATACTGGCAAAAAATCCTTTAAATAGAGACATTCCTACCAAAGCCCCTAACATTTTATAGCCTTCAGAATCTATTAAATTATTAAAAACTTGATATTTTGAACTCCATTGCTCATCAAGTTCCCAATTAAAAAATACATTCTTCCATTCTTCTGAAATTACAGAGGTTATTTGAATATCTGTGAAATATATTAACGTATAACCTGCCACAAGAATACCCGCAATGACCATAATACCATACTGTAACACTTCGGTAGCAACCACAGAAAACATACCTCCTTTAACCGTGTATACCGTAGTTAAGAATATGATAATCAATGCATATGATTGTTCTGAGCTAAATAAGACGGACTGACCTAAATGAAGGGTTAAATCCCAAGGTAAAATAACGGTCATAAATTTACCAATCCCTTCAAAAAAGTAGGCTATAAACCCTATGGCCGAAACAATAGCAAAAATAGCCACTATAATATGAGATGCTTTACCTGCTCTGTCATTTCCAAAGCGCGTTAAAATCCATTCAGAACCCGTCATCACTTTAGATCGCCTAATCCAAACGGCTAAGAACATCATGACAAAAATTTGATTCCATATGGGCCAAAGCCACATAAACATGAAACTTTTTACGCCGTATAAAAACAAAATACCAACCATCCATGCCGTGCCAGATATATCAAACATACCTGAGCCATTACTTAAACCTAAATAGTACCATTTGATAGATTTCCCCCCTAAGAAGTAATGATCTAACCCTTTTGATGCCCTTTTAGAAATCCAAACGCCTACTCCAACAGTTAAGAGGACGTAAAAAATTATAATGCTTAAATCTATGATATCCATTTATTATTAGTCTTTTTTAGTTGTTAAACCCCAATTTTTATTTGGTTTAGGACTCATAACTAAATGAAGAACGCCTCCTTTAATAATGTCTTTGTGAGAGATTGATGTCTTGTTGAATTCTTCCCCATTAAGTGTGGCTGCTTTAATGTAAATGTTTTTGTCTGAAACATTTTCTGCTTCAATCACAAATGTTTTTCCATTTGGAAGATTAATGGTTGACTTTTCAAAAATTGGACTTCCAATTTCATAATAACCAGAAGCTGGATTCATTGGATATAAACCTATGGAACTGAACACGTACCAAGCCGACATTTGTCCGCAGTCTTCATTACCACTTAATCCATTTGGTGTAGTGTTATATTGGGTATCTAAAATATGACGCACCCAATATTGTGTTAGCCATGGTTTATTAGCGTGGTTAAACATATAAGCAATATGATGACTCGGTTCATTTCCATGTGCATATTGACCGATTAAACCTGAAATATCAGCCGAAACATTTTCACCTGTAATTTCAGAGCTTTCTGTAAATAATTGTTCTAAGCGGCTAGTAAAAATATCGTCCCCTCCATGTAGCTGAACTAGATTTTCAACATCTTGAGGTACAAACCAACTATGTTGCCACGCATTACCTTCGGTATAATCAGTATGTTCTCTGTGATTGGAATGCTTTGGATCAAAAGGTTCATTCCAAGATTTACCATCATCAGATTTACCTCGCATAAACCCTGTTTTAGAATCAAATACATTTTGATATGCTTTAGAACGATTTAGAAAATAATTGTAATCATCCTCTTTACCTAAAGCTTTTGCCATTTGAGCTACACACCAATCATCAAAGGCGTATTCCAAGGTAATGGTAACAGATTCGTCTAATAAATTATACGGTATATATCCGTACTTTTTATAAAGATCTAAACCACGTTCGTCTTGCATCATAGTTGCTTTCATAGCTTCATATGCTTTTTCAGCATCAAACCCCTTAATTCCTTTCAAATAAGCATCTACAATAACAGGAATGGAATGATACCCTGTCATGCAATTGGTTTCATTGGCATAAAGCGTCCAAACAGGCAATATTTTTTTGGTACTGTAATAGGCCAACATTGAGTTGATAATATCAGACGTTTTATCTGGCGCTATTAAAGTAAGCAAAGGATTTTCTGCTCTAAAAGTGTCCCAAAGCGATAAGGTAGAATAAGCCGTGTAATTTGTGGCCGTTACTATGCTATCATTTTCTTTTCTAAATTGACCATTTTTATCACTAAAAGTGACTGGTGCCAATTGTGTGTGGTATAACGCCGTATAAAAAATGGTTTTAAGCGAATCAACTGGGGTTTCAACCTCTATTTTTGATAAGGCTGTATCCCATGTATTCTCAGCTTCCGTTTTTACTTGCTCAAAATTAAAACCTCCTGAATCTAAATTCTCTTTGGCATTGGCAACACTAACCGATGAAACGGCTACTTTTACAAGTAATTCGCTACTGCCTTCGGCATTAAAAAATAATTGCGCTTTAGCTTTTTCCCCCTCTACATATTGCCCATCAATACTATTTTGATTATATGCCAATGTGTACTTTAAAATAGGTTTGGAAAATTTAGCAACAAAAAACACTTTTTGGTTTTTTGCCCAACCCGTACTAAAACGATAACCACTTATCGTATGGTCATCTTCAATCGTTATAGAAGATTTTAAAGCTTTATCCCAATTAATAGCAAATCCCAAATCAACAACTACCGATTGATCATCATTATTCGTAAATGTATATTTATGATAGGCTGTTCTTAAAGAAGATGTTAATTCTACATTCACTTTCGGATCCTCAAGAAATACTTGATAGTATCCAGGGCTTGATTTCTCGTTAGTGTGACTATACGATGATTTGTAAGGAAGTGAATCTCGTGAAGTTGTATTAATGGTTAAATCAACTGTTTTATTTGTTGGCATAAACAATATATCGGCCAAATCGCCAATACCTGTTCCACTTAGATGTAAATGACTAAAACCAACAACAATAGAATCTGAATAATGATACCCTGAACACCAATCCCAACTTGAAATACCATTATCTGGACTCACCTGCACCATGCCAAAGGGAACCGTTGCTCCTGGGTATGTATGCCCGTGTCCTCCCGTACCTATAAAGGGATCGACAAACTTTGCAACTGATGCTTGATGCTGATTATTCTGTTTAACACTTTCTTTGCAACTAGAAAATAAAACTAGTAATAAAATAAAAAGGGTAAAGTTTTTCATATAGTAACATCGTAATTTAACTTTAAATTTTCATTAATTTTACTTCAAATAAAAGTAATTTAGACGGATAACATATTAAAAGCCCTAAACACCAAAAAAACTAAAGTTAAAATGTTTGTTGAGCTATGAACTATGATGATAACAAATTCTACCGAATATCGTGGAAATATCACGTCATATTTTGGATTGTATATTTCATGTTTAACACGTTTCGTTGGGGAAGTTATTTTAATGATTACTTATATTCATTCAAGTCTAATTTGCTTGGATTTCCCATACATATGGTGTCCTGTTACTTAAACATTCTTGTCTTTATGCCTTTTTTGGTATACAGAAAAAAATATGTTTTATATGTCATTTCAATTTTATCAACCATATTTATTATGGTTATGGTAAAATTTAATTTAACCTATCTGTTATTCGGCCCTGACAAAGTTTGGCCAGAGGGACCGGAACACATCAGTAGATTGTCACTCAATTATGCCATAGATATGATGATTGGTGAACTTTATGTTGTAGGGTTTGTAGCCTCTATTAAATTAACCTTGGATTTTTTAAAAGAACATAAACGGGTAGCCGATTTAGAAAAAACACAATTGGAAACCGAGTTACAATTTTTAAAAAACCAGATCTCACCCCATTTTTTCTTTAATACACTTAATAATATTTATTCATTATCTGTAATAAAATCTAATAAGACACCTAAAATAATCTTAAAGCTATCTGAGTTAATGCGTTATATGCTTTATGACACCAAATCAAAGCGACAAAGTTTACAAAATGAAATACTATGCATTCAAAATTATTTAGATTTAGAACGTGTTAGGTATGATGATTCGCTTGAAGTAAACATGTACATTTCAGGTGACATACAAGATAAAGAGATTGCTCCTATTTTACTGTTAACATTTGTTGAAAATGCCTTTAAACACGGTGCAAACAAAAATATAGGTAAAGTGAAAATAGATATTAACTTTAAAATTAAAGAAAATTTCCTTTATTTTACCATTACAAATCCAATGCCTTTAATTACCAACCATAAAGATAATTTAAAGCAATCTAGCGGTATTGGATTAGAAAATGTTAAAAAAAGACTTGCTTTAGGCTACGATAAAAATGATTACAAACTAGTCATTAATAGCAGAAAAAATAAATTTATTGTGAAGCTTAAAATTAAAGTAGGTTAGATTAAACATAAGTGCCATAAAATTAATGCTCAACATAATTTCTTTTAATTAATAAATAGCAAAAAAAATGAATATAAGTTGTTTGATTATTGACGATGAGCCATTAGCTATTAAGGTTATTAAAAATTATTTAGATCAAATTGAAAATTTTGAACTAACAAACTCTTTTAGCAACGCCGTTGATGGCTTAAACTATTTAAAAAACAACACCGTTGACGTTATTTTTTTAGATATCAATATGCCTGTATTAGATGGTATAAATTTTATTAAAAGTTTAGAAGACCCTCCATTACTAATAATTACAAGTGCCTATGATGAATTTGCTATAGAAACGTATGAATTAGATGTTTTAGATTACTTAGTTAAACCTATTGAGTTTCCTAGATTTATGAAAGCGCTCAATAAAGTTGAAAGAAGATTAGAAATAACCCAAAAAACACCTGTAGAAAATGCGAAAGAACGTCTTTTTATCTTTGTGAAAATTGATAAAAAGAAAATGAAGAAAATTTTTCTTGATGAAATTTTAGTAATTGAAAGTTTGAAAGATTACTTAAAAATAAACACCTTAACAGGTAGATATATTGTACACAGCACCTTAACCGATTTTACAAGTTTATTACCCGCTAGAGATTTTTTACGCATCCACAGATCTTACACTATAGCAATTGATAAAATTGATGCTATTGAAGGAAATAGTGTTGAAATTGAAGGCTTAAGATATGTAATTGGTAGGTCTTATTTAGAAGATGTAAAACAGAAAATTTTAAATTCCTCTATTTAAAGCTTCTTTAAAAAAAGATGGTTATCATCTATTCAAAGTGATAACCATCAATAACTAAAAAACAACTAAACTCAACAATTTAATACTACTACTAATCAATATTTTTACTTAAAAGTAATGCCGCTTAAAGGCTTCAATGGCAGCATAGTCTGCTAACCCTAAATCATTATATTTTTTTGCGGTTTCTCTATTTCTATCCTCGGCTCTTACCCAAAACTCTCTAGAATCGTCTCCTTGAAACATCACACCATCTTTTTGAGATTGATGATAAAAAATAGCATGACGTTTTTTAAGCACTTGATCTGGACTCATAGGTACAGCCATTTCAATTTGATAAGGTTCCCATTCATGCCATGCGCCACGATATAACCAAACCCAACAATCGGCCATAAAAGGCTTATCCTTTAATCTCTTTAATGATTCAAACAAACTATCCAAACACACTTTATGTGTTCCGTGTGGGTCAGCTAAATCTCCTGCCGCATAAATTTGATGTGGTTTTACCTCTTCAATAAGATTACACATAATATCTATATCTTCTTCAGATAGGTTTGCCTTTTTTACAGTTCCTGTTTCATAAAAAGGAAGATCTAAAAAGTGAACATTTTCATCTGGAACGCCCAAATATCTAGTAGCTGCCAAAGACTCGCTTCTTCTAATAATGCCTTTAAGTTTTCTAACTTCTACAGAATCAATATCATTATCAGATTTATTCTTTAAAAAGTTTATAATTCCTTCTGATTCTGATGACTTAGAATTTAGTGCCATAGAAACTTCAGCAAATTTTAAAGCTTCTTCATTAGACACTGCTATATTTCCCGAAGTTTGATATGCTACATGTACGTCATGGCCTTGCTCTACAAGTCTGTCGAAAGTACCGCCCATTGAAATAACATCATCATCTGGGTGCGGACTAAAAATAATAACCCTCTTTTTTGCAGGTGTTGAGCGCTCTGGCCTATAAGTGTCGTCAGCATCTGGTTTTCCTCCGGGCCAGCCCGTTATGGTATGCTGTAATTTATTAAACATTTTAATGTTTAAGTGGTAAGCGGTACCTTCTTCGGTTAAAAGACCTGCCATACCATTATCATTATAATCTTTATCTGTTAACTTTAAAAATGGTTTTCCGGTTAATTCACTCAACCAAACAACCGCTTTAAGTTTTAATTCATCAGTCCACACACAAGATTTAACCAACCAAGGGGTCTTTACTCTTGTTAATTGTGAAGATGCATCACTATCTAAAACAAAAGTGGTGTTGTTGTGTTCCTGTAAATAGGTAGCCGGTACTTGAGAGGTAATTTCACCTTCAATAGTTTTTTTTAGTATTTCTGCCTTACTAATTCCCCAACCAAGTAATACTATTCGTTTGGCACTTCTTACAGTACCAATTCCCATTGTAATGGCTTTTCTAGGAACATTATCTATTCCTAAAAAAGTTGGGGCAGCATCAACACGGGTAATATGGTCTAAAGTAATACTTCTTGTTCCCGAATTAATATGGGACCCTGGCTCATTAAAGCCAATATGACCTGTTCTGCCAATACCTAATAATTGAAAATCCAATCCTCCATAGGATTTTATTTTCATTTCATAATCTATACAATACTGGCGAAGTTCTTCTGGGCTTACTTTTCCGTCTGGAATATTTACATTCTCTGGAAGGATATCTACATGATTAAAAAGATGATCATGCATAAAGTAAAAATAACTTTGAATATTATCTTTATCCATAGGATAATACTCATCTAAATTAAAAGTTACTACGTTTTTAAAACTTAAACCCTCTTCTTTATGCATTCTAACAAGTTCTTCGTACACCTTTATAGGTGAAGATCCTGTTGCTAAACCCAACACACAAGGCTCATTTAATTCTTCTTTTCTTTGAATTAAATTAGCAATTTCTTGTGCTACCAATATAGAGGCTTCTAAGGAAGAATTAAAAATAACATTATGAATTTTTTCAAAACGTGTATCTTCAAATTTACCCGCCTCTTTATAACTTATCCCTTCTTTTTCCTTAACGTTGATATCTTCTGTAATCATTTGTTGGTAGTTGATGATTTAGTTAATAAAATAAAACTACCAATAAGCAATTATTTAAATTAAAAATTTCGACTAATAACAAATGTACATCGGCAAAGGTTTTACTGACAAGTTTATTGAAGAATTAAAATATTTAGTTTTTTATGAAGACGCGTTTTGGGTTATCGTAGTGCCAACATTGTATTATTGAACAACATCAATCTATCCCTACTCCTAATTCACTAATAACTGCATTACCATTATTTACAACTTGCTTAGCAATAAATTTTATATACCTAGCATTGTAGTTCTTTTCAAAATTAATTATCTGTTGGATAGGATTATTATAAATATTTGAAAATTCTCCTTTTGCAGCAAGTACCCATTTGCTATTATCATTACTCACATAAAACTCGTAATGAGTGACTAACCCCTCTTTACTACCATCTGTACGTGGAAGCATTATAAATGATTTTATAGGTAGTGTTTCTCCCATATCAATCACTATATTATCATGCTCTCCTTTAGATGATTTCCAATATGTTTTTTCATTCTCATCAATAGCATTTTTACCAGTAAAGTTTTCGGCTTCAGAACCAACAGAAACAACTTTCCAATTTCTTTTTGAATAAGCGAAATAGGCTGTGGCAATTCCACTTGACTTACCTTTAAAAAATGCTTTTGCTTTTACAGTACCGCCACTAACTAAGGCAAATGGCGTATTAAATATTGGTGATTTTTCTGTGGGCTCATCACCATTAATAGTGTAATGAATAGTCCCTGTACTTTTAATGGTTACATCTCCGTTTATATTTCTTGATATTACTGGTATTGATAAACGTACTGGTTCTTGATGTACAGATATTTTTGATATGAGTGGGCAAGCACCTGCCTCGGTAATACGAAACCTCAACTTGTTGGTAACTTGTAATGAACCTCGCCACAACCTACGATGACCTATTGACTCTCCTTTTGCAAACTCAACCCATTGATTATTTTCCCATCGATCTAACGCCCAACCCCAAACACGCTGTCCAAGAGGAATATACTCTTTAATGTTTACCACATTAAATGAGGTCTCTTTTGGAAACTCAATAACCAAATTTGCTGTTTTTACGTCATTATTTGTTGCCCAATAGGTGTCATCATTAGTATCTAGTACATTTTTTGGTGAGTATTTTTTTAAATTACCTCTTATATTACTAGCTGTTACTTTTGAATTCTGCGCATAATCAATAGAAAAAGTTTTATCAATTATTTTCTTAAACTCGGTAAGAGACTTTACATCATTTTCATTAATAACGCCTCTTCTGTCTGGTGGGAGATTTAAAATTAGCGACGTACCATGCCCTATACTTTCATAATATAGTTTTACTAATCTTTCTGGAGTCTTTACTTTATCGTCTTCGCTTTTATGATAAAACCATCCTGGTCTAATAGACGTATTCGTTTCGGCGGGCATCCAATATTTTCCGTCGCGATGCCCATTAATAGACTCCCAATATTTTGTTTGACCACCAGCAGGCATCTGCCCCTCTTCTCTTCCCTTTGGAGTAAACCTATTCCAACAAGGGTCTCCAGAAAACCCTTCTTCTGTCCCTATCCAACGTACATCGGGGCCCACATCTGAAAATATAGCTGCTTTAGGCTGTAATTCCCTAATCATTTTCCATGTATTTTTCCAATCATAATATGTTGAAAGATCTACTTTCCGTTCTTCATTAGCACCACCATAATAACCAGTACCGCCATTAGCTCCATCAAACCAAACCTCAAATATTTCACCATAATTTGTTAAAAGTTCTCTTAATTGTGCTCTAAAAATTGTAATGTATTCTGGAGTACCATAAGCTTTATTGTTTCTATCCCAAGGCGATAAATAAACACCTACTTTTAAACCTTGTTTACGGCATTCATCAAAAATTTCTTTAACAATATCTCCTTTTCCGTTTTTATAAGGTGATTTACTTATATTATGCTCGGTTGTTTTAGTTGGCCATAAACAAAACCCATCATGATGTTTGGCTGTCAATATTAAGCCCTTCATTCCTGCATTTTTTACTGTTGATACAATTTGTTTTGCATCAAAATGAGATGGATTAAAAAGCTTTGGCGACTCGTCTCCAAAACCCCACTCCTTATCTGTAAATGTATTGATAGTGAAATGAATAAATGCATAAAATTCAACATCTTGCCAATGCAACTGTTGCGCATTCGGGACAGGACCAAATGCTACTGGTGGTTTAATATTAACATTGGTTTTACAGCCCTTTATTAAAATAACACTAACAAAGCACAACAATATAATGGGATACTTTCTCATAGTAACTTTAGTTGCTTTTTTTTGAATCTATAAGCTAATATTAATAAAAAAAAGCATTAAAGATGGTGCTATTTCGACAAACAACTAATCTAGAAGTGTGTTAGTAATTTGGTATGGTTATCTTTCTTAGATATTGAAGATTTTCTAATTTATTTGCTTAAATAAAAAATGCTATACGCTTATTTTTATGTGTTTTCTGTTTTTAATAACCAACACTTTTTAATTATAAAAATCACACTCTCTTTATAACATTAGTTACAATACCCCAAATAACAAAATCGTTATCACTTGTTATTTTTATAATGGGATAATTTGGGTTTTCTGGCTGTAACCAAACCTCGTCTTTATCAACTCTTAAGCGTTTTACGGTAAATTCGCCATCCAAAAAGCAAACGGCTATTTTATTATTTGCAGGCTCTAAACTTCTATCGATAACCAATAAATCATCATCATCTAATCCTGCTCCAATCATAGATTGTCCGCTAACGCGTGCATAAAATGTAGATAGTTTATTCTTAACAAGCATACTATCTAACGACAACCGTTCTTGGTTAAAATCTTCGGCAGGCGACGGAAAACCAGCTGATATGCCTGTATTAAAATAAGGCATCTCTAAACCTTTAGAGAACTCTGGAACAAAAAATGTTAAGCTTTGAGTGTTTTTTACTAGCATTTTACTGTAATAATATCGTTAATATCTGTGGTATATCTTGGTGATAATCGTTCTTGACGCATTTTCCAAGTACGTTTTAAATCTTGATTACCTAATTTTATTTTATAATCTCTGTACTTTTTATTCATACTATCAATGGCGTGCATTAATGGTTGATGCTTAGGATTTTCATGCTGAAACAAATCTAGTTGATGATTGTTTGTTGGCACAATACCCGTTACAATAACGCCTGCCCGCTTGTACTTTATACCAGATTTAAAAATGGAAGTTACTGCTTTTACAGCACAATTACTTATAATTAATGATGAATTAGTAGGATACGGTAAACTCACCATAGTACTTGCTTTATGTTGTTCCAACTCTTTTTTATGCCTATCGCTACTTAATATAACAACAATCATGTGACAGCTTGATTGTTGTTTTCTGAGTTTTTCGGCACAACTTGTGGCAAAGGTTGAAATACGTTCTTTAATATTATCTATATCTGAAAACGTGTATTCAAAACTTCGCGTGGTGGCAATAGCATGTTTATTCTTAACCTCATCCAGTTTTAACGTGGGAATACCTTCTAGATCTTTTTTCAATTTCCACTCGGTAATGGAAAAATTTTTCAAAACCCACGTATCAGGAAGTTGTACAAAATCGAATGCTGTTTTACAATTTTTCGCTTTTAGTCGTTTTTGCAAACCTCGTCCAATCCCCCAAACATCTTCAATTTTAATCCATTTTAACGCTTTTATCCGTTTCTCTTCTGAGTCAATTACATAAACCCCTTTTGTTTGTTCTGGAAATTTTCTGGCAATTTTATTGGCCACTTTGCTTAAGGCCTTTGTAGGTGCTATCCCAACGCTAGTTGGAATGCCTGTCCATTTTAAAATACGTTGCCGCATTTGATTTCCGTAATCATCAAATTTATAATTCTCAAACCCTTTAAACTCTAAAAAAGCTTCGTCTATACTATATACTTCAACATCTGGTGTAAATTGTTCTAAAATTCCCATCACCCGATTACTCATATCACCATACAAAGGATAGTTTGATGAAAACAGCTCTATTTTATTAACCTTACAGAATCCTTCCCATTTAAAAATAGGTGCTCCCATGGGTAAACCAATTACTTTAGCTTCATCGCTTCGCGAAATTACACAGCCATCGTTATTGCTTAAAATAGCAATAGGCTTATTGCGTAAACTGGGATTAAAAACCCGTTCGCAAGAGGTGTAAAAGTTGTTGCAATCTACTAGGGCATACATACAGGTAAAGATACAAGAACCTTAAAAAAAATTAGCTTTTTAACACTATCAATTTAAAAAAGCTTTGGGCTTTTAATAATAGCATTGCCTGTTCGTTTATAAGTTACTTTTGTACCGTTAGCACAAAAATGGTATACGGCTTTTACTTTTTGTTCTTTAAACGACATAAGTATAACATCTGAGATTTCGCAATTATAATCTTTCGCCACTTTTTGTTTTACATCATCAATAGTGGCATGCCCTCTTTTTAATTGCGATTGAATTTTATTGTTCAATTCGGGTTCAACAAAATCCTTTGACAGATTACATCTATTATCGGCAACTGGTTTTTCCATATCAATATACTCCCAAGTATAATCGGCTTTCAACAGCACACGTCTACCATCTTCAGTTTTTACAATGATATTGTTTTGAGCAAAGCTCATACTTACAATAAAAAACAGGAACATAAAAAAGGTCGTTTTCATAATAGCTAGAATATTTAGAATATTCCAAAAGTACATTTTTTAGAGTAAAAAGAATAAACTAATCCTCAACATACTCTAAAATATCACTAGGCTGACAGTCTAACGCCTTGCAAATAGCCTCTAAAGTTGAAAAGCGAATGGCTTTTGCTTTGCCTGTTTTTAAAATGGAAAGGTTAGCCGTAGTAATACCTATTATATCTGCCAACTCATTGCTTTTCATGTTTCGCTTTTCAAGCATCACATCTAGATTTACTATTATTGGCATGGCTTAAATAGTTAGGTCGTTTTCTTGTTTTAACACCCTAGAATTGTCGAATATTTTACTAAATAACAGTAAAAATAAGCCTATAGTAATAGAAAAAATATATTTAAAATCGAATGCATGAATTAATACAGCTAAAAAAGACACAAAGTCATTCTTTTTTTGATACATAAGAAGCATGCTTTCACTGTATAGTGTAATTATAATAGTAGAAATCCCTATGAAAATAAAAATATTTCCTGCTTTTTTAAGATTTTTTATTACTTCTTTATTATAAAAATCAGCTTGTATAAATAATGAACTACTTTTTCTTAAAGAAAAGATAGCAATTATAAATAACACAAAATTAATAACTAATACTAAGGGGACAATAATCATTTTCCAGCTAAAAATTGAACGGAATGTCATTTCTATTACCATTGAATAATCAGATGGAAGGAATGAATCACCAAAAAAATAGAGAACTACCATAAACAAGAATAGAGAAATTGCAAGTCCAATTAATGTAAAAGATAAAATATCTATTATTTTTTTTAAATTCTTAATTGATTTCATAATTATATTGTTAGTTCGTTTTCTTGTTTTAAAAGATGCCCTTCTTTAATAAGTTTGGCAATAATAAAGATAAAAAGAGCATAAATAAAAATGGGGAACCCTGTTGATAGCAACAAATTAAAACTTACCCCTAGTATATACCCCAAGCTGTATCCTGCAGAATATGGTGAATCAATTATTGGTAACTCAGGAAAAGGTTGAATCATTCTTAAGACTAATTGAATCAAAAATAATATCATACCAAAAATGAATAACCCCTTACTGATTTTAATTAATTGTTCTACATTTTCAAAAATGAAAATTTGATTTTTTACCAAATCTTGAACAACACTCCTAAAAATATTAAGTAGATAAAATAAGTATACTAAAATGATACAACTAACAAGAGAAGTAAGAAGATATCCAATATGTGCAATATCTTCTGGCATCTTAATTCCGAAAAACACATCTTTCTCGATAGTTCCATTTATATAACTCTGAATAACATTCCAAATCTGTCGAAATAATAAGTATACTAATCGTAAGGAAAATAATATTGTAAGCCATTTTAAAATTAAAGCCGCTTTTTTCATAATTATACCGTTAAATCGTTTTCTTGTTTTAACATAAGACCATTATCAATAATATCGGTTAAAGCATAAAGACTAAAACCTATAACTAAAACAAAGAATTCCTTTCCAAGAAAAATCAATATTAGAATATAATAATCGTCTTGAAAATTATCGTTGACAAGTAAACTTAATCCAAGTAAAAAACTTAAAGTTCCAGAAACAAGAAAAAGTATACCACCTCTTTTAAACTTCTCTTTTGTTTTAATATTAAAAACCCCATCTTTAATAATACTAAGCAATCCACGATGAACATAAATTAATCCAATAAAAAAGATTAATGTAAAGAAGAAATCCAAAGTTAATATGAAATTGGTAAATAATAAAAAATTAAAAAACCCATTAAACGTTCCATAACCAAAAGCAGGTAAAACGCTATATATACTTAATACATTTGTTAATGAATAAAGCACAATTAAGAGTATCACTAACTTATTTAGAAATTTAATTTTTTTCATAATATTATCGTTTAACGATAACAAACATATAAAAAATTATCGAAAAACAATAATTTTTTTAAATAATTACGATTACGTGTAATAAATAAGGTTAACTATTTAAGACTAAATTATAAGCAGCTTTTAACTTCTTTACTACAATTTCAATCTCTTCTTCGTTTAAATCTCCATATCCAAAACGAATGCAACAGGTGTTTTTATTTTGATAAAGAATTATTTTGGGTAGAAACAAATCGTATCTCTGAGCTTGTTCAGCTAACTTAACTAAAGATATTTTTGGTTCAAAGCACAGCCATAATGCTAAACCTCCCGATGGTTTTTCCCAATATAAATGTTCCTTAAAATTTTTGGTGAGACAGTCGCATAAAAAATCGCGTCTTTGTTTATAGATTACAATGTTTTTCTTAATTAACCGATGTATTTCTCCTTCAAAAATAAGTTCGGATAACATTTGTTCCTGAATTAAATCTCCTTGACTATCTAATAGTTTTAAATAGTTTTTAGCTTCCGAAATTAAATTCTCTGGCGCTATTACAAACCCAGTTTGAAAACTAGGGAACAAGGATTGCCCTAATTTTCCTAAATAAATAATAACCCCATTGGCATCCGAACTCGCCATAGGTAACATAGCAGAGCCATCAAACTGAAAATCGTAATCGAAATCGTCTTCAATAATGGCAAACTGATAATCTTTAGCGAGTTGCATTAACTGCAAACGACGCTCTACACTTAAAGTACACGTTGTCGGGTAATGCCTATTAGCACATACATACATACAGCGAATGGTATGTTTTGTAAAATGTTTTCTAATGTAGTCTACATCGACACCATTATTATCTGTTGGAATAGTTTTTATTATAGCACCCGATTGTTGAAAAATCATATTGGCTGCATAATTACTTAAATCTCCAACCAACACAATATCTTTTGGTTTTAATAATAACTGAGACACAATATACAGGCTCATTTCTATACTTCTTGTACTCATTAAATTATGGGATTTTATATGAAATCCGCGTGTAGCATTTAAATAATTACAAAGTTGTACTTCGAAGCTAGAATAAGAAGATAACGATGTTTGATTCCATTTTGAAATTAAAGATTTTCGTTTCATGGAGGCGCTATACCATTTTGAAAATTGATGCGTAGGATGCAATCTCAAATCTGGTTGACCATCATTAATACTGTACTTTTTTTGATTCTGTTCTCGCGTAGGTGCCAAATTAAAAGACGGTTGAAAGGGAAAACCTGTTGTTTTTGAATAATCGTGTACCTGATCAATTCGCTGAGAGGTCGCTTTTATGGCTGCTGTTTTTTGTTCCGGAACTAAAACGCAAGTCCCTTTATTCGGTATAATTTCTACCCACCCTTGTGAGGCTAACTCATCGTAAATAGCAACAACCGTATTTCTATTAATATTAAATAGTTCACTAAACGTACGCGTACCTGGCAACCAAGTGCCTTCTGTTAAATACCCACGTTGAATGGCATTAATAATTTGTTGTGCAGCCTGAATATAAATGGCTGTTGAATTTGATTTTTCAAGAAAAATTAATTGCTTTAAAAGTATATTAACCGGACTATTCATTATTTTAAAACTGGACTACTTAACTAGTCCAGAAAGTTACGAATTTTGCATCGTTCAAAAAGAGTCAATTGTTTATTTATGAAAAAATACTATTTCTTAGGAATTTCCATATTAATGTCTGTAATATTACATGCTCAAAATGAGCAAATTACACCACAAGATACTACAGCACTTGGTGAAGTTATAATCAACTCTACTCGAATAAGTTTGCCTTTTAAAGAAAACTCAAGAACCATAACGGTGATTTCTTCCGAAGATATTAAACAAAGTGCTGCTACCAACGTTGCCGATGTATTACAACAATTTGCAGGTGTTGATATACGGCGTCGAGGCACTTCTGGTATGCAAGCCGATTTATACATTCGTGGTGGTAGTTTTGATCAAACCCTATTACTTATTGATGGTATTAAAGTAGATGATGCCCAAACGGGACACCACTCCATGAATATGGCTCTGCCTCTTGAGGTTATTGAACGTATTGAAATTATTAAAGGATCGGCTGCTAGAGTATTTGGGCAGAATGCTTTTACGGGCGCTATTAATATTGTGACTAAAAAAAATCAGGAAACCTCGATGTCTCTTGGTGTTGAAGCAGGTTCTTACGGACAAAAAAATGCTTCAGTCACAGTTGCCAATAACTTAAAAAATTCTTCGCATTTAGTTCATGTTTCAAGAAATGTTTCTGATGGCTACCGATATAATACCGATTACGACAATCAAAACTATTTTATTAAAAGCACCTTTAATAAAGCAACGCTTCCTATAAATATGATTACTTCTTTTTCGGAACGAAAATTTGGGGCGAATGGTTTTTATGCAAGCCCTACAGCTACTAATCAATATGAAGAAATACAAACGAGTTTGGTAGGCGTTTCAACTGAAATAAAAAGGGAACGTCTTACTTTAAAACCCCGTATGTATTGGAGACGCAATCAAGATGAATATATTTTTGTGCGTCAAGACCCATCAATTTACAGAAACCTACACCAAACGAATAAGGTTGGTGCCGAAATGAACATGCAATACAACTCTAATTTAGGAGTCACCGGTTTTGGTGTTGATATTGCTAAGGTATATCTGTCTAGTAATAATTTAGGAAACCGAAACCGTTTTATGACCACCATGTTCCTTGAACACCTTTTTAAATTAGCTGATAATAAATTGGATATTACGCCTGGTGTTGCCGTTACTTATTTTTCCGATTTTAAATTTCATGCCTTTCCAGGAATTGATATCGGTTACAAATTAAGCGATCAGTTAAAAGCTTACGGAAATGTTGGCTACACGTACAGAATTCCAACCTATACCGATTTATATTATAGCGATCCTACAACGCTTGGAGATCCCAATTTAAAGCCTGAAGAAGCCATTTCTGAAGAATTAGGATTAAAATTTTTTACCAATAATTTTAGCGCATCAGTCGCATTTTTTAATAGAGATGCAGACAAACTTATTGATTTTGTTAAAGACAATGCAGACGACCCTTGGCAAGCAACAAACATAAGGCAATTAAACACCAAAGGCTTTGAGTTAGCGACCAATTTCAATTTTAAACTAGGTAACTTAAATCAAGATTTAAACCTATCTTATTCGTTTTTAGAAGATGATATTAAAAGTTTAAACGTAAACTTTTCTAGATATTCCATTAACTCTTTAAAACATCATGTAACCTCCAAATTAAGCACCAGTTTTATAAAGAATGTTACTCAAAATATCGTCTACAAGTACGCCGAAAGGACCAACAGAGAAAGTTATTCGGTGGTAGACGCCAGTATCAATGCAATATTTAATACTTTTGAAGTGTCTGTTATTGCAAATAATATTTTTAATACAGACTATACAGAAACTAACCTAGTGCCTATGCCTAAAGGAAACATGCTATTTGGACTCACCTACCATTTTAAATAATTACGAGATTTTTTGTAACAAAAAATTAGTTTAAAATACCTATTAATAAAATTATCTTTTAGTATTGTAAAACTCTTTTTAAAGTTTTATCTTACAAAACTATTTAAGTTTTATTATTTATGGTTGAGTGGTTTTCAAACTTAGAGTTATTTCCTAAAGTTTATTGGGGTATAGCATTAATAGCATCTTTAGTATTTATCTTTATGATGCTTTTTACCTTTATTGGTGCAGAAACAGACGGTCTTGACACAGATGTAGATACAGATATAGAGTCTGACACCGGTATAGGATTTCAATTTATAACCTTCAAAAATCTAGTTGGATTCTTTACCATATTTGGTTGGAGTGGCATAGCTTGTATTGATTCCGATTTATCTAAACCTCTTACCGTTATCATATCCTTAATTTGTGGTTTAGCAATGATGGCTATTATGGCAGCCATGTTTTATTATATGCAAAAACTTAACGACAGTGGTACACTAGACTTTAAAAATGCCATAAATGCTGTTGGCGAAGTTTATTTAACTATTGGAGCAAAAAGGACAACGATTGGAAAAGCACATGTGAGAATTCAAGGTGCTTTAAGAGAACTTGAAGCCCTTACAGATTCAGAAACAGATTTAAAATCGGGTTCTGTTATCATAGTAAAAGATGTTACCGAAAACGGAATTTTAATTGTAGAACCACTTAACAAATAATTTATGTTACCACTTATTGCACAAGATGCCTTTAGTTTTGGACTTCCAATAACCATTATTGCAGCAGTCCTTTTTGTATTTATATTTTTTATTGTCCTTGTAAGGCGCTATAAGCGTTGTCCCTCAGATAGGATTTTAGTAGTTTATGGTAAAGTTGGTGGAGGACAATCTGCCAAATGTATTCATGGTGGTGCTGCGTTTATATTTCCCGTTATTCAAGATTATGAATTTTTAGATTTAACCCCTATTTCCATTGAAGTAAACCTTGTAAATGCCTTAAGTAAACAAAATATTCGGGTAAACGTGCCCTCTCGTTTTACAATTGGTGTTTCTACAGAACCTGGCGTAATGCAAAATGCTGCCGAACGTTTATTAGGTTTAGGCTTGCAAGACATTCAAGAATTGGCTAAAGAGATTATTTTTGGTCAGTTGCGTTTGGTAGTGGCTTCTATGGATATCGAGGAAATTAATAACGACCGTGATAAATTCTTAACCAATATTTCGCAGAGTGTTGAAACCGAACTTAAAAAAGTAGGTCTTAAACTAATTAACGTTAACATTACAGATATTGTTGATGAATCTGGATATATTGAAGCCTTAGGTAAAGAAGCCGCTGCTCATGCTATAAATGCTGCACGTAAATCGGTTGCCGAAAAAAACCGTGACGGTTCTATTGGTGAAGCCAACGCTTTACAGGATGAGAGAACTCAAGTGGCTGCTGCAAATGCACAAGCAGTAGAAGGCGAAAATACGGCTAAAATTGCAGTTGCTAATTCAGATTCGTTACGTCGTCAGCGTGAAGCTGAAGCAGAGCGCGTAGCGATAGCTTCGGAAAAAGTACAATCTGCAAAAGCTTTAGAAGAATCATATGCAGCAGAAAAAGAAGCCGAAATAGCCAGGGCAGAAAGAGAACGTTCCTCTCAAATGGCCGATATTATTGTACCTGCAGAAATCGATAAAAAGAAAGTAGAAATTGATGCCGAAGCGGAAGCAGAACAAATTAGACGCCGTGCAAAAGGGGAAGCAGATGCTATCTTCTTAAAAGCCGAAGCGGAAGCAAAAGGTCTTTATGAAGTCTTAACCAAACAAGCTGCTGGTTTAGATCAAATTGTTAAGGCCGCAGGTAATAACTCTAAAGATGCCGTGTTATTATTAATTGCCGATAAATTACCAGAATTGGTTAAAATACAAGCCGAAGCTATTAAGAATATTAAAATAGATAAAGTAACGGTTTGGGATAACGGCAACGGAAAAGATGGAAAATCGTCTACGGCTAATTTCCTTTCGGGTATGTATAAATCGGTTCCGCCATTACAAGACATGTTTAATATGGCCGGTATGGATTTACCTGAATACTTAAAAGGAAAAAATGTTGAAGAAAAGACAAAACCAAAAGAGGATAACACCTCCAATAAAAAAGATGAGGACGTTATCGAATAACACAAAAACCGCCAATTGGCGGTTTTTTTATTTATATTTATCAGTGTTGTTTATAAAAACAAAATCATCATGAAGTTTTCTGTTTTTAATCATTATTCTCTTTTGTTTAAGCGTTAACAATACCATAGACAATCCTAATTTTAAAAGCACTTTTACTGCTGAAATAAAAAATATTTGCAGTTAGTGATAACGAAGCTTTTAACAGATTGTGCTTATATTATTAATAAAAAAATACATTATTACAGCGACGATTAACGTTAACAATAATCGGATTTTTAACGATAATCAATACGAGTACAATACGATTCGATTTTCTTTTTTAGCCGAATTAGGAAGATAATTAATCAACTACTAATGTCTTATAAATGAGGGAATACCCCATTTAGTTTGTTTTCAAAATAAGTATCTTTACAAAAACAAACTTATTATGATACGCGCTACGTTAGCATTATGTTTAGGTATACTATTATCTTTTAATGCTTATTCTCAGACAGACCCAGACATCTTCAGTAAATTTGAATCCAAATTCTATGTCATTGATGGCTACAACATCAATGTAGAAGTCAAAGGAACTGGTGATCCTATTTTCTTTTTACCTGGCGGTCCAGGAAATTCCCACGACTATATGCAAGCTAATTTTGGCCAATATTACAAAACCAATACGGTCGTATTTTTTGATTTTTTAGGACGAGGAAAAAGTGATGATGCTAAAGATAAATCAGAATATTCGGTTGAAAATGATGTCGCACTTATTGAAAACCTAAGAATGCTTTTAAAGTTTGATAAAATATCGATTGTTGGGCATTCTTACGGAACCGTGCCTGCTCAAGCTTATGCAATTAAATATCCCAATAACATTGATAAATTAATGCTTATAAGTGGTTTTCATAGTGGTGCTATGTGGCAAGCCAATTGCGATAGCTACAACCATTATGTTAAAACCCATTTTCCTGAAAAGTGGAAACAAGTTGACTCCTTAAGAGCCTTGGGTTATCTGTCTAGCCAAGAACCTTTAAGATCATTGTACGGCAGTATTCCAACTAAATATGTGTATTATCACGATACATCTATTAAAGGAAATGAGCCTAAAAAAGCATATCGAGGTTGGGCTAACGATGTCTACACAACTATTATTGGGAAAGATGGAGATTTTGATGTTAGTGGCAGCATGATTAACCAAGATTTTAGACAACAACTAAAAAACGTAACAGCCAAAACACTCGTAGTATCTGGCAGGTATGATGGTGTATCTACTCCCGAATTTAATGTGCAGTATAAAACTTTTATGCCACAAGCCCAGTTTGTAATATTTGAGAATAGTGGACACAACCCTTATTTAGAAGAACCTGAAAAATTTTATGCACTTTTTGATACGTTTTTCGAACTAAAATAACTGTTTTTATGAGTTAGTTGGCAACAATTTAAAATAGAACACCTTATTAAATATTTGAACTATGAATAAAATTTGGATAATAATAATCGCAATTACAATTTTCTTGATAATTAATTTTCTTTTTTATAAAAGTCTTAATGGTTATGTAAAAAAAGTATCTGGTGAAAAGATGTGGAAGACTTGGAATAGTAAGGTTTATTTCTGGCAAAGTTCATTATACACCAGCACCGCAATTACAGTTCTTATATTGTATCTTTTAAAATGGTCTAATGTTTTGACTTTTTAGAAGTTAGAAAATATTTTTTTATATAAACTGATTTTAGCTTATCCAATGTGAGTTGCTTTGTTTGCTTGCATCTGATTTTCTTCGGAAAATCCTCGCACACAAACACGCAACATTTCATATACAAAACTGTTGTTAAAGCAAAATACCTCAAAGTCCCGAAGACAAAACCTTTAAGGGAATACCAAAATACTATTCTTAATTTGGTAACGATTTCTTAACTTTACAGATTCATTAAATATTATTAATGGCACTAAATCTACAAGATATTCCTAGAGTAAAAACTATTACTAAAGAGGAGTTTTTAAAACACTATTTTAAGCCACAAAAGCCTGTGGTTATTGAGCGTTTTACTGAGGACTGGCCTGCTTATAGCAAATGGAATTTAGACTATATGAAAACGGTAGCAGGACATATTACAATTCCGTTGTATGATGACCGCCCAGTAGATTATAAAGATGGTTTTAATGAGCCTCATGCAACTATGAAAATGAGTGATTATATTGACTTATTGAAGCGTGAGCCTACCAGATACCGTATTTTTTTATGGAATGCATTAAAGGAAATCCCAGAGCTTCAACAAGATTTCACCTTTCCAGATTTTGGTTTACGCCTTATGAAAGATATTCCTATGCTATTTTTTGGTGGTTATGATTCCTATACGTTTATGCATTATGACATCGATTTGGCTAATATTTTTCATTTCCATTTTCAAGGCACCAAAGAAATCATCTTGTTTGATCAAAAACAAAGTGACTATTTATACAAAATACCACACTCTTTAATTACTAGAGAAGATATTGACTTTAACAACCCCGATTTTATAAAATGGCCCCTACTTACTAGAGCTAAAGGTTATAAAACCCAACTCAAACATGGTGAGATATTGTATATGCCAGAAGGCTACTGGCATTATATGCGTTATGTAACACCCGGGTTTTCTATGAGTTTACGTGCCATTCCCAGAAATCCATTAAATTTAAGCAAAGCTATTTACAATCTGTTAGTTATGAGAAACTTTGACAACATGATGAGACGCTTAAAAGGACAAAAATGGATTGACTGGAAAAACAACCAAGCCATTATACGAGCACATACCAAAAACAGAATGACTTCATAGACTATTTCTATTGGTAAAACCCATTATTATTTGTATATTTTTTAAGAAAATTATTACGCCATATTGGTATCTTTGCCAAGTAATTTTAAAATAAAAAAACATGAAAAAACTAATTTTAATAGCCAGCTTGCTTACTGTTTCTTTTATCAATGCACAAGCCTTTAAAGGTAACGGCGATAACAAGTTTCAAATAGGTGCTAGTTTTCAAGATAATGCTACAGGAATTAATGCAAGTTATGATGTGGGTCTGGGAGAAAACATTTCGTTAGGATTGTCCTCATCGTATGCCCTAAATGTAAATGAGGCTATTGATGCCAAGTTCGAAGATCGGTTCGATTTAAAAGCGCGCTTTAATGCTAACTTAGGAAATGTCGTGAATATAGATGATAACTTTGATGTTTACCCTGGGTTAGATGTGAGCCTTAAAAACTTTGGTGGTCATTTAGGAATGCGTTATTTCTTTTCAAATGGTTTTGGAATTTTTACTGAATTAAACATCCCTTTTGCTAAATTTAATACCGATACTTTAACTCCTGCTGAAAAATTATACAATCAGTTTACGATAAATTTAGGAGCGACGTTTAATTTGTAAAAGCTCTTTATACTATTTAAAAAGCTGAAAACAAGATGATTGTTTTCAGCTTTTTTGTTCATCTGTAATCGTCATTGCGAGCGGAGCGAAGCAATCTTATGATTTATAAACTCATTTAAATAGATTACTTCAGCCGTACCTACTTCGTAATAACGAGTTTTTCTTAGTAATAACGTAATTTTAATCAAAATAAAAGAGCCAGCCATCAGATAAATCATTCCACTCTGGATTGGTAGCGTTAATCAAATCCTTTTTTCGTTTTCTGTTTCCAGATTTTAATTGCTTTTCTCTTAAAATAGCTTGGTTTATATCTGTAAACTCTTCAAAATAAACCAATTTATTACAATTATATTTCTGTGTAAACCCTTTATAAGATTTTGTTTTATGCTGATATACTCTTTTTAATAAATCATTGGTAACACCAATATAAATAACGGTGTTGTTTTTATTAGTCATAAAATAGACATATGATTTGTGCATGAATAAATATAATGATTTCTTGTATTCTTTCTGAACGTCATTGCGAGCAGTGCTAAGCAATCTCATGATTTAAACTCCTTTTAAACAGATTACTTCAGTCATACTTCCTTCGTAATGACGAAATAAACGTCATTGCGAGCAAAGCGAAGCAATCTTATGATTATAAACAAAGTAAAGACTGCCACGTTATAAATTCCTCACAGTGACGACATGGAAACGTCATTGCGAGCTCAACAAAGCAATCTCACGATTTATAAACTCCTATTAAACAGTTTACTTCAGTCATACTTCCTTCGTAATGACGAAATAAACGTCATTGCGAACGCAGTGAAGCAATCTAATGATTATAACTACAACGTTAAAGACCCCCACGTTATAAATTCCTCGTAGTGACGACATGGAACCCTCATTGCGAGCAAAGCGAAGCAATCTCACGATTTATAAACTCCTATTAAACAGATTACTTCAGTCGTGCCTCCTTCGTAATGACGAGTTATTGTATCAACTCATTCGCCTTTTCATACACCAAATGCGACTCCCAGCCACGGTATAAAAAATAGTCAACAAACTTTTTCCGCTTTTTAAAAACGTTGGATTCTTGGATTAAATTAACTCTTTTCTCGGCTAAATCATTAAAAACATCGATGTACTCCTCGTCAGTTATTTCTGTAAGTGCTTGATTTATATTAATTTTGGAAACGTCTTTTTTCTTAAGTTCAAAAGCAATTCGACGTTTCCCCCAATTCTTAATTTTAAACTTACCGCTAGCAAATGTTTTGGCAAAACGTTCTTCATTAAGAAAGTTATGTTCTAACAGGTGAACGATAATCACATCGATAGCCTCAGGAATCATATGCATATTGGTTAGCTTGTTTTTAACCTCTTGATGACAACGTTCTTGATACGCACAATAATGCTCTAATTTTTTGGTAGCTTCTTGTACCGTATATGTTTTTTTGGTTTGCATAAACCCAAAAGTAACAATTGAAACAGACATATTAGGCATTTAAAAAACACAAAGTTTAATTTGAACGCATATGAATACAAAAATTACTCCTATAAAATTTCCGTCGCTATTATTAACGCTATTTTTCGCCGTGTCTTTTGGGTATGGTCAGACAAAATTAGCCGAAATAACATTTGAAACTCCTGGAGGCTATTTAACAAGTATTCCAGAATTTACGAATCAAGCTACAGGTAACGGTCAAGATTATTTTATTAGAACAAATGGTTCAAACATTAGTTCAGAAATCTTTTCAAATATACAAGGAACATATTATTTTGCAGCACAAGATATTGATGGAGAAGGTGCCGTTTTACCAGTAAATCTTTTAATTAATAATATAAATATAAGTGGATATTCAAATCTCGAATTTAGAGTCCATTTGGCGGAGGATGATGCTGGGACAAATCAAGATTGGGATATACTCGACTATGTACATTTTAATTATGATTTAGATAGCAGCGGTTCATTTTCTCCTTTATTATGGATTGAAAATGATGGGAGCACATATAACTCTGCGCCTTTTATTGATGCAAATTTTGACGAAACTGGTGATTCTACAGAAATAACAGATACATTTTCTCAATTCGCTCAATCAATTTCAGGAACTGGAAACTTATTGGATATCCAAATCGAGTTTTCTCTTGACTCCGGTGATGAAGATATAGCAATTGATAATATAGAAATTTGGGGTACTCTTATTCCTTGCAGTTCATTAGTAATTTGGGATGGAGCTACTTCAACATGGAGTAATATTGTTGGTCCTGATATTACAAATGAAGTTCAAATTAATGGTTCTTACGATTCATCAATTGAAGGAAGTTTTTCTGCCTGTAGTTTAACAGTTAATTCTGGTGCTAGCTTAACAATTGCTGATAACACCTATGTTGAAGTGCAAAATGATTTAACTGTTGATGGAACTATTATTGTTAACCCCTATGGTGCTTTTGTGCAAAAAAATGATTTTGGAGATGTTAACGGAGATGTTTTAACAGACAAAACTAAAATTAAAGTTGAAAAATTAACAGCTCCTATGAATAGATGGTACGAATACACCTATTGGAGTTCCCCTGTCTTTCAACCTGAAATAGGAGTTGCCTTAAGTTTTTCTGATGTACATAGACGCTTTAAATTCGATGCCAAAAACTATTTAGATGCCACTATGGAAAGTAATAATAATGGAGCTACAGACCCTGGCTCTGATGGTATTGATGATAATGGTGATGCATGGCAACCAGTAAGTGCTACAGATATTATGGAACCCGGTATTGGTTATGCTTCAACTCATGACGAAGCTGGTTTTATTATTCCCTTTGAAAATCCACCTTATCAATTTAAATATATTTTTGAAGGTCCTTTTAATAATGGAGTTGTTACCGTCCCCATATACAGGAATGACTCTTACAAAGCTGATGACAACTTGAATTTTATAGGAAATCCTTATCCGTCTGCTATAGACGCTCAATTATTTCTGGATACAAATACCAATATTGCCCAAGATGTTGAAGGAATTAGTTATGAAGGGAATGCCTATATGGATGGCGCTATTTATTTATGGTCTCAAAACACAGAACCCTCTTCAACAGCAAATGGTAATGAAGATCGTAATTTTTCTGATTCCGATTATGCCATCATTAATGGAACTGGTCAAACTGCAGGTGGAGATGGAGTAAAACCAAATAGACTTATCCCTTCAGGACAAGGTTTTTTTATTTCTATGTCTGATACAGCTACACCTATTTCAACAACTGTTAATAGCGATGGTCATACTATTGCTCAGGGTACAGTGACTTTCAATAACTCCATGCGTGTAAAAGGTGCTTCAGATAATAGTCAGTTTTTTAAAAATTCAAACACAAAATCTAAATCATCAACATCAAGCATAAATAAGCTTTGGGTAAATTTAACCTCAAATAACGGTGTGTTCAATCAAACACTCATAGGATATGTTAAAGGCGCTACCAACAATTATGATGGCTCTTATTTTGATGCAGAAAAAAATTCTAGTAGTAAAGCTGCTATTTTATATTCAACAATTGACGGTTTAAACAAAGCCTTTGCTATACAAGGTAAATCTGAAACCAGTTTAAATAAGGATGAAATTATAAACCTAGGTTTTAGTACTCAAATTGATGTGCCAACCCTATACACTTTGTCCATAGCAAAATTACAAGGTGATTTTTTAAGTAATAACACAATCTATTTACTTGACAACCTTACCAAGACCTTACACGATTTATCAACCTCCGATTATACATTTACCTCAGACGTTGGCGAGTTTAACGACCGATTTGAAATTGTGTTTAAAACCAGTAGCACCTTATCTACGGCAGACGTTCAATTGGATGACTCGACAGTAAAAGTTTCACAAGTTGATAATACACATGTAAACTTTAAAGCATCTAACAACCTCAACATTAAAACGATTACCATTTTTGATTTGTTAGGGCGTCAATTATATCAATTAAAAGGAAGTCGTAATGAAGAAACGTATAAGCTTCCTCATTTAAATCAATCCATTTTTATTGCAAATATTGAATTATCGAATGGTGCTTTAGTTACTAAAAAAGCTATTTTAAAATAAATTTAAAATCTGTTATTTAACTAAAAACTTGATTTAATATGTGTAGCGATTTTGGTTTTTTAAAATCGCCTAAATGGAGTTCGTAATACTGTAGCATCATGTTTAAAAATGCCTGTCTCTGCTTGGAATTTATCTTTAACTGAGACAACTCATCAAACTTAGTGTCAAGCAATTGCTTTAACAGGTTAAAATTATCACCAGATATCGTATACAATCCCATTGGTTTAGATTGAAACTTACCATCTTGAAGGTTAAAAAACGGAACATCGGCTGTGGTATTTTCAGGATAAAACCCCAGATACTTTGTTAAGTTTAATAAAAAAAGCAAATGAAAGTTTGAGCATTCGGTATGTGTATCTAGCCACAATAAGGTGGTTTCTATATAGCTAAAAAGCGTGCTGTTTTCTTCTTCTTCCTTTAAAATACTTGACAGCACTTCGGCCAAAAACATAACAATAGCACTTTTTAAAACATTAGAATGTAGGCTGCTGTACAAATGGTTAAGTTTGGCTTCTTTTATGGAATGCAACGACCTATTTGGGTTATAAACAATAACCAATTGTAATTGCGTTAATAATTGAAAATAGGCTGTTTTAGCAAGTCCTTTTTTACTTTTTAAAACACCTCGTAATAAAAAGCTCAGCACCCCGTATTGCTGCGTGTAACACTTTACAATTAAATCATGATCGCGATATCGTAATTTTGAAATTACAATTGCATGGGTTGAAACAATCATTATCTAACTACCATTAATTTTATAACTCTGGTTTCGTAGGTATCTAAATCGGAAAGCATCACTAAATAAACCCCAGAAGCCACCACATTATTAGCAAGGTTTTTACCGTTCCAATAAGCAGTACCACCATCAATTTCTAGGTTATACCCATTATAACGTAAATTGGTTCTGGATTGGGCTTCGGCAACCAGATTACCTTCAATATCGGTTATTTTAATATTGACATTTTCTGAAATGTCTTTAATCTTAACTTTCTCATCAACTATATTAAACGTTGGGCGAACAGGGTTTGGATACGCATAAGCCTTTTGTAAGTTTTCTTGCGGATTAGAGCCTCCTGAATGAAAAGATACTAACCCTTTATTAGTTGCAATATAGACTTCGCCTGTTGTATTATCAATGGAAATATCTTGTATATCGTTTGATGGTAATGGAGAATTATCTTTAGTAAAATGATGGATTGTTTTTTGCCCATCATAACTCAAATAAAAGAGTCCAGAGCCAATGGTTCCTATCCATTTGTTATTAGACCCATCTACTTCTATATCAGTAATAAATTGTTCAAACAATAATTCTTTTGCAATTCCATCTTCTAGAATAACAATATCATTGGTTTGCACATTATCATCGGTAAAAAAGTTAGACGTATTGTATAAAACCCGCAAACCTTTATGGGTACCTATCCAAAGTTGATTTCGTTTATCTAAAGCAACTGCTCTAACAGACTTATCTGGCAAATTAGCTTCTTCACTTATATTTTTCAATAATGGATTTCCATTATTTTCATTAAAACCGATAACTCCTTTGGAAAATGAAGAGATAAATTTTGTTCCTGAAGGATCAATAACCATATTATTAAAACCCAAATTATCTTGAATAGGATCGTTAATAAGGCTTGTGAAGTCATAACTTCTCCATTCTTTGGTACTTGGGTTATAAGACTTTAAAGGCTTTTTAAGCAAAGATGTTATAGACCACAGTAATCCTGAACTATCAAAAACTAATCCAGACAACCTTAAACTAATATAGTTTGGACTACCAGGCAGGTCAAGAGATTCTAAACCACTATTAGTTTGATCGTACCTGATTACTGCTTGATCATTTTCTACTTCTAATAACCCATCCTGAAAAGAACTAATAAACGCTTGACTAGTATTAAGAGGGTTTATTGCAATCGTGTTTAAATTTCTAGAATTAAATAAACTGTCATAGGGAATATTAATCCACCTTTCGTCTTTTAAATGACTTAATCCATAAGATCGAAAAGGTGAAGGATTATAATAAATTGTATAATCTCCATAACTAGCCCAAACACCACCATAATCAGATTGTACAGAAAAGACGTTATTTCTTAAAGGGCCATCAGGATGTACCTCTTCAAATGTAATTGGCGATAGGAATGCCGTTTTTAAAACTCCAAAATCTTTTGTACCTATATATAAATTATCTGAAACAAGGCTTGCAGATGAATACGTTGTATTATAATCTGCGTTTATCCCTACTTGAGAAAGAGTATTAAAATTAGCATCGTACACAAAAACATTGCTTTTGGTGGTGACTATTAAATTATCATTAACCGATTTTACATCCAGCGGTGGATTATCATATAATACTAATTCACTTAACACATCATTTGTTACACTATAAAGTCTTTGGTTGGTTCTTATAGCATACAAGTTATCTTTTACGGTTTCAACAGCCAAAAAATCACCTGTGGTAACGGTTTGCCAATTTTGATAATCTATGAGATTTGGATTTGAAATAAGTGCTTTTCGCAATCCGTTTCCATCTTGACAAGCCGCATAAATATAATCGCCAAAAATGGTGGTTTGATTCACTTTGGTCTGACTTCCTAAACTTCCAATAAAATAGGTATCTCCAAACTCTAGTCTGTCCAAGTTAAAAACAGATATTCCATAACCTGTAGACACATAAACTACATTGCCATAGGCATTAAAGTGATTGATTCTTTTGTTTGGTGGCGGTATAGTTGCTTTGTCTATAATATCTACCAGAGTTAATACATTATCATCATTATCAAATGCAATTTCTATGAGTCCGTTTTCATAGCCTATCATCAATAATTGATAAGCTTCGCTATAATAAATGGTAGATATTTCTTCTCCAGACAACCCGTTTACCGTAGTAATTTCTTTGATATCATTAGTCTGTGTATCATAGCTAAAAACAGCATTTTCTGAAGCAACATACATTTTATTATTGCCTTGAACAACGTCTTTGATATTGTAAAACGAAAAATAGCCTTTCCAAAGAGCTGAAAAATCTTGAGCGAAATAACAGAGCGGAAAGAGATAAATAGCAAATACAACTATTCTTTTAAACATAGATACTGTTTTAAACTTTCAAATATATTTATATCTAACGAGTATTACTTTAAAATGATATAAATATATAAAAAAAGCTTCCTCGGTAAAGGAAGCTTTTCATTATAAATTATAGTACTAAGTTACACGATACCTTGGTCTAACATAGCGTCTGCTACTTTAATAAACCCAGCAATATTGGCACCTTTTACATAGTTTACATAACCGTCATCTTCAGTGCCAAATTTTATACATGCCATATGAATTGACGACATCATATGATGTAATTTAGCATCCACTTCATCTACAGTCCAATTTAATTTCATAGCGTTTTGCGACATTTCTAATCCAGAAACACCAACGCCACCAGCATTAACTGCTTTTCCGGGACCAAAAGGAATTTTTGCGTCGTGCAACACTTCAATAGCTTCTGGAGTACATCCCATATTAGAAACTTCAGCAACATATTTAACCCCATTAGCAATTAATTGTGCTGCATCCTCTCCATTTAATTCATTTTGTGTAGCACTTGGCATTGCGATATCACATTTTACCTCCCAAGGTTTTTTACCTGGAACAAATACAGCTTCTGGAAACTCATCTGCATATGGAGAAACAATATCGTTATTAGAAGCTCTAAGCGCTAACAAATAGTCTATTTTATCGGCATCTAATCCTTTTTCATCATAAATATAACCATCAGGACCAGATATTGTTACAACTTTACCTCCTAGTTCTGTTACTTTAAGAGCGACACCCCAAGCAACATTACCAAAACCAGAAACCGTTACTATTTTACCCTTGAAAGAATCGTTATTAGATACTAACATTTCATTGGTGAAATAAGTTGCACCAAAACCAGTAGCTTCTGGTCTAATTAAACTACCTCCCCAATTGAGTCCTTTACCTGTAAGAACCCCTGTGTTTTCCGATTTAAGTTTTTTATACATGCCATACATATACCCAATTTCTCTTCCTCCTGTACCAATATCTCCTGCAGGCACATCTGTATTAGGTCCAATAATACGCCATAACTCTAACATGAAAGCTTGACAAAAACGCATAATCTCAGTGTCCGATTTTCCTTTTGGATTAAAATCTGATCCACCTTTGGCTCCCCCTAAAGGAAGAGTTGTTAATGCGTTTTTAAAAGTTTGCTCAAAACCTAAAAATTTTAAAATACTTAAATTAACACTTGGATGCAGTCTGATACCTCCTTTGTAAGGGCCTATTGCATTGTTAAATTGTATTCTGTAACCTAAGTTAACATGTACTTGCTCTTCGTCGTCTAGCCAAGAAACTCTAAAAGTTAAAACACGGTCTGGCTCAACTAATCGTTCGATTATTTTAGCGGACTCATATTGTGGATTTTCATTATAAATACTTTCAATAGATTCCAATACTTCATGTACTGCTTGTAAGTATTCCTTTTCACCAGGATGCTTGGTTTCAAGGTTTGTCATTATGTTTTTTACATTCATAATCTTTAAATATAAAAGTGTTTAAAATATAATGCAAAAATACCAATATTAAATTCATTAATTAATGATTTATGTTCTCATTTTTTATTAATTCAATAAATTAAATTGAAATTTTATGTCGTAAAATAGTATAAGGTTTTAAAAAGTATTTATCCCAATTTATAATTGAATAGGTTTAGATTACATAAACCCCTCAGGAGGCAAATCATCTATAGAGTTTTCTAAGGATTCTTGATGCTTTGTAATTTTAAATCCAGACTTAAAAATGGCCGCTTTATTGCTTTTGCCTTCAATGATAATAGTTAATGGATCCTTAAAACAAATGTGTCTTAAGTAGTCGTCTTCATAACAGGCCTCTTGTTTATTTAAGTAGTCTAAATCAAAAGAACCATCATTCATAAAAGGATTAATCGTAAAATACCCTACTTTGAAAGAGGTTAAATTTTGAAAAAAGTGTGTGCCTTGACTCGGGTCTATTCTAAAATCATTTAAACCAGCTTCGACTATTATTTTGGCTGAAGAAATTTGTGGCCAAATAACAGGAATTCCTAACCAAGGGTCGCTTGAACCCCATCTCCCTGGACCAACTAAAATGTATTGTTCATCCTTTTCAGAAAACTTTTTATTTATGTTCTCAACCGCTGAAGCTATTTCTCTCGTGTTTGCAGGGTTAAATGTTTCTGGTTTTACATATACAAAATTCTTTATATAATCGTAAGTACCATTTCCTAATGCAGATTCTGTGTATATAATCGCATCATCAACATTAAAGTCTTTAGGTAACTCATTATTGGTTACAACACTTTCAACAATAGGTCTTATTTGTAAAAAACTAAAAATTCTTGGTTGCCCCTTGGGAACATCTAGATTTACAGCAAACTCAATTTCTATTGGATTTCTCATTTCTCGTTGTCCAATGTGCAATAAATCTTTTAAAATTTCTGGTAACGGAAATGAACCGTACTTTAATACATTATCAAAAGTTACTACCCGTATTCCATCGTGTAAAACACCTGGTCTGATGATATTGTTTTGCAAGTCGTAAGTAGAAGCTACAAATTTAAGAGACGGATGGTTTTTAGCTTGTCTTAAAGTAACCTTCTTTTTATTAACGCCTTCATTTATTGAGACTTTATAACTTTTAGGATCTAAATCTAAACCGTAAAAATATTGCTGTGTATCTCTTTGCGTTGAATCTGGCGAAGACAATTGCAGGACTTTTTTAGGATGGTAGGGCGAAAAACGCAAACTACGACCACCACCAACTATAATTTCGCCTAAGCCTAAGGCAATATTAGCTATTCCTTCATTTGGTTTTTCATTTCCAATAGGGTAGAAATTAATAGATCTTGCAACTCCTGAAATATTTGGATAGTAAATATCATCATATTGTTTACCTGTTAGTTCTTGAAGAATAACAGCCATTTTATCTTCCTCTATGGTATGAGACGTTGCCTTTAAATAGGCCTTACTTGCTTGAAAAAAAGCTGATGCCATTACCGATTTAATAGCATTAGATATGGTTTCAAGCATTTGGCTATCGTTCGTGTTTGGGATCATATATGTTGCAAACACACCTGCAAAAGGCTGAAAATGAGAATCCTCTAAAACACTTGAAGAACGAACTGCTATTGGTCTTTTTACAATATTTAGAAATGCTTGAATATCATCCAGAACCCATTGGGGCAGAGGTTTGGAGATAAACTTATTTAAAATTTCTTCATCACTATTTGAGTTGGCAGCAAATCTAATTAAATCGTATTGCTCAATAAACTCATCAAAAACTTCAGTACTTACAACAACCGTTCTGGGTATAGAAATATAAACATCTTCATATTTCCTGAAAAGCTTATGGCGTTTTAAAAATGAATCTATAAACGCTAGTCCGCGTCCTTTACCTCCAAGAGAACCATCTCCTATTCTTGCAAAGCCTAAATATTCATCATACTTATCCTTATCAAATTTTACAATAACACCTTTAGACCTATAAATACTGTAGGCCCGTATAGCTTTTATTAAAAATTCTCTAATTTGTTCTAAGTCATCAAAATCATCAAACTCTACATTACTAAATAAATTAGCTAACGGAAATAAAGCTCTGGATTTTAACCATTTTGAGTATTCACTGCGCTTAGCATGATATGCAACAGATGCTTTAGTAACCGTTTTTAATGCCTTTTGGAATTCGCTTAAATTTTTAACAACCGCCAACACTTTCATTTGTTCTGGATCCCAAAACTCAAAATCTCCAAATGAAAAATATTTATTGATATAGTTTTTTAAATCTGTCCCTAGTGTTTCTGAATGCTTGTATAAAAACTTACCTTTTAATTCATGGGTTTTTTCTTCATTATTTTCATCAGACGACTGAATTAAAAAAGGAAAATAGCGTTGAGAACTCCTTACATATTTTAAAAATTCAAATCCTGCTTCTGGGTCTCTTTTACCATCTTTAAAATAATTAACATCTGAAATTACGCCTAGTAAATTACTTTTATACTTTTCAAAAAGAGCTAAACCTTCTTCATAAGTAGTTGCCAATAACATTTTTGGGCGCCCTCGCATTAGCATCATGCTTCTGTGCTCATTTAAGCCTTCAGACATAAAAGCGCGCGTTTGTTTTAAAAGAATTTTATAGATAATGGGTAAATATCTTGAGTAGAATTTTAAAGAATCTTCTACCATCAAAATGGCTTTTACGCCAATTTGATTAATATCTCTTTTTGCATTCATTCTATCTTCTGTCAATTTAATAATTGCCAAGAAAATATCTACATTACCATTCCAGTGAAACACAGTATCGATAATGCCTTTATTGCTCTTTTCTAATTTACTTCTTAATTCCGAAGAGTAAAAACTTAGAGCAGCAATAGGGACCTCCGGAAAGGCCCCTTTTATCTCTTTTGAAGTTTCAAAAGCGTTATAATTACCAATATCTAACCACGTTATGACTAAGTCTATTTTGACTTCGGCCATTAGTTTTATAGCTCTTTTAGCAGAGTTTGCATGCACAAAATTTGGAGGATACCGTAAGTTTAAATCTGTATATTCGTTAAAAATGCGTTCATCTATTCGACCATCTTCTTCCAACATATAAAAATCATAGTTAGAACAAACTATAAGAACTTTATTAATTCTGTTTTGCATTAATTCTCCAAATGCAACTTCTTCAAATTCGTAATTTCTTAAATCTGGCAGGCTATTTTTATGCATTTTTATTTAAACTATAACGGTGTTCTGTTTTACACAATACCTTGGGCTAACATGGCATCTGCCACTTTAACAAATCCTGCAATATTGGCTCCTTTTACATAGTTAATATAACCATCTTTTTCTGTTCCAAACTCTATACAAGAATCGTGAATGTTAGACATGATGCTTTTAAGTTTTAAATCTACTTCATCTCTTGTCCAATTAAAACGTAACGAGTTTTGAGTCATCTCTAAACCAGACGTTGCAACACCTCCTGCATTTGATGCTTTTCCTGGCGCATATAAAATTTTAGCCTTTTGAAATGCATGCACAGCCTCGATAGTTGATGGCATATTAGCTCCTTCACTTACGCAAATGCAACCATTTTTTAACAGTGTTTTAGCATCGGATTCATGAAGCTCGTTTTGTGTGGCACATGGTAAGGCAACATCGCACTTAATATCCCATGGTGTTTTTCCTTTTACAAATTTAGCATGAGGATAGTTTTCTAAGTATTCACTTATTCTTCCTCTTTTCACGTTTTTTAAATTCATTACATACGCTAACTTATCTGAATCTATTCCTTCTGAATCATGAATATATCCAGACGAATCGGATAATGTTAAGACTTTTGCACCTAACTGAATACATTTTTCTGCAGCATATTGCGCTACATTACCAGATCCAGATATAACAACATGCTTACCACTTAAATCTTCTCCTTTAGTTTTTAACATACTTTCTGCAAAATAAACAGTTCCATAACCTGTTGCTTCTGGTCGTATTAAAGAACCTCCCCAAGATAATCCCTTACCTGTTAAAACCCCAGTAAATTCATTTCTTAATTTTTTGTACATACCAAATAGGAATCCAATTTCTCTAGCGCCTACCCCTATATCTCCTGCTGGCACATCTGTATTAGGACCTATATGTCTAAATAATTCACTCATAAATGAATGACAAAAACGCATAATTTCATCATCACTTTTACCTTTAGGGTCAAAATCACTTCCTCCTTTTCCACCTCCCATAGGCAGCGTGGTCAACGCATTTTTAAATACCTGTTCAAAAGCTAAAAACTTTAAAATGCTCATGTTAACCGTTGGATGAAAACGTAAACCACCTTTAAATGGACCTATGGCTGAATTCATTTGAATTCTATAGCCTCTATTGACTTGAATTTCACCAGAATCATCTACCCAACAAACCCTAAAAGTTAATGCCCTTTCTGGTTCTACCATTCGCAATAGAATGTTTCTACCATAATAAATATCGTGATCAACGATGTAAGGAATTACTGTTTCTGCAACTTCCTGAACAGCTTGTAAAAACTCTGGTTCTTGACCATTTCTTTCTTTTACAAGATCTAAAAATGCTTCAATATTACTTTTCATTTATTCAAATTTGAGTTAATAATTATGAACTTTTCAATATATTATAACAAAGATACGATATCTTCAAAAAAAAGCCGTTTTTTTTATAATTTCATAACAAATAATTTTATTGTAATTTCAGCGTTTTTATAAAGATTTGATTCTAAATTCTGTTTTTATATATTTGCTTAGCTAATGCCTCAACAAACAAACCATAATATGTTTAATTTTAAACATTTAGCTGCCACATTTTTCGTATTTATAATAACACAGGCAGCATTCTCTCAATTAGGTTTTTCACCAGAAATTGGCATTATTACTGGTCCTGTGCAATTTAAATCAGATTTTGGTAGTAGGACAGACACAGAAACAAACCTAGGAAATATGGGATTTGGTATAGGTATTGTTCAATATTTTAACTTTTCTTACCGAAGAAATTACTCATATTCTAGTAGAGACTCCTATTTTAACGAACACTTTAAAGTACGTAACGAAATATCTTGGAATAAAACCAAATTAGAACATTTTGGACATTTGGTAGATCCTAGCAAAACCTCTGAAGATGCCAAAAGGCTAAGAGGTCATAAAGGAGTGGCTAATAATTTTGATATTGGAACACAATTAGAATTTTATCCTTTAAGCATTCATGCTTTTGAAGCTTTTACGCCTAGATTTGCGCCATTTGTTAGTTTAGGCGTGCATTATACCTTTTTTTCACCCGAAGTAAGCACAACCTATGACAATCCAAACCCACTAGCTTATGGTAATGTATTAAACCCTACCAATTTTTATTCTCAATGGGCTCCAGGATCCGTTAATGACTCTTCTGGAAATACATTCTCTGTTGTTTCTAGTATGGGTGTTCGGTATAAACTTAATAGAATTTCTGATTTAATGCTAGACTTAAGATGGCAATATTATTTTAATGACTGGGTTGATGGATTAAACCATCAATTAGAAAACAACAAATATAACGATTGGTTAATTTGGTTTAATGTTGGCTATATTTTTTATCTCAATTAACCCAAAGCCTGTTGTAAATCGGCAATTAAATCATCTATATCCTCTATACCAACACTTAATCGTATTAAAGAATCTACAATACCTGTTTTTTCGCGTTCTGCTTTTGGAATACTAGCATGCGTCATACTTGCTGGATGACCACAAAGTGACTCTACACCTCCTAACGATTCTGCCAGAGTAAAAACTTTAAGATTTTCAACAGTTTTTATGGCTTGTTTGTAATCATTTCCTGTTATTGTAAATGATAACATGCCTCCATAATCTTTCATTTGAGATTTTGCAATTTCATGATTGGGATGTCCTTCAAAACCAGGCCAAAAAACCTTGTCAACTTTTGGATGTGTCTTCAAAAAATTAGCTATAGCTTTTCCATTTTCGCAGTGACGCTGCATTCTTACATGTAAGGTTTTAATACCACGTAATACTAAAAAACTATCTTGTGGACCGCAAATAGCACCACTAGCATTTTGAATAAAATATAACTTATCTGCCAACACCTTGTCGTTAACTACCAAGCCACCCATAACAACATCGCTATGGCCGCCTAAATACTTGGTGGCTGAGTGCATCACAATATCTGCTCCTAATTCTAAAGGTTGTTGTAAATAAGGAGTGGCAAACGTATTATCAACCGCTAATAAAATATTATTCTTTTTTGAAAGTGTTGAAACTGCTTTGATATCGATAATATTCATCATTGGGTTGGTTGGAGTTTCTACCCAAATAAGTTTTGTATTATCATTGATATAGGTTTTAATATAAGAAGCATCTTCCATTTCCACAAAGTGAAATTTAATGCCAAAGTCTCGAAATATTTTAGTGAATAATCTATAAGAACCTCCATATAAATTATTGGTTGAAATAACCTCATCACCAGGCTTTAATAGTTTCATTATAGCATCAATAGCAGCTAATCCCGAGCCAAACGCTAGTCCGTAATTACCATTTTCAATACTTGCAAACGCACTCTCTAAAGCATGTCGTGTTGGGTTATGAGTTCTTGAATATTCATAGCCCTTATGACCTCCGGGTGTTGTTTGCGCGTAAGTCGTTGTTTGATAAATTGGAGGCATTACAGCTCCATAAGCTAAATCGTGCTCTTGACCACCATGTATAACTTTTGTGTTAAACTTCATTTTTGAGATGTATTTATACAAAAGTAATTTATAATTCGGTGTATTCAAATGCAATATTTACCTTTAGGGTGTTTAATCATTCTATCTCAATGAAACATTATATTTTTATTCTTTGTTGTTTTTTTACTTTGATTTCTTGTAAAGAGGATCCCTTAATTACTTTTAAAGAAACTAGCATAACCAATGGTAATAACTCGACCGTCGAAGTAAATATTCCTTTAGCTCAAGGAGATAATCCTGCTGCAAATTCTATCAATTCAATTATTGAAAACAAAGTGATAGCTTCTTTACAAATTGGGGAATATGATGATGATTCTAAAATAGAAACCATCAAAAAAAGCATTAAGGCGTTTAATAAAGAATTTGAAGCGTTTAAAAATGATTTTCCTGATAGTGACCAACACTGGGAAGCTCAAATAGATGGCGATATTATGTACCAGTCTGAAAGTATTATAAGCATTGCTCTAACGTCTTATATGGATACTGGCGGCGCCCACGGAAACTTAAACATTTCTTTTTTAAACTTTAATGCAAAAACAGGAAGTTTAATTTCAAATACTGATTTATTTAACGATAAAGATGCCTTTTTTAAACTAGCTAAAACCTATTACCAAAATAATATTGATAAAAAAGATGCGGTTTTTGATTCGGAAAACTTTGTGCTTCCAGCCAATATTGGCTATACCGAAGATGGAATTATTTTATTGTATAATACCTACGAAATAGCGGCCTATTCCGCAGGTACTATAGAATTCACTATCCCATATGATGATGTAAACTCACTTTTAGTTTTTGAAACCACGCAATAAGGCCATAACATAGCCTAAATGCATCCCTTCATGAAATAAAATAAACTGAAAAGCGTCATCAATAGTTGTTAAGGTGTTACCTGTTGTTGAAACTGTATATTCTTTAAAGTTTTTAAAGAGCCCGTTATTAAAATCTTCGTGTGTTTTTTCAATTGTAGAAAGTAACAATTCTTTAATCTCATCTACTTCATCTTGATCTATAAATCCTTCTGGTTTTGTGCCCTTCATGTATTTAGCAATTAGCGTATCGCTAATCATCATAGGCAATCCTGATAGTTTATAGGCTAATAACTGTTGCGTAACAAGGATATGCCCTATATTCCAGATAATATTATTATTAAATCCTTCTGGGATTTTATTTAAGTCTTCAAGAGATAAATCATCTAAATATTTCCTGAAAAATCTTCGTGTGTTTGAAAGTACTTCTAATGTAAAATGCATGATATTTATTTTTTTATAAATATAGGTTAAATGATATAATTGCTTTATTTTGTTTTTAAATTATTAACAGATGAAAAAAGTATATTACCTAAAAACATGTAGCACCTGTATTAGAATTTTAAAAGAATTGAATCTACCTTCTGAGTTTATTTTGCAAGACATTAAAACTGAAGAAATAACGGTTAAGCAATTAGATGAGATGAAAGATCTTGCAGGTAGTTACGAAGCCCTTTTTAGTAAGCGTTCTAAACTTTACAAAGAAATGGACTTAAAAAACCAAGTTCTTGAAGAACGTGACTACAAACACTATATTCTTGACCACTATACCTTTTTAAGCAGGCCAGTTATTATTGCCAATGACCACATATTTATTGGCAACTCAAAACAGGTTGTTGAACAAGCAAAACTTTATATTCATAAAAAGTAACAAGCATTTATTAAAGAAACACTTCTAAAATTCTAGCGTTTTCAGATTGTAATTCAATGCTGCTAACTGCTGCAGGAATAAGCATGGTTTGACCTACTTGTAACGAAAACTGCTTGTCGTTACAGGTTACAACAGCATCGCCTTCAACACACATATAAATAACAAAAGAATCTAAATTACTGTAATCTTTCTTAACGGCTCCTTCAAGTTGAATAATGTTGGTTTTAAAATAAGGAGAATACACTAACTCACTCGAGTCGTTTTTCTTAAGCTCGTATGATATTTTGTAACTGTCGTACTGTTTGTAATCTATCGCATCTACCGCCAAATCTGTATGTAATTCTCTCTCTTTTCCAGTTGTGGCATCAACTCGTTTGTAATCATAAATTCTATAAGTAACGTCTGATGTTTGTTGAATTTCAGCAAGCATAACTCCGGCACCAATGGCATGGACTCTTCCTGTAGGAATATAAAATGTATCTCCTTTCGATATTTTTTCAGAGTTTAATATTTCCAATATATTACCTTCTTCTAACTTACTTAAATAAGTTGCCTTATCGATATCTTGATTAAACCCTACTATTAATTCGGCATCATCGTCGGCTTGCATAATATACCACATTTCATTTTTCCCAAAGGAATCATGGCGTTCTTTTGCCAATTCATTGTTTGGATGCACTTGAATAGATAGTGGTGTTTTAGCATCAATATATTTTATAAGAATAGGAAAATCATCACCAAAAGTTTTATAAACTTTTTCTCCAACTAACTTGCCTTTATAGGTCTTAATTAGTTCTTTTAAACTTTTTCCTTGTAATTCACCCGAAGCAACTACAGAGACATCTCCCTCAACACCAGAAAGCTCCCAGCTTTCGCCAATATTAGTTTTATTGGATTCTTTTTTAAATACTGTAGTTAGTTTTCCTCCTCCCCAAATACGTTCTTTTAATATGGGATAAAAAGTAATAGGTGTGTTTAGGGCCATGCTTTTGGTTTTGGTTCTTCCACTTCTTGTGACTCCACCAGGATTCGAACCTGGATCTAAAGTTTAGGAAACTTTTGTTCTATCCCTTGAACTATGGAGCCAATTATTAATTACTATAAAAATTATTATGCAAAAGAAGCAAAATAAATAATGATATCCACAACAAAATAAGAAGTAATTGTGGAGTGAATCTATATAATGTAACTATTATGAAATATTTTTATACAAAAAAAGTCCAACATTTCTGTTGAACTTTTCCTTTGTAACTTGCTCCCCCTCTTGGGCTCGAACCAAGGACCCTTTGATTAACAGTCAAATGCTCTAACCAACTGAGCTAAGGAGGAGTGTTATCTTTTCGCTTTTGCGAGCGCAAATATATATATATTTTTATTTACTACAAATATAATTTTTAAAAAACTTTTAATTAAAAATAGCTTTAAAAATATCATTGCCGTTTGCAAACAGAACTAAGGCTATTAATATAATAAATCCTACCATTTGAGCATATTCCATAAACTTATCGCCTGGTTTTCTTCCAGACACCATTTCATATAGTAAAAACATAACGTGTCCACCGTCTAACGCAGGAATTGGTAATAGGTTTAATACGCCTAGCATAATTGATAAAAAGGCTGTTATTTTCCAAAAAACTTGCCAACTCCAAAAGTCTGGAAATATATCATAAATGGCTTTAAAACCACCTACGCCTTTATAGGCTCCAGTACTTGGAGTAAAAATAGCTCCTAACTGATCCCAATAAGATGTTAATCTGTCTTTGGCTTTTTTCAATCCAACAGGAAACGATTCAAAAAAACTGTATTCTTTTGTTTTATATTTATAATAACCTAAAGCTTCTAATGTTTTTGGCGTAGAACTAGCAGCATACACAAGCCCAAGTTTAGCATCATCACTAATTGATAAAGGCACAACAACATCATGATTATCTCTTAAAACTTTGGCTTCTACTTTTTGCCCTTTAAATTTTTCTAAAAGATCCTTTACTTGATCTGCATACTTTGTTTTGTAGCCATTTAACCCTAAAATAATATCACCTTTTTTTAATCCACTATTTTTATTAAACGATGTATCTGGAACTTCAACAACTACAAATGGTTCTCTTAAGTTTATAAACCTTTTTTCTTTTGAGTCTAATAATTGAGATAAGAAATCTTCTGGCAATGTTACTGTAGATTCTTTTCCATCTCTTTCAATAGTAACTGTTTTACCAAAAAGAACTTTTTCCGAGATTTCTGAAAAATTCTTAATAGGTTCGCCATCTACCGCAATAATGTTATCTCCTGTTAACAAGCCTGCTTTGTTAGCAACGGTGCTTTCAATTAATAACCCATCTTTAATATTATCAATTGGTAACACGATATCGCCGTAGTAATAACTCATTCCTATATAAATAAAAATGGCTAGTAAAAAATTAACGGTTACACCTCCCAACATAATAATTAAACGTTGCCAAGCTGGTTTAGAACGAAATTCCCACGGTTGTGGTGGCTGCGCCATTTGCTCGGTATCCATACTTTCGTCAATCATCCCTGAGATTTTAACATAACCACCTAAGGGTAACCAACCTATACCGTAAACTGTGTCTCCTATTTTCTTTTTAAAAAGCGAAAATTTTACATCAAAAAATAAGTAAAACTTTTCAACTCTTGTTTTAAATGCCTTTGCAGGTAAAAAATGCCCAAATTCATGTAATATAATGAGCAAAGATAGACTCAATAAAAATTGAGATATTTTAATAACAAACTCCATATATTGTTAATCAATTTTTTTAATCGCACAAAAGTACGCTTTTAAACCAACTTTAAAAAACCAATTCTATTTCGACATTCCTTTTAACAATAATTTAAATAGGCTTAAAATTTAATGTATACAAATTTCATTGTATTTTTGCTACAAGTTGAATCTTATTTTTTAACACATGTTGTCATTTTTTAAAGGCTATAAAAAGTTTGCCATTGTTTTTTTAATTATTTCTATAATTATTATCTCTATTATTTATAACAAACTAAATGTGTACCAACCGCTTCCTATATATCAACCTGCTATGGTAAGTACAGATTTGGTTGATAGCACCATTCAATATCAAAAAAAATATCATAAAATAGCCGATTTTAAGCTTACAAATCAAAATGGGAAAACCATCACCCAAAATGATTATAACAATAAAATTTATGTGGCCGATTTCTTTTTTACCACCTGTCAAACTATTTGCCCTATTATGACAAACCATATGGCTACTATTCAAGACAAAATTAAGAATGATGATGATGTCATGTTACTCTCTTTCTCGGTAACTCCAGAAATAGATAGTGTGGCGCAACTAAAAAAATATGCTATCGAGAAGGGTGTAGATGATAGCAAATGGAATTTAGTCACTGGAGATAAGAAACAAATTTATGAATTGGCACGAAAAAGTTATTTGGCAGTTAAAACTACTGGTGACGGTGGCCCGTTTGATATGGTTCATACCGAAAATTTTATGCTAATAGATAAAAAGCGTCAAATTAGAGGGTTTTACGATGGCACCAATCCTGAAGATATTGACCGTTTAATGGATGATATAAAAATTCTAAAACAAGAATACACCCAATAGTTTTTTGTTAACTATTTTTTTAGCCTGAAATTTTACATTACTTTTGCTTCTTTAAAATCAATCTAAATAAGCTTGGAAGACAATTTAGCAAATTTAAAACGCGGAGAACGCTGTGTCATTACAGATGTATCATCTATTCATATTCCATTAAAACTCCTAGAAATGGGTTGTTTACCTGGAAACTATGTAGAGCTTGTCCAAGTTGCTCCTTTTCAAGATCCCATGTACTTAAACATTAACGGAACACATTTAGCTATTAGAAAGGAGACCGCTATTCATGTTTTAATTAAAAAAATTGTACATGAGTAAACAAATAAATGTTGCTTTAATAGGAAATCCTAATACCGGAAAAACATCGGTTTTTAATGCTCTAACAGGCTTAAACCAAAAGGTTGGTAATTACCCAGGCATAACGGTTGAAAAAAAAGAAGGCATTTGTAAACTGCCTCGTGGCGTTAAAGCACATATTATTGATTTACCCGGAACGTATAGCTTAAACGCTTCTTCGCTTGATGAAAATGTAGTTATTGAATTACTTTTAAATAAAAACGACAAGGATTTTCCCGACGTTGCTGTAGTAGTAAGCGATGTTGAAAATTTAAAACGAAACCTATTACTTTACACACAAATTAAGGATCTAGAAATACCTACTATTTTAGTCATTAACATGGCTGATAGAATGGAATATAAAGGAATTTCTCTGGATTTAGACTATCTTGAAGAACGCCTTAAAACTAAAATTGCTTTAGTAAGCACCAGAAAAAAACAAGGTATAGATAGGCTTAAAAGTTTAATTGCCAACTATAAAGAGCTTTCAATAAACCATTGTATAGACCTTTCTGAAATTGACAAAAATTATTTTGAAAATTTAAAAACAGCTTTCCCAAACCAACTTCTTTATAAACTTTGGCTTGTTATTACTCAAGATGTAAACTTTGGTAAAGCAGATAGAAATGAAATCGATGCGGTTGCTAATTTTAAAACTAAAAGCAAAGCAGATTTAAAACGGTTACAACAAAAAGAAACGATAAAACGCTATCAATTTATAAATGATGTTCTTAAAAAAGGACAAACTATTGATGTTGCGAGTGCCAAAGATTTAAGAATGCGTTTTGATAGAATTATCACTCATAAAATATGGGGTTATGTCATATTTTTTGTGATTTTACTTACTATTTTTCAAGCCATTTACGATTGGTCTAGTGTGCCCATGGATTTTATCGATAATACGTTCGCCTTCTTAAGCGAATGGACAAAAACCCAATTGCCACAAGGTGCTTTTACTAATTTGCTTGCCGAAGGCGTTATTCCTGGTCTTGGCGGTATTATTATTTTTATTCCCCAGATTGCGTTCTTATTCTTGTTTATTTCCGTACTAGAAGAAAGTGGCTATATGAGCCGAGTGGTATTTTTAATGGATAGAATTATGCGCCGTTTTGGGTTAAGCGGAAAAAGTATTGTACCTCTTATTTCGGGTACCGCTTGTGCCATTCCCGCCATTATGGCCACCAGAAATATTGAAAGCTGGAAAGAACGTCTAATAACCATTTTAGTAACGCCTTTTATTACTTGTTCTGCACGGCTTCCAGTATATTTAATCATCATTTCTCTAGTCATCCCAGAAGGACGTATTTTTGGTCTTGGTTACCAAGCGCTAACTCTCATGTTTTTATACCTTATTGGATTTTTAGCGGCCATTATATCAGCCTATATTTTAAATAAAGTACTAAAAATAAAAAGCAAAACATTTTTTGTTGTTGAAATGCCCAATTACAAATTGCCTCTTATAAAAAATGTAGCGATTACGGTTTTAGAAAAAACAAAAGCTTTTGTGTTTGGTGCTGGAAAAATCATTCTAGCTATCTCTATCGTTTTATGGTTTTTAGCTTCCTATGGGCCGGGTGAAAACTTTAATAATGCCGAAACCATTACTAAAAAAGAATATGCCAACCAAAATTTAAGTTCTGAAGAATTACATCAAAAAATAGCTTCTTATAAACTTGAGCATTCTTATATTGGTTTAACAGGACGTGCTATTGAACCTGCAATACGTCCTTTAGGATACGATTGGAAAATAGGAATTGCTATTGTAAGTTCCTTTGCGGCTAGAGAGGTTTTTGTTGGAACATTAGCCACGATTTATAGTGTTGGTAGTGATCAAGAAGAAACTATTAAAAACAGAATGGCAGGCGAAATAAACCCCATCCTTGGTGGACCTTTATTTAATTTTGCATCTGGAATTTCACTTTTATTGTTTTATGCATTTGCCATGCAATGTATGAGTACACTAGCGGTTGTTAAAAAAGAAACAAATAGCTGGAAATGGCCTATGCTACAATTAATTATCATGAGTGGCTTTGCTTATGTTGTAGCCCTTATTGCATTTCAGGTTTTAAAATAAACCTATTTTTTTTGTAAAATATCGCTCATAAAAACGACTGTATAATTATGAATCCATTAATCCAAAATATCTTAGCAATTACGGCGCTAATTTTAGCTCTAGGATTTTTAATTACAAAGTTTTTCCTGAAAAAAAAGAACTCTAAAAAAGTTTGTGGTAATGATGATTGTGGGTGCCATTAAAAACTTTCTTCTTTTTAAAATATAAGTCTCCAGATTTGTGCTACCAAAAACGTAACCACAAACCCTAAAATGACTGGCATTATTGATGCAAAAACAGTCCATTTTAAACTTTTTGTTTCCTTATAAATGGTATAAATGGTGGTACTACATGGATTATGTAATAAACTAAATAACATCAAGTTAACCGCAGTTAACAGCGTCCATCCTCCTGCCCTTAATAAATCGCCTGTAGCATTCATAGAGTCTAATTCAAACATAACTCCTGCTCCTGCTCCACCTGAAGTTCCTGTAACCAAAACCGTTAGCATTAAAATGGTGGGAATTACTATTTCATTAGCAGGAATGGCCACAATATAAGCCAGTAATATAACGCCATTTAATCCTAAAAGAAATCCAAAACCATCCATCGAATCTATAGCCCAAGCGGCGATAGTTTCGTTACCAATATAAATATTAGAGATTAACCAAATAACTGCTCCAGCAGGAGCCGCAAATACCACAGCACGCCATAATACAATTAAGGTCCTATCTATTAATGAAGTGTAAATAGTTTTCCAAAAGCGAGGTGGTCTGTAAGGGGGTAATTCTAAATTAAAGGTAGAAACTTCTCCTTTTAAAACTGTTTTTGATAATGCCCACGATACAGTAAACATAAACGCCATACCCAAAACAGCTATACCGATAACAGCTAATAACGATGCTAAACTAGATAATGACTTAGGAACAACAGCTCCTATAAAAATAGTTGCAATTAATATTTGTGTTGGCCACCGCCCGTTACAAAGCGAAAAATTATTAGTAATAATGGCTATTAAGCGTTCTCTGGGACTATCAATAATTCGTGTTGCTACCACCCCTGCCGCATTACATCCAAACCCCATACTCATAGTTAACGCTTGTTTTCCATGAGCTCCTGATTTTTTGAATAAGGCATCCAAATTAAACGCCACACGGGGCAAATACCCAAAATCTTCAAGTAATGTAAACATGGGGAAAAAGATAGCCATTGGGGGCAACATAACCGCTACAACCCATGCTACCGCCAAATAAACACCATCAATTAAAAACCCAGATAGCCACCATGGCATATTAATACTGGCTGCTCCGCTTTTTAATGCTGGATGAATAGTGTCTAAAAGTAATTCTGCTAATAAAGATGAGGGATAGTTTGCTCCAACAATAGTTAGCCACAAGACTACTCCTAAAATTAAAAACATAATAGGAAACCCAAATGTTTTGCTAGTTACAATCTTATCTATTTTTGCATCTAACCGAAATCGTTTATTAGACGTGTCAGATTGCACGTTATCCTTTACAATTTCTGAAGCATCTGCATAAATACTTTCTGTTAGATTATCGTGAAAATCATCTCCTATTTGCCAACGTAATTCGTTAGACAATTCAATAATAGAATCGATATTTTTTTTGTTCATTTGAAAAAATTTAAACGAGTTCGCCTGATTTTAACGCATTAATTATTTGAGTATCCCCTTCAAGTAACCTAAAGGCAATCCAACGGCTATTAGGAATACCGGGAAATTCTTTCTCAATCTCGGTTGTTAATTTTTTTACTGCTTTATCTATGTTATCAGGAACACTTTTTATACGATGTGGTTTACATACAATAGTCCCGTTTGCAATATCACTAATTGTTTGAATAAGTTCTGGTATTCCTTTATTAAACCGAGCACTCGTTGGAACCACCGGTATTCCCAAATCGCGAGCCAATGTTCGTTCGTCTATAGAAATATGGTTTCGCTTAGCTTCATCCATTAAATTTAAACACAATACTGCTTTATCTGTAATTTCTAAAATTTGAAGAACTAAATTTAAATTACGCTCTAACCTATTGGCATCAGCCACAATAACGGTAACATCAGGTTTTCCAAACAAAATAAAATCTCTAGCAGCCTCTTCGTCTTCAGACGTTGAAAGCAATGAATACGTTCCTGGTAAATCTACCAATTTAAACTTTTGTGTATTGTATTCAAAACCACCCTCTGCTCTGGTTACTGTTTTACCAGGCCAATTTCCTGTGTGTTGTCGCAGTCCTGTTAAAGCATTAAAAACTGTGCTTTTTCCTGTATTAGGGTTGCCAGCTAAAGCCACTACAAAATTAAAATCGTCTGTATGAATTCCTAATTTTTTTAAACCTTCTGCATTAAAATGAGCACAAGTCTCGCAAGCACTTTTTACTTTCGTATCCATAATTTAATCTCTTTTAATAAGAATTTTTGCCGCTTGATCTTTTCGCAATGCAATCGACGTTCCTTTAATTAAATAAGCGTGAGGCTCGCCTAACGGATTCATAAGATCGATACTAATATCAGCACCTTTTACAAAGCCTAAATCTAACAAGCGTCGTCTGCTTTCCCCTCTACTTTCTTTTGATATCCCAATAATTTTTGCCGTTTCATGTTCATCTAAACTTGATAATCTTGCAATATTATCTTCAACAACAACTTCTTTTTCAATAGGTGCTACGGTTAAATTAGCCGCTACAATAGGTGCTAATTTAAATTCCTCGCCTTCTGATAAAAATACAATACGCGTAGCATTATTTTCAACCACTCTTACAAGGGAGCCTATGTGAATTTTTTCGGCAATAATTTGTTTGTAAATAACCTCCGGTTCATCTTCTATATGAGTTATTCTCCCTATAGAATTTACAGGTAATAAGGGTAATTCCACTCCGTTTACTTGAGCCATTTTTCCTGTTTTAGTTGGAATAGGATCTCCGTGTGGATCGAATTTAGGATTACCCAATCGAACTGACAATTGCTCTGCTTCGTCATGGGTTAAAAGGTGTTCCATCGACTCTGCTCTATCATGCCATTCAGATTTATTAAACCCTGTTTTATCTGCCAGATAGCGCTCCCATAATCTATGCACCCGTACAATACGAAGCGCATATTCTCTACCTGTATCTGTTAACTTTAAGATATCTGATTCAAAATATATCAAATCGTTAATCGTCATTTTTTTTATGGCTTCAACTATTCTATTATTATTAAAATCCAAAACTTGAACCAAGGTTTTCATATCCACTCGGTTTCCTGAATTTTCAAAATGATATAACTGTTTTAAAATGTCCTCAATAATGGTTTTCTCATTGCTTGTAAAATTCTTTTTCAGAATCCAAAACCAACCTTTTATTGGTCTGAACAAAGCAAAAAGCAATACTGCAATAACAAAAAACAGAATTAATGCCGATATGGGATTGTATGTATTCATCTTACACGCTTAAATATAAATTTTGCGCCACTTCTTTTGAAATGATCATCTTTTTAGTGGTTGTTTCTATCGTTAAAGAATTATCAAAAGGCTCAAAGTCTAATACTTTAATGGTATCTCCAAGAGCCAAATTGTTTTTATTTAAATATCTTAAAAACACATCTGAAGAATCTTTTACAAATGACAGAACACCTTCTTTTCCGGTTCCTATTTCTAAAATATTAATGCTTTTTATAGGTGAATAATTTCCATCTTTATCAGGAATTGGATCGCCATGCGGATCGTGTGTTGGATACTCTAAAAAAGCATCTAATTTATTAACTAACTGCAATGATTTAACATGCTCTAACTGTTCGGCTATTTCATGAACCTCATCCCAAGAAAAGTTAAGCTTATTTACTAAAAACACTTCCCAAAGGCGATGTTTTCTAATAACTAATGCAGCAGCTAACCTACCTTCTTCGGTCAAACTAACACCTTGATATTTAATATAATTAGCTAATTTTTTAGAAGCTAATTTTTTAATCATATCGGTTACTGAGGACGCTTTCGATTCAATATGCTCAGCAATGGCATTTGTGCTAACAGCTTCCTTTCCTTGTTTACCTAAATGATAAATAGCCTTTAAATAATTTTCTTCAGATAATGTAACCATATTATAAAAATAGGTTCAAATGTACACATATTTACTTATATGTAAAAATATTTTTAGCCTCACCTAAATTGGTGATTTAAAAAAATAATTTTATTCTTATTTAGACTTAATAAAAATAGTATATTTGCCAAAACCTATAATCAATCTAAAATACAAATGAGATACTTTATTGTTTTATTTATGTTTTTTTCAAGCCTCTTAAATGCTAAAAACACTTTTAATATATCTGGCAAAATCACGACCAATAACGAATCGTTAGCTTATGTAAACGTGTATTTAAAAGGTACAAAAATTGGCTCAATTAGTCAAGAAAATGGTGAGTTCGTCATTGAAAATGTGCCTGAAGGAGATTACATATTAATAGCGTCTTATACAGGTTTTAAGTCGTTTCAGAAACCTGTTTCTTTAAAAGGACAAGATATTATAGTCAACATCAACTTACAAGAAGTAGAGCTAATGGATGAGATTGTTGTAACAGCAACCCTGAAACCTGTAAACAGACTGGAAAGCCCAGTTCCTGTAGAAGTGTACTCAACAACCTTTTTGAAAAAAAATCCAGCCCCCAATATCTTTGAATCCTTACAGTCCGTAAATGGAGTCAGACCACAAATTAACTGTAGTGTTTGCAACACTGGAGACATCCATATTAATGGTTTAGAAGGCCCCTATACTTTAGTGCTAATTGACGGGATGCCTATTGTAAGTGGACTTTCTACTGTGTATGGGCTTTCTGGAATCCCAAGTTCTTTGATTGAACAAGTGGAAATAGTAAAAGGGCCTGCATCTTCTTTATATGGTAGTGAAGCCGTTGGCGGTCTCATTAATGTTATTACAAAAATACCAGAAAATGCTCCTTTAGTTTTTACAGATGTGTATGCTACAGATTGGCAAGAACTAAATGTTGATTTAGGCTTTAAGGCAAGGGTTGGAGAAAAGACAAATGTGCTTTTTGGTGTCAATTATTTTAATTACTCAAACCCTATTGATAACAATAATGATAATTTTACCGATGTTACATTGCAAGACCGCATTTCGATGTTTCAAAAATGGGATTTTAATAGAAAAACCCATAAGGTATTATCTATCGCTGGACGTTTTTTTTATGAAGACAGATGGGGTGGCGAAATGCAATGGACTCCTAATGATAGAGGTGGAAGCGACGTTTATGGCGAAAGCATTTACACCACTAGATATGAGCTAATTGGAAAATATCAATTGCCCGTGAAAGAAAATATAATGTTTAATTTCTCGTATTCTGATCATGACCAAAATTCAGCTTATGGAAACTCGTTGTTTTTAGCCCAACAGCGTATTGGGTTTGGCCAATTAACATGGGACGTTTCAACTTTAAACCATGACTGGCTGTTTGGTATGGCAGGACGTTACAACTACTACAATGATAATACCACGGTTACAAAGAAAGCCGATAAAATTTTAATTCCTTCTGTTTTTGTTCAAGATGAAATAAGCCTAAATGAAAGAAACAAACTTTTACTTGGTGCAAGGTATGACTATGATAAAAGACATGGTAATATATTCACTCCAAGATTAGCTTATAAATTCAAACCTACACAAGACGATGTTATCAGATTAAACGCAGGAACAGGTTTTAGAGTTGTAAATCTGTTTGCTGAGGAGCATGCTGCATTAAATGGTGCGAGAGACGTCGTAATAGAAGAAGAATTAAAACCTGAAAGATCCTATAACATAAACCTTAATTACCTAAAAAAACTATATACCAAAAACAATATGATTATTGGTATTGACGCTTCTGCTTGGTACACTTATTTTACCAATGCCATTTTACCCGATTATGATACCAATCCAAACCAAGTTATTTATACCAATTTAAAAGGAGGCGCATCCAGTTTAGGCCTAAGCTTTAATTTAGATGCCTTAATATCTGCTAATTTTAAAGCATTGGCAGGATTTACTTTGCAAGATGTGTCTCAAAAAACCAATGGTGTTAAAGAGCAACAAATACTAACCGAAAAGTTTTCTGGAACTTGGGCTGTTTCATATAGAAATTTCAATTACGATTTTACATTGGATTATACAGGTAACATTTATGGACCTATGCGATTACCTCTTTTGGGCGATCTAGATCCAAGAAAGCCTGAATCTCCTGTTTGGAGTATTCAAAACATTCAACTCACTTATAACGGTTTAACAAATTTTGAGTTTTATGGCGGTGTTAAAAACCTATTGAACTGGACTCCCAATAAAGGAAACCCCTTTATCATTGCTAGGGCAAATGACCCTTTTGATGAAAACGTGGTTTTTGACAATGATGGAAATGCGGTTCAAACGACAGATAACCCGTATGCTTTAACGTTTGACCCTGGTTATATTTATGCGCCCAACCAAGGTAGGCGGTTGTTTTTTGGTTTGAGGTATACCCTAAAATGATGTTTAAGCTATAAACATGTATACGAGTTTTTATTAAAATAACGCTAAATTAGTTTTCAATAAAAAGATTTTTTGAGAAAAAATTATGGCACAACACAACGAACTTGGTAAAAAAGGCGAGCAACTAGCTGTTAATTTTCTTATTGAAAAAGGCTATGATATTATGGAACGTAATTACCGTTTTGATAAGGCTGAAGTAGATATCATCGCTCAAAAAGAAGATATTCTCGCCATAATTGAAGTAAAAGCGCGCTCAACTTCCGATTTTGGAAATCCGCAGGATTTTGTTAAACCCAAACAAATTCAACGTTAGGTAAAAGCAGTTAATGAATATGTTACCGTTAACGAATTAGATATTGAAGTACGTTTCGATATAATTGGGATTGTTAAACAAGGAAAACAATTTAAAATTGAGCATTTAGAAAATGCGTTTTATCACTTTTAAGGGTGCTTATCAAAAAATGATTTTAAATCTTCAACTGTATTGGGTTTAGCAATAATACGTTTGTCTTTATCTAAAACAAAATAAGTTGGCGTTGCAGTTACGTTATAATCATCTCCTATTTTGTTGTCCCATTTACCTAAACCTAACACATGAATAAAGTCTGGAAAGTCCTTGATTTTTTTAGACCAATTTTTATCATCGTCTTCTAAACCAACAGCTACCACTTGTATATGCCCTTTTGGTAAGGTTTCTATATACGACTCAAGGATTGGAATCTCATGTAAGCAATGTGAGCATTCGCTACTCCAAAAGACAACAACATAGTACTCTGATCCGTTTAAGCTACTTAGCTTTTTTCCATTATCTGTACCATCTAAACTAAAATCTGGTGCTTTACTATGTAATGAGGTTTTTTTTAATTGTAACAAACCATTGACAAGAACTTGATCATTCAATGATTTTGCAATATCTATTAAATAGGTGTCAGAAATATAGTTTGCAACACTTTCTTGCTCCATGTCTAGCATTTTTTCCCACAACTGCAATAATAAGCTACTTTTAATGGTTAATGGAGCATCTTTCATGGCTAGATAAAATGTATCTATATTCTTTTTATAAGAGTCCAATATATTGTCTCCACTAGCCGTCATTCCAAGTACATAATTATACATACGATCCGACAAAAAACTCGAACTTTGAAGTGTTTTATTATTAAAATCTACGTTGTCAAAAAAATGAGCTTCTAAATTACCTATATACGTTTTTATATCTTCAAACTGATTTGGAATATAGGGTCTATTAGCCTTTATAAACTCAAGTGCTATAGTTCCTTTTGCAGCGTCTTCAAAACTTTTCTGAGTCTCTCGTTGAGTTTTAAAAATAGCCATTAAAGCTGAGGTATCCGTACTTTGTTGTCTGTAAAAATTGCCTATACTTTGACTAATCTTAGTCATACTACTTGAATAGCTTGTCATTAATTTATTTTCTACAGATTGTTGATAGCTTATTCCTTTTTCTGAATCGAAAGTCAATTCAATATCTTCTTTACCATTATAAATAACATCAAAACTGTATTCGTCTTTAGGAATGGCATACACAATTTTATACATACCTGGCGTAACATTAGCATCAAGTTGCAACTCAAAACTTCCATCTTTTTTTACCTCAGAACTTGTAATATATTCAGTTGAAACAGGCAGTATTTTGTATAATAATGCATGTTTATAATCATCTGCATTTACAAATGTTCCTTTAATGGTATGTTGTCCAAAAAACACACTAGGTAATAATAAAACTGAAACTATAATTTGTTTTAACATGATATAAATTTATTTAAATATCGGCAATAATCAAGCCACAATAGGTTGTAATTTTGTTAAAGCTTGGCGTACTGATTTAACCGATTCAAACGTTAACAATAACCGTAAGCCATTGCGCGTTTGCGTTTCTTTCATTTTACAACTGTTAGGATTTGCTTGTACAAACTGTAACACTTTTGTGAACGCTTTACTTTGATAAAAACTACTTTGCTGGTCGTTAATAAAATAACCGACTAGTTTTCCGTGTTTCATGATTACTTTTTCGAAACCAATTTTACTGGCAATCCACTTAATTCTTACGCTATCTAATAAATCTATCACAGGAACTGGTAGTTCTCCAAAACGATCTATAAGTTGTGCCTCAAAAGTTTTAAGACCTTCTTCATTCTTAATCGTGTTAAGCTGTGAATACAGGCTTAAACGTTCTGAAATATTATTGATGTAATCATCTGGAAATAGCAATTCAAAATCTGAATCTATCGTAATATCTTTGACATATTCTTTTTCAATAGAATCGTCTTGATATAAATCTTTAAACTCATTTTCCTTTAATTCTTCAATAGCTTCGTTTAATATTTTTTGATACGTATCGAACCCTATTTCATTAATGAATCCACTTTGTTCGCCACCTAATAAATCGCCTGCACCTCGAATCTCCAAATCTTTCATGGCGATATTAAAACCACTACCTAATTCGGTAAACTGTTCCAGCGCAGTGATACGTTTTCTGGCATCATCGGTCATTGCCGAATATTCGGGTGTAATAAAATAACAAAATGCTTTTTTGTTACTTCTACCCACACGACCGCGCATTTGGTGCAAATCGCTTAATCCAAAATTATTGGCATTATTAATAAAAATAGTGTTGGCATTAGGCACATCGAGTCCGCTTTCTATAATGGTAGTACTCACTAATACATCAAAAGCACCATCCATAAAGGCTAACATTAATTGTTCTAACTTTTTACCATCTAACTGCCCATGACCAATACCTATTTTGGCATCGGGTACCAAACGCTGAATCATGCCGGCAACTTCCTTGATGTTTTCAATACGATTGTGAATAAAAAATATTTGTCCGCCACGCTCAATCTCGTAGCTTATTGCATCTCGAATGGTTTCTTCGTTAAAACGAATTACATGGCTTTCAATAGGATATCTGTTTGGTGGCGGTGTGGTTATAACTGATAAATCGCGCGCAGCCATTAAACTAAACTGCAGAGTTCTTGGTATAGGCGTTGCCGTTAATGTCAACACATCTACATTCTCTTTTAAAGTTTTAAGTTTCTCCTTGACTGCGACTCCAAATTTTTGTTCTTCATCAACAATAAGAAGTCCTAAATCTTTAAACTTTACATTTTTATTAACCAACTGATGCGTACCAATAATGATATCGACCTTACCTTTTTCAAGATTTTCTAAGGTTTCTCTTTTCTCTTTAGCAGTTCTAAAACGGTTTAAATAATCTACCGTTACGGGAAAATCTTTCAACCGTTCTGAAAATGTTCTGGAATGCTGATATGCCAAAATCGTGGTAGGCACCAACACAGCAACTTGTTTACCATTGTCGACAGCTTTAAACGCCGCCCTAATAGCGACTTCGGTTTTACCAAAACCAACGTCACCACACACCAAGCGATCCATAGGTCGCTCACTTTCCATATCGACTTTAATATCGGCTGTTGCCGTGCTTTGGTCTGGTGTATCTTCGTAAATAAAAGACGCCTCCAATTCGTGCTGCATATAACTATCTGGATTGTACTGATAGCCTTTTTCGGTTTTACGTTTTGCGTACAACTTAATTAAGTTAAACGCTACATGCTTTACGCGCGCTTTTGTTTTAGCTTTTAAAGTTTTCCAAGCTGTACTTCCAAGTTTATATATTTTTGGTGGCTTGCCATCTTTTCCATTAAACTTGGTAATTTTATGGAGTGAGTGAATGCTGAGATATAACACATCTCGCTCTCCATAAACCAACTTAATGGCTTCTTGTTTTTTACCCTCGACATCTATTTTTTGAAGACCTCCAAAACGTCCAATACCATGGTCTATATGCGTCACATAATCGCCAATATCTAAATTTGTGAGCTCTTTCAACGTAATGGCCTGCTTTTTAGCATAGCCGTTTTTAAGTTGAAATTTATGATAGCGCTCAAAAATTTGATGATCCGTATAACAAACCACCTTATTTTCGTTATCTACAAACCCTTGATGTAAGGATAATACAATAGTTTTATAGGGTTTTACTTCTAGGTGTGAATCATCGAAAATATCATGAAATCGTTTAGCTTGTTGTTCACTTACACAAGCAATATAATTAGTAAACCCTTTATCGTAATTCGCATTTAAATTTTCAATAAGCAAATTAAATTGTTTATTGAAGGTTGGTTGTGGAACCGTATTGAAACTAATTTCTTCATTACGAGGAGCTTGCAACTTGGCAATCTCATCCTTTGAAACAGATTGCTTCGTTTCACTCGCCATGACACTTTTTGCAAGCGTAGAAACACTTCCAAATTCAACTAAATTAAAATCTAATAATTGTTTTTTAAAAAGTGTAGAATTACAAAATAACTCCTTAGGCTCCGCGTGCTTTATATCTGTAGATAATGTTTTAAAAGTCTCTTCTGCTTTTGAATAAAAATCGTCTATTCTTGAAAAAAACAAATCGGCATTCTTGAAAAATACTACTGTTTTTTGTTTACTGTACTTTAAAAAACTCTCACGTTGTTCATCTAAAAATTTATTCTCAACATTGGGTATAATGCTAATCTTTTTAATCTGCTCAAGAGATAATTGAGTCTCAACATCAAACGTTCGTATACTATCAACCTCATCACCAAAAAACTCAATACGATACGGTTCGTCGTGCGAAAAAGAAAACACATCAACAATACCACCACGCACAGAAAACTCTCCAGGTTCGGTTACAAAATCAACGCGTTTAAATTGATATTCAAAAAGTACTTCATTTACAAAATCGATCGAAATATTTTCACCAATAACTAGTTTTAAGGTATTTCGTTCTAGCTCTTTTCTGGTAACTACTTTTTCAAAAAGCGCATCAGGATACGTAACGATTATGGCTGGCTTTTTACGCGAGTTTATTCTGTTTAAAACTTCTGCTCTTAATAATACATTAGCATTATCTGTTTCTTCAATTTGATAAGGTCTACGGTAACTACCTGGGTAAAAAAATACATCTTTATCACCACATAATTGCTCGAGATCATTCAAATAAAACGCGGCTTCTTCTTTATCATTAAAAACCAATAAAAATGGTTTTTCTAATTGTTTAAAAACACTCGAAATAATAAAAGAAAGCGAAGAACCAACCAGCCCTTTAAGGTGCGTAATACCTTGCGTTTTGGCAATAGCATTCTCAAGATTTTGCGTTTGCAAAACCTGTTCATACGTTTGTAACAAAGCTGCTTTACTCAACTAATTACCTTTCTTGAGATTCGTATTAATGCTATTTGTAGCAACAAAGACGCAAATATAGTTTAAGAATTACTAAAAATGAATTTAGATTTATTATTTTTAATAAAGCATATATTTATCATTTAAATGTTGCATTGTTACAGCTAGAATAGCCAGAACTTATCTAAAAACAACGTATTTATACTTGGTATTTGAATAAAAAATATGATTTCTGAAACTATTTTTTATTAAAAAAACTAAAAAAATATGTAGGTTTGCAGCACTTAAAATAAAAAAACACATGTCAATTTCAGATTTATTTGATAGCGGATTTAAAAAACGAAATGAAGACCACTTTGCTGCTATTGTTCGGGTTGCAATGGCTGATGGTATTATTACTTCAGATGAAAAGTCTTTTTTAGACAGATTAGCTCGAAATTTAGATATTGATGAGGTTGAGTATAAAACCATTTTAAAAGATTACCAATCGCATCCTATTAATCCGCCAGTGTCATACGACCACCGTTTAGAACGTTTATATGATTTAACACGTATGGTACATGTGGACCAAATACATGGCGAAGCCGAACTTAAACTTTTAAATAAAATTGGTGTTGGTCTTGGTTTTCATGCCGTAAACGTTAAATATATTATCGATAAGGCGTTAACAGTTGTCGCTAGTGGCGCAACCCTTGAAACGTTTATCTACGAAATAAAACATATGAATCAATAATTAATGAGAAGAACAATAATACATAAAGCTCCTAGCCCACTGTTTAGCCAGTGTGATTATCGTGGAATTAAGATGACAAATCATTTCCATACAGGGCGTTTTATAACTATTTGTAATCATTTTTTAGTATGATTTAAACTAAATATCTATAATAGTTAAAAGCGTCCAAAAAATTGGGCGCTTTTTTTATGAAAAAAAATTAAAAATATTGATAATACATTTTAAATATTAAAATATTGACCATTGAAGAGTAAGCAACTGGTAGACAAACATTTGCACAAAAACTCAACTATCTGTTGAAAAACGGACAGGAATTTCTTTGCTTCAAAATAAACATAAATAATTGATTTTCAATAAATTAAATTAAAATTTTATTTGTTTTTTTAAAAATAGTTTTCATCTTTGCACCGCGGTTTTAAACAAACACTGCAATAATAAATAATAACATTCCTGAAAAAATTCAGGATGCATAAAAACAAGAAGCCATGTTAAAACACATGATAACATTTCAAATATTATGTAATGACCTTGGGTCATTCATAAGGCTTCGGTACTTTCTGTAAATAACTTTCCAGAAAAAAATCCGAAGCAAACAAACTGTTTCGGATTTTTTATTCCCAAAAATTTAAGAATACATCAATCTGATTCGGTTTCTAGAGTTCACAAAACGTGTGCCTTAAAAACTGTAACAATTTATTGAATAAAACAAAATGGAAACAAATTTACATAACAATTATTTATTTAAAGCTCTAGATGCATATCCCTATGAACTAGAGGAAACTTTAGAAGCATTAAACTATGCCTTATCATATAACGATAAAGATGCCGAAGTACTATGCCTAATGGGACGTGTTTATGCCGAACAATTAAAAGATTACGAAACAGCTAAACACTATTTTGCTGAAGCCATAGCACAAAGTATGGAAATGCCAAAAACATATCCCTATTATATTCAAACCCTTTTGTGGAATGAAGACTATAATGAAGCAGACAACCTAATAAAATTTGCGTTTACAATTAAAGGTACAGACAAAGCATTATTAAAACTATTGCAAGGCGTTTTACTTGAAAAACAAGGCAAATTTAAAGCTGCCATTAAAACATTTAAAACGGCCAATAAGATAGCAACAAACAACGGTTTCATTGATTATGTGAAAAAAGAAATATCTAGAGTAAAAAATAAAATAGAACCTAGAAAGAAAAGAAAAAAGTCTAATAAAAAAAGAAAGGGGAAATAAAAAATCAAGCTGGTCTTGTTGGGTGTTTCGGTATAGCACTATTGTATAAAACGTTGCAGCAATGCATGATGCTTTTATGTTCAACTAGACTTGAAGGTTTTGACTGTTAACCAAAAAATAGTCGCGACTCTGTAGGTCGTGGGTTCGATTCCCACTCTCAACTCGTTTGAGATAGTTCAGTCTGGTTAGAACAACAGATTATTGTTGCAGGTTCGAGCCCTGCCAAGGTTTCATTTCCTTGTAACTCAACTGGTAGAGTGCTACACTGTTACTGTAGAAAATGGATTTAGGAGATCCCAAAAGCTTATCATCTTGTTAAACTGATAGCTGCAGTTTGTCACACTGCTCCAAAAAAATGGCAAAAATAGTGGATTATAAATCGGCTTAATTAGATTTTCGCCTTTGCGGAATTAATAAAATTAAGCAATCTGGAAAGTACTTTGAAATACTGATTTTTAATAGTTAGACATAACTACTGTTTTGTTTTTAGGATTAATTTCAACATGCTTATTTATAGCATATAAAGGTTTTTCTTCAACTACTAAACACTATTTATAGAAGCTTTTAATATGAGTATTTCCGTACTATAAAGATGATTTATAATCTGCTGTTTTCAAAATAAAAATAATTTTAAAATACACTTCATGAACTAATGAACTCGTCATTATAAATTGAAGTTGGCAACCCTTCCGTTACAGGTTATACCTCGCCTTAATTGGCAAAAATTAATGTTTAACGTTCTTAAAAATAAATAAGGACACAAATAAAAACAATGAAACGAGTAAGAATTAATGCAGGAAAAGTAGGTTTGGTTTTCAAAAGTGGTAACTATTTTAAAGTGATTACCGAAGGGAAACATTGGTTAGGTTTTAATCAACATGTGTTGGTTTATAGCCTAGAAACTGCCTTTGCTTCTCCAATAGCCTTAGAACTCTTACTACAAGACAAAACGTTAGCAGAGATGCTTGATGTTATTGAGGTGATGGATAATGAGTTGGTTTTGGTTTTCGAAAAAGGAAACTTTAAGAACATCTTGTCTGCCGGACGTTATGTTTACTGGAAGGGTTTAATTAAGCGTGAATTTACACGTGTAGATTTAAGCAAAATTTATATCACTGAAAAGATTGATAAAGCACTTTTTAGCAGATTAGAATTAAGCAAATACATCAGAACTTTTGAGGTTTCTGCCTATGAAAAAGCAATTCTTTTAGTAGATGATGTCTATATAAAGACACTTGACGGCGGTACGTATAGGTTCTGGAGAAACGACACTTCAATTAAAATTGCTAAGACAGATTTACGTCAATTGCAGTTAGAAATTGCTGGACAAGAATTATTAACTAAAGATAAAGCGGCTATTCGTATCAACTTTTACACACAGTATAAAGTTACCAATATCGAAAAAGCTTTATTAGAAAACAAAGACTATGAAAAGCAATTGTACATTGCTATGCAATTGATGTTACGTGCTTATGTTGGTACGTACACCTTAGATGAGCTTTTAGAACGTAAGGAAAACATTGCAGAGGCAGTATTTGAAAACGTTAAAACAAGTGCCAATAAATTAGGTGTAACCGTTTTAAACTGTGGTATTAGAGATGTTATTTTAACAGGAGACATGAAAGAAATTATGAATCAAGTTTTAATAGCACAAAAGAAAGCTCAGGCTAATATTATTACCAGACGAGAAGAAACTGCTTCTACACGTAGTTTGTTAAATACAGCAAAGTTGATGGAAGAAAACAACATGTTGTACAAACTAAAGGAAATGGAGTATGTTGAAAAAATCGCTGAAAAAATTGGCGAAATCACAGTCTCTGGTAACGGTAATATGGTAACACAATTAAAAGAGATTTTCTCTGGAAAATAAGTGGGTGTTTAAAATGCGTTGGTAATATTACCAACGCATTTTTTTAAGAAAATATTTCTAGACATTATAAGTTTTACCTAATTTAGAATAGATACAGAGCATATTTAAAACCATCCTTTTTTTATTAGATTACTTTTGAAACAAGCTAATTTTTCTAAATTTACTTGTTTACTAATACCAATCCATATAATGAAGAACATTTTTATAATTATATTATTTCTTTTTGCAACCATTAGTTTTGCACAAAAAAGCACTCCTGTTTATAAAGTAACTTATGAAAGTTTTTCTAATGGGAAAAAAACAAACGGAACACTGGATATGTATTGCAAAAACAATATGGTGTTTTTATCAAAAGCAACGGACAAGATTCGCAACTACATAGATTTAAAAAATTCACAAAACATAAGTACACTTACATATCAAGATAGTACCTTTAAAAATGTGACTCCCTTTAGCGAACTTCCTAAACCTACTATTGTTAATGATTCTGAAGAAAAAATTCTTGGCTACCAATGTCATTATGCTTCTTATTCTTTCTTTTCAAATACTATTGAAGTTTGGTATACCGAAAACGCACCTATACAAGGTGCTCCATACAATAGGTATTTACCTTCAAAAAAAGCCCTAGTATTAAAAATACTTATTAATGGAAACAGAGAAATTAAAGCATCTTCAATCAAAAAAATAAAAAGCGAACAATTTGACCAACGTTTTCCCAGTAACGCAAAGCAAGTTAATGAAGCTGAATTTGAAGAGCTTAAAATTAACTCAAGATATACACAAGTTTCTGTTTTTGAAAACGAAATAATTAATTTCAATCCAAAGCTTGAAGTTCCTAAGGCTAGTACATTACAAGCCAATAAAACCTATCATTTTTCAAATGGCTCTGTCATCATGAAAAAAATAAAAATAACACCATACTTAAAAAACAACCCGTACGTTTTCGCAAAACTTACGTGTAAATCTAATGGTGATGCTTACGATAGAACAGGTTCTGTTTTTATTATTCCTGTAAGTGATAACAAAAAGACAACAATGCTAGATGCCTACTTGAATGGCTTAAAAGAATTACCTGTATATACAGACCATTTAGGAAACACATACCAAGGTATTAGGCAAGAAGAAAACTACATACCTTCAATAGAAATTCTTAGATTTTTCACATCCTTTGGTGTTAGCAATTTTAATACAAAACGAGAAATCAATAATTATAATTGGGCTCAAGAGGCAACTTATAAAGAAGAGGTGTCTTCTTTATTTCCTAATGATGTAGAATATGTGTGGGTAGGTGTTTTTATAGGAAATTATGATTCTGGAGGACATGTTGTAAATTTAGAACTAGATTTTTATCCCAATGAAGATCCTAATACAAGTAAAAATACCAAATATATAAATCCGTTATTTTCCACTGTAAATACTATGGAAATGTCTGGACAAAATTACGGACGTCTTTTTGCGAACGATACATTACACGTTACATTTAAATTAGAAAAAGATATTCAAAATTTAAACCTATTATACACAAGTACTGGGCATGGTGGTTGGGAAGGCGGTGACGAGTTTAACCCAAAACTAAACCGACTATTAATTGATGGAAAAGAAATATACAAAGTGGTGCCTTGGCGAACAGACTGCGCTACGTATAGGCTCTATAATCCTGCTTCGGGTAATTTTAGCAACGGACTTTCATCTAGCGATTTAAGTAGATCTAACTGGTGTCCAGCCTCCTTAACAACCCCTTATGTTATTCCATTAGATAACCTGAAAGAAGGTACACACACTATCGAAGTTATTATAAATCAAGGAAAAGACGAAGGTTCTAGTTTTAATCATTGGTCTGTTACAGGTATTCTTGTAGGAGAAAAAACAAACAACTAAATTTTAATTTGTACACTTTGCTAAAGTGAATTTAGCTTCCATCGTTATAAATAAAGTCTTGCCTACTTTACAAACATGAGATGCAATGTTATTTATGCAATTTTAATTGAATACGCTTTCGCGGAATATCAACCTCTAAAACTTTTACAATTATCTGCTGATGAAGGTGTACGTGTTCGTTTACATCTTTCACAAAAGCATCCGCTAAGTTTGACACATGAATCAATCCACTTTCTTTAATGCCTACATCTACAAAACAGCCAAAATTGGTGATGTTGTTCACAATTCCTGGAAGCAGCTGCCCTTCTCGTAAATCGTTAATGGTTTTTATATTTTGATTAAAAGTAAATACTTTGGCTTGTTCTCGAATATCCAAGCCAGGTTTTTCTAGTTCTTTAATAATATCTTCAAGCGTAAGCAAACCCACTGAATCTGAAATATACTTTTTTAGAGGAATTTTTAGAAGCAACTCTTTATTTCCTATTACATCTTGAACCGATGTTCCTAAATCTTTTGTCATATCTTCAACAATGCCATAACTTTCAGGATGCACGGCCGAATTATCTAACGGATTTTTAGCGTCTTTAATTCGTAAAAAAGCAGCTCCTTGTTCGAAAGCTTTATCACCTAAACGTGGTACTTTTTTTATGTCTTTTCGCGATGTAAATGCACCATGTTCATTTCGATATTCAAAAATATTTTCGGCTAATTTCGGGCCAATACCAGACACATAACTCAACAAAGATTTACTGGCTGTATTGATGTTGACACCAACAGCATTTACGCAATTTTCAACCACCATATCTAACGTTTTTTGAAGTTTGGTTTGATCGACATCGTGTTGATATTGCCCAACACCAATGGATTTAGCATCAATCTTCACCAATTCAGCCAATGGGTCTTGCAAACGCCGTCCAATAGACACCGATCCTCTTACGGTAACATCGTAATTAGGAAACTCTTCTCTAGCTATTTTTGATGCCGAATAAATACTCGCACCAGCTTCGCTAACCACAAATACCTGAATATCATTTTTAAAATGGATTTTTCTAATAAGTGCCTCTGTTTCTCGAGATGCTGTTCCATTTCCTATAGCAATGGCTTCAATTTTATAAGCATCGGCCAATGAACTGATTTTTTTCATGGCACCAATACTGTCACTTTTTGGTGGATGTGGATAAATGGTCTCATTGTATTTTAATTGCCCTTGTGCATCTAAACATACCACTTTACAACCAGTTCTAAATCCTGGGTCGATGGCCAACACCCTTTTTTCACCAATTGGAGAGCCTAACAACAGTTGTTTTAAGTTTTTAGCAAAAACAGTAATGGCAGATTCATCTGCTTTTTCTTTGGCATTTTGAAGGGCTTCGTTGGATAATGCCGGAAACACCAAACGTTTATATGCATCTTGAATGGCTATCTGAATCTGTTCTGAACAGGCATTATTAGAACGAATAATTCTGTCTTCAATTTTATAAAGCGCTTTGTCATCATCAATCTCAATTTTAACTTTAATGAAGCCTTCCTTTTCAGCTCTTAAAATAGCTAACAATCTATGCGACGGAATACGACTTAAAGATTCGGACCAATCAAAATAATCTCTAAACTTCTGAGCATTTTCATCTTCCTTTTTAGTCTTTACCACTTTGGTAGAGATCATTGCAAAACGTTCTAATTGATGACGAATATTGTTTCTAACATCGGTGCGTTCGTTAACCCATTCCGAAATAATATGGCGCGCACCTTCTAAAGCTTCTTCAACAGAATTTATATCTCCTTTTACATATTTAAACGCAATCGATTCAACATCATTAGCATTTTGGCTCATAATAATTTTTGCCAAAGGCTCTAAGCCTTTTTTTCTGGCTGTTTCTGCTTTTGTTTTGCGACTTTTCTTAAAAGGTAAATATAAATCTTCAAGTGTTGTAATGTCTTGAGCAGCTCCAATTTTTTGTTTTAATTCAGGCGTTAAAACATCTTGATCTTCTAATGTTTTTAAAATGGTTGATCTGCGTTTTTCAAGCACTTCAAACTGTTCTTTGTATTTTACAATATCTCCAATTTGGACCTCATCTAAATTGCCTGTTCTCTCTTTACGATAACGTGAAATAAACGGAATGGTACAATCTTCGTTTAATAATTCTACCGTGTTTTTTATTGAAGATTCTGGGAGTTGGGTGTGATGATGAATATAATTTAATAATTGACTCATGAAGTATGTTTAAATAAAAATCTCGTTTTCAAAGTAACATTGAAAACGAGATTTATACAAGTATAATATTGTTTTTTAATTGCCTGCTTGTGCTTTGGCTTCTTGTACCATTTTCTCATTTGGTAAAATAGCAATATTTACACGTCTATTTTTTGCACGTCCCTCTGCTGTATTATTATCATAAAGTGGTTGTGTTTCACCAAACCAGTTGGTTGTAAGTCTTCCACTCGATATACCGTTTTGTGATAAATAATTGGTTACCGCATAGGCTCTGTTTTTTGAAAGCGTCATGTTATAATCTTCCGATCCTTGACTATCTGTGTGCCCGACAACCAAAATATTAGTATCTGGATATTCTTTAAAAACACCAATTAATTTATTTAATGTAGCTTGCGACGCGCTATTGATGTTATATTTATTGGTATCAAAATACACACCACTTGTTTCATCAAAAGTTACCACAATACCATTATCTACACGTTTTACTTCTGCACCCGGAATTTCTTCTTCTATTTGTTGCGCTTGTTTGTCCATTTTGTTTCCAATAAGAACACCAGCGCCTCCGCCAACAACACCACCAATAACAGCTCCTAATTCGCCATTACCACCTTTACCAACATTATTCCCAATAATAGCTCCTAAAATAGCTCCACCTGTCGCACCAATAACAGCCCCTTTTTGTTTGTTATTTGCATTTTGAATAGCACTACAGTTTGTTAAACTTACTGTTAGTACAATTGTTAAAACGATAATTCCAATTTTATTTATAAGTGTTTTCATATATCTATAATTTATTTTTTAAAGTTTATTAAAATTCATAGTAATCGTAAATGGTTTCCCATCAACAGATACTGTTTGCTGCCATTGCATATTGGCCTCTGATAACGATGTTAAACTTAATCTGAATCCTTGATTGGTATCAGATTTATGCTTTTCGTTAGTAGGCTTTAATAAAAAATCGTAAAGTCCTGTTTGTGGATCTATTTCTTGAATAGTAAATACAAAATTACGCGCTCCTGTTGTACAATTAGCATTAGTTATGGTATAAATACCAGTATTGTTATTGGGAATAAATTGCCATGTACTACCTACAAAACAGTCTTTAGAAGCATCGTTAAGCAAAGTTACATTATAGGTTCCTGCTTCACTGTAGGTTATGGAACTTAATGTCCATTCGCCTTTAATTACTTTTTTGGAAGTTCTTACTGTTTTTGATGTACCGCAAGACACCAAACTAATGGCAAATAATAAAAAAATTAATTTTTTCATGAATTTATAGTATTTGATTGTTTTATTGAAAATACGATTATTCTACCTTATTAGACGTTAAAAGAGGCTTAAAGTTTAACTTACAATGCAATAATTAATTGTAAATGTCTCTTGGGGATTTATATCTATCTTATATTCAAATCGTTAAATGCATAAGTACTGCCTAGGTTTAACAAAATCTATTCTAAAAATTCAATTAAATGATAATTTTGATCTTGACTGCCTACAAATCCAAAATATAATTTACCGTTAAATCGGAACACATTTTTTAACTGTGGCTTGTTTGATGTGTTATTTGTAAAGCCATCTTCAAAAGTTTTGATTTTATCAAATACATTCTCTGATATTTCACCTTCAAGATGTTCAAATTTGTCATTAAACAAGCAATCTATGTGCGTAGATTTAGTAGATGAATATCCGCTATAAGCAAAAAACGTTGGATTAAAACTAACACTTAAAGACCCAACTGTTCCCATTGGCATACCTCCAAAACCACCCATTGGCATCATCATCCCTCCACCTCTTTTAATCTCTATTTTACTTCCTATGGTAATTTTATAATTTGTATTTTGTTTGTATGCAGAAATACCAACATCTCCTCTGGATATTTTACGCAAAAACTTACTGGTTTCCTCCATTTCTCTGGTTCTTGTTCCTGCAATA
>JBNKYB010000040.1:0-27170 GCA_050300615.1 Flavobacteriaceae bacterium | reverse complement strand
GACTATTTTATGTTTTTTTTAATTGTTTTTATTCTTCTTCTTCTGAAGCTACAACCTTTTTCTTAGGCGCAGATTTTTTCTCAGCTTTTGGCTCTTTCTCAGCTTTTTCAGATTTACGTTCTGTCAAACCATCAGCAACTGCTGAAGTTACAAGAGACATTACTTTATGAATCGATTTAGAAGCATCATCATTTGCAGGGATTACATAATCAACCTGACGCGGGTCAGAATTAGTATCTACCATTGCAAAAATTGGGATTCCTAATTTTTGAGCTTCTTTAATGGCAATATGTTCACGTTTGATATCCACTACAAAAATAGCACCTGGTAAACGGGTCATATCGGCTATAGAACCTAAGTTTTTCTCTAACTTAGCTCTTAAACGGTCTACTTGTAAACGCTCTTTTTTAGAAAGCGTCATAAACGTTCCGTCTTTCTTCATTCTATCAATTGAAGCCATTTTTTTAACGGCTTTTCTAATAGTAACAAAGTTAGTTAACATACCACCTGGCCATCTTTCTGTGATGTAAGGCATGTTGATAGCTCCCGCTTTTTCAGCAACAATATCTTTTGCTTGTTTTTTTGTAGCAACAAATAAAATTTTACGACCAGAGTTAGCAATTTTGCTAAGTGCTGCACCTGCTTCTTCTATTTTTGCTGCTGTTTTGTAAAGGTTGATAATATGGATGCCGTTGCGCTCCATATATACGTAAGGAGCCATGTTAGGATCCCACTTACGTGTTAGGTGACCGAAGTGTACACCTGCTTCAAGTAATTCTTTTACTTCTACTGCCATTTTGTAATAGTTTACGTTCTGTTGAATTAGCAATGATTAAGTGGTCATTTTTAAAAATTTGCCTTAACCATTTAGATGCTAAACTAAATCCTGTTTTTACACTAGGACAACAATAACTTGTTTATAATTTTGTTTTGTGTTGAAAGTGAATTCAACAAGCATATTAACGTTTAGAGAATTGGAATTTCTTACGCGCTTTTTTCTGTCCGAATTTTTTACGCTCAACCATTCTTGGATCTCTTGTCAATAAACCTTCAGGTTTAAGCGTTAATCTGTTTTCAGCATCAACTTCGCACATTGCACGAGAAATTGCTAAACGAACAGCTTCTGCTTGTCCAGTAATACCACCTCCATATACATTTACTGTAATATCAAAGTTGTCGTCATTGTTAGTCAAAACTAAAGGTTGCTTTACTTTGTACTGTAATGTAGCTGTAGTAAAGTAATTAGCTAAGTCTTTTTTATTAATTGTAATGTTGCCTTTTCCTGGAGCAACATAAGCACGAGCAACAGCCGTCTTTCTACGGCCAATTTTGTGAATTACATCCATTTATTTGAATTCGTTTAAGTTAATTGTTTCTGGTTTTTGCGCAGCATGAGCATGCTCTGAACCAACAACAACTGTTAGGTTACGGAATAAATCTGCACCTAATTTGTTTTTAGGTAACATTCCTTTAACTGATTTTTCTACTACTCTTGCAGGATCTTTTCCAAACAATTCTGTAGCAGTTAAACTTCTCTGACCTCCAGGATAACCTGTGTGACGAATGTACGTTTTGTCGTTCCATTTGTTACCAGATAAACTGATTTTTTCTGAGTTGATAACAATAACGTTATCACCACAATCAACATGAGGTGTGAAGTTTGGCTTGTGTTTACCTCTTAAAAGTTTTGCAACTTTAGAAGCTAAACGACCAAGCGCCTGACCTTCAGCATCAACTCAAACCCCCTGTTTGTTTGCAGTAGCTTTATTTGCTGAAATCGTTTTGTAGCTTAATGTGTTCACACTTATTATTTTTTCTAATTAAACATTCCTCTCTCAAAAAGAGTTTGCAAATTTACGATAATCTATTTGATTACCAAATAGTATGCTGTAATTTTTATTGGTAATTTTAAGAAGCAAAAAGATGGGATTTACAGTTTAAGAAAAGACTAGAGATTAAATATTTAAAATATCATTTTTTATTGATGTTTTTTTAATGATTTAACTCTTTACCAGTCTAAAAGTTGTTAGTTATAGTTTATGCTTAAAAGATCTGGGTTTTCGTCATGAATTTTTAAAATTAATTCCCCAAACAAGGTGTTAGCCCAGGCAAACCAAGTCCTGTTATAATCATACGGGTTGTCCTTGTTGAATGCTTCATGCATAAATCCAGTGTCTGCATGTGTGGTTTTTAGGAATTTTAAACATTGCATTATTTCGTTTTTGTCAACGGATGTCATCGCTCTAAGGATAATTCCCATAGGCCATATTTTTTCTTTTCCTGTATGTGGGCTTGCTTGTCCTTCAGCAATGTTTCCTTTAATATAATAGGGGTTAAAATCACTTACTAAAAAGGCTCTCGTGTTTTTGTAAATAATGTCTGTAGGTTTATGAGCCCCTAAATAAGCTAAGGACATAAGTGACGGTACATTGGCATCATCCATAAACACTTTGTTACCAAAACCATCAACCTCATAAGCGTATATGGTTCCAAATGTTTCATGTTGGGAAATAGCGTATTTGTTGATAGCATTATCAACCTCTGTTGCAAAATCACTGCACTCTTGAGAAAATGAGTTGTCTTTTAAAACAGTTTTATAAAGATTTGATAAATGATTAAGCGAACGAACCACAAAAATATTTGAGGGTATTAAATAAGGATATAATGTTGCATCATCTGAGGGTCTGAACATAGAACAAATTAGCCCTGTTGGTTTAATGGGTCTTCCTGTGCCCTCAAAAACCGGTGCATCAATCATTGCATTTGTTTTTCTAACAAATCGATATGGAGAGGAGCCATTTTTACGTTGTTCTGTCCTGAATGTTTTCACAATCAATCTCATTGCTTTATCCCAATTTTCATCGAATACCGAAGAGTCTCCAGATAGTTCAAAATATCTATAAGATAGCCTGATAACATAACATAACGAGTCAATTTCCCATTTACGTTCATGAACTCCAGGAACAGGTTTAGGGCTATCATCATTCCATTCAGATACTTTTGTTAAATCCTTATAAAAAGCATTGGCATAAGGATCTGTAAGCACACATTTAACTTGTCTATTAATTAGTCCATGAATTAGATTTCTCAGTTTTTCATCTTTTTTAAGTAATGGCATATAAGGCCAAACTTGTGCTGTAGAATCTCTTAACCACATGGCATCAATATCTCCGGTAATAATAAAAGTATCAGGCTTGCCGTCTATAATTTCATAATCTACTGTGGTATCCAAAGTATTTGGATAGCAGTTTTCAAACATCCATGCAAGTTCCTTGTCGATAATTAAAGGTTTAATGGTTGAAATTGTTTTTTCAACCTCGTTACTTGTAAATGTTCTTTTGTTAAAAGGGGGTCTTTTTGATATATAGTCCTTTTCAAAATTAGAGAGATTTGAAGCAAATAGGTTCATAGGGTTAATTGCTAATCCTCCAAGCGCAAGGCTATTATGTAAAATAAATTTTCTTCTATTCATTTTTTTTGATGAAGTTTATAACTTTTTTGAACCAAGATTGTTCTTTACTAAAAGTTGCTGTTTTTAATGGTTTTAAGGAGTCTTCATACCCTTTTTTCATTAGGTTTTCAACTTGATCTGTATCCGATCTATTAAATGATGACAAATCTGGCTGAATTAGTAAATCTGCATTTTTTATTTGAATTTTATCAGATTGCATCATGATAAAATGAAAGCTGTTTAAGATAACATCTAGAATATTGTTTGGTTCTCTAGAGTTATTATTGGCATTTAAATCTACTCCAATTATAAATTTAGCCCCCATATTTTTTACGGTTGCAATAGGTACATTTTCAACAATACCGCCATCAACAAGCGTTCTGTTATCAATTTTAACAGGAGCAAATATTCCAGGAATGCTAGTGCTTGCCATAACTGCTTTAGAAACAGGCCCTTTTTTTAAAACTACTTTTTCTCCATTAGCCGCATCAGTTGCAACAATGGCCAGAGGGATGTTTGCATCTTCTATATTCTTATCTCCAATATGTTTTACTATGAGCTTTCCTAATTTTTTGTTTGATAGTAAGCCGTATCGAGATAGTGAAATGTTTGAAATATCTATCCACGATAATTCAGAAGCGATGTCTTCTATTTCTTTATAGTTTTTTCCAAACGCATAAAAAGCAGCAACAAAAGCACCGATACTGGTTCCAGAAATATAATCGATTTTAAGGTCAATTTCATCAATAACTTTTAACACTCCAATATGAGCTGCACCTAATACAGCACCTCCGCCAAGTGCTAACCCTATGTTTTTGGATTTCATTTTTTTATTGAATAGTTTTTAATGTGCTTCTAACCAATTGCTACCTGTGCCTAAATCTACATCTAATGGAACATCTAGTTTATAAGCATTTTCCATTTCTGTTTTAACTAATGTTTTTATAGTTTCTAATTCAGGTTTATAAACATCAAACACTAGTTCATCATGAACTTGCAGTAACATTTTTGTTTTATAATTACCTTCCTCAAGCTTCTTGTAAATGTTAATCATGGCAATTTTAATAATATCTGCAGCGCTTCCCTGAATAGGTGCATTTACGGCATTACGTTCGGCAGCTCCTCTAACTACTGCATTTCTTGAATTGATATCTTTTAAATAACGACGCCTGCCTAAAACGGTTTGCACATATCCATGATCGCGAGCAAAATCTATTTGTGTACTTATATAAGCGCGCAGTTTTGGATACGTAGCGTAATAGGTGTCAATAAGATCCTTAGACTCACTACGAGTTAAATCGGTTTGATTGCTAAGACCAAAAGCAGATACGCCATAAATAATACCAAAGTTTACGGTTTTGGCATTGCTACGCTGTTCACGGGTCACCTCTTCTAGCGGTACATTAAATACTTTTGAAGCTGTTGAAGCATGAATATCCTCACCATTTTTAAACGCTTTAATCATCGTTTCTTCTTCACTTAAAGCAGCTATAATTCGTAATTCTATTTGAGAATAATCGGCAGCCAACAAGGTGTAGTTTTCATCTCGAGGAACAAAAGCTTTTCTAACTTGCCTTCCACGTTCTGTACGAATAGGTATATTTTGCAAATTAGGGTTGTTGCTGCTTAAACGACCAGTAGCGGCAACGGTTTGCATATAATCGGTATGGACACGTCGTGTTGTAGGTTCTACCTGATTAGGTAAAGCATCTACATAGGTGCTTTTTAATTTAGCCAATCCACGATATTCCAGAATATGCTTAATAATGTCGTGGTCTTTAGCTAAATAGCTTAAAATATCTTCGGAAGTAGCATACTGCCCTGTTTTGGTTTTTTTAGGTTTATCAACCAATTTAAGTTTATCAAATAAAATATCTCCCAATTGTTTTGGTGATGCAATGTTGAATTCTTCGCCAGCTTCAGTGAAAATTCTAGTTTCTAAAGACTCTATGTCTGCATTAAGTTGTTCTGATAAAGAATTTAAGAATTTTTCATCTAAATTAATACCTTCTAATTCCATAGCGGCCAGAACACGTAGTAATGGAATTTCAATATCATCAAATAACTTTTGTGTATTGGCTTCTCCCAATTCTTTTTCAAAATGTTCTTTAAGTTGAAGGGTTATATCGGCATCTTCAACTGCGTATTCAGTTAGTTTTTCTAATGAAACGTCTCGCATAGAGAGTTGATTTTTACCTTTTTTACCAATGAGTGTTTCAATAGAAATGGGCGAGTAATTTAAATAGGTTTCGGCTAACACATCCATATTATGACGCATATCTGGATTGATAAGGTAATGCGCTAACATGGTATCGAACAATTTTCCTTTGACGGTAATGTTATATTTGGCGAGAACTTTAATATCATATTTTAAATTCTGACCTATTTTTTGAATAGTATCACTCTCAAAAAACGGACGTAATTGTTCTATAAGAGTTTGTGCTTCTTCCTTATCTTCTGGGAATGGTATATAAAAACCTTTGCCAACTTCCCACGAAAAAGATATGCCAACTAATTGGGCTGTTAATGGGTTTAAGCCTGTGGTTTCGGTGTCAAAACATATGCTTGTCTGGTTCATTAAATTTTTAATGAATAGTTTGGTTGCCATACCAGAAGCCACATTTTGGTAAAAATGAGAGGTTGTTTCAGCCGTTTTTCTCGAGCTGTATTGCTCAGTTTCTTGTGTGTCATCGGGGTTGCCAAATAACGAAAACTGACCAGCTCCAGCATTGGATGACGCTTTTTTTATGTCTTTAGTTGAGGCGTCTTTAGTTGAGGCGTCTTTACTTGTTTTTACTTCAGAAGATTCAACCGTGTTTGTTTCAGGAACAACTGCAAAGGTTTTCTGAAAATTGGTTAGCAGTTGTCTAAACTCTAATTCTTCAAAAATTTCGGTCACTTTTGGAATATCTGGTTGATCTAATTCAAAATCTTTAGCATCAAATTCTACAGGAACATCCAGCATAATAGTCGCTAATTTTTTTGAAAGTAACCCGAGTTCTTTGGCACCTTCAATTTTCTCTTTCATTTTACCTTTAAGCTCATGAGTGTTTGCTAAAAGGTTTTCCATACTCCCGTATTGTGCTAAAAATTTCTTAGCTGTTTTTTCGCCTACACCAGGCAATCCAGGAATATTATCGCTAGAGTCACCCATCATACCTAAAAAGTCAATGACTTGTAAAGGGTCTGTGACTTCAAACTTTTTCTGAACTTCAGGAATTCCCCAAGTTTCGTAACCACCACCAAATACGGGTCGGTACATAAAAATATTTTCAGATACCAATTGTGCAAAATCTTTATCTGGTGTTACCATAAAGGTTTTATAGCCTTCTCTTTCGGCTTGTTTGGAAAGTGTTCCTATTACATCATCGGCTTCAAAACCTTCTTTAACCATAATAGGAATATGCATGGCTTTTAAAATATCATAAATATAAGGGATTGCTATCTTGATGGCTTCGGGGGTTTCGTCTCTATTGGCTTTGTATGCTTCAAATAGTTCAACACGATCGGCACTTCCGCCTTTATCAAAACAAACGGCTAGATGGTCTGGACGCTCACGTTTTATAACATCTAATAAAGAGTTCATAAACCCCATAATTGCAGATGTATTGGTTCCTTTAGAATTAATTCGGGGGTTTTTTATAAAGGCATAATACCCTCTAAAAATTAGGGCGTAAGCATCTACTAAAAAAAGACGTTTTTGTTCAGACATTATTAACTATTTAAGTTTGTTTTTACAAAGAGAAAACTAAAATAGTAAGATAAGAATAATTAACTAGTAAATTTTTACGAATATTGCTAGTTTTATATAAAATGATAGTAAATGTTTCTAAAGTTTATGAGATAACCTTTCTTTAAATTATTAATTATGATTGTTGAAATTTGTGCAAGCTCTTTTGCGTCTGCTTATAATGCAGAGCAAGCAGGAGCACATCGTATTGAATTATGCAGTGAATTAGCTGTTGGTGGGATAACGCCTTCTTATGGATTGATTAAACAAGTTTCAGAAGCTCTGTCTATTCCGTTTTTTGTTTTAATTAGACCAAGAAGTGGTGATTTCACCTATTCAAATGAAGAATTTGATATCATGAAAAAAGATATTAAGCTGTGTAAAGAATTAGGTTGCGCAGGTATTGTTTCGGGCGTATTAAAAGCAGATTTTTCAATAGATGTTTTACGAACACAAGAGCTTGTAGAACTTTCAAAACCGTTACCTTTTGTGTTTCATCGTGCTTTTGATTGGGTTCTAGATACGCATAAAGCACTAAATTCTTTGATAGACATGGGCGTGCATCGCATATTAACTTCTGGTCAGGAAGTCTCAGCCTTAAAAGGATTAATGAATTTAAAAAAATTACAAGAGCACTCCAATGGAGATGTTACCATATTGCCAGGTGGAGGCATTACGCTTGAAAACGCCTTGACCTTTAAAGATGCCGGATTTAAAGAAATACATTGCTCTCTTTCCAAATCTTACCAAACAATAAGCACTCCAAACATATCAATGAATAGTGAAACTTATTTTGATGAAACAAGAATTGCTATTTCTGATACCAATAAAATAAAAACACTTTTACGATTACTTAATTAAGCATGTTGCTTTTTGTCTGATATTTTAGGGCATTTTCGAAATCAAAAACGTATTTCATCGAAAAAAAATTGCTTTTTGACGACATTTTAATTAGTTTAGTTATTGCTTTCGAAGCGGAAAAACTTCTTAGAGCGTATTTAATAATCAACTCAACCAATAAATTAATACGTTCTTATGACACATGTTGATACGTTTTCATGTGTTGGTATACTCACTATATTCTATAAATTTTTAAGATTTAACATTAATTGACATGGGTTATGGGGTATACTTAATATTAATTTAAAAGTAATTATTATGAAGACCTCAAAATTTCCAATAATTAGCTTACTTATATTGTTATGTGTATTTTTTACTTTACCTATAAATGCACAAGTAGGGATTGGTACAACTAACCCTGATGATTCATCAATGTTAGATATACAATCAACATCAAAAGGCGTTTTAATACCAAGAATGACTACTGCTCAAAGGGAAGCTATAACAGGAGTAGAAAGTCTTTTAGTATTTGATTCTGATTTTAAAAGTTTTTGGTATTATAATAATGGTTGGGTAGAGCTGGCTACAGGAAGTCCATATATAATGTCTGATGCCAATGGAGATACCAAAATTGAAGTTGAACAAAGTACAGATGAAGACATTGTTCACTTAACTACAAATGGAACAGAAAGGATGACCGTAGATAACACAGGAATTACTAAAATTGGAGATATAGCTGGCGGCAATGACACAAAAATTGAAGCTGATGGCTCTTTAAGTTATGAAGGTACAGCTACGCGATATGATGATTTAAAAGTGCCGATTACTTCAACAAATCATGATGGTTCAAGACCACCAGAATATTATTGGTATCAAGACACAAGTGGTGGAGGCTGGGGAAGTCAAGGAGTCTTTGCTGCTTGGTTTGATCAAAGTACTGAAGAGGAAGTTTATTTCATGGTACAAATGCCACATGGATGGATAGAAGGTAGCGATATTTATCCCCATGTTCATTGGTCAACAAAATACGATATGGGTTCTACCAAAGTGCAATGGGGTTTAGAGTATACATGGGCCAATGTAGGCGATGACGTTGGAGTAACAACAATGATAACTGGTAATACACCTATTGCTAATTGTTTGCCAGCAACTGCTTTTAAGCATTTGTTGACGCCTTTTCCTACCATATCTGGTTCTGGAAAAACTTTATCTAGCATGATTATTTGCAGATTATATAGAGATGCAGATGCTGGAGCTGATAATTTTGGTCACGATGCAGGTCTGTTTGAAATAGATTTCCATTACCAAATAGATACCGATGGTAGTAGAGAGCCTTTTACAAAATAATTTTACAAAATATATTTAATTCCACACGTAATCAATACATAAATAAAACTTGATCATAGTTGTTTTTTTGAGGTTATAAGCTATGTATTAAGTTTCATCCCACCCATTACATTTTTTTAATAGCAAATTAGATTGTGTGTGGAATTTATAAGTAGGCTATCTGTAAAGTAGATAGCCTCTTTTATTAGTATCGTCCTAAATAAATTGTTAATCTTACATTAAAAACTAGGTATTTATATTGTTAACTTTTTAACTTTGATAAAAATTGCCTATGTCTCGTTTTTTTGTGGCACTCATTATAGCCTCATTACTGTTTTGTTTAGTAGAGTTTTATGCGTTTCAAGCATTAAGAACCATTACTAAAAACAGATATATAAAGTTAGTATGGATTCTTGTTGCCGTAGCTATTTATATCAATTTATTTTACACTCTTTATTCTACGCCTAGAAGTGCAGGTCAAACATTACGGTTTCAAATGGCAATAGGCTTGCTGTTAACCATACTCATTCCTAAGATAGTTATTGTTATAGTTATGTTTGGAGAAGATGTGGTAAGAGTTATTTACAAACTCATATCGTATGTGTCTCCTGGTAAAACTCAGGCGATGCCCAGCAGACGCCTGTTTGTTTCTAAATTAGCTTTAGGTCTTGCCGCTATTCCGTTTGCATCCTTTATTTATGGGATTATTCAAGGACGATACAATTATAAGGTTTTAAAATACCAATTGTCTTTTGAAGATTTACCCGAAGCTTTTGATGGGTTTACGATAACACAAATCTCCGATATTCATTCAGGCAGTTTTACTAGCAAGGACAAAATTCAATATGGCATTGATTTAATTAAAGAACAGCAATCAGATTTGTTATTATTTACGGGAGACATCGTTAATAATAAAGCTGAAGAAATGGATAATTGGATAGATGTTTTTAATGCTTTTGAAGCACCTTACGGAAAGTTTTCTACGTTAGGAAACCATGACTATGGCGATTATGTTGAATGGAACTCAAAAGAAGATAAAGCAAAAAACTTTCAAGCCGTTAAAGATATTCACCCAAAAATAGGATTTGATTTATTACTGAATGAAAACAGATATATTGAAAAAGATGGGCAGCGAATTGCGCTAATAGGCGTTGAAAATTGGGGAAAAGGCTTTAATCAAGCTGGAGATTTACAAAAAGCATCCGAAGGACTTCACAAAGAAGATTTTAAAATTTTAATGTCTCACGATCCGTCTCATTGGGAATATAAAGTAAAACATGATGATTTTAATTATCACTTAACCCTAAGTGGACATACTCACGGATTACAAATGGGAATAGAAATTCCAGGTTTTTTTAGATGGAGCCCCTCTCAATATGTATATAAGCAATGGGCAGGTTTGTATTCTGAATTTGGTAGATTTATAAATGTTAACAGAGGGTTTGGGTATCATGCATTTCCAGGACGCGTAGGGATATGGCCAGAGATAACGGTTATAGAACTTAAAAAAGGAACGAGTAATGCTTAATTGTGAGTACGTGTTGGAAATATATAGAAATTATGTATTTTTATAGTTATAGATTTGATAAATGCATTATAAAATAGTGTGATTATTCATAATATTAAAAAAATACGTAGGTTTGTATAAGTACATTTGACTAATAAACAATTACATATGTCAAAATTTGGGGAACTAATAGATGTAGACATTCCAGTTTTGTTAGATTTTTTTACTGAATGGAATGATCAATCTACAGCAATGCATCCAGTTTTAAGAGATGTTGCGGCGGCACTTGGCGATAAGGCTAAAGTGATAAAGATTGATGTAGAAAAAAACCAAGAGTTAGCTGAAGCACTACGAGTAAAAGGCTTGCCAACATTAATTATTTATAAAAATGGTGAAATGAAATGGCGACAAAGTGGAGAGCAAGATGCTAATACCCTGATAGGTATTATTAAGCAATATCTTTAATTTTTATTTAAAGAGATTTAAAAACATAACCTAAATTACTAAAGTAATCCAGAACTTTAGGTAGCGCAAACATCATATTTTTTGAAGCTTTTATGCTATCGTGAAACACGACAATACTTCCGTTAGTTGCATTCTTTTTTACTTTTTGAAAGCATTTTTCCGGCGAAATATTCTTTTCCCAATCAAACGAAATAACATCCCACATAATTATTTTATAGTCTGAAGCGATTAATTTTTTTCCTTGTTTAAAGGTTATTTGACCGTGGGGTGGGCGGAATAAATAATTCTTTCGATTTGCTGATGTTTTTAAATGCTCATTGATTAATTCCTGAGTCATATCAACTTCCTTATAATAATCAGCTGTATTTGTTTTCCATCCTTTTATGTGATCGAAGGTATGGTTTCCTATAGCATGACCTTGTTGGATTACTTTTTGAAAGATCTCAGGATATTTTTTAATATTGTTACCAATACAAAAAAAGGTAGCTTTTGCATTATATGTTTTTAAAACATTTAATGCCCATTCTGTAATGTCTGGAGTTGGGCCATCATCAAATGTCAAATAAATTACCTTTTCGGTAGTTGCCACATCCCATGTATAGTTATGAAATATTCTTTTTGCTACCCATGGGGTTTTTACAGGCACTACCATCATATATAGTTTATTCAATATGCTTTAAAGCAATTACATTACTGCCCATTATCAGGCAAAATACTACTATCAGGGATAATGCTGTTGGTATCTGTAGGGATATCACTATCTGGTTTTACTTCATCTTCTCCACTATCATAAAAGTGTTTAAATAGTCTTAAATAATTATTAAATACCTCACCTTCTTTTCTGGCAAAATCTGTATCGTATTGAATCAAAACATCAATCAAGCTTTTATAACGCTGAATGTCGGTGTAAATATCTTCAAACATACGTTCTTGATTTTCTTTTGTCAGCCCACTATAATAGGTTAAATTTTCTTGATATTTTTTAGCAACCTCTTTGTATAAGGTCTCAGCTTTTTCTTTAGCACCAACTTCATAATAGCCGCTTATAAAAGGTTCTAATAATGTATAATATCCAAAATAATCAACAGGCATGTTTTTCATGGCGATATCAGCAATATTTTCAGCTTTATCAAACTTCTTTTCATTGATTAATTGCTCCATCAAGCGTGCCAGATTTCCTCTGTAGGAAATGGAGTTTTTACGTGTTTCTGGGTCGTGATAAATATCTTTACCGCTGTTGCCCCAGTCCCAATGAATCACTTTGTTGTACATTAAGTCGGAGTCTACACGTCCCATATCAAAAGGATTGGCTTTATCAACAGGGGTTTTTATAGGCACTAATTTATAGCACATACCATCTAACTGCAAGTAGTCTTTCATCCAGAGATAATCATCATCCCCAAAGCTACCACCAGTAAAATATATAGGTCGTTTCCAGTCGTTATTGGCAACAATATCGAGCATAAGTAATCTGTTTTTATAAAGGGCACCGTCTTTAATATGGATGTCTATATAGGGCACAATTTTATCTGCATCGCTAGGTTTTACAATTCCAGATTTTAAGGCATTTTCTTTATTAACAGGAATCCTAATGTCTTCTGTTGGTAAGTAATTAAAATTTAAATCTTGATTTCTATAGCCACTAATATCAACACCTTGTTGTTGAAGCACATATTTATACTTTGTTCTAGGATTATCACTAGCTATAAAGTCTAATACTTGTTTAATATCTAATGTGTCATTTATAACTTTTTCTTTCATGACATAATCATTAGTTCCGTATTTATATTTGTCATGCGTTAATTGTGATGGGATAGGGTCGCTATCATAAGCTTTTCGTTTCATTTGATCGATATACCAATCTGTTTGGAATAAACTGGTATTAACAACTCTAACATCGGTTCTGTAATGTTCAATTTCTTGTTCATACCAAAGCGCAAATGTGTCATTATCTCCAATGGAAAATAAAATACCATCTTTACCACAAGAGTCTAAGTACATTTTGGCCATTGATTTGGCGGTATATTTATCAGATCTATCATGGTCATCCCAGTTATTTGCAGCTAAAATTCCAGGAACTAGAGCTAAGCAAACAATAGTTATTGCTGGTGCTAGAAATTTTGAAGATGTGTATTTTTTTAAACTATCAAAAATAGCAAACACCCCAAAGCCTATCCAAAGTGCAAATACATAAAATGATCCCACTACAGAGTAGTCCCGTTCTCTAGGTTCAAAAGGGCGTACATTGGTGTAAAATTGTATGGCAACTCCTGTAAACAAGAAAAATACCAGCATTGTCCAGAACAGTTTTTTATCTTTATTAAAGAGAAAGAACAGCCCAATTAAACCAAGAATAAGAGGTAAAAAGTAGTAGGTGTTTCTACCTTTATTATTTTTTACATCACTTGGAAGGTTGTCTTGCGAAAGACCTAAATGCCACTCGTCAATAGGCTTTATACCGCTAATCCAATTTCCATGATTGTCATATCTACCTTGAATATCATCTTGTTTTCCTACAAAATTCCACATAAAATAACGCCAATACATATAACCTAACTGAAACTCTAACATATAGGCAATATTACTTGCAAGTGAAGGTTTTTCAACATCAATAAAACTTTTATAACGTTTTAAGAAATTGTTATAATCTTCATAATCTACATTGCCTTTGGCAACTTCATTTTTAAATCGTGAAACAGAATTACGAAGGTCGTTATCCATTTGATACTCAGGTTTTAGTTTAAAATCTAAAAATCCTGAAAACATCATATAATTTGCTGCATGTTCTGCGCTCCACATACGTGGAAGAATAGCAGCATGCTTGTGGTTGTAATTTTGTTTGGCGTTTTTATAATCGTTTACAATAACGTATTTGCCTTTCTTTTCGTCTTTTTCATATTTTGGTTTATCATCAACATAAGGGTTGTCGTCATCAAGATAGGCGTATTGGTCTGTAAACAATGGGCCATAAAACAAATGAGTTTCTGGATATTGCTCTAAATTATAGTAAGCCAATAATTCTCGTGCACTTGATGGGTTGTTTTCATTAATAACCACATTGGCATTAGCGCGAATTGGTAAAAGCATCCATGATGAAAACCCTATGATAATAAAGGTAACACAAAGAATCCCTGTGTTGAGGTGCACATAGTTTTTTTTACGAGTGTAGCGTAATCCATAATAAATAACGCCTACTAAAAGAATTCCTGCTATGATGGAACCAGAGTTAAAAGGAAGTCCTATTGAGTTGACAAAAAAGATTTCAAAGTCACTAAAAAACCTAAGGATATTAGGTGCCAATAATTTAAAAACAAATAATAAAACAGCTACAGACACCAAATTGGCTATGATAAAATTTTTGACCGTAACGGTTTTGTAATTTTTAAAAAAGTAAATAAGCCCAATGGCAGGAATGGTTAATAAGCCCATAAAATGGACTCCAAAGGATAGACCAATAATAAATGAAATTAGAATAAGCCATCGGTTTCCTCTTGGTTTGTCCATGTCCTGTTCCCAACGTAAAGCAGACCAAAAGAGTATAGCCATAATTAAAGTAGCCATGGCGTATACTTCTGTTTCAACCGAATTAAACCAAAATGAATCTGTAAAAGAGAATGCTAAACTTCCAACTAAACCACTACCAAGAATGGCAATAGCTTTTTGTTTGCTAATGTCTTTTTTCTTTAAAACAAGTTTTTTTAACAGCAATGTGATGGTCCAAAACATGAATAGAATAGTGAAAGCACTAGCTGTAGCACTCATCATATTTATCATGTAACTTACATATGCAGGCTTTAATGCAAACATAGAGAAAAAGGCACCAAACATTTGAAATAAAGGTGCTCCTGGAGGGTGACCAACCTGAAGTTTTGAAGAAGTTAAAATATATTCGCCGGCATCCCAGAAGCTTACAGTAGGCTCAACGGTAGAGGCATATGTAAAAAAAGCTATTAAAAAAGCAAACCATCCAGTTATGGTGTTCCATTTTTTAAAGTTGAAATTTGTCATTTGTTGTCAGGTTTATTTACAATGGCGAATTTAATAATAAATATGAAATGAGTTGCCAGTATTTAGTTTGTGTTAACATAATTGATTCATAATAATAGCTTATAATCTAAAAACGATTCATTTTAAGTGACAATTAAGCCAAGAATAAAATAAGAAAACGTTAGATATTTCATATTATTTTTAAAAAAATACTTGTGCAAATAAAACTTTGTGCTAAATTTGCACCCTCAATTGCACATTGGCCTATGGTGTAACTGGCAACACGTCTGGTTTTGGTCCAGAAGAGTCTAGGTTCGAGCCCTAGTAGGCCAACATAATTGTAAATCCTAACCATTAATTTGGTTGGGATTTTTTTTTATATTAAAATTGAAATTCGAGAGAGTATAAGCTGAGCACAGTTTAAAGAAATTATAGTGGCTATAAGTAAAACCCCTAACCAATTAATTGGTTAGGGGGTTTGTTTTAAAACGTAAAAAAAGTATTATTTAATTTTAAAGGTTATTACAGGGCGTTTAGCATGGTTTACTAAATCCTCGCTAATACTGCCATTAAAAAAGTGCGATAAGCCTTGTCTTCCGTGAGTACACATGCCAATTAAATCTGCTGATGTTGAGTGGCAAAAATTAATAATCCCTTTTTCAATAGAGAGGTCGTTATAAATATTACTGGTAAAGTTTTCAAAACCTAAAGATTTTGCAAACTCTTGCATACGGGTTGTCGCGTTATTGGTCGTTATAAAATTATTAGCTGTATTGACCATTAGAAGGTGAATTTTAGCATCTAATAACTTAGCAAAGCGTATTGCTTGTTCAAAAGGTGGTTTACACTCATCTTTAAAGTCTGAAGCAAACACAAACTGGTCAATATTAAAAACAGGATGCTCTTTTTTAATAACCAAAACAGGTACGTCAGAGGTGCGTACTACTTTTTCGGTATTAGAGCCTATAAGCATTTCTTTAAACCCATTTACACCATGAGACCCCATGATTATTAAGTCTATATGCTTCTTTTTGCAAAGTTGGTCGACAGCTTTGAAAGTTTCATCAAATTCAACAACTTCATGAACGTTGATACCTTTTAAATACTCTTTTGCAAGTAATGTTTCGAAATGTTTATGTGCCAGTTTCATAAAGTACATAGCTTCTGGCAGGTTTTGCTGAGAACTTAAGGGATCAACTTTATTTAGAGGCATTTCTAAAGTATGAATTAAAAAAAGTTCGCATTTTTGTTTCTTAGCTAATTGAGCAGCTACCTTTAATGCATTTTCGGCTTGTTCGGAAAAATCTGTTGGGACTAGTATTTTTTTCATATTCCATGGTATATTTCATTCATAAATTTATGAAATTTACTTTAGAAATCAATTAAAATATTATATATTTGCGCCGTTGTAAGGCAAAACTAAGGAAATGAGGGGACGGGAAGTCCCCTCTTTTTATAATAAAAAATGTTTAAAACTACCGTAAAAGATTTACTTAATAAGGCTCTAGACGAGAGAACAGATTTGTTTCTTATCGAAATGTCTATATCTGATGACAATAAAATTAAAATCATTATTGACGGAGATAAAGGCGTTAATGTAGATGATTGTATATTTGTAAGTAGAGCTATAGAACATAATCTTGATCGAGAAGATGTAGATTTTGCTTTAGAAGTGGCCTCGGCAGGAGCAACAGCTCCTATAGTTAACAAAAGGCAGTATAATAAAAACATTGGGAGAAATCTTGAAGTTAAAACAGTCTCAGATACTATAGAGGGGGTGCTTAAAGAAACCTCAGAAAAGGGTATTTCATTAGAATGGAAAGTTAGAGAGCCAAAACCAATAGGAAAAGGCAAAGTAACTGTAAAAAAACAAGCTACTATAGCTTACGATGATATTGTAGCGGCAAAAGTGTTGATTAAATTTTAATTCAAAAAAAGAATGGAGAATATTGCGTTAATTGAATCGTTTTCAGAGTTTAAGGACGATAAATTAATTGATCGTGTTACGTTAATGGCTATTTTAGAAGATGTATTTAGAAGTGCATTGAAAAAGAAATACGGCGATGATGATAATTTTGATATTATTGTAAATCCAGATAAGGGAGATTTAGAAATCTGGAGAAATCGTGTAGTTGTTGCAGATGGAGAAGTTGAAGAGCCTAATCAGGAAATTTCATTATCAGAAGCACGTAAAATAGAACCAGATTTTGAAGTTGGTGAAGATGTTTCTGAAGAGGTGAAATTAGTAGATTTAGGACGTAGAGCTATTCTGGCATTACGTCAAAATTTAATTTCTAAGATCCACGAGCATGATAATACAATCATCTACAAACAGTTTAAAGATTTAGTTGGAGAAATTTATACCGCAGAAGTTCACCATATTCGTCATAGAGCTGTTATTTTGTTAGATGACGAAGGCAATGAGATTATTTTACCAAAAGATAAACAAATACCATCAGACTTTTTTAGAAAAGGAGATAATGTAAGAGGTGTTATTGATAGCGTTGAGCTTAAAGGAGCAAAACCAACAATTATCATGTCGAGAAGTTCCCCTGCATTTTTAGAAAAGTTATTTGAACAAGAAATTCCAGAAGTTTTCGATGGTTTAATTACCATTAAAAACGTCGTAAGAATTCCTGGAGAAAAAGCTAAAGTAGCGGTAGATTCTTATGATGATAGAATTGACCCAGTTGGGGCTTGTGTAGGGATGAAAGGTTCTAGAATTCACGGTATAGTTCGCGAATTAGGTAATGAAAATATAGATGTAATCAATTATACCAATAATTTACAACTATACATTACAAGAGCGTTAAGCCCAGCAAGAGTAACCTCGATAAAAATCAATGAAGAAACCAAAAGAGCTGAGGTTATTTTAAAACCAGAAGAGGTCAGTAAAGCTATAGGTAGAGGTGGTCATAATATTCGTTTGGCAGGACATCTTACAGGTTATGAAATTGATGTATTTAGAGAAGGTGCCGAAGAAGATGTTGAGCTTTCAGAATTTACAGATGAAATAGAAGGCTGGGTTATAGAAGAGTTTAGTAAGGCTGGCTTAGATACTGCAAAAAGTATTTTAGAGCAAGATGTTGAAGATTTGGTTAAGAGAACAGATTTAGAAGAAGAAACAATTAAAGACGTTATTAGAATTCTAAGAGAAGAATTTGAAGAATAACATATATATTTGGAATAACACATATATTTGGTATATTAAAGGCAATTTATGGCTGAAACAGTTAGATTAAATAAAGTATTACGTGAATTAAACATCTCTTTAGATCGCGCCGTAGAATTTTTAGATTCTAAAGGCGTTGAAATAGAGAAGCGACCTACTACAAAAATTTCTGAGGAAGTATATAACATACTTTCAAATGAGTTTGAAACAGATGCTAACAAAAAAGTAGCATCTAAAGAGGTAGGGGAAGCAAAGCAAAAAGAGAAGGAAATTTTACGTGAACAACGTGAGAAGGAACTTGAAGAGAAACAAAAGGAAAGTGCTAGGAGAGAGGAAATCATAAGAGCTTCTAAAACAATATCAAAACCAAAACAGGTAGGTAAGATTGATTTAGAGCCTAAGAAGAAAGAAAAGGTTAGCACTCCAACGCCACCAACACCACAACCTGAAGAAAAAGCTAAAGACACTCCTAAAAAAGAAGTTGTTGAGGTAAAAGAAGAAGTTAAGAAGGAAGAAGAAACTAAATCTAAATCTGAAGAAAAAGTTGTAGAAAGCAAGAAGCCAGAAGAGCCTAAAAAGGAAATTTTAAATAGTGAAGGAGAGCTTGTGCCAGATGAACGTGTGGAGACCAAATATCAAAAACTTTCAGGGCCAAAAATTTCTGGTGACAAAATTGATCTTTCTAAGTTTGAAAGACCAAAGAAAAAGAAGGAAGATAAAAAGACAGACGCTAAATCAACTACAGACGGAGCTAATAAAAAGAAACGTCGTCGTATAAGTAAAGTAGGCGGTTCTCAACCAGGAAATAAATCAGGTGGGCCTAACAGACCAGGAGCATCTAATAAGCCTGGAGGTAGAGGAAACGATAGGTTTAAAGGAAATACAGGCAGACGCTCTATTGTAAAAGAAGAGCCTAGTGAAGAAGATGTTAAAAAGCAAGTTAGAGAAACACTTGAAAAACTTCAAGGTAAGTCTAACAAAGGAAAAGGCGCTAAATATAGAAGAGATAAGAGAGAACATCACAGAGAACAAACCGAAATAGATCAACAGTTAGAAGCAGCAGAAAGCAAAGTACTTAAAGTAACAGAATTTGTTACGGCCAGTGAAGTTGCAACAATGATGGATGTATCTGTTACACAAATTATTTCTGCTTGTATGTCTTTAGGAATGATGGTTACTATGAATCAGCGACTAGACGCTGAAACACTTAGTATTGTTGCCGAAGAGTTTGGATATCAAGTAGAGTTTGTAACCGCAGATATAGAAGAATCTAGAGAAGAAGTAGAAGATGCAGAAGAAGATTTAAAACCACGAGCTCCTATTGTAACTGTAATGGGACATGTAGATCATGGTAAAACATCGCTTCTAGATTATATTCGTAAAGAAAATGTTATTGCTGGTGAATCAGGAGGGATTACTCAGCATATCGGTGCATATGGTGTAGAGCTTGATAACGGTCAAAAAATTGCATTTTTAGATACACCTGGTCACGAAGCTTTTACAGCTATGCGTGCTCGTGGAGCTCAAGTAACAGATTTAGCAATTATTGTAGTTGCTGCAGATGATGATATTATGCCTCAAACTAAAGAGGCTATTTCTCATGCTCAAGCCGCTGGTGTTCCTATTGTATTTGCTATCAATAAAATTGACAAACCAGACGCAAACCCAGACAAAATTAAAGAAGGGCTTGCTAATATGAATTTATTGGTTGAAGATTGGGGTGGAAAAATTCAGTCTCACGATATTTCAGCAAAACAAGGAACAGGTGTTAAAGAATTATTAGAAAAGGTATTGCTCGAAGCCGAATTACTTGAGCTTACGGCCAATCCAGATAAAGCAGCTAATGGAACTGTAGTAGAAGCCTTTTTAGATAAAGGTAGAGGATATGTCTCAACTATATTGGTGCAAGCTGGAACTTTAAGAATAGGAGATTATGTATTGGCTGGACAACACAGTGGTAAGGTAAAGGCAATGCATGATGAACGAGGTAATAATGTTATAGAGGCTGGGCCATCAACACCAGTTTCAATTCTAGGTTTAGATGGAGCGCCTCAAGCAGGTGATAAATTTAACGTGTATCAAGACGAACGTGAAGCAAAACAAATTGCTACTAAAAGAGCACAATTACAACGTGAACAATCTGTCCGAACTCAACGACATATTACTCTTGACGAAATTGGTAGACGTATTGCTCTAGGAGATTTCCAAGAATTAAATATTATTCTTAAAGGTGATGTTGATGGGTCTGTTGAGGCATTGACAGATTCCTTCCAAAAATTATCGACAGAAGAGATACAAGTAAATATTTTACATAAAGGTGTAGGAGCAATTACTGAAAGTGATGTTTTATTAGCATCAGCTTCAGATGCTATTATTGTAGGATTTAATGTTCGTCCTGTTGGAAATGCAAGAATGCTTGCTGATAAGGAAGAAATTGATATTAGAACCTACTCTATTATTTATGATGCCATTAATGATCTTAAAGATGCGATGGAAGGTATGTTGTCACCAGAGCTTAAAGAAGAAATTACAGGAACAGCAGAAATTAGAGAAATATTTAAGGTAACAAAAATTGGAAGTATTGCCGGATGTATGGTAACCAATGGAAAAATAATGAGAAATTCTGGTATTCGTTTAATTAGAGATGGTGTTGTTGTATTTACTGGAGAATTAGCATCTTTAAAACGTTTTAAAGATGATGTTAAGGAAGTTACCAAAGGATATGATTGTGGTATGCAAATAAAAAACTACAATGATATTAAGGAAGGTGATATTATTGAAGCTTTCCACGAAGTTGAGGTTAAAAAGAAACTTAAGTAATATTTTCAAATACACAAATAAAAAAACCTTCAATACGTATTGAAGGTTTTTTTATTGTTATGCTTTTACTAAAACTATTTTCTCTTTGATTTTTTAGGTTTAAGAATCAGAGCATTTGGAAATTTCATTTTAATGTCTCTAAACGCCCTGTCAGCCTCTAAGCGTGTGCTAAAGCTACCAACCCAAATTTTAAAATTAGGATATTCGTACAATATTTTAGAGCTCCACTTAGAAAATGTTGAATTAAATTTAGATTGAATATCTTCAGCTTCAGATCTATGACTACCGGAGTATATTTGTATTTTATAATAATCGGTGTCAGTTTTATTAATTTCTTTCTTTAAATTTAATAAAACATCTATGTTTTTATCTTGATTTATTGTAACAGTTCCTTGCTGTGCATAACTTAAGGATGTTAGTGATATATAACAAAAGATAGCTGTTAGTGTAAGTCTTAAATTCAATATTTTCATTTTTAATTATATTTTATGCAAATGTATAAGTTAATAACTTAATTGTACCAGCTTTTATTATTTAGAATCCTTCTAAATTAATAAATATCGCTTAACGGCGTTTCGGTAATCGACTTTAAATATTATTTTTGCCTACGTTTATAACTAGGTTTTTCTCATTAATAAGAAAAAATCATACCAAAGTTTAGAAGTTAATTCAACCAAAAATATGAGACAGGTGACTCACTGTAGATTAAACATGGGCTTTATACGTTTAAGTTTAATTATTTTATTAGCGTTCTCAACCTCACTTTCAGCTCAGGAAGGAGATCCAGCAAAAGGAAAATCATTATTTAATGCCAATTGTGCAGCATGCCATCAATTAGATAAAAAGATGACAGGGCCTGCTCTTCGTAATGTTGAAGAGCGTATAGCAAACGATGCTGGTTTAGATAGAGAATGGATTTATGCTTGGGTTCATAATAGTGCTGGAGTTATTAAATCTGGAGACGAATACGCAAACAAGATATATAATGAGTTTGGCCAGACTGCAATGACAGCCTTTCCTCAATTATCTAATAAAGATATTGATGACATTTTAGCATACACGGCTCAGAAAAAAGAAGAGCCTGCTGCTGCTCCTCAAGCAGCGGATGCTACAACAGGAAAAAAGGATGGTTTTAGTATTACAAACGAGCTTATTTTAGGAGCTTTAGGAATTTTATTTCTATTATTAGCTATTGGCTTGTATATGGTTAATAAAACGCTTCGTCGTTTTGCTGCTATAAAAGGAATAGATTTACCAGAAACTCAAAAAACACCACTTTGGAAAGCTTTTGCTCAGAATCAATTTTTAGTATTGGTTACTGTAATTTTCTTATTGTTGTCTAGTGCTTATTTTGTGTATGGTTATTTAATGCAGGTAGGTGTAGATCAAGGTTATCAACCAGTTCAACCTATACATTTCTCTCATAAAATTCATGCTGGCGATAATGGAATTGACTGTAAATATTGTCACTCTTCTGCAAGAGTTAGTAAAACATCAGGAATTCCATCATTAAATGTATGTATGAATTGCCATAAATCAATTTATGAGTATAAAGGGGAAACTTCTTTAGAGTATAGCAAAGAGTTTTACGATGGAGAAATTAAAAAATTATATGCAGCAGTAGGATGGGATGATTCAAATCAACAATACACAGGAGAGTCTACGCCAGTAAAATGGGTTAGAATTCATAATTTGCCTGATTTTGTTTATTTTAATCATTCACAACACGTTACAGTAGCAGGAGTAGAATGTCAAACATGTCATGGCCCAATTCAGGAAATGGAAGTTGTGCAACAATTTGCGCCATTAACTATGGGTTGGTGTATTGATTGTCACAGAACTACTAATGTTAAAATGAAAGACAATGGGTATTATAAAAAGATACACGAAGAGTTGTCTAAAAAGTACGGTGTAGATGAGTTAACTGAAGCACAAATGGGTGGTTTAGAGTGTGGAAAATGTCATTATTAATTTATTTAAGAAGTAATTCAATTATATAATATGTCATCAAACAAGAAATACTGGAAAAGTGTTGAAGAGCTTAACGAAAACAGCTCTATTGTTGAGACGCTAAAACAAAACGAGTTTGTAGAAGAAATTCCTACTGATGAATTTTTAGGTAATAAAGATTCTTTAAGTGCTTCTTCAACAACACGTCGCGATTTCTTAAAATATGTGGGTTTCAGTACAGCGGCAGTTTCATTAGCTGCTTGCGAAGGTCCTGTTATTAAATCAATACCTTATGTGGTACAGCCAGTGGAAATTATTCCAGGTGTGGCAAATTATTATGCAACTACTATTGCAGATGGTTATGATTTCGCAAGTGTTTTAGTAAAAACTCGAGAGGGTCGTCCAATTAAAATTGAAAGAAACACCTTAGCTGTTGCAAACGGTGGAGCCAATGCAAGAGTTAATGCTTCAATTTTAGGATTGTATGATAGCTTAAGAGTTCAAAATCCTAAAAAAGAAGGAAGTGTTATTTCTTGGGATGAATTAGACGCAGATGTTATAAAAAAACTGAATAGTTTAAAAGAGTCAGGAAAAGAGATTGTCTTATTGACTCAAACATTTGCTAGTCCATCAACAAGTAGATTAATTGCAGAATTTAAAGAAAAATTTGGCAATGTACGTCATGTAGTTTATGATGCTGTTTCAGAATCATCTACCTTAGATGCTTATCAAGCAAAATATGGTGAACGTGCTTTACCAAATTACGATTTTTCTAAAGCAGAAACTATTGTGTCTATCGGAGCTGATTTCTTAGGAGATTGGCAAGGAGGTGGGTTTGATTCTGGATATTCTAAAAGCAGAATACCACAAAACGGTAAAATGTCTCGTCATATTCAGTTTGAGTCAAATATGTCTTTAACAGGTGCTAATGCAGATAAGCGAGTACCTTTAACACCAAGCGAACAAAAAATAGCTTTAGCTAAATTATATAGCTATGTTGTTGGTGGCTCTGTTACAGGAAGCTTACCAGAAGCTGTTGATGAAGCTATTAAAAAGGCAGCATCTCAATTAAAAAGAGCGGGTAGTAAAGGTGTTGTAGTAACCGGAATTCAAGATGTAAATGCACAAACTGTTGTTCTTGAAATTAACGAGTACTTAAATAGTAAAGTTTTAGATAAAACGACGCCTATAAAATCAAGACAAGGTAGTGATAAAGCTGTTATGACTTTAATTGCTGATATGAAAGCTGGTAAAGTTGGAGCTATGATTATGAGTGGAGTCAATCCATTATATACCTTGCCTAACGCTTCAGATTTTTCGGAAGGGCTAAAAAACACAGAATTATCAGTTGCGTTTTCAATGAAAGAAGATGAAACGTCTACTGAAGTTCAATATATAGCGGCAACTCCTCATTACTTAGAATCATGGGGTGATGCTGAAATTAAAAAAGGACATTTCGGCTTAACTCAGCCTACTATTCGTCCTTTATTCAATACAAGACAGTTTCAAGAAGCTTTATTGAAATGGATAGGAAAAGACATGTCTTATCATGACTATATTAAGGATACTTGGGGAACTAGTATTTTAAATGGAAATCCATTCAACCAAGCATTACATGATGGTGTCTTTGTTGGAACTATTGCTACTGAATCAGAAGATACAACTACAGCACCTAACGAAGCAGAAGTTGAAACACCATCAGGAGATGCAGCAAGAGCGTTAGTAGCATCAGCAAAATCTGCTCCTTTAGAGTTGACTTTGTATACTAAAATAGGAATGGGAGATGGTCAACAAGCCAATAACCCTTGGTTGCAAGAATTTCCAGACCCTATTACAAGAACATCTTGGGATAACTATTTAACGATTTCAAAATTTGATGCAGATGCCTTAAATTTAAAAAATGAGCATGTGTCCAATGGAGCATTAAATGGTAGTTATGCTAATGTTACTGTAAATGGTGTAACGCTTAAAGTACCTGTTATTATTCAACCAGGACAAGCAAAAGGATCTGTTGGTTTAGCTTTAGGATTTGGAAGAACATCTGGTTTAAAGGATGAAATGAAAACAGGTGTTAATGCTTATAAATTATACCAGAACTTCAATACTATTCAAGATGTAACTGTTGAGATAGCTTCTGGTGAGCATGAGTTTGCTTGTGTGCAGTTACAAAACACTATGGTTGGTAGAGGTGATATTATAAAGGAAACAACCTTAGAGATATTTAATACTGAAAAGAAAGAACACTGGAATGAAAAAGAAGGTGTAAGTTATGATCATAATGAAATTTCTACAAGTGACAAAAATGCTGATATCTGGTTAGGGTATGATACCTCTATTGGACACCATTTTAACTTATCAATAGATTTAAATGCCTGTACAGGATGTGGTGCTTGTGTAATAGCTTGTCACTCAGAAAATAATGTGCCTGTTGTAGGAAAAGAAGAAGTGCGTAAATTTAGAGATATGCACTGGTTGCGTATAGACCGTTACTACTCATCAAATGATACATTTAAGCAAGAACAAGAAGATTTAGAAAATTTAGGTGCTTTTGAACCGTATTCAAAAGTTGAAATTCAATCTTACGACAATCCAGAAGTAGCGTTTCAACCAGTTATGTGCCAACACTGTAACCATGCACCTTGTGAAACGGTGTGTCCAGTGGCAGCCACGTCTCACGGTAGACAAGGTCAAAACCACATGGCATATAACCGTTGTGTAGGTACACGTTATTGTGCAAATAACTGTCCGTACAAAGTGCGTCGTTTCAATTGGTTCTTATATAACGAGAATGATGAGTTTGATTACTACATGAATGATGATTTAGGACGTATGGTTTTAAACCCAGATGTTGTTGTACGTTCAAGAGGTGTGATGGAAAAATGTTCTATGTGTATTCAAAAAACTCAAAAAACTATTTTAGACGCGAAAAGAGAAGGACGAGAAGTAAAAGATGGAGAATTCCAAACGGCTTGTTCAGCTGCATGTAATAACGGAGCCATGGTATTTGGAGATGTTAATAATAAAGATTCTAAAATTGTAGAAAAGGTTCAAGATGATAGAATGTATCATCTACTGGAAAGCGTTGGAACCAAGCCTAATGTCATGTATCAGGTTAAAGTAAAAAATACAACAGAATCATAAAAATTTGAATTAAGATAATTATTTAAAAATATGTCGTCACATTACGAAGCACCTATAAGAGAACCTTTAGTTATTGGGGAAAAATCCTATCATGACATTAGTGTTGATGTTGGAGCGCCTGTTTTAGGAAAAGCAAATAAATCTTGGTGGATAGTATTTTCTATAGCACTAGTTGCCTTTCTTTGGGGATTAGGTTGTATTATTTACACTGTTTCTACAGGTATTGGAGTTTGGGGATTAAATAAAACTATTGGTTGGGCTTGGGATATTACCAACTTTGTATGGTGGGTAGGTATTGGTCACGCAGGGACACTTATTTCTGCTGTACTATTATTATTCCGTCAAAAATGGAGAATGGCTGTAAACCGTTCTGCTGAAGCCATGACAATTTTTGCTGTGGTACAAGCTGGATTATTCCCAATCATACACATGGGACGTCCATGGTTAGCTTATTGGGTTTTACCAATACCAAACCAATTTGGATCTCTTTGGGTTAACTTTAACTCGCCGTTACTTTGGGATGTGTTTGCAATTTCAACATATTTATCAGTATCATTAGTGTTTTGGTGGACAGGATTATTGCCTGATTTCGCAATGATTCGCGATCGTTCAGTAAAACCATTTCAAAAGAAAATATATACTTTATTAAGTTTTGGTTGGTCTGGTCGTACTAAAGACTGGCAACGTTTTGAAGAAGTTTCTTTGGTATTAGCAGGTTTAGCAACACCATTAGTATTGTCTGTGCATACCATTGTATCATTTGACTTTGCTACTTCTGTAG
>JBNKYB010000039.1:0-21690 GCA_050300615.1 Flavobacteriaceae bacterium | reverse complement strand
CGTACATAGCGTAACGTTTTTATTAATTAATTTTGTTTAAAAATGAGTGCAAATATACTGCTAATAAATTAATTTACAAACGTTTTATTTCTTTTGAGACATATTTCCGCTATTTTTAAAAATCTGCATCACGGTAAGGGTAGAAACAACTGTGGTGGCAAAACCCATAATAGCAACAATAAAAGTAATCAAACCATCATTAATATCGAAACCTCTGTTCATGGTTTTGAGCAATTGGTCTAGAAAATCAACATTTATTTCAGTAGAATAAAACAAAAAGAAAATGGTAAACACTATGGTTGCCGTAGAACCTGTTACAATACCTGTTGAAAAGCCGCTTGTATAAGTAAAGGCATCTCCTTGCTCTAATTTATAAACCCTGATGGCTTCATAAATACCAAATGCAGTAATAGCAGCATTAACAAAACTAAAAATGGGGTTGATATGCTTATCAAGCAAAGCAAGAAATAAAAAGTAAGCAATTAATACGGCACTTGTAACAAGTCCAAATCTAACGGGAAGGATTATTTTTTTCATATTAATTTTATTTAATTCTCTTAAATTTCGGAAAAAATATGGTTTAAAGGATTTTTTTGTATTGTTTATTTTACTTTTTAAGTAAAGAATTCCTCTCTTATTTATAATATCCCAGTTATTTGCTTAAAATAACAAAAGTTTATTGTTAAAATTTAGCTTTACTATGCTTGTAGGATTTTTATTCACTATTTTTAAAGCCTTGTTGTAACAAATCATTTTAAAAACAGACTTACAACAAAAACCTATTTTAAAAACAATTTACAATGAAAAAACACCTATTCACATTAACTTCTTTGATGTTCTTTGGCATTTTGGCTAACGCACAAAAAGTTGAATTTAAAGAGTATGATTTGGACAACGGCATGCATGTTATACTACATCAAGACAATACTGCTCCAGTGGTAACAACATCTGTAATGTATCATGTAGGATCAAAAGACGAAAATCCAGAACGTACTGGTTTTGCACATTTTTTTGAACACCTTTTATTTGAAGGAACAGAAAACATTAAAAGAGGTGAATGGTTTACCATAGTAAGCTCTAATGGAGGAAGCAACAACGCCAACACTACCGATGACAGAACGTATTATTATGAGGTTTTTCCATCAAATAGTTTAGAGCTTGGCCTTTGGATGGAATCTGAAAGATTAATGCATCCAATAATCAACCAAATTGGTGTAGATACCCAAAATGAAGTTGTTAAGGAAGAAAAACGATTACGTGTAGATAATCAACCTTACGGACGATTTCTAGAGTATGTTAAAAAAAATCTGTTCATAAAACATCCTTACCGTTGGACTACTATTGGAAGTATGGATGATTTAGATGCTGCTACTTTAGAAGAATTTCAAGCTTTTAACAAAAAATTCTATGTGCCTAACAACGCCGTATTGGTTGTTGCTGGAGATATCGATATTCCTACTACAAAAAAAATGATCCAAGATTATTTTGGACCAATTCCAAGAGGAAAAGATATTGAAAGAACCATTATAAAAGAAGATCCAATTACAGAAGCTCTTACCGCAAAAGCTTACGATCCAAATATTCAAATACCTGCAATCGTAGCGGCCTACAGAACTCCTGGTTTTAAAGAAAAAGACGCTTATGTTTTAGACATGATTTCGACTTATTTAAGTGATGGAAAAACATCAAAACTTTACAAAAAAATAGTAGACGATAAAAAAATGGCTTTACAGGTTGGTGCTTTTAATGTAAGTGAAGAAGATTACGGAATGTACGTTTTATACGGTTTACCACTAGGCGATAATTCCTTAGAATCTTTAATTTTTGAAATTGATGAAGAAATTGTTAAACTTCAAAATGAACTAATTTCAGAAAATGATTACCAAAAGCTTCAGAATAAATTCGAAAACCAATTTGTAAACTCTAACTCAAGCGTTGAAGGCATAGCCAATTCCTTAGCGAGATATTACATGCTTTATGGAAATACTAATTTAATCAACAACGAAATTGAAATCTACAAGTCTATTACACGTGAAGATATTCAAAATGTGGCTAAAAAATATCTAAATCCTAATCAACGGTTAACTTTAGAATATTTACCAAAAAAAGACGATCAATAATTTAATATGCTGATAAAAAACATTAAAATGAAAACTAAAATATTTACATTAATTACACTGTTTTTATTATCAATTGGAGCCACTGCACAAATTGATAGATCTCAACAACCTAAACCAGGGCCAGCTCCTAAAATTTCATTAGAAACTCCTAGTGAATTTCAACTTAAAAACGGATTAAAAGTAATGGTTGTAGAAAACCATAAACTTCCTAGAGTATCATATACTTTAAGATTAGACAATCCACCTGTCTCTGAAGGCGATAAAGCAGGAACATCAAGTTTACTTGGGTCTATGCTTGGTAACGGAACCACTACTATATCTAAAGATGCTTTTAATGAAGAAGTAGATTATTTAGGCGCAAGGCTAAATTTCGGGTCTCAAAGTGCCTCTGCAAGTTCTTTAAGTAAATACGCTGATAGAATTTTACAGTTAATGGCAGATGCTGCTATCAATCCGCTTTTTACGGAAGAGGAATTTGAAAAAGAAAAGACCAAATTAATTGAAGGCTTAAAATCACAAGAAAAAAGTGTAGAGGCCATTGCAGGAAGAGTTGGCAGCTTTTTATCGTATGGCGCTAAGCATCCTTATGGCGAGTTTGCAACCGAAGAAACCGTAAATAACGTAGCTCTTAATGATGTTAAAGCCTTTTATAAAAAATATTTTACTCCTAATAATGCGTATCTAGTTGTGGTTGGAGATGTAGATTTAAAAACCATAAAAAAACAAGCAAAAAAATACTTTAGCAAATGGGAAAAGACTGTTGATGGTAACACAACTATACCTAAACCAAACAGCAATGTAGAACACACGCAAATCAACTTTATTGATATGCCAAATGCGGTACAATCTAACATTTCGTTAACTAACAATGTAGATTTAAAAATGAATCACCCAGATTACTTTGCCGTATTAATTGCCAACAAAATTTTAGGTGGTGGATTTAATAGTTATTTGAACATGAATCTTCGTGAAGCTCATGGCTATACTTATGGTGCAAGATCATCTATTGGAACCGATAAATATGCTTCAAGATTTAAAGCTGGAGCTAGTGTAAGAAATGCGGTTACAGATAGTGCTGTTGTAGAGACCTTAAAAGAAATCAATAAAATTAAAACTGAGTTGGTTACCACTGATAAATTAAAAAATGCAAAAGCCAAATATGTTGGCGATTTTGTTTTAGCTTTGGAAAAACCTGAGACTGTTGCGCGTTACGCTTTTAATATAAAAACTGAAAATCTGCCAAGTGATTTTTATACAACATATTTAGAAAAAATCAATGCTGTTACTGCTGAAGATGTAAAACGTGTAGCAAACACCTATTTTAAACCAGAAAACGCTCGTATAATTGTTGTTGGTAAAGGAAATGACATTATTGACAACCTTGAAAAAACAGAGATTCCTATTGAATATTTTGATAAATATGGTAACGCAACTGAAAAACCAGAATTTTCTAAATCAATTCCAGCTGGTGTAACAGCTCAAACTGTTATTGACAATTATTTAAATGCTATCGGCGGAAAAGAAAAAGCAGTGACTGTAAAATCAACATTAACTAAAGCTACAATAACTGGTTTAGCTCCATTTCCTCTTAATGCTGAATTAAAAGTAATGGCACCAAATAAAGAATCTATGGAATTAAGTGCTGAAGGTATGGGGGTTATAATGAAACAAAAGTGGAATGGCGAAACTGGTTATGCTGAACAACAAGGTCAAAAAAGAGCAATGACTGCTGAAGAAATTGCTCAAAAGAAAAATGAAAAATCTCTTTTTCCTGAATTATCTTATGACCCTTCCAAATTAACTTTAGAAAGCTTGATAACCATTGACGGAGAAGATGTTTACAAAATAAAAGTCGATAATGGCGAAACGTCTTCTTATAGATATTATAACTCAAAAACAGGATTATTAACTCGTACCGAAAGCACTAACAAAACTCAAGGAAAAGAAGTGACTTCAATTGTTGATTACGGAAATTACACTTCTGTTGATGGTATTCAATTTCCTTATTCTATAAAAGTAACTGCCGGACCACAGGTTATTCCTTTTGATATTAGTAGTATTGAAGTGAATAATGGCGTTACCGATGCCGATTTTGAATAATTGTTCAAGGTATTAAATAAAAAACTCGAAGTAATAAAACTTCGAGTTTTTTATTTTTCTTTTTTGCAGTTTCGTCTCAAAGCAACTTAATTTGAGTAATCTGTATTTAAAAAATTAACTCGGCTGTTTTCTGTGCGATAAATAAACCCCTAACAAAATAATCATACTTGCAAATATTTGAAGAATTCCAAATGACTCACCGTCTAAAAATCCCCAAATTAAAGCTACAATTGGCATTAAAAAGGTAACAGATGAAGCAAACACGGGGGTTGCAATATGAACTAATCTATTAAATAATACTTTTGCTAAAGCTGTTCCAAAAAAAGAAAGTATTGTAATATAAACCATAGACATTTTTAGCTCGGGGTTCTTAAAGGTCGCTTCCGAAAAGAAATTCGTAAACAATAAAACTATAACAGCTGGAAAAAATATAGCCATGTAATTACCTGCAGCTATACTCAAAGGAGGTACATTTTGTAAATGGCGTTTAATAATATTTACATTAGTGCCATACATTACAGTAGACAAAATTACAAATCCGGCAAACATATAATTTTGATTAGGGTTTAACTCTGCTCCTTTTAAAATAAGTATGGTTGTTCCTATAAAACCAACCATTACACCTAAAACCTGTCGTTTTGTTGATGTAATTTTAAACACTGCAAAACCAATTAACACGGTATTTAAGGGTGTTAATGAATTTAAAATTGAAATTACAGCACTATCTATTTCTGTACCAGCAATAGCAAATAAAAATGCTGGAAAAAAAGAACCCAAAAACCCTGAAATAGCAAGCCATTTCCATTCTTTTCTTGAAATTAATTTTAGCTTATTAAATCCTACAGCAAATAAAAACAATCCAGTAATAATAGTCCTTAACGCACCTAGCTGATACACCGTTAAACCTAAAAGTGATTTTTTTATTAAAATAAACGAACTTCCCCAAATAATTGAGAGTACAAAAAGGTACATCCATTTTATGTGTTTTTCGTTCATAGTTTATACTCTCTTCAAAAAATTGGAATGATTAATTTTTTTCGCAAAAGAAGACTTTATTTTTGTATTTTCACTAACAATTTTAATACTTATAAATAATGAACACATTTAAAAACATTATGGGAGTTTTATTGCTGGCTCTAATTTCTTTTAATTGCAAAAATAAAGCTAATCCTGAAGTAAAAACCATAGAAGTTGAAACCACAACACAAACTACAAAATCAGTTGACCCAAACGCAACATATGCTAAAGCCGAATTTACCATTGATGGGATGACTTGTGCTATAGGCTGTGCCAAAACTATTGAAAGAAAAATTGCAGGAATGGATGGTGTAAAATCTGCTACTGTCGATTTTGACCGCAAACTAGCTATGGTTGAATATGATGAAGCTAAAGTAACTCCTACTTCTCTTACTGAAACCGTTGGTAAAGCTGGTGACACCTATAAAGTTAGTAACATGAAAACAGTTGAAGATTTTTCAACTGACAAGCAAGAAAGTTCTGCAAAGTGTAAACCAAACTGTGCAAAAAAAGACTGTGCAAATTGCAAAAAAAAGACTGAAGGTTGTAACGCAAATTGCGCTAATAAAACAGTTGCCCAAAAAAAGGCTTGTGCTAAAGATTGTAGCAAACCATGTTGCGCCAATAAAACTAACGCGTAAAATTTTATTTAAATACATAAAAAAAGCTTCTCAAATGAGAAGCTTTTTTTATGGTTATTTCCATTTAATAGTTTCCATGATGTGCTTGATATCTTTTTCTAAATATTTTGCAGCTGGAAAAATAGAGTCATAATTTGGTTTTGCATAAAAATACAGAGAACCTGTTAAAAAATGTTCTACACTATCTGTCACATAAAATTGTGATTGAGATGCCGCATTGCCTCCTACTTCATAAAACATACCATACACCTTATTCATTTTGTTTTCATAAGCTCTATCTATAATTTCATCAGCTTTAATGGTATGCTTTTGCGTAAAATTTTGAGCATCTTTTACAAAAGCCAATAAATTTTTTGGGTTGTGATTTATTGATTTATAAGTTAAATAAATAGTTCCCTTTAAAGTTGGATACGCAATGTTAATTCCATAACTCTCTGTCGTGCTTTTAATGTCCTTTTCAGTAATTTTTTTAGCTAGCGTATTCACTTCAAAAGAGAATGGTGTATCATCAATTTGTGTTTTAACATAATTTGCAACCGGATATTCTAAACGTAAATATGCTTTTGGTTTTGGAACAACATCATCGTTACAACTCATAAAAACAAGAAATACTAAACCTATATACCAACAATGTTTCATCTGCTTATCATACTTTTATAGAGGCTACAAATAGTTAACCGCTTATTAATTTTTATTTTGTAAAATAATTTTTTAAACAGCCTTGGCATTATTCTAATTTAGTGAATTTTACAAATTTAATACGCTTTTTATCTAAAGCCTCAATAGTAAAAACGTAATTTTTAAAATTTATTTTACTGTTTAATTTTGGGAAATTTCTAGAAACTTCAAGAACAAATCCAGCAACGGTTTCTGCCTCACCTTTATGCTCTTCAAACATGTTTTCGTCTTCAACTTTTGTTATCTTATAAAAATCTCTTAGAGCAGTTTTTCCTTCAAATACAAAATTATGGTCGTCTAATTTTGAATACTTTAAATCTTCATCATCAAACTCATCACTTATATCTCCAACTATTTCCTCAATGATATCTTCTAAAGATATTAATCCAGACGTTCCTCCGTATTCATCGACCACAACCGCTAGATGCACTTTTTTCTCTTGAAACTCTACCATTAAATCATCTAACTTTTTATTCTCTGGCACAAAAAAGGGTTCGCGCAATAAAGTGGTCCAATCAAACTGTTTTCTATCTAAATAAGGTAGTAAATCTTTCACATAAAGAATTCCTTGGATTTTATCGATATTGTCTTTATAAACAGGAATTCTGGAATACCCATTTTCAACAATTTCTTCCATAATTTCTAAATATTTTTGATCGACATTAAGCGCAAAAATATCTATTCTAGGACGCATAACTTGCTTGGTATCGGTATTTCCAAAAGACACAATGCCTTGCAATATTTTTTGTTCTTCTTTAGTAGTATCTTCTTCGCTCGTAAGTTGTAATGCTTGTGATAATTGGTCTACACTTAAATTTGATTTTTGTTTACCCAATTTGTTATGAATACCTATCGTAATACTTCGCATAGGCATACTTAATGGTGTTAGCAACACATCTAGAACTCGCAACGGATAGGCCATAAATGTCGCAAACTTAACCTTATTTCTGCTAGCGTATATTTTTGGTAAAATTTCTCCAAATAATAAGATTAAGAAGGTAACTAATACCACTTCAACAAAAAACTTAACATTCAAGCTGAAAAAATAAAAGTCAATTGTCATATCTATCCCATCAAAAATAACCTCACTTAAAAATGCAAATAAAATAACGATGCCAATATTGATGAAGTTATTGGCAACAAGTATAGTGGCCAGTAATTTTTTAGGACGCTCTAATAGTTTTGAGATAATTTGTATAGGTTTAGATTTTTTTTCTAAACCATCCTCAATATCGGTTCTTGTAAGTGAGAATAGAGCAACTTCGGCTCCAGAAATAAGCGCTGAAAAGAACAGCAATAAAAATAAAAGTACAAGACCAGAAACAATAGAAAAATCAATTGTCATTAATAATGCTTTAAAACTCGGGGGATCAGGATCCAAATAATATAGGTATTAGTTAAACAAATTAAAATGGAAGATCATCATTCTCTTCTTCAGTAGGCTCATTAGCCATTTGCTGATTATCTGTTTTTTGGCTAGCTGGTTTATTTTGCATTTGTCCTTCGCTTTCTTTTTTAGTTGTTAAAAACGTAAAATCAGTGCACTGAATTTCGGTAGAATATCGTTCGTTTCCACTGTCATCTTGCCATTTTCTGGTTTTTATACGTCCCTCAACATAAATTCTATCTCCTTTACTTAAGTATTTTTCACAAATTTCTGCTGCCTTGTTACGTACTACAATATTATGCCATTCTGTATTGGTTACACGCTCATTGGTTTGTTTACTTACATAGGTTTCATTGGTGGCTAAAGGAAATCTTCCTACGCATCCGCCCCCTTCAAAATAATGCATTTTTACTTCATCTCCCAAATGCCCTATTAGCATCACTTTATTTAATGTTCCAGACATAAAATTTTCTTGTATTTAAAAAGCAAAATTAATTAATTGCTTCTCATTTTTTTAAAATTAATAAAAAAATATCATAGATAAGACTAATCTATTAAAAATTAAAATCATCTATAAACTTTCCTATTAGAATAGGCACAGGAAAGTCGTGAATTGTATCAATTGAAATACTTTTAGGCAAAACTGTATCAACATTTATAATCCAAAATTTTACATATAAATGTTGATGGGATAATTTATGAACTATAATTGCATCATTATATAATGACAATTCGTAATCAACACCTTGTAGCAACTCCTCTTTTTCTAAATGCTTTTCAATATCGTTAGCATCTAAATTTCTTTTGCTTTCTAAAAGAGGAAATTGATATAAATTCTGCCAAATACCCTTACCCTCTCTTTTCTCTAAAACAGTTTTTCTATCTTTAGAAAGAAATACCAAATAGTTAAAGTACTTCTTAGAAACTTTTATGGTTTTTAATTTTACCGGCAATTCATTAATGTTTTTATTTTGTAATGCTACACAACTATTTTGAAATGGACAATCCTCACAGTTTGGATTTTGTGGCTTGCACTGTATGGCACCAAACTCCATGATGGCTTGGTTAAACTCTGCTGGTTTTTGTTTATCAATTAAATCTTGTGCTAACAATTTAAATTCCTTTGAACCCTTTGATGAATTTATAGGTGTTTTAATACCAAAATAACGCGATAACACTCTATACACATTACCATCTACAACAGCTGTTGTCTCATTAAAACAAATAGATGCTATAGCACTAGCCGTATAATCTCCAACACCTTTTAATTGTAACAAGGCTTTATAGGAGTTTGGAAACACACCGTTTAACTCTTCAGCAATATATTTTGCTGTTGTGTGCAAATTTCTAGCACGTGAGTAATACCCCAAACCCTGCCATAATTTTAAAACCTCACTTTCTTGGGCTTTAGCAAGATGAAAAATTGATGGAAATTCTTTGATAAATGACTCATAATAAGGTAATCCTTGCCTGACTTGTGTTTGCTGTAAAATAATTTCTGACAGCCAAATACGATAAGGGTCTATGGTTTGCCTCCAGGGCAAGTCTCTCTTATTATTTGAGTACCAATGTATTAATGTTTTTGAAAATACCATTCTTTAATTTAAACGAGCTGGCAAAAATAAACGTTTATAATCTTAAATTTTAATGAATTAGGTTTGAAATATTGAATATTAAATTCCTATATTTGCATCCCTTTAAATTTATACAGTAACTAAAATAAAATATTAAAAATGACTAAGGCTGATTTAGTAGCAAAAATTTCTGAGAAATTAGGAATTGAGAAAGGTGATGTTCAAGCAACCGTTGAAACGTTTATGGACGAAGTAAAAACCTCTTTAGAAAGTGGAGATAATGTTTATTTAAGAGGATTTGGAAGCTTCATTATTAAAACAAGAGCAGAAAAAACCGGTAGAAATATCTCAAAAAACACTACTATAAAAATCCCTGCGCACAATATTCCTTCATTTAAACCTGCTAAAGTTTTTGTTGAAGGCGTAAAAACTAATGTAGAGGTTAAATAACAACATTTTAATTTATTATTAATTTTAAAACATAATATATGCCAAGCGGTAAAAAACGTAAAAGACATAAGGTTGCAACGCACAAACGTAAAAAACGTGCACGCGCTAATCGTCACAAAAAGAAAAAATAACCTAAAAAAGTAGTTTAAAACTACTTTTTTTTGGTTTTTGAAACACAAAAGTTCTTTGAAATGAGTTCATTAATAATTTAAACACTTTTATGTGTCTTTTTTTGAACTCCACGGATTTAAAAAATCCTGTGAAATGCCTACAAAAAGGTAGTCTTACAATTAATTTAGACAACCTAAGGCATTAAATTTGATAATTAAAAATTATTGAATTTTAAAATAATGTATAATCCATCTATATAATTTGGTTGCTAGTTGATGGTTTTTAGTTGATGGTTATTGGTGTTACACTTTTAACTTTTAACTTTTTAGCTTTTAACTAGAGAGTATGGATAAAAATTAACTTAATGGATAAAGAATTGATTATTCGATCTAGTTCAGAAGATGTTGATTTTGCCTTATTAAAAGATGGAAAACTTATTGAATTACATAAAGATGAAGGTGGTAACGACTTCTCTGTTGGCGACGTGTTTATCGCCAAAATAAGAAAAGCTGTTCCGGGTCTAAATGCTGCATTTGTAAATGTAGGTTATGAAAAAGATGCTTTTTTGCATTATCATGATTTAGGACCAAAACTCCCCTCTCTTTTAAAATTCACAAAACGTGTAAGCACAGGTAAACTAAAAGATTTTTCTTTAAAAAATTTCCCATTTGAAAAAGATATTGATAAAAACGGAAGCATTGCCGATGTTTTAAAATCAAATCAATCGCTATTAGTACAAATAGTAAAAGAACCCATATCAACTAAAGGTCCCAGAATAAGTTCTGAGTTATCAATAGCTGGTAGATATATCGTTTTAGTACCTTTTTCTGATCGTATTTCTATTTCTCAAAAAATAGAAAGTAAAGAAGAAAAAGATAGATTAAAACGGTTGGTAAAAAGTATTACACCACAAGGTTTTGGAATTATTGTTCGTACTGTAGCAGAAGGCAAAAAAGTAGCCGAGCTAGATAAAGATTTACAAAATTTGCTTAGTCGTTGGACGGCAATGTGTAAAAAGCTACATAAAGCCCATCATCCAAGTAAAGTGTTAGGAGAAATGAATAAAGCCTCGTCTATGTTACGAGACATATTCAATGACACCTTCACAAGCATTCATGTTGATGATGAAGAGCTTTATTATCAAATTAAAGATTATGTGCAAGAAATTGCACCCAATAAAGAATCAATCGTCAAATTGTATCAGTCTAATGTTCCAATTTTTGAAAAATTCGGAATAGAAAGACAAATTAAAACCTCCTTTGGTAAAACCGTTTCTATGGCAAAAGGCGCCTATTTAATTGTAGAACATACAGAAGCCCTGCATGTTGTAGATGTAAATAGCGGTAATAGATCTAACAAAGCCAATAACCAAGAGGATACAGCACTAGAAGTTAACTTAATAGCTGCTACAGAAATTGCCAGACAATTACGCTTGCGTGATATGGGTGGAATTATTGTAATAGATTTTATAGACATGACCAGTGCCGAAAACAGGCAACAGCTTTTTAATCACCTTCGTGATGAAATGAAGGATGACAGAGCAAAACATAAAATATTGCCCCCAAGTAAATTTGGGTTGATACAAATAACTAGACAACGAGTACGTCCAGAAATGAACATAAAAACTCGTGAAGAAAATCCAGATGCCATTAATAATGGTGAAGAAGTAGAAGCACCAATTGGATTGGTGACTAAAATTACTCACGATCTGGAACAATTAACAAAAAAAGACTATAAAAAGTTGACTTTAAACACACATCCTTTTATAGCAGCCTTTTTAACAAAAGGTTTTCCATCAGTGCGTTCAAAATGGTTTTTTGAACACAAAAAATGGGTTAAAGTTTTACCAAGAGATGCTTACACATATTTAGAATATCATTTTTTTGATAAAAATGGTAAACAAATTAAATAATTAAAAAAGCCCAACTAAAATTAGTTGGGCTTTTTGTTTTAATACGTCATTGCCAACATAGTCAAGCAATCTGTTCTCGTCATTGCGAACGCAGTGAAGCAATCTTAAGTTTTGAACTCATATCAACAGATTACTTCGTCGTGCTCCTCGTAATAACATAATAAATTTTATAACGGGTTAGCACTAAATGTATCTCCTTGAGATAAATCTCCTGTATCAAATCCTTTCTTAAACCATCGCATACGTTGTGCAGACGTTCCATGTGTAAACGAATCTGGAACTACCCGCCCGCTTGATTGCTTTTGCAAACGGTCATCACCAATAGCGTTGGCCGCATTTAAAGCTTCCTCTAGATCGCCAGACTCCATCATTTGTGTCATTTCTTGAGAATAGTGCGCCCAAACACCTGCTAAAAAATCGGCTTGAAGCTCCAGTCTAACTGAGTATTTATTATATTCCGTTTGACTAAGTTGCCCTCTTAATCGTTCCATTTTAGCAGTAGTTCCCATTATTTTTTGAATATGATGTCCCACTTCATGAGCAATAACATAAGCTTGTGCAAAATCGCCTGGTGCATTTAACTGGCGTTCCATATCATCAAAAAAACTTAAATCTAAATATAATTTTTCATCACCCGGACAATAAAAAGGGCCTGTAGAACTGGAAGCTGAACCACAAGCTGAAGATACCGACCTCGTAAAAAGCACCAAGGTAGGTTCTCTATAATTATCTAAAAGCTTGTTCCAAACGTCTTCGGTATTTGCTAAAATAGTCGCACTAAAATTAGCTAATTCTTCATCTTTAGCAGTTGGTTTATAGTCTGTAGACGATTCGGTCTGTATAGATCCACCACTTAAAAACTGACTAATTAAAGACAGCGGGTTTTTGCCCATTACTAAAGAAATAACAAAAAATGCTCCAACAATAAAAAGTCCTACTTTAGAGAAAAGAATTCTAATTAAAGGCATTAATAGTGATGGGTTAAGCCCACCAATTCCTTGTCCAGAACTACTTTGTCCTCTACGGTCTTCAACATTAGAACTTCGTCTTCTACCTTGCCATTTCATATAACTATCAAATTAATTATGTTAATTTATTGTTTCAATTTACATATAATTTCAATATCTCAAATAAATATTTTTAGCTACTTATTCAAACATTTTTTTAAAACAATGCTTTTAATACTGATGAAATAATTAAAAACCTCTTGCTTTTTAAAAGCAAGAGGTTTTGGTTATTATAAAGATATGACTTGTAAAATGCCGAAAACTAAGGCGCTGGATTAGGAATCACGGCATGTACCGCATTAATTTGGTCTAATATATTTTCACTCAATGTAATATCAATACTATCAATATTCTCTTTTAACTGCTCCATTTTGGTTGCACCAATAATATTACTGGTTAAAAATGGCTGCTGGTTAACGAAAGCTAAACTCATTTGAGCTAAAGACATATTATTATCTTCAGCAATTTTTAAATATTGTTTTGTGGCCTCTGTAGATTGTTCGCTGCTATATCGTGCAAATCTTGGAAACAATTTCAATCTTGCATTATCTTCTGCTATTCCCTTAATATACTTTCCAGAAAGCACTCCAAATGCCATAGGTGAATAAGCTAATAAGCCTATATTTTCTCTTATAGATACTTCAGCCATATCTCCTTCAAACACTCTGTTTATTAAAGAATAGGCATTTTGAATGGTGCTCATTCTTGGTAAATTATGGGTTTTTGATTCTTCCATATACCGCATGGCACCCCAAGCTTTTTCGTTAGACATACCTATATGGCGAATTTTTCCCGCTTTAATTTGTTCATCCAGCGCATGTAATACTTCATTAAAATTATCTTCCCATTCATCACTCGGGTCGTGCTTGTAGTCTCTTATACCAAATGTATTGGTTAAACGTTCTGGCCAGTGGATTTGATACAAATCAATATAATCAGTCTGTAATCGCTGCAACTCCTTGTCAATTGCCTCTTTAATTGATTCGGACGTAAGTCCTGTTGTTCTGATATGGGCTGAATAATCACTTGAACGCCCAATAATTTTACTTGCTAAAATAACCTTATCTCTATGACCAGTTTTTTTAAACCAAGTTCCAATAATCTTACTGGTTCTACCCTGTGTTTCAGGATTTGCAGGAACAGGGTACATTTCAGCAGTATCAAAAAAATTGACGCCTTGTTCAAAGGCATAATCCATTTGCTCATGACCTTCGGCCTCTGTGTTTTGGTTGCCCCAAGTCATAGTCCCTAAACAAATTTTACTAACTTTTATTTCACTATTTGGAAGTGTCGTATATTTCATAATAATTTTTTAGATTTTTTTAAAGAGCCTAAAGATAAAAAAACCTTTCAGATTTTATTTCTCTGAAAGGTTTAAAACTTTGTTATTAATAAAATGCGTGTCATTACGAAGAGACTTTTGGCTACATGGTAATCTCTAAATTGACAAACAGATTGCCACAGCAAATTTAAATTTGCTTCGCAATGACGTTTCTTTATTAATTATCGTTTAATAATTTAGACAATTCATCTAACTTAGGAGTTAAAATAACTTCAATACGTCTGTTTTTGGCTCTACCCTCAGGAGTATCATTGGTAGCAACAGGTGCAAATTCACCTCGTCCAGCAGCTGTTAAATTTTCAGGATTAATAGCTGGGTTTTCCTGTAAAATATTAACGATTGCAGTAGCTCGCTTAGTAGATAAATCCCAGTTACCACTTAATTGTGAATTTCCTTGGTATGGCACATTATCGGTATGGCCTTCAATTAATACGGCAATATCAGGGTTTTGTCCTAATACACTTCCTAATTGTTTAACTGCACGTCTTCCTTCTGCTCCAACGGCCCAACTTCCAGAACTAAATAACAACTTGTTTTCCATAGAAACATATACTTTACCATCACGTTGCTCAACAGTTAATCCTTTGCCTTCAAAATCTGTTAAAGCACGTGAAATAGCATCTTTTAAAGCTGTCATTGCCGCATCTTTATCTGCAATCACTTTTTCTAAATCAGCGACACGATTAGATCTGTCTTCTAATTCTTTTTTAAGTTTTTCTAAACGCTGATTCTCTGCTGCTAAGGCTTGTTCTTTAGCCTCCAACTGTGCTAACAATTCTCTGTTTTTTTGAGAATTAGCCGCAATGGCTGCCGAACTATTTTTTTCTAAAGCATCATAAGAATCCTTTAACGCATCATAATTAGCTTTTGTGGCATTATAATCACTTTGCAATTGGTCTCTTTCTGAAACCGCTTTATCATAAGCAGATTGAAGTTGATCTAATTCGTTTTCAGCTGCCGTTTTAGCACTTAAAAGCATTTCGTTTTCATCGGAAAGCTTTCTGTTTTCTTGTTTTAAGTTATTATATTTTCCTTCTAACTCTTTATAAATTTTAGGAGACACACATGAACTAAAAAGTGCTAATGTTAATACAAGTAATGAGATTTTTTTAATCATTTTTAACGTTCTGTTTTAGGGTTTGCTATTATTATTTTTCTATTTCGACTAAAATGGGACAATGATCACTGTGCACTGCGTTAGATAGTATAACGGCTCTTTTAATATTTTCTTGTAACGGATTTGCAACCATTGCATAATCTAATCGCCAACCTTTATTATTGGCTCTTGAATTAGCGCGATAACTCCACCACGTATAATTATCAGGCTCTTTATTGAGGTACCTAAACGAATCTATAAAACCGCTATCAATAAAGTCTCCTATCCATTCACGCTCTACAGGTAAAAAACCAGACACTTTACTTAATCCTTTTGGGTTATGGATATCGATTTCTTCGTGACAGATATTATAATCGCCACAAATAATTAAATTAGGTATGTCTTTTTTAAGTTTATTAATATAATCTTGAAACATATCCATATATTTCAGTTTATGATCTAAACGCGCATCATTGGTTCCTGATGGTAAATACAAACTCATTACCGAGACTCCATCAAAATCGGCTCTGATATTACGCCCTTCAAAGTCCATTGACTCAATTCCTGTGCCATATTCAACATGGTTAGGCTCAATTTTACTTAAAATAGCCACACCACTATACCCTTTTTTTTGTGCACTAAACCAATAGTTGTATTTGTATCCAGCGTCAACAAAAAGATTTAAATCTAATTGTTCTTTTAAGGCTTTGATTTCTTGCAAGCAAATTACGTCTGGATCGGCGCTTTTTAACCAATCTATAAATCCTTTGTTTATTGCTGCTCTGATACCATTGACGTTATATGAGATTATCTTCATTCCTCTCCCTAACCCTCTCCTATGGAGAAGGGATTTTTTAAAATTATAACTATTAAGACTTTGTTGGGATAACTCTCTTCTTTACAAAAAGTGAGTTAATTTCAGCTAAAATAAATAATGCGTTACTTTTACACTATTATTTTAAAGCACTTTTAACGAAAACTATTAACAAAATATTTTAAACGATTTGTGGTTTTAGTATCAGATGAAATTTAACAGCTTCCTTTTTATCTTTTTTATGGGATTTTGTGCAATGGCACAAAACCATAATTCTAATTATAGAACTAAAAAAGTTGCTGTAAATGACACCATTGCAATTGATAGCGTGAGTATTAATCCTAATTACTTTTCAATTAAAACAACAGGGGGTTTGTTTATAGATTCGTCACATTATAACGTTGATTTTCCTAAAGCAATTTTAACTTTTAAAAACCCAATTACAACAGATTCAATCATTGTTAATTATCTGAGATTTCCCGATTTTTTAACCAAAACCTACCAACAGTTAGATGACAAAATTATCGTTAAAAATAATGATAATAGTCAAACACTTTACAAGCTATCTCAAAGCAATCAGGAATCAAATTTTATTCCTTTTGATGGATTGACAACTTCTGGGAGTATTTCGCGAGGGGTTACTATTGGTAATAATCAAAATTCTGTTTTAAATAGTCAACTCGATCTTCAAATCACTGGAAAATTAAATGATAAAATATCCTTACGTGCCTCTATACAAGACGCCAATATTCCGTTACAAGAAAGCGGGTATTCTCAACGTTTAGATGAATTTGACCAAGTTTTTATCGAACTGTTTAGTGACCAATGGAATGTGCGTGCTGGCGACATTGATTTAGTAAAAACCAACTCTTATTTTGGCAATTTTTCCAAACGTGTTCAAGGACTCATGGTTAATGTAAATCTGGGAAATGACGATGTTAAAACCAATTTATTTGCTGCTGGTGCCTTGGTAAGGGGGCAATTTACACGAAGTCAATTTACGGCTCAGGAAGGCAATCAAGGGCCGTATAAACTACAAGGACAAAATGGCGAATTGTATGTACTTATTGTTTCTGGAAGTGAAACCGTTTACGTTAATGGAGTGGCGTTAAAACGTGGTGAAGATGAAGATTACATTATTGATTACAATGCTGGTGAAATCATTTTTAATTCGACATTTCCCATTACATCTGAAATGCGAATTACAGTTGACTATCAATATAGTGAGCGTAATTATTCACGTTTGGTGGCTTATGGTGGTACAACTTATGAAAGCAATAAACTTAATTTAGGGGTTTCAGTCTATTCAGAAAATGATGCTAAAAACCAACCTTTACAACAAAACCTATCTCAAGACCAAGTTCAAATTCTTGCAAATGCCGGAGATGATACATCCTTAATGGTAGCACCTTCTGAGGTTAAAGAAACATTTAATGAGAATCGTATTTTATATAAAAAAGAAGTGATTAATGGTGAAGAAGCTTTTGTGTTTTCAAACAATCCAGATGATGTTTTATATCGAGTCACCTTTAGTTTGGTTGGTGCCAATCAAGGTAATTACATATTAAGTAGCATCAATGCTATTTCTAATATTTATGAATATATAGAGCCTATTGGAGGTGTTCCTCAAGGAAATTATGCTCCAGTTGTTCAGTTAATAGCACCAACAAAACTTCAACTTGCAGTGGTCAATGGAAGTTATCATCCAACTGAAAAAACAACACTTGATTTTGAAGCTGCCGGAAGCAAAAACGACCTCAACTTATTTTCTAATCTTGACGATGCTAATAACAATGGCTTTGCTGGAAAACTTAAAATAACACAAAGCATTGTAAAAAACGATAGCCTTTGGAGCCTAAATGCCTTTGCTGATATGGATTATATTCAAAAGAATTTTAAAACAATTGAACGCTTGTACAAAGCAGAATTCAATCGTGATTGGAACATTGAAAACCCTCTTGGAAATCAACAATTATTCACAACCGGACTTTTATTAAATCACTCCAGAAAAGGAAGCATTTCATACGAGTTTGAGCATTTGGGATACTCAGAAAATTTTAACGGAAATAGACAGGTTGCAAATATAAATTTACAACTAAAAAAATTCAATATTCAATCATTTTCAAGCTTCCTAAAAGCTTCATCAGATATAACTAATTCATCTTTTTTTAGATCTTATAACAGAATTACGTACAGTATGAATAAAAGCTGGTTAGGCACTAAAATAGCTGCTGAAAATAATGAACAAAAAAACCTCGTCACTTCTGAATTAACCCCTCTGAGCCAAAAATTTAAATCGTACGACATCTTTTACGGTATTGGTGACAGTACAAATGTGTTTGCAGAAATTGGCTATAAAAACAGAGTGAATGATAGTATAAGAAACAATCAATTACAAAAAGTAAATACCTCTAATACGTTTTATTTAAACTCCAAACTTATTAAAAACAAGAACACCAACTTGTCTCTATATGTTAATTATAGAACTCTTAACTATGAAGATTCAGATATAGATGATGAACAATCATTAAACTCAAGATTACAATACAACCAAAAGTTTTTTAAACAACTTATACAATGGAATACTGTTTTTGAAACCAATTCTGGTGCCTTAGCTCAACAAGATTTTACTTATGTAGAGGTTGAACCTGGACAAGGCACCTACACTTGGAATGATTATAACGAAAATGGTATTCAAGAACTGGAAGAATTTGAAATAGCTCAATTTCAAGATCAAGGAAAATTTATAAGAGTCTTGTTACCCAATAGAGTTTTTATCAAAACACATCAAAACAGGTTGAGTCAAAGCTTAACTATCAATCCTTCTTCTTGGTCTGTAAGCAAAAATGCTTCTCAGAAATTTTGGTCACACTTTTATAACCAAACCAGTTATTTAATTGATAGGAAAATAAAAAGAGACGGCAATAACTTTAACATTAACCCTTTTAAAACAAATTTAAACAATCAGCTTGGGCTACAATTAAACTTAAGAAACGTCTTGTTTTTTAATAGAGGGAAACAGCATTATACAACGTCTTACACCTTTTTATCAAACCAATCTCAAAATGTTCTATCCATAGGATTTATTAAAAACAGTTTGAAAAGTCATCAACTAAATTTCAATCACAAAATTCAAGAATCTTGGTTGCTTGATCTCTCAGCTTATTTTGATACTAATGAAAGTACTAGCGAAAACTACTCAAGTAAAAATTATAACTTTAACAAACAGCGTTATAATCCTAAGTTATCCTATCTATTTAATGATAATAATCGTTTTGATGTGTTTTTTCAATATGCTTCAACCTCGAATACAATAGGTAATTTAGAGTCTTTAAAACAACAAAAATACGGGGTATCTTTCACCTTTTCTAACAACCAAAAAGTCGCTATTAATGGTGAGTTAAATTATTTTTCGAATGATTTTATTGGGAATCCAAATTCTCCTGTCTCTTATCAAATGCTAGAAGGTTTACAACCAGGTAAAAACTTTACTTGGAGTTTATTGGCTCAAAAAAAACTCACTAAATTTCTAGATTTAAACTTAAGCTATTTTGGAAGAAAAACAGAAACAAGCAAAACTATTCATACCGGAACTATTCAGTTAAAAGCCTACTTTTAAAAATTCAAGTTATCAATTTGTTTAAAAACTGATATGATATTTTTTACAGATTCTATGTAAAATTTAGGTTGAATTCTCTCAAAATCATCTGTTGGCATATGATAATCTTCATGATCATCAACTCCAAAATATATAAAAGGAATTCCTCTTTTATGAAAAGAAGCATGATCAGATGAATAGGTCCAATTCTCTAAGTCATCCTCACCATCATGCCCCACAATAAGCTTTGCTCCTTCCGATTGTTTAAAATTTGAAATGAGGTGCTTAAGGGTTTTATTATAACGTGTTCCAACAGCATACAATACATTTGTATCACTCCTACTAATCATGTCCATGTTTAAATTAACCATGATTGCTTTTAAAGGAATGTTGGAATGATTTATAAAATATTTTGAACCCTGCAAGCCTAATTCCTCTGCATCAAAAGCGGCTAAAATTACAGAGTGTTTTGGTGGATTTAATTTAAAATATTCAGCAAAACTAAATAAGGCGCTTACTCCAGAAGCATCATCATCTGCACCATTATAAATTTCACCCTTTTTTATGCCTTCATGATCGTAATGTGCACTAATAACAATATAATTTTTGGGATATTCAGTACCCTTTACAAAACCTAAAACATTAACTCCTTGATACGTTTTATTATTTTTTGAGAATGAAAAAGGTTGTTCATAATCCGCTATAAATGGTAAAACTTGAAGTTTATTAAATTCATTAATAATATATTTTCTAGCCCTAATAGCACCTCTTGTATCTGTACGACGTCCTTCAAACGTATCAGATGATAATATTTTTATATGATTTAATAACGATATTTCATTAAATAACTGCTCTGATGAAACAGAATCTTTATGGATATGAGAATCATTGTTTTGTCCGTAGCCAAAAACAAACGTTAAACTAAATAATAACGTATAAAAGTTAATTTTAAATTGCATTTAAGGATTTTAAAAAAATGGACGACAAAGCTAAATAAAAAAACCCATGTAAATACATGGGTTTTTTTATTTTTATGTGTTTATGCGATTATTAAATATTCGCTTTCATTAATTCTCTATTCATTCTTGCAATATTCTCTAATGAAATTCCTTTAGGACATTCTACCTCGCAAGCACCAGTATTGGTACAGTTACCAAACCCTTCTAAATCCATTTGAGCAACCATATTACGAACACGATCTGCTGCTTCAACTTGTCCTTGTGGTAATAACGCATATTGTGATACTTTTGCTCCTACAAACAACATAGCGCTTGAATTTTTACAAGTTGCTACACAAGCACCACACCCAATACAAGTTGCTGCATCCATAGATTCATCTGCAGCATGTTTAGAAATAGGAATGGAGTTAGCATCTTGGGTATTACCAGAAGTATTTACAGAAATATAACCTCCTGCATGCTGAATACGCTCAAAAGCTGTTCTATCTACTACTAAATCTTTTATTACTGGAAACGCTGCTGCTCTAAATGGCTCAATAGTAATGGTGTCTCCATCTTTAAACATACGCATGTGTAATTGGCATGTTGTAATACCTCTATCTGGTCCATGAGCTTCTCCATTGATGTACATGGAACACATTCCACAGATTCCTTCACGACAATCATGATCAAAAGCTACAGGTTCTTCTCCGCTGTTAACTAATTGCTCGTTCAAAACATCCATCATTTCTAAAAAAGACATATGTTCAGAAATATCAGTTACTTTATAATCGACCATTTGACCCTTTGCATTTGAGTCTTTTTGTCTCCAAATTTTAAGTGTTAAATTCATAATGTCTTATTTGTACGAACGTGTTTTTAATTCGATGTCTTTAAATTCTAAT